>JAIPJM010000054.1 GCA_021734255.1 Fidelibacterota bacterium | reverse complement strand
CATCCTTCAATATAGAGAGCTTGTTTATGAGTATCATCCCGACTTAAAATGTACGGAAAAGAACTCAGAAGAAAGTAAATGAAACTGAATCACAGAAACTTGGATTTAACTAACCGGAAATACTTCCTAATAGAAAATAAGATCTATTTTAGATATAGATTCAAAAGAGACCCCGATTTTCGGGGTCTCTTTTTTTTACCAAAAAATATTCCTGTGACCCAATCGGCGAATCAGCTATCAGAGAATCTTTCTCCATTTAAAAAATCAATATCCAGAAGACCTACATTCGGTTACTTTCAATGAACTGAGGAATTAGATGAAGCAGATAAACATACTATCTTTATTGTTCGTGATCTTGAGCGTTCCCCTTTTTTCAGGTGTCAGCGGTACGATCTCCGGCCAGGTGACCGATGCAGCATCTGGCGAACCGATCGTCGGTGTACAGGTCATTCTGGATGGCAGTGCCCGAGGTGCAGTGACAGATAATGAGGGTGTATACCTGCTGATCAATATTCCTCCAGGGAACTACGATCTTCGCTTTGAGATGATCGGTTACGGGAAACGGGTCGTTACGGGTGTCCCCGTCCTGGTGGATCTACACACCGAGATCAACGCACAGTTAGCCACAGCAACTATTGAAGGTGAGACCGTTGTTGTCGAGTCGGAAGCACGTGATCTCTCACACCAGGTAACCGCTACGACTCGATTCATATCGCCGGACCAGCTGGAAAAGCTGCCAGTACTCAATTATCAGGAACTTATTGAATCCCAGCCAGGAGTGGTGGCTGGCCACGTCAGAGGGGGACGGAAATCGGAAGTAGTCTACCTGGTGGATGGAATTCCTATCCAAAATGTGATCGATGGTAAGGTAGGAGGGGAGTTACCCAACACATCTATTATCGATATTTCGGTCCAGACAGGCGGTTTTGCTGCAGAATATGGAAATGCTATGTCCGGTGTGGTGAATATTCTGACCAAGGAGGGGAAAGATAAATTCTTCCTGAAAACCCAGGCACACCTGATGGATTATACAGCGGATCCGCGCCCTTTCGACTCTCCTGGTGCTCCCTATGAGTACAAACTGGATATGGCCATGGGCGGACCTATCCCATTTGTGGGTGGCTCATATTTTGTGTCCGGTGATGCCAATTTGCCCAGTACAAGGACCATCCATGAACAATTTGGCGTCAGGAAAGTGGTGATCACGGATCCGGATTCCTCATGGAATTTTAATCTCTCTGCCAAACTCAATACATTTTTATTTGACAATAAGGTCAAGCTATCGCTTCAAAACCTTTACTCTGGTTGGGAGTGGCGTGAATATGATCACCTCTGGAAGTACAATTTAGGGGCATTGCCAAAACAGACTAAATATAGTAATCGGGTGGCAACCGTGCTGAGCCATACCCTGACCCCAAAAACATATTATGAGTTGAACTTCAGTTACTATCGCTTCCTGCGTTCTATCATTGGAAGTTCAACGGACCTGCTCAATGCCGTACCCGTCGAATCTGACTCTGGTTACGTTATCGCCGGCATCTACCCCTGGTGGATGGATCACCAGGAGACCCATATTTATTCCAAATTCACAACGACCACACAGATGACCGAAGATCTCCAGTTCCGAGGAGGGATGAGTCTAACCCAGTACCAGCTTTACCGCAGAAATGTTCATCGCAAGGACATCAAGGACTGGAGCTATGGATTTCCCGTATACATCGCCTATGATATAGAATATGAATATGAACCGCGACGAGGGGATGCCTTCGCACAGCTCAAGTATGAACAGGGCAGTCTCGTCATTAATGCGGGCCTCAGATACGATTTTTTTGATCCGCGGGCTGATAGACCCCAGATCGAGATCGATTATACAGAGTTGGATGATGATTGGATCATCGATACTGTTTCTACCTCACCTGCCTCAGTCAAAACCAGCGTGAGTCCCCGAGTGGGTATTGCCTGGGTGGTAGGAAACAATGCAAAATTCCATTTTAACTATGGACATTTCTTCCAGATGCCCAGTTTTGATTATCTCTACACGAATTCGGATTTGAATATTGCCAATGGGTTCTCAGCCTTGGGTGATGCTGACCTTAAGCCGGCTCAGACCCGCGCGCTGGAGTTTGGCTATATTCAGCCATTCGGCGACTGGGGGATGGTGGATGTGGTGCTGTTCACAAAGGACGTAGTCAATCTGATAGACTCCAATACACTCCTGGTTTATCAGGACAACTACCAAAAGGAAGGCTTTACGCGCTTTGTGAATATTGGCAAGTCCGCTATCCAGGGACTTGAATTGTATGTGGAAGGTTCCCTCTCAGAAAAATTCACTGCTAATCTGGCCTATACCATGATGACAGCTGTAGGGACATCATCCTATAGTTTGGAGGGCTTGCATAGAATTTTTGAACTAACGACCAGGGGGACAAAATTTTATCCCCTGAGTTGGGACCAGCGCCACACAGCAGTCATTAACCTGGAGTGGGCTCCCCTGGTCTGGTTCTCAACTAATCTTGCTTACCACTATAACTCAGGTTTCCCTTTTACCCTGGACAAAAGAGAATACACCGTACCCAATGATGCCCGCATGGACCCAACACATCAGGTCGATTTTCGTGTGAACTTGTCGCGCAAGGGGAATAGCATCTCAAAAATGAACGCCTTTTTTGAGATCACCAACGTACTGAATGAACAGAATGTCTTGTGGGTCGATTCCCAGGGCTACCCCGGCGGATCATTGCATGATCCCTCGGCATATGACCTGAGTCGACGAATCCGGATCGGTTTAGGTCTTGAGCTATAGGCAAGACTTACAGTCACACCCTTTCTCATCATTTTTTACCAGCATAATCGCTGGCTTTGTGTCTCTCTTGGTACTTTCCTGTGGTGAGAAACAGGATCATCTGATCTCAGCGCCTGCCCACCCACTGTACAAAATGTATGGCACAGTAACAGAAGATAGCACCTTGCTTCCTTATTCTGATGTTCAGGTGGATGTGATCATGACTGAACTTTATCAGGGGGAGTTTCTGGATCCACGCCGAACATATACCGATAGCACTGGATACTATGAAGTAAACGACCTTTATCGCGCCAGATACACAGTTCTGGTGAAAGATCCACCTGCCACTGACACGCTCTTCATCGCCGAGGCTGGGATAATCAAATATGAAGACAAACAGTTTGACATCATTATCGTGCCTCTCGATACCCTGGATGTACCACCAGATACGACCTTGAAATAATTCACAGCACGATTTAAAACGATCTTTTTCCTTTATCTGCTATAATCTGATTCCATTCGAAGTGGAATGAGTTATTTTGCCAGTAAACAAGGAGTATATGTGAATCTGATCGCCGCCCTCGGTTATGTTTTAGGTGTCTTGATATTTGCTTATATCATTCGCCGTAAGCGGGGTACAATGATCAATGATCGTGTAAATAAATTGATGACAAAGCAGCGAAAATTAGAGAAGGAAAAACAGAATGATTAACACCATCTGGCTCGTATTACTGGGCGGAGGCATCCTTGTCGCCGGTTTCCAGTGTCTCGGTATAGACTACAGCTCCGCTTCTGGCCTGGTCATGGATCCAAGCTTTGAACCCCTCACCATATTGACCAAGGGTCTGTTCGACTCTGCTAAGGCTTCTGTCACCCTTGCCATGGGGCTTATCGGTATTATGGCTTTGTGGCTGGGGCTCATGAAGATCGCAGAGGAATCTGGACTGGTAAAGCTGTTTGCTAAAGCCGTTCGTCCCATCCTGGTGCGATTATTCCCGGATGTGCCCCCTGATCACCCTGCAATGGGAGCCATGGTCATGAATATTGCGGCTAATATGCTGGGACTTGGAAATGCTGCTACACCCCTGGGGCTGAAAGCTATGCAGGAGTTACAGACAATTAACAAGGTCAAAGATACAGCCAGTGATGCCATGGCCATGTTCATGGCGCTGAACACGTCTTCTGTCACGTTGATCCCGGCCACAGTGATCGGTATCAGAGCTGCAGCAAATGCCTCTAACCCAGCTGAGATTATTGGACCTGTCATCGTCGCTACAGGTGTGTCTACCACCGTAGCGATTCTTACCATTAAGGCCCTTCAAAAACTCCCACGTTTCAAGCTGGAAGTGCCAGAAGGGGAGGAGGGTTGATATGTTTCAAGGAATTATTAATGGTGTTTCTGCTATTGCCATCCCGCTTCTCATGCTAACCATCATTATTCATGGTCGCTATAAGCAGGTAAAAGTGTATGAGGTGTTTACTGAAGGTGCCAAGGAAGGCTTTGACGTCGCTGTAAGGATCATTCCCTATCTGGTAGCCATACTCGTTGCTATCGGTGCGTTTAGAAGTTCAGGTGCTCTTGACATTCTTACCGGATTATTAACCCCATTGACCTCGATGATCGGGATGCCCGGTGAAGTCATCCCCATGGCTCTCATGCGTCCCCTCAGTGGGAGTGGTGCCATCGGGATTGTTTCTGAACTGATCAATACTTATGGCGCAGATTCATTACCTGCTCGCATGGCAGCTGTCATGGAAGGCTCTACCGAGACAACCTTTTATGTGTTGGCCGTCTATTTTGGGTCCGTAGGGATCAAAAAGACCAGACATGCGCTGCCTGCAGCGCTTTTGGCCGACTTAGCGGGCATCATATCTGCTGTACTTGTGACCCAGATCATGTTTGGATAGACTCTGGGAGACCGAAAAACCGACATAAATCTATCATTAAGTGCCTTATTCTACACTTATAGGCGACAATTGCTAAAAATATCGCTTAATAGTTGATTTAATTATTCATTAGGAATGCAGGGGATCGGCTGTTTTATTTCTGTGTGGAATATGATATACTTATATAGAGATATCGACTACCCGCGATCTCTCGGTGCATATTAAAATTTGAATGGGGTTGAAAGAAAACAATGAGATCATTATTAAAATACTTACCAATTCTACTGTTAATTAATTTTGTATTTGGGCAGACCCTCTACCAGGAGTCCTATGATGACCGGATCTTGGTGTGTCTGAAGCCTGATATTTCCATCGATGATATTGGTGCGAATGGAGCAACGCCACTCACCGGTCTAGCCAGTTTGGATGAGCTCTTGGGATCAAGGAAGATCGTCAGGATGGAACGCTATTTACCTGGCGCGACTCCAGAAGACAGAGATGGTGATATTGTACTCTCCAACATCTACCGACTCACCTTGGGGCCGAAACAGAAACCAGCCAAATACACGATTACAGAGTTTGCCGCCGATGAGAACATCCTTTTCGCTGAGCCGGAAGTCATCAATCGAGTGAACTATTCACCCGATGATCCATTATTCGATCAGCAGTGGTATCTACCGAAGGTTGGTGCACCTGAAGCCTGGGAGCTGTGGGATGTCGCCAACGGTGACCTTCCTGGTGATAACAAAATTGTCCTTGCCAGTGTTGACTCTGGAGTGGAATACACGCATCCGGATCTATGGAAAAATGTATGGGTGAACCAGGGAGAAATACCACTCGATATCAAGTTTGATGTGGATTTGAATAAGGACTTCATCATTACGCCAAACGAGATAGTGGCTTATGTCAGTGATTACAATGGGGATGGAGTTACCAATTTGCAGGACGCGCTCCATGGCGATTCTCCCTTTACGAATGGGGTTGATGACAACAACAATACGAGTGAGTATGTTGATGATCTCTTTGGGTGGGATGTATCCGGAACCACCAGTGGTGTTGATCCAGACAATGATCCAATGGCTGCGTTAGAGGGAGCTGCCGGGTTTGGCAATCGAACCCATGGTACGCATGTCGCTGGTCTTTTAGCTGCTGTTTCAAATAATTCAGAAGGGGTAACCAGCACGATCTTTAATGGCTCCATCATGTCGGTTAAATGCATGTACGATGAAGATTCTAACGGATTGATCCCAGGCGGCTGGGGTGGCATGTTGTACGCCGCAAAATCTGGAGCAGATATCATCAATTGCTCCTGGGGTGGTCCTGGCTTTAGCGCTTCGAATCAATCCGTAGTGAATGTGATCGTTAATACTTACGGCTCAATAGTAGTCGCCGCTGCCGGAAATGGCGATGACTCTGGTAATCCTACCGATACCCCTCACTATCCATCTGGCTATGACAATGTGGTATCTGTAACCGCGGTTGGACCAAGCGATAACTTTAGTTGGGCAAATTATGGTGCTGACTTAGGTGATGGAAAGTTCTTTGGAGTTGATATCAGTGCGCCGGGCGAGGGATTGATGAGTACGATTCTTACAAACACAGCGGGAAATGCATATGCTCCCATGACTGGGACGTCCATGGCCTCACCCCTTGTAGCCTCCTGTATCGGTTTGTTGAAAGCTGCGAATCCAACTAAATCAAATGCATGGCTTATTGATACGATCCTGGAGACGGCTGATCCAATTGATGAAATAAATCCAAATTTTGCCGGCCAGCTTGGTTCTGGCCGGGTGAATATTTTACGCGCTCTGGAACGGGATAAATATCCAAGCCTCGCTCATGCCGGCCTGATTTTAGATATCAGCGATACGGATGGTGATGGCAGATTATCCCCTGGAGAAGAGGGGACGCTTACTATTGACCTTTCAAATGAACCGGAGTGGGGTGGCGCTGTCGGTGTTTCTGCGATCCTCCGGAGTAGCTCAGAATTTGTTTCTATTTTGGATAGCATGGGGACTTTCCCTGATATCGCAGGTGGATCAACCCAATCGAACGTCCTTGATCAGTTTTCCTTTCAGCTAAGTCCTGATGCCCCTTCAGCGATCTTCCCATTTTCCCTGGAAGTGAAGGCCAACGAAGGACAGGCTTATCCCTATTTGGATTCTTTTGATTTTTCGGTGGAGAACATCAGATGGCAGGCTGGATTTCCAATCACAACAGCCCAGATAAAATCTGGTAACGCGATCGCCGATCTGGATGGAGACGGTGCTATGGAGATAATTTTTGCTTCTGCGGATAGTTCGCTGCACGCCATCACAAATGCTGGGACTGAGCTGGCTGGTTTTCCTGTAAAGTTTAATCATAAAGCAGAAGTTTCACCTGCAGTCGGTGATATTGACAAAGATGGCGACCTGGAGATCGTGATACCCAGCTGGGATAAGAATATTTACGTCGTGCAGCACGATGGAAGTGCAGAGGCTATCTACACAGCATCAAATATTTTCCTTGCGCCTCCAGCCCTATATGACCTTGATGTAAACGGTGACCTTGAGATAGTCGCACTTTCGTATGATAAGCAGTTGTTGGTCATGCATCACGATGGCACGCTATTACCGAATTATCCACTTGAGTTAAGCGGCTACCTGGGTGTGGGGCCGGCTATCGGCGATGTGAATGCTGATGGTATGGTCGATATTGTAGTCGCTACATTAGGTAATCAGGTCCACGCATTGAATATTGATGGAACCGACCTGGCCGGTTTCCCCATTGAAATGAGTAAGCCAATTCAGTCAGCACCCACGCTTGCCAATCTTGATGGAGATGCTGCCGGTACCTTAGAGATCCTATTCGGTGCGGATGATAAAGCATTTCATGCCTATAGTTCCACAGGAACAGAACTATGGTCAACGCCTATAGGCTCAACGATCAGAACGGACCCTGCAGTTGCTGATATGGATGGTGATGGGGCATTCGAGATAGCCTTTGGTGCCTCAGACAGAGGCATGTACGTGCTCAATGATGATGGCAGCTTACTACCGGGCTGGCCAGTTTACGCCGAAGGCGTGATCCATAACTCACCTGTGATCGCAAATTTGAACAAGAATGGCTCAGCAGAGCTGTTTTTCGGAGCGACTGACCATTTTACCTATGGTCTCAATGCGGATGGAAGTAATTATTATGGTTTCCCCATAGAATCATATGGATCGATCCAGGGGACATCCTCAATTGCAGACATGGATGGGGACGATGATATTGAACTCGTAATCGGCTCCTTAGTTGGTGTCGGTGTTGTTGATATGGTCGATAATGCCAATACGAAGAAATATTGGCCTACCCATCGTGGAAACCTTTACCGCACGGGGGCACCTGCGTCACTCATACCGGTTGGTGTGGAAACTGTCAAGCAGATCCCCCTTGCGTTCAGTTTGCAGGGTAACTACCCGAATCCTTTTAATGCATCAACGCAGATCAAGTTCTCACTGCCCCAGGCAACTCAGGTCCGCCTGGAGATCATTGATATTAGAGGAAGGGTCCGGGAGGCGCTGATCAACGAAGCGATGGGAGCTGGCGATTATGTAAAAGCCTGGGACGGAATGTTTGATGGTATCTCAGCTGATGCGGGTGTGTATCTCTACAGACTGTCAACCCCTGGGGCAACTCTGATCAGAAAGATGACATTGTTGAAGTAAAACCAGCTTCAAACCCTGATTTTCAAATAGCCGGAGCCAATCCGGCTATTTTTTTAACTGATTTGTAAATAGTTGTTGTCAAGTGTGGGTGTTCAGACTATTATCGCGCCGCTTTATGACAGGAGTGTGTATCTGGGGCTCAGAGAAAACTGAAAATTCTTTTGCAAAATTGAATTTTTGATGTTGCTGAGGCATGGGTGCAAAAGTATATTGGCGAGCTTTCGAAAATAGAGAGCGGAGTATGCTTGAACAACTCCTTGATTTTTGATAAAATGGGTATGCACGGTCTAGGTCAATATGAGGTATCTCATTTGACGATACCGACAATTACAATGAGTTAAAATAGTAAATAATGAAATAGAGTCATAAACAAACTACAATGGAGAGTTTGATCCTGGCTCAGGACGAACGCTGGCGGCGTGCTTTATACATGCAAGTCTTAGGAGAACGAATTCTTCGGAATTCTATTAAACTGGCGAACGGGTGAGTAACGCGTAGACAACTTGCCCGAAGATCTGGGATAACACCGAGAAATTGGTGCTAATACCGGATAACATCACATTATCCTTGGGTTTTGTGATCAAAGGTGGCTTCGGCTACCGTCTTCGGATGGGTCTGCGTCTGATTAGCTAGTTGGTAGGGTAATGGCCTACCAAGGCGACGATCAGTAGCTGGTCTGAGAGGATGATCAGCCACACTGGGACTGAGATACGGCCCAGACTCCTACGGGAGGCAGCAGTAGGGAATATTGCGCAATGGACGAAAGTCTGACGCAGCAACGCCGCGTGATCGATGAAGCTTTAAGGAGTGTAAAGATCTGTCCTAAGGGAAGAATGGTTTCAAGTTGAATAAGCTTGATTCGTGACGGTACCTTAGAAGAAAGCACCGGCTAACTTCGTGCCAGCAGCCGCGGTAATACGAGGGGTGCAAGCGTTGTCCGGATTCATTGGGTATAAAGGGTGCGTAGGTGGATTGGTAAGTTGAAATTTAAATCCCACAGCTTAACTGTGGACCTGGTTTCAAAACTACCAGTCTTGAGTTCGAAAGAGGGGAGTGGAATTCCTAGTGTAGCGGTGGAATGCGTAGATATTAGGAGGAACACCAGTGGCGAAGGCGGCTCTCTGGTTCGATACTGACACTAAGGCACGAAAGCGTGGGGAGCAAACAGGATTAGATACCCTGGTAGTCCACGCCGTAAACGATGAGTACTTGGTGCTGGAGGAATTCAACCCCTTCAGTGCCGGAGTTAACGCGTTAAGTACTCCACCTGGGGACTACGGTCGCAAGGCTGAAACTCAAAGGAATTGACGGGGGCCCGCACAAGCGGTGGAACATGTGGTTTAATTCGAAGCAACGCGAAGAACCTTACCTGGCTTTGACATGTTAGTGAAAGATCGGTGAAAGCCGATCCCTCCAAGAGCTTGCTCGAGGACACTATCACAGGTGGTGCATGGCTGTCGTCAGCTCGTGTCGTGAGATGTTGGGTTAAGTCCCGCAACGAGCGCAACCCCTATCCCTATTTGCCATCAGGTTATGCTGGGCACTATATGGAGACTGCATGCGCAAGCATGAGGAAGGTGGGGATGACGTCAAGTCAGTATGTCCCTTACAGCCAGGGCTACACACGTGTTACAATGGCTGGTACAGAGGGTTGCAAGATCGCAAGATGGAGCCAATCCCAAAAAACCAGTCTAAGTTCGGATTGGGGTCTGCAACTCGACCCCATGAAGTTGGAATCGCTAGTAATCGCGGATCAGCACGCCGCGGTGAATACGTTCCCGGGCCTTGTACACACCGCCCGTCACGCCATGGAAGTTGGTAGTGCCGTAAGCCAGTGGCCTAACTCTTCGGAGAAGGAGCTGTCAATGGTAAGACCGATGACTGGGGCGAAGTCGTAACAAGGTAGCCGTACTGGAAAGTGCGGCTGGATCACCTCCTTTCTAAGGAGATAGCGGAGCTAACGCTCCAGCTAGGTTGAACATATTACTTAGCCTGCATACCCTTTTATATATCCTGACCACGTTTCTGTCAGTTAAGAAACGAAGTCAGAATACGCTTTTTGAACATCCTTTGTTGGATGAGCCTGGATCTCAGGCAGAGAGTTATGGGCCTATAGCTCAGGTGGTTAGAGCGCACGCCTGATAAGCGTGAGGTCGATAGTTCGAGTCTATCTAGGCCCACAAGACAACAAAGGGGCTTTAGCTCAGTTGGGAGAGCGCCTGGTTTGCAACCAGGAGGTCATCGGTTCGATCCCGTTAAGCTCCACATTGATGATTCTGCGGAATTATCGAGATCTTTGACAAGTTGGGAAAAAGTAAATTGAATACGAATGTATTTATACATGAGTAGCCGCAATTATGCGCATTAGATATAGAATATAACGATCATTAATTTGATCAAGCTACTAAGGGCGTACGGTGGATGCCTAGGCACAAGAAGGCGATGAAGGACGTGGTAAGCTGCGATAAGCCTCGGAGAGAAGCAAACTTTCTATGATCCGGGGATTTCCGAATGGGGAAACCCAGCACAGGTCATACTGTGCTACTGCCTCCTGAATATATAGGGAGGTGTGAGCTAACGAAGGGAATTGAAACATCTTAGTACCTTCAGGAACATAAATCAATTGAGATTTCCAAAGTAGCGGCGAGCGAAATGGAAATAGCCTAAACTTGAACTGTGTCAAACCTGCAAGTGTTGCAGTTCAGGGGTTGCGGGATGATCTCGGACGGGTTTGCAGACCTGTCGGGAAGTCAAAAAACCAATTGCTAATTGAAGGACCTGGAAAGGTCCGCCATAGAGGGTGACAGCCCCGTAAATGAAAGCATTTGGACTTCCTTGAGACCACTCCCAAGTAGGGCGGAACACGTGAAATTCCGTTCGAATCCGGGTCGACCACGATCCAAGGCTAAATACTCTCTTGTGACCGACAGTGAACTAGTACCGTGAGGGAAAGGTGAAAAGTACTTCTGGCGAAGAGTGAAATAGAACCTGAAACCGTATGTCTACAAGCGGTCGAACCTCGATTTAGTCGAGGAACGGCGTGCCTTTTGCATAATGAGCCTGGGAGTTACTCCTATGTTGCAAGATTAAGGATAAAATCTGGAGTCGTAGCGAAAGCGAGTCTGAATAGGGCGAATAGTAACATGGGGTAGACCCGAAGCTGAGTGAGCTTACCATGGCCAGGATGAAGCTGCAGTAAAATGCAGTGGAGGTCCGAACCAGGATGGGTTGAAAACCGTTTGGATGAGCTGTGGTAAGGGGTGAAAGGCCAATCAAACTCAGCGATATCTGGTTCTCTTCGAAATAGCTTTAGGGCTAGCGTCAGTACCGAGTGTTTTGGGGGTAGAGCACTGAATGGGCTAGGGGTCCCACAAGATTACCAAACCCAATCAAACTCCGAATACCAAAACATGCTTACTGGCAGTCAGGCAGTGGGGGATAAGCTTCATTGCCGAAAGGGAAACAGCCCAGACCATCAGCTAAGGTCCCTAAATCTGTGCTAAGTGAAAAAGGATGTAAAATTGCTAAAACAGCTAGGAGGTTGGCTTAGAAGCAGCCACTCCTTTAAAGAGTGCGTAACAGCTCACTAGTCGAGGAATTTTGCGCCGATAATCTCCGGGACTATAAGCACAGTACCGAAGCTATGGATTCTGAATTTATTCAGAGTGGTAGAAGAGCGTTCTGTTAACCGTTGAAGGTATACCGAAAGGAATGCTGGAGGACACAGAAATGATTATCCA
Source organism: Fidelibacterota bacterium (assembly GCA_021734255.1). Taxonomy (GTDB): domain Bacteria; phylum Fidelibacterota; class UBA8477; order UBA8477; family JABMPR01; genus JABMPR01. The sequence goes on along the minus strand of JAIPJM010000054.1, from coordinate 773 downwards.
GGCACGAGTAGCGATAAACCAGGTGAGATTCCTGGTCACCGAAAGCCTAAGGTTTCCTGAGTAAAGCAACTCTGCTCAGGGTTAGTCGGTCCCTAAGGCGAGGCCGAAAGGCGTAGTCGATGGGTAACAGGTTTAATATTCCTGTACCACTAATAAAGCGTTTGAGCTATGGGGAACGCAGAAGTGAAAGTTCAGCCAGCGATTGAAAGTGCTGGTTTAAGGTTGTAGGGAGATCCGGTAGGCAAATCCGCTGGATCACTATCCTGAGAGCCGAATAGGAGGGCCTAGCCCACAAACTGAACCTAATCCCGCTGCCAAGAAAACCCTCTATGTTAGCTTTATTGGTGCCCGTACCGCAAACCAACACAGGTAGGCGAGATGAGTATTCTAAGGTGCGCGAGAGAACTCTGGTTAAGGAACTCGGCAAATTAACTCCGTAACTTCGGGAGAAGGAGTGCCTGCTGATGATATCCTTTTACAGGAGAAGATACGTAGGTCGCAGAGAAAAGGCCCAAGCGACTGTTTACCAAAAACACAGGTCTCTGCTAAGTCGTAAGACGAAATATAGGGACTGACACCTGCCCGGTGCTGGAAGGTTAATAAAGGCGCTTAGACTTCGGTCGAAGGTACTGATTGAAGCCCCAGTAAACGGCGGCCGTAACTATAACGGTCCTAAGGTAGCGAAATTCCTTGTCGGGTAAGTTCCGACCTGCACGAATGGTGTAACGATTTGGGCACTGTCTCGACCAGAGACTCGGCGAAAATGAAGTGTC
>JAIPJM010000053.1 GCA_021734255.1 Fidelibacterota bacterium | reverse complement strand
TTGTTTTAATAATCTGATTGCCTGATTTCTCAGTAACTCCAGATTCTCTAACGATAGTTTTCTTGCGTCTGTTTTTTCCATGGCTCAATATAACATTTTAACACTTATATCATACGACTATGTTGGGCCGTCTTAATATTGGACGAACCAACCTCGAGTCTTGACCCAAAGCTTGCACAAGCGGTCCTGAAGCTGGTCGAAAAGTTAAGGGCGTCCCTGAACCTTACCGTGATCGCTGTCTCCCATGACTATAAGCTCATGAAAAAAATTGCTACGCGAGCCCTTCTCCTGAGCAGAGGAGAGTTGATCAGGGAAGGAACCATCCAATCACTCGAGCAAACACATGCTTTTGAGCAAGCTGGACTATTGACGGAAGGGGAGGATGATGAAGCCTGATTTTTACACCCTGACCTGGACAGACCTGATGATCTCGCTGGTGTTTATTGTTTTCTCGCTTTTCCTGATCAAACGGTGGCGACTGGAACTGGAAAAGACCTTACTGATCGGGACCATTCGCAGTTTTGCGCAATTGACCCTCATGGGTTATGTCCTGACCTGGTTTTTTAAACAGGAACACTGGTCGTTCATGGTTATGCTGCTATTTATCATGATCCTTATTGCCAGCTATGAAGGATCCAGGAGGCAGAAGCAGCACATTCCTCACTTCTTCTCAGCTATGCTGATCGCTTTAATGGGATCAGCCATATTTGTCCTTGGTACGATCCTCTTCTTCATTTTGGATGTTGAACCGTGGTACTCACCTTACGCTGCCATTCCCATCGGTGGAATGATCATTGGAAACGGATTGAATTCCTCCTCCTTGACAGCGAACCGCTTTGTTGGGGAAATGAAACATCGGGAACGGGAAATAGAAACCTTGTTAGCCTTGGGGGCCACACCGAAGGAGGCAGTTTACGAAGCCATGAAGGTCTCAATTCATTCTGCACTCATCCCAAATATCAATGGCATGATGACCGTAGGTCTGGTTCAGATCCCAGGGGTAATGACTGGCCAGATCCTGGCAGGAATCGATCCAATTATCGCAGTTCGATACCAGATCATGATCATGTATATGTGGTTCACTTCGTCAACGCTGGCGAACCTGATCCTTCTTAGTCTTGTTTACCGACAGTATTTTACTAAAAACATGCAGCTCAGAAGAGATTTACTGAGGAATAACGCTTAGATCAATCCCTCTGTAGTAAGGAATGTATTGGTCTCTTCCACATGTTTTTTGAATTCTTCCCACAGAGCGGGTGCAACGGTGATCCCCTTCTGAGTAGGACGCCATTCATCCTCATCCGCCAGATAGTGAATTCGAAAGTCTACGTAAGTTCTTCCTTTAAATTCTTTCACCTGGACGATAACCTTCTCCGTCTCAGATCTTTCAATTTCTCCAATGATCTTTTCCATATTCTGCATTATTCCTTTATATCCATTTATTGTCAAATTCTTCCGCTTTGAATCCAAATGATCCCACCGCGCCTTTTACAATAAAGGGTCGTTTGATGAGATTGGGATCCTTCAGCATCAGTTCGATGGCTGTCTTCTTATCCGGGAGATTCTGCCCCAGTTTCATTTCCCTGTATATAGCTGACCTGGAGTTTAGAAATGGCTTCACATTATCCTCATCAATGAACTTTTCCAGCATCTCTTTACTTGGCGGTTCATTGATGATATCTACCACATCAAACGCTACATTCTTTTGATCCAGATATGCTTTGGCTTTTTTACAGGTACCACAGGTTTTCTTGTCAAAAAAAGTTGGTTTCATTTCTATACGGTTCCTTCTTTCTCTATTAAATAATGAATATTCAAAAAAAACCTAATCTCTAATCTCGAAGCTGTCAAATTCGCCTGAAAACGGTACTGATTCCTGATCAAGAGAGTGCACATCTGACCAACGATTGCCGATCCTGACCTGCTTCATGAACGCAATCAACATACCCTGGTCACCCTCAGCATAGCCATGTACTGAGCCATCAGAATTATTTTTCACCCAGCCAGCCAGACCCATTTGAGTTCCAGTTCCCTGGACGAATGCCCGAAAAGCAACACCCTGAACCCTTCCTGTTACTCTAAACTTTACCCCACTATCCATTTTTCTTCGCCCTGTTCGTCACTGCTTCCGGTAATACGGATGGGCAGAATTCTGCCAGGACACAAGCATGGCACTGAGGTCGACGCGCAATACAGACAGCCCGACCATGATCGATGATCAGATGCGTAAACATGACCCAATGCTCCTTTTCGATGATCTTCTGGAGTTCGAACTCTATCTTTACCGCATCTATTTGGTTCGTCAGGTGTAGCAGATTGGATATCCGGATCACATGTGTATCGACAACGATCCCTGGTACCCCAAAGCCAGTACCCAGAACAACATTGGCTGTTTTCCGCCCGACACCCGGCAATTCCACCAATTTATCCAAGTCTGCCGGGACCTCTCCATCATATTCGTCAACCAACACCTTCGCGCAGGCACTCATGTTTTTCGATTTACTGTTAAAGAATCCCGTTGAACGGACCAACTCTGCCAGGTGCTCCACAGAAGCTGATGCCATCCGTTCTGCCGTTGGATAATGTTCAAATAGTTTTGGCGTTACCATATTGACCCGCTCGTCAGTGCATTGGGCTGAAAGCATGGTGGAGATGAGGAGCTGAAAGGGTGAACGATGTTCCAAACTGCAAGTTGCGTTGGGATAGGCTTCATACAGGCGATCCAGGATCATCTGCGTCCGGATTCGTTTATTCTTCAGTGATTCTCTCATCTTCCTCTTAACATAATATGCGAACAGAATTTTGAAACCTGCTTCCTCAAAATCATATTATCACCGTGAACAAGGACAGATTAGAACAAAAACGTGCCCTGATCAATTTGATCAGACAGTTCTTCGTGGATCGGGAATTTTTTGAGATTGAGACTCCCGTGCTGGTCCCCTCACCAGGGATGGAACCTCATCTTCATGGTTTTAAGACGAGCTACGTGGATGAAACCGGGATTTCCAGGGAATACTTCCTGCCAACATCACCAGAGTTTGCGATCAAGAAAGCACTGGGGAACGGTTATGAAAAGGTATTTGAGATCGCACGAGCCTTCAGGAATTTGGGGGAACTCGGACCGCAGCATCACCCCGAGTTCAACATGCTGGAGTGGTATCGCCCAGGAGACTACAGGGATGTCATGGCAGATGTGGAAACACTGCTTCAATTTATCAGCGAACAATTTCATCCCCTCAGTCACCCCAATGGATTCTCATGGGAAGCGGGTGTTGGACGGATCACCATTCAGGACTGTTTTCAAGAACATGCTTCTCTTGACCTGAGAAGAGGAATTTCTGAAGAGGCATACTGGCGCAGGGAAGCCCAGGGTGTTCTGAATGAAAGGGTCCCTGGGGATGATACATTCGAGGATATATTTTTCAGGGTCTGGATGAAGTTGATTGAACCGAAACTTGGTATGGATCGACCCGTTATTGTATATGATTATCCAGCAAGTATGTCTGCTCTTGCTCAGTTGAAACAAGCGGATAAGGTGTGGGCTGAAAGGTTTGAACTATATATCCAGGGGGTAGAAATAGCGAATGCTTTCAGTGAATTACGCGATCAAGATGAGCAAAGACATCGTTTTGAACGATCGAGTCAACTAAGAGAAGAGTTGGGCTACCCTCCCCACCCCATAGATGAAGATTTGATCCAAGCTATTGCCCAAATGCAGCCTACCGGGGGCATCGCCATCGGCCTTGAGCGTTTGTTAATGGTTTTAACCGGAGAAAAGGATATCAGTCAATTTTTTCTTCAGCCATTGACAGCAGCCAGACGGAGATAAAATGTGGACGAGGATTTGGACCCAAGCGCACCAAGCACCACGCTACCATCCTGGTCTCTCCAATTAGATAGACTTCGGTCCCTGAGTGGTAAGCCCGAGTATAAATAACGACCATAGCTATTGTTGAGTGTGCTGATCGTCAGTCGATACATGCCCAGGGGGTAACCTAAGAAACTTTCCTGAAATAGTGGTAGGTTTGTCTCAGGATCCAGCTGAAAGGCTGCTCTGGCATAAGAGTAGAAACCCTTAATGGAGTCAGGCCTAAAGAACAGATCCAGTTTCAGTGAGCTGTAAACGGACTCACTTGGATTATTCCATGTTAGATAGGCAAAGTTGTTCACTGGGCTTACCAATGTATCATCGTCCCAAAATGTGTAGTCCCAGGGTAAAACTTTCGGTTGTGTGATTATATCAGTTGAGGCACTTATAACGCGACCATCGGTTGTAGTGATCTCTACCGAATATATCCTGTTTGAGTCCAATTCAACGCCTGCGTAGGGTGTATCCGGCACGTAGCCGCCATAGGTATATCTGATGTAGGGGTTTTGGGCCGCCACTTCAGGCGGTCCTCCCGGACCAAAACTGACGTCGAATGTCCCAGCATCAGATTTCCAAACGAATTCGGCTACCAATGCTGAGGTAGCAGAATCTCTCAGCACAACAGCTACCATGGTGGAATCATGGATCTGTGGCAAGATCTCTATATAGTCGTCCATGTGTGGTTCACCAGGATCAGGGATGCCATTTCCTCTCCCCACTGGTGGTTCATTTGGACCCTGATATTCGCCACCAATATCATCATTCAAGGGTTCTCCCTCGTCCCATCTACCATTTCCATTCACATCGGTGTAACTCACCCAATCCCCATTGTCATCAATGCCATTAAAGAGTGACGTGTCCGTCACCAATATGGTCCGATCGATCCTGATAACAGAATTTGAGAATTCTTGCTGGTCAAGAACACCCTCAATTCTCAATTCCACTTCATAATCTTTAAAATCATCGGCAAAATCAGCAATACTCAGCTCCTCAGTGCAGCCAATGAAAATCAAGGAGGCAAGCAAGAGGGTGAATAGGCGCGCTTGGATGGATATCTGTCTCATAATATTCATTTAAAATTTGAACTCCAGCCCAAAGGTTGGTAGGAACGGGAACATGCCAACGCCCTCAACGATACCGGCCGAAAGATCCCAGTTATAGACAAAGGTATTGAAGTGGTTGGTGACATTGATGATCTGAACTTTGAATAAGCCCTCAATGTTGAATGGTCTGATCTCTCTTGAGTAGCTGACATCCATCCTGAAGTAATTAGGATAGCGCGCTGAATTTCGGTCACCTTTAAATTCGGTAAGATCAGAGTATGGATTATTAAAATCAAATGTCGAACCGTTCTGTGTATATATGTATGCCACAGTTGGTGTGTACAGATTGGAACTGCTGCTACTCAATGTCAATCCAAAGGTGTTCTTCTTCGATAATGCATAATTCATGACCACATTCACCGAAAAGGGTTGATCATATTTTGACCTGTATATCTCGCCCTCATCCTCCCTGATCTGACCATCCAGATTGAAATCGAATTCTTGCGAGCTATTTGTGTAGGAGAACCCAACCCACCCTGTGAGTTTGCCGCTGTTCTTCTTCAGGAGTACTTCGGTGCCAGTGACTTCTGCTGTTCCCTCAGTGTAATCATCAGTTGGATCTATGAAGTCCTGATTTGGGTTGATCACCAAAGTATTGCTATAGGGTTTGTAATAGGCTTCGACACTGGCAAACCAGCCATCGCCGATCCATTGTTCAACACCCAGGATGTAGTGTTCCACGGACTTTGCTCTGTAGTTCTTGGGGATAGGATTCCAGAAATCAACAATACTCAAGATGGCATCTTCATCTTGAGCGGTAAAGATGAATTGATTGTATTTACCCCATGCGCCTTTGATCGCCAGATTTTCATTCAGGAGGTATTTAAATCCAACACGAGGTTCATAATAGAGATTCTCATGCGCTGAGTATTTGGATATTCTCAGTCCGGTTTGAAGCATGATGACCGGATTTGGCTGCCACCGCTCCTGAATGATCCCACTATAGATCATGTTCTGCTCATTTTCATCGATGAAGCTAATGTCACCATCACCGATATTGAATTTTACACCAAGGTCTTTGAGCTCCAGCCCCATGGTTACCGTATGCTTCGAGGAGAGGTACCAATCGAGATTTTCCTTAATGGTCCAATCATCGATCTCATTGTAGACAATGAATTGTCCTTCAGCACTGGTTCCGTTACTATCCAGGGATGCATACGATAGATCTACATCGAATTTATAGGTCGTATTTGCAGCTGACAGTGTCGACACGAATTTTGAATTCGGAACCCAGCGCCATTCCAAACTTTTTGTAGAATTACCCCAGTCCCAAATAAAGTCTACCTTAGAGTCGGACTGTTCCAGTTCAAACGCAATACGATCTCTCCCCTTATAGTGAGAGAAGCTCAGTCGGTTCGTTGGGTTGATATTCTGAATGACTTTTCCCTGGAAATCGTAAAAATAGTAATTCCAATCCATGGGCTCATCTTTGTACCAGTAATACACTCTGGCAATTTGATCGAAATAGGTTCTCCGCCCAGAAAACATCCAGGACCCCTTACCGATGGGACCTTCAATGAGCAACTTGGAACTAAGCAGGTTCACTTCCCCCCGAACTTGACTGACATCGAAAAAATCACCAAGTTGGTGGTCTATAAATAATTTATTATGCTTTGAGTCACCCTCCCGCCCCGTAATGCTGAGCACTGAAGAGATGCGATTTCCGTACTCGGCTGGGAAGCCACCTGCCAAAAATTCTGCATCTGCAATGGCATCAGCGTTGAAGGTTGAAAATACACCACCGAGATGAAAGGGGTTGTATATCTCAATCCCATCCAGCATGATCAGATTCTCGTCTGGACTTCCGCCCCTCACCACCAGGGCTGAAGAAAAATCACTACTGGACTGGACACCAGGTAGTAACTGAATGCTTCGGAAGATATCTGCCTCGACGAAGGCGGGCATTGTTTTTACATCTCGCATGGAGAGACTCACGGCGCTTACTTCGATCTCTTTTTCAAAACGTTGTCGGTCCCCGGTCACGATGACTTCTTCTCCCTGAACCGATGATGGTTCGATCTCAAAGTCGTATCGTTCTTCCAGACCAGCCACAACTGAAATCTCCAACTCCGCTCGTTCGTACCCGATCATGAGTACCTGAAGGGTGTATTTTCCCGGCGGTATGCTCTGAATGATATAGTACCCCATATTATCAGATGCAGCCCCCATGCCTGTGTTTTTTAAACTTACATTTGCATACAGCAGGGGTTCACCTGTCTGGGCATCTCTCAAGAACCCATTCACTCTCCCGGATTGAGTTTGGGAATACGCTTCGAGGACAAACAAGAATGAAACGAGGAAGAATATATATTTGATTGATCGGGGTTTCATGATTTATATGTCTTGATCGTTCCTCTACTTCAGTCAGTTTAATATCCTGCTAGATATTAACAGTGGTTTGGCCAGATGCAAGCACATTGCGCGTTATGCGCGTTAATAGTTTTACACCCCACTTTCTCAGCGGCAAGATAGACACAATCAATCCATAGTCCTCACATTCAAAGCATTGGAGCAATTTTGTAGCGTAAACCGGATTTTAGTTTTCCCCAATGGATCCCCCCGGGTAAACTCGGGGTCCCATTCATAACCCGCCTACGCTCCACCCGCCGCCGTTGGCGGGGTTCAGCTACGGCGTGGTTATCCGCCCGGCACTGGTGGTGACATCGCGCTGAAGCGACTAACTTTACATTCATCCCCGTGTGAACACAGCGTGTCAAGCCATAGCTCGATAGAGCGACGGCTGAGGGTGTTCTGTTCGCACCCCCGCATTAGGCAGGGCTCCGTTCTTGATATATTCTAAGTTGAGGGTTTTACCAGTTTTCACCCAGTTGCTCGAAATATTCCCTGCCATGCAGACAAGCTGGACATGATTTTGGGGCTTCATCACCCTCATGGAGGTATCCGCAATTCAGACAGCGCCAGACGACCTTACCGTTCCGTTTGAATACTTTTCCTTCTTCAAGGTTCTTGGCAAGATCGCGATAACGCTTTTCATGCTGTTTCTCAGCAATACAAATTGCCTCAAAGGCGGCAGCCACAGCATTAAAACCTTCTTCACGAGCTACCTGAGCGAATTCTGGGTACAGGGTACTCCACTCATGCTCTTCACCCTCAGCAGCAGCATTCAGGTTTTCCAAAGTAGTACCAATGACACCTGCAGGGAAAGTCCCTGTCACTTCAAGATCACTACCTTCCAGGAATTTGAAAAAGCGTTTGGCATGTTCTTTTTCATGGTTGGCAGTTTCTTCAAATATCTGTGAGATCTGGACCAAACCCTCTTTCTTCGCTGCACTGGCAAAATAGGTGTAGCGATTTCGCGCTTGACTTTCTCCAGCAAAGGCGAGAAGTAGATTCTTTTCGGTTTGGGTTCCTTTTACACTTTTCGGCATTTTTTATCTCCTGTTTTATTTGTCCATCGAGGATACGGTGCAAACGACAAATATTGTGCCATTTCAGAAATGATTTACTTCCCGGGTGAATTCATTAGATTCCAATGTAAATAAAATTTCTCTCAGCTGAATGACCTGCAGCCCTTCGGTATGGTCTGAGGCCGATACGGTTCCATGGGAAACGATGGGATCTGCTCCCGTGCTTGGAAAGAGAACTGATGAACCCTAATGATCAGTGGTGGTGATCATGATTTTTGCCAACATGTCGCCGCCCAGAACAACAGCAACAAAACGCCTGCCTGACATCTGGCTAAAAGCAGCTATGCTTGGCAGTCTATGGGCTTCCGTAGAGATCATCCTCGGAAGTTTTCTCCACAATTTGCATGTCCCTTTATCAGGTACATTCCTGGCAGCCCTCGGGCTGATCCTTCTGATCAATGGTTACAAACTATGGCCTCAGCCAGGACTACTCTGGAGAGCGGCACTCATTACCGCAACCATGAAATCGGTCTCTCCTTCGGCTATCATTTTCGGACCCATGGTGGGGATATTCATGGAAGGTCTCATCCTGGAATTGATGGTTCGCCTCTTTCGGGGGCGCTGGCCAGGATTCATCATTGGTGGGGCCATCGCCGTCTCCTGGAGTCTTTTTCAAAAGATCTTCGTTCTACTCCTCACATTCGGACCTGACTTCGTCCAACTCTATGAACAACTCTATCTCATGGCTGCTAAAAGTTTACAAATAAGTGAATCCGTCCCCTTTGATCTGGTGCGGATGATCTTCGTTATCGACCTTTTTTTTGGTGGTCTGGTCGCACTATTCGCGCTCAGAACAGGATATCAGAGCGAGCGCTTAACCGCCGATCAGACTGACCATGATGAAGCGGTCGAATCTTCAGAGATCTTCACGGTCTCTGGAGACCAGGTGTTTAGCGTTCCCCTTCTCATCTTGAATGTCCTGCTCTTTTTCTCCGGTCTGCTCTACCTGGACAGATTTACACTTCCAGTCCGCGCAGGGCTGATTTCATTGTTTGTGCTATTTAATATCTTCAGGTATACACGCTCACTGCACAGACTCAAGCGACCCAGTCTGTGGATCCAACTGACCGCCATCATGACACTTTCCGGGCTCATTCTTGGTGGGGTCGGAAGTGTTGACCAGATACGCATTGGACTCGCATCTGGAATGGGCATGGCACTCCGGGCACTCTTCGTTATCTTCAGTTTCTCTGCGCTCAGCATAGAGATCCGGAATCCGCTGATCATCAACTGGTTTAAGCAACACAAAAGGCGCATTCTTTTTGAGTCCCTCTCTGTGGCATTCGAGGTTCTCCCCCGCATGATCAATGTCGTATCACAAAAGAAGCAGCGCTGGCGACATCCATTCCGCACTTTGAATCGCATGTTAGGGATATTGGAACAGTTGCGGAAAGAGCACACGACTGCTACTGCAAGGGTCATTCTGGTAGTGGGAACCCAGGGCTCGGGAAAGACCTCACGCTTACAGACTATCCTGGGTTCAGATAAATTGAATGAATTTACCTTCCAGGGTATTCTCACTGAGGGCGTTTGGAAAGCGGGAGAAAGAGACCACTACCATGTCAGAGACATCCAAACGAAACAGTCAGAACTTCTCTGTGAAAGAGGGGGACCTGAATCAAGTATAAACGCTGGTCCGTTCAATTTTCGTAGGAGTGGGCTCGATTTTGGTTGCCAGGCACTTATGGAAATAGAAGATGTACCAGGCTCCATTGTTATCATTGATGAGATCGGTCACCTCGAACTAAGAGATGAAGGGTGGGCAGGGTGCATGGAGACACTCCTGTTGCGTGGCCGGGCCATGATCTGGTCCGTTCGCCCTGCACTGGTGGAAGCGGTAAAATCAAAATGGGCGCTCGCATTCGAAACTCACGTCGTTGAGGAAGAGAATCTGGATGATCTTTTAGAGAAAATCCGGGTTCATCTCAGGTAAATACTGCCCTTTCACTACTTGCCTGTTGATAAGTATTAATACCATCATATTTTGGTAGTGTTCCTTTTGGCGCATTGTTTGCACATGGAGAATCAGTATTTACGAATACCAATTAATTGTATAAGAGGAGTCAATATGAGCGATGTAAAAATCTTTAATCCATCAGCAGAATTCACGGCGAACGCCCATATCAAATCCAAAGAGCAGTATCAGGAAATGTATGACCGTTCTATCAATGATCCGGATGGCTTTTGGGCTGAGCAGGCTGAACGACTCACATGGTTCAAGAAGTGGGATACCGTTGCGAATTATGATCTGGCGAAGGCCGAGATCAAGTGGTTCGAAGGTGGAAAACTGAATGTGAGCTACAACTGCCTGGATCGACATGTGGAGTCCGGTGATGGCAATCGCACTGCCCTGATCTGGGAAGGAAATGATCCAAACGAAGACAAAAAATTTACTTATGCTGAACTTCTGGAGGACGTACAGAAATTCGCAAATGTTCTGAAAGCAAATGGTATCCAGAAAGGTGATCGTGTATGCATCTATATGCAGATGATCCCTGAACTGGCAGTGGCCATGCTGGCCTGCTCACGTATCGGAGCAGTCCACTCGATCGTTTTTGGTGCATTCAGCCCTGAATCATTAAGGGACAGAATCAATGACTCCGAGTGTAAACTGCTTATCACTCAAGATACGGGTGTTCGTGGTACTAAGCTGGATATTCCCATGAAATCGAATGCTGATATGGCCCTGGCAGAAACCCCATCCATTACCACCTGTGTTGTTGTAAAACGCACCGGAGCAGATGTAAATATGGAAAGTCCACGGGATATCTGGTGGCACGAATCAGTTGCTCAGGCGGATGCAGTTTGTGCTCCGGAAGAAATGGATGCCGAAGATCCCCTGTTCATTCTCTATACGTCTGGATCCACAGGGAAACCAAAAGGTGTTCTCCATACCACTGGTGGTTATCTGACCTATGTCTCCCTCACCCATGAGATCATTTTTGATTATCATGAAGGTGACATCTACTGGTGTACAGCTGATATTGGCTGGGTAACCGGTCACTCCTATATCGTTTATGGACCTATGGCAAACCGTGCCATCACCATGATGTTCGAAGGAGTCCCGAATTATCCAGATTTTGGTCGCTTCTGGGAAATAGTTGACAAACATAAAGTTAATCTTTTCTACACTGCTCCTACGGCGCTGCGTGCCCTTATGCGCGAAGGCAATGAATGGGTCGAGAAAAATGACCTGTCCTCTCTACGCTTGTTGGGGACTGTCGGAGAAACGATCAAAGAGCCTGAATGGAACTGGTACTATAACATTGTTGGAAAAGGCAAATGCCCCATCGTTGATACCTGGTGGCAAACAGAGACCGGTGGAATTCTGATCACTCCTTTGCCTGGCATCACACCCCTGAAACCAGGAGCGGCAACGATTCCATTTTTCGGTGTACAACCGGTTCTCTTGACAGAAGATGGCAAGGAGATCGAGGGCAACGATAAATCAGGTCTACTGGCATTAAAGACTTCCTGGCCAGGTATGATGAGAACCATTTATGGTGATCATGAACGATTCAAAGTGACCTATCTCGCCATGTACCCTGGATATTATTTCTCTGGGGATGGTGCTCGTCGTGATGCAGATGGTGATTACTGGATCACAGGGCGTGTTGATGATGTGCTTAATGTCTCCGGTCACCGAATCGGAACTGCAGAAGTTGAAGGAGCCATTGGAAAAGCCGATGGTGTCGCTGAGGCTGCTGTCGTTGGATTCCCACATGACATCAAGGGTCAGGGCATCTATGCCTACGTAACTTTGATGGCTGGCATTGAAGGTTCAGATGAGATCCTGGCTGGTATTTCAGCCTCGGTTAGGAAAGAGATCGGCCCTCACGCTAAACCAGACAAGGTGCAATTCACACCGGCCTTACCCAAAACACGTTCAGGCAAGATCATGAGAAGAATTCTCAGGAAGATCGCCGAGAACGAGCTGGACAGTCTGGGTGACATATCCACTCTGGCAGATCCAGGAGTGGTAGATTCACTGGTGTCTGGAAGAAAATAACACACTATCGTAATTGCAGACAAAAAAGCCACCCCCGCCGGGGTGGCTTTTTTTGGGCGGTAGTGCGATACGACATCAATTGCTCATCATGGTAACTTCATCAAATAGCGTTTGGGATCTAGATTCGAGGAAGGATCTATGTTTCGAATTTTCAACAAATTTCATTTTAGTACTGAGAAGATCAGCGTAGGCTTTAATTTTTTTTGGGTCAGCGATCAGTCGCGCAGCTGTTTGAACATCAGCCATTTCGAGGAGCTCTCTCTCCTCACCAAGGAGTTCATCTAATCCTGCATCCACTGTCATCAGTGCGTGGTCTGTTTTCCCGGAAGCCTTGAAACCTAGAGCAAGGGTGATCAATTCCCCAATCCTCTCTATCTGTTTCAGGACATAATCTTCTCTAATTGTTGACATCATTACCTCTCAGGGTATCAGGTTTAAAAGGATACAGGGCTCTCATGATCAACTGATATGGAGCCCTGCATTTTTGTTTGACCATTCGTGAGAGATCAACCCTGATCTCTCGACTTTTTATTTGACAGTGACGGCGATCTCTTTGGGAAGAGCTTCCTTGGTCTTGGGGAGGCTCAGAGTTAAAATGCCGCTCTTGTATTCTGCAGCGATCTTATCCGTGTTTACATTTTCAGGAAGATCGATATGGCGTTCGTAGGATCCGCGAGCGATCTCACGTGTCCAGTACTTTGTGCCCTCATTCTCTACTTTGTTTTCCTTCTCTGCCTTTACGGTCAATGTGTGATCTTTTACAGAAACAGTAATATCCTCTTTTTCAAAGCCGGGCATAGAGAATGAAAGATCGAACTGCTTCTCAAGTTCACTAACATTCATGGCAGGACGCCAGACGTCGCTGTAGTTGCTGCCACCACGGTTAAAGTCTTCGAAGAAGTTGTCCAGCATACTGTCAAATGATCTGCTGATTCTTGGTCTTGTGTATTTTACTAGTGTCATGATTCTTTCTCCTTTATTTATCTCTTTTTCTCAAATCTTTTTTCAAATCAACTCAACACTCCCATTATTATTCGAAAGGTATGCCAAAAGCTTTTTTACGCCATAATGGCTCATATATATATTTCCATGATTAACATTTGGCAGAATAATGTCATAATGGCGCATTCTTATGGCATTTCCTGGAGAGTTGACCATTTTGGCAAGTTTTTTTAAACAGTCTCTATGGTACCTGGCAATACAGTGATACAGCTTCCCTTCACAGGAGTTCCCCCGTTATATCAGTTAAAAATCAGGTCCAACTGTCGATATCGATGTTTTCTCTTATAAACCGGGTTGATTTGGCCCGGATTTCTTTTAAAAATGGCTGAGATTCCATCACCCAGGGCATAATATCCGA
>JAIPJM010000014.1 GCA_021734255.1 Fidelibacterota bacterium | reverse complement strand
TCCGAGATCGAATTGATTCACATCCATCACTCCAATGGAAAGCTCTAAATGTAAAGAAGTACAGAGGACTTTAATCCCATAGAATTGTGCCCTTCATGTGTCTAGCTACTGCACATTCAGTGCACATAGCGATTATTAAATCCCTGTAACTTACTGTCCCACTGATACATACAAGGATTCGTCTTAGGACTTAAAATGCCTCGGCCTCAACAGCCGTGCCGGTTCCCTGCCCGCCGCCTGCAGCGCCAGGCAGGCGGGGATTCCGGCCTCGGGTACCAACCTACGCTCTCTATCGAGAGCTACGGTTGGCAGGCCAACCCAGATGGAGCTTTTTATCCATCGAAGTCTGAAAGACGCAGATGAACCTTTGGCAGGCCAACCAATCCAAAATTACAGTACAAAACTAGGGATAGCTCACCGAAGCACAAGGTGCGAAGGAGGGCCTCGGGTACGCGTCTTCGCTTCGTTAGCACTCAGCTACGCCGGCGCATGCTCGACTTCTCAAGTCTGAGTGGAGCTGGTCATAATCATCATATTTGAGCGGAGTTTACCAGGCCGTAGTCCTGTGGACGAAGGCTGGTCGTAGCACGCTCTTACAGTATCTCTACTTTTTATCGGGGCCGGCGCAGGCTGGACTTCTTAAAGCTGAGTAAAGCTAGCATTATTCATTTTATCAGAGCGTAGTTTACCAAGCCGAACCCTGAGGCTCTCGAAGGGGAAGGCTGGTCGCAGCAGGCATAACTTTCCAGGTTTGATAGGAGCTACGCTTGGCAGGCCAAGCAAAACACAATTACAGCAATGAAACCAGGAAGTATTCATCAATAAATTCTGAAATGAGTATTGTCAGATTTATCACGCGTTAAATACGCTGGCTCAAGTTAATTCCCTGAATGGTCACATAGAGAATGTCGTCAGTGTTTAACTCCCGTGAATGGTCAAGAAAAGGACCTGCAGATGAATGATCCACCTGTCAAATAGGTTTTAAATCTGATCGAGAATCAAACTAAGATTTCGTATGATTTGCACATGCATTCATTGGTTATAAATCATTGAAAGTTATATTCACCGGTCAATCAAATTCCGATAACGAATAAGGACTTCCAATGGCAAACGTCACATTAAAAAACATAAGAAAATCGTATGGTAAAACTCAGGTGCTGCATGGCATTGATTTAGATATCAATGACGGTGAATTCCTGGTCCTGGTCGGACCTTCAGGATGTGGTAAATCAACACTTCTACGCATCATCGCAGGTCTGGAGGAAACCTCTGGAGGAGAGGTTTACATTGGTGATAACCTCGTTAATGATGTGGAGCCCAAAAATCGTGATATCGCCATGGTCTTCCAGAATTATGCCCTCTATCCACACATGACAGTATTTGAAAATATGGCATTTGGTTTAAAACTAAAAAAGATGGCCAAAGTGGATATAGAAAAGCGGGTAAACGAAGCCGCAGAAATTCTTGACATCAGGGAGTATCTAGAACGTCGGCCGAAGGAATTATCAGGTGGTCAACGTCAACGAGTAGCCGTTGGTAGGTCCATTGTACGCAAACCAGCAGTATTTTTGTTTGATGAGCCCCTCTCTAACCTGGATGCCAAACTACGGGTGCAGATGAGAACAGAACTAAAAATATTACATGAAAAACTCAAAACTACAATGGTGTATGTAACCCACGATCAGGTTGAAGCGATGACTATGGGTGAACGAATTGTCGTCATGAAGGAAGGGCATATTTTTCAGGCAGATCAACCCCTCAATATCTATAATAACCCGGCGAATGAGTTTGTAGCCAGTTTTATTGGGTCGCCAGCAATGAATTTTATCGATGCAACGGTCAAGATTGAAAATACAATCCATTTGCGTAACGATTTTATGGATGTATCATTGCCCTCTGAGTTAAATGCTGCGATAACACCATACGAAGACAAACAGATTCGAGTGGGTATACGACCCGAGCATCTGAGTATTAGCCACAACACAGACACTGGGATCAAGGTTTGCTTGGAGATAAGTGAACTCATGGGAAATGAATCCTATCTGTACACTTCCGCTGGTGATTTTCAACTGGTTGCCCGTGTTCAAGATTCTGAGAAACGTTCCTCAGGGGACCAGATAATACTCTCCCCTTTACTCGATCACTTACATTTCTTTGACCTTAATACAGGCGTACGACTTCAGTAAAAAACAGATTTACTCCAGACGAAAGTAGAGGAGAGATGCTAAAAGGAATCTTGCTATCTGCAGCGCTAGTAATAGTTAGCTCATGCAGCATATTTAAATATACCGACTCAGGAAGTCTGACAGAATATGTTGACCCACTCATTGGTACTGCGGGTGGAGGAAATACTTTTCCTGGTGCAGTCTACCCCTGGGGCATGATATCTTTAAGCCCCCACACGGCACTGGGATCACCCTCTGGTTACTTGCATGGTGAACCCTACTTTTATGGATTGGGCCATTCCCATCTCAGTGGGACTGGGTGTGCAGACCTGGGGGGTGTGATCCTGACCGTCATCGATGATGAAACTCAGATGGCGCCTGAGAACTATCGTACGCGCTACGCTAACGAAACGGCTCAACCAGGGTATTATTCAGTGCGATTGCCAGAAAGAAATGTCAAGCTGGAGACCACTGTGACCCAGCGCGCAGGACTCATCCGAATCACCGCTCTAAAAGCTGGTACTTATCATATACTCGTTGACGTTGGAAGAAGTTTAGCCTTAACCGGCGGGGGTGCTATCGATATCAGTGATAGCAGTGTAATACGTGGCCGCAATATCAGTGGTGGATTTTGTGGTGAGGAAAATCGCCAATCCCTCTACTTTTATATGGATCATGATCACACACCCAGCGCAAAACATACCTGGATAAATGATCAGCCCTCAGATTCACTCACTCTTGAGCAGTCAGATACATCCCTGGGAGCAATTATCAGTTTCAATATGAAGGCTCAAGAGTCTGTAGTTTTTCGCACGGGCATCTCATATGTTAATCAAGAGAATGCACGACTAAACAGTTTGACAGAAATTCCAGATCCTCAGTTCGACCTTGTTCGCCTGCAAAGTTCTCAGGTGTGGGACGAAGTGCTTGGACGGATCACTGTCAGGGGAGCCGAACAATCCGACCTGATAAAATTCTATTCAGCCCTGTATCATATGCTCATTCACCCCAACCTAGTTTCTGATGTGAATGGTGAATTTCTGGAAATGGGCTCAAAAGCAGTCGGGCAATATACGGATCGTTCCCGATATAGCATCTTCTCACTTTGGGATACCTATCGAACGCTCCACCCCTTTCTCAATCTGGTCTATCCAGATAAACAGCGGGAAATGGCGTTAACTATGCTGGATATGTACACCGAGAGTGGATTTCTCCCCAAGTGGGAATTAACCGGTCTTGAAACGTATATGATGGTGGGTGACCCGGCTACTCCGGTGATCGTGGAAAGCTATCTCAAGGGCGTGCTTGATGAAGAGCTAGGACCTCAGATCCTTGAGGCAGTTCTGGCTCCTGCCCTACCGAATGGTGGTAGACCTGCCCCACCAATTCGTGCCGGCTACCACGAAATGCTTGAATATGGATACATACCGGCTGAGCAGGATTGGAGTACTGACTGGTGGGTGTGGGGACCAGTCTCAACGACTCTGGAATATTGTTATGCTGATCACGCAATTGCTAGACTTGCAGACCAGCTTGGAAACCCTGAATTAGCTGGACTGTATAGAGATCGCTCAAAATTCTATAAGAACTTGTTCGACCCGGAAATGCAGTTTCTGCGCCCTCGATCGAGATCCGGCGACTGGGCCACCCCATTTGACCCGCTTGCAACAGAAGGTGCTGGAGATTGGGAAGGATCAGGCGGACCGGGTTATGTGGAAGGCAATGCCTGGAACTATACCTGGTTTGTACCTCATGATATTTCGGGTCTCGCTCAGGTTTTTGGTTCAGAAGAGAAAATGCTTCGGAAGCTTGATGAATCTTTCTCAAATAACCAGTTCACCATTAACAATGAGCCAGACATCGGCTATCCATTCATTTACTCCTATTTTCAAGGGAATGAGCGCAAAACAAGTGCAAGAGTTTCTCAGATCATGGAGGAGGATTACGGGCTGGGACCATCCGGTCTACCTGGAAATGATGACTGTGGAACGATCAGCGCCTGGTTTGCCTTCGCAGCGCTTGGACTTTATCCCGTTGATCCGGTGTCATCTGAGTATGTGCTCTTCGAACCATTGTTCAAGGATGTACAGATCACAATACCGCCGTTGGGGTCATCCTCAGAGTCTTCAAAAATTCGTCGCATTGGCAGTTCAAGCGGAGAGAGTGACCATTTCCTTGATGGAGAAAAGCTCAGCAAACCATTCGTCTCGCACATAGATCTGGTAGGTAGCTCTATACTTACCACCCGCTGAGAGGATCTAGAGTTTAAGGTAAATTCTGCGCTGGTCCAGCCAAACAGCTACAAGGACCAGAAGACCAAGGTTAAGTAATCCATACGCCAGCGAGCCGAGCTGATTGCCCAAGCCTGGGGCTAGCAGCTTAAGATAGATGAAATCGTGGAGCGTATAAAATTTTCCAGTATCTGTGTTCCAGGCGACCGACCACATGAGCATGGCCAGGCATTCGGAGAGGATAAAAAGTGCCAGCGCATTTCTACCCATTTGAGCCTGCCCAAACTGAATCCTTGGCAGCATCTTATTGAATTCGAACCACATCAGGATTCCGAGTAGACTGATTACCCAGCCGGAACTGAGTAAGACATAAGTACTGGTCCACAAGTTCTTGTTGATAGGCATGACGTATTTCAGGATCTCTGCTAATATGATAAGACCAACCCCAGTGACGAGTAGCAAGGCTATCTTCTCCAGCTTGCTGTTCTGGCTAAGTAACCACCCTCCAACCTGCACACCAATCAAGGTACTCGCCACAGCGGGAAAGGTGCTGAGGAGTCCCTCGGGATCAAACCCTTCTACGCTGGCGAACAACCAGGTGTGGCCGCTGAGCAGGATAGAATCTATGTACCAGACTAAATTTCCTTCCTGGTCAAGCACACCTGCGCCATAACCGGGGACTGGCACAAATCGGAGTAATAAATAATAGCCTAATAGGATTGAGGGAATCATCGCGAGCAGGGTCCTGCTGGATAAAAACAGATATAGTACAAGGGCAAAAAGGTAACAGATGGCTATCCGCTGCAAAACACCCATAATTCGCAGGCTACCCAGGGAGAATTCATGGCTGAACAGACCAAATGGGAAAGCATTGATAAACAATCCGATCATGAACAGTAGGCCTGCCCGAATCAGCCCATGACTGAAGATTTCCCCTCTGCTTGCACCAGCTTTCATGCGCTTTTTGGTTGAAACTGGAAGGGCAACTCCCATCAGGAACAAAAATGCTGGGAATACGAGATCAGCGAACGTCCAACCGTGCCATTCCGAATGTGCCAGTGGAGGCCAGATAAAATCGAAAGAACCAGGATTATTGATCAGTATCATGGCAGAGATGGTCAAGCCCCGCAGCAAGTCAAGCGAACGAATTCGGCTTTGGTCAGTAGCCATGGTCGGTGTTACCTGGGTGATACTTTGGCATCCAACAGCTCCTGTGCTCCTCGAGCTGCTTTACTAAGTGCGGCTTCCGGTGTATCTGCGCCCATACAAGCCCGTTCTATCGCCTCAGCAATCAGTTGATTTATTTCGACTTGTTTGGAACCTAGAGCTTCTCTTCCACGTGCATATTGGAGCAGGTCAACGAACGCGCGCATAGCTGCATCTTCTTCAAGGAACCTTTTGTATTCTTCCAACTCAAGTGTGGCTTGTCGGACGGGTAAATAGCCTGATTTCATTGAGAAGGATGCCTGGACCTTAGGATCCAGAATCCATTTCACAAATTTGAATGATTCAGTGGGGTGCTTCGATTGCCTAAAGATAACAAGATGTTCCCCAGCCATGTAGGTAAATTGACCAGAAGGTCCGGCAGGTAGCGGCGCTACTCCCCATTCAAACTTAGAATTTTCCCGTAGGAGTGGTAGATCCCAAGGCCCGTCCATAATCATAGATACCTGCTCTGAGAGAAATCCGGAATCATGACCAAGACTAAACCTTATCATATCCTGACTGACGAAAAGGTCCTGCCAGAGCGACAGAACTTTTACACCTGATTCATGGTGGAATTCGAAATTATCTGCCTGCAGAAAATGGCCACCAGCAGACCACAGGAAGGGTGACCACTGCAAGACCATCCAGATACTCAATGGTCCCGATGCCGGAAATACTGGAACGTAGAATCCTCGCCGTTCCAATACTCCATCGCCATTGGTATCGGTGCAGAGCCTATCAACAAATTGTCCAAGCTCCTCCCAATTTTGAGGAGGTCTATCGGGATCCAGTCCCACCCTTCTGAAATGATCCTTGTTGTAGACAAGGCCCAGTGTGGTAGCCTCCATGGGTAGTGCAAAGAGTGTATCCTGCCAGATAGCAGTTTTCAGCAATTCTGGCCAAATATCTGAAATGATCGATTCCATCTGGATTGAGTCTTGTTGGAAGAAATGCTCCATGGGATAGATGGCACTCGCCTGGACGAGCTTGTCAAGAAAATCAGCATGGATCCAGCTAATGTCAGGCGCAGTATTGCTCCTGATCGCAGTGGCCAACTTCTGAATGAGCGCATCGCCAGTCGGGACGTATTGTTCAACTATCTCAATCCCCGGGTTTTCTGCTTCATACTGTGAAATCAGCTCCCTCAGAGCAGGATGGGTAGCGGCAACAAAGCTGTGCCAGAATCTTATCTGTGTTTTAGAATCTTCAGATGGCTGTTTTCCACAGCTAATCAGCAGGAGTGCAATGATGAGGATAATTAAGCGCTTTGACCTCATGGTACGCCCTTCTATTCTGCGTTTCATTTTATCACAGAATTGTATTCTTGGAAAAACCTGACCGCATCCACAGCCATCGCTACTTCATGTGGCCCTTTACCTTCGTTCCAGAACGTGCGCCCCTGGACCTCACCGGGTGATAAGTCAATATCAACTTTTCCTGATCTAAAGTTACAGACCCCATCATTGAAGATCGACACTGCTGCCAGCGGATCATGGAATGTGATGGTCTCACTGTACTCGAACCAGATTTCTGCAAATTTGTGAATGGGCTCAAATAGTTCATGCTGAAAGGATCTGCGAAATTCATCTGCCTGCATGGTTACCTGTGAGGTGACGTCCAGACCAATACTTCTATGCTGTGGAACAATTGCATTATAGACAATCGCACTGGCATGCGGGTCTCCAACAATGTTCCACTCCACTTTCGGGAGCGAGTCATTTTCAAGACCAAAATGTCCCCCCATGATCACCAAGCTCTTGAGCATGCTCGGAATCTCACGATCCATGGCAAAAAGCAAGCCTATATTGGTCAACGGTCCTATCGTAAGCAAAGTGATCTCACCAGGATTATCACGAATGGTCTCTTGCAGGAAGGTAAGAGTTTCCACAGGTTTAGATCTATTGGTTTCGATTTGATTTCCCAAGACTTTTGCCTGCTGAGCGAGTTTCTGTTGTTGTCCAACAAGTAAGGGTGTATCGATACCAGAATAGATGGGGACCTCCTGCCCAGCTATCTGGCACAAGTGGGCTGCCATCCCGGCCCGTTTTTCTGGCTCACCGGTGACGGTTGTGATCCCCAGTAACTCGCAATCTGGTTTCAGTAGCAGGTATGCCAGGCATAGCGCATCGTCAATATCGGTTCCAATATCAGTATCCAGCAGGATCTTATGTCTCATCGTTCCCCTCCAGCTTCGAAATTCGGGTATAGCTTTGTTTAAACTCATTGTATAAGGACTGGTAAAGGCTGAAGGCTTCATCATAATATTCTGATAATTTTGAATCAGGAGTATGTCGGTCCTGTACCATGATCATCGCATCCGCTGCTTCAGCAGCTGAGTTATACTCCCCTGCTGCCACAACTGCCAGCATGGCAGCACCGTACGGTGCTCCTTCTGTAGAGGTTGTTGTGATTACCTCCGCCTGAATTACATCTGCGATCAGCTGGCGCCAGAACGGACTCCGGGCACCCCCACCAGATATCCTAAATTCGGTTGGTTCAATACCCATTTTATGAATCAGCGACAGGGCATCCCGCAGGCTGAAGGAGACCCCCTCCAGAAGTGCCCGGGTCATATGTCCTCGCTCGTGGCGCAGCGTTAGACCAAAAAAACTCCCTCGGGCCAGGGGATCAGGGTGAGGTGTTCTCTCCCCTGAGAGATAGGGAAGAAAAAATAGCCCTTCTGCCCCTGGTGGTGTAGTGACAGCCTCCCGAATGAGCTGATCATATGGATCACTCTGAGCTGCACCAGCCTGTCCTGATCGTGAAAAAAGATCTTTATACCATTTGAATGAGCCAGCTGCGGACAGGGTCACACCCATCACGTGCCACGTTTCTGGAAGTGCATGGCAAAAGGAGTGTATCAATCCAGTTTCATGGGTCTCGTAGGCTGAAGATTGAGCGAAAACAACTCCAGATGTACCGAGTACGATTGAGGCTCTACCAGATGCTGTGATGCCCGCTCCAATACCACCTGCAGCTTGATCACCGGCACCTGAAACAACAGGGATTCCCTGTGGTAAGCCGGTTCGATCGGCTGCCTCAGCCGAAACGTAACCTGACACTTCCTGAGATTCCATCAGTTGTGGTAGCCATGATCTATCGATCCCAAGCTTAGTAGTTATGGTGGAGGACCAGGCTCGATCTGCTACATCAAGAAGCGATGTCCCTGATGCATCTGAGACATCGGTAACCAATTCACCTGTCAACTTTAACCTGATATAATCTTTTGGCAGGAGCACATGATTTATTTTTGCATATATAT
Source organism: Fidelibacterota bacterium (assembly GCA_021734255.1). Taxonomy (GTDB): domain Bacteria; phylum Fidelibacterota; class UBA8477; order UBA8477; family JABMPR01; genus JABMPR01. Next base: position 54,472 of record JAIPJM010000014.1, on the reverse strand, counting down.
CAGGCTCGTGCTCAGCCACCCAGAGGATTTTGGGTGCTGTAAATCCTGGCAGAACCTGATTGCCAGTGATCTTCAGCAATTCATCCGATCCAATAGTTTTAGTGATTTGCATACATTGTGAAGCTGTCCTTTGGTCATTCCACATGATGCAAGGACGGAGTACCGCTCTATGCTTATCCAATATTACTAATCCATGCATCTGCCCAGTGAGCCCAACAGCGGCAATTTCATGCGAGTGCAGCCTTGCGAATTCGCAGACCCGCTTGAGGGAGGTGACAGTTCCCGTCCACCAATCCTCCGGATCACTCTCAGCATGCAGGGGTTCGGGAGTAGTAAATGAATGTTCTTCAATATCTGTAAGTAAAACCCGACCAGCATGATCTATCAGAACGGTTTTAATACCTGAGGTACCAACATCAATTCCAAGAAATGTTTGCATACTCAGCCTCGCATTAATCTATTGGAGTGCTTAGCGTCTTTGCATCCCCAGCAGAGGCCATTCGATTAAGCTGAATTGCGATGAGTATGAACCAGATGATGAATGGTATGAGTGAGCCAAGGGCTATCAGTAACCCCACCATCCCAAAGGTGACCGGTACGAGCATCATGGTTCCTTGCGTTAAACCAGCAATGGCAGTGGAGCGAGAAAATGTATTACTTCTCAACATTGTCAATCCAACAAGTATTCCTGATACGCCCATAATTACATAGTGAACCAGGAATGCCGTTCCCTGAAAGTTAGCAAGTATAGTCTGCGCCGCAGTGACAATCCCCGAGTTTGCTCCCCCCGAAGGTGAATAGTTCATGGCGAGCACGATCATCGTTGCGGCGGGATTTGTCATTATATACAGAGTAACTGCTATGAAAGCTAAAGCCGTAGCCAAAAGCATTAATGATGGATTGCTGTGCTTCAGAGATTGATACAGTGCCAGATATACCATGATTAATAGCAGGTAATCCAGGATCATTAATCCATCCAATTTCAGAAAAGTAAGGACTGGATTTAATTGAGCCATCTCAAGAATCCTCACGGCTGATTCAGTCGTTGGAGCAAAACTGGGTGGTGGCCAAAGTATTCCCAGGATGATTTGGAGTAGAGTTACGAAAACAGTAGTCAGTGCTGCGACTGCTGCTAGGCGATAGAGAAGGTTGAACTTGTACTTGTTCTGATCAGAGTTTGGCATGTACATGGGTCCTTATAATGAGTTTTCAGTCGGTGAGTATGAGTTATACTCCAAGTTCTAGTTGTAGCGTCTCTCATTCCGAAAAATGTCGAAATACCAGTGAGGATATGGTTTATATGGCTCGCTAAGTTCGTCCAGCAGTAAGACCTCTTCCTCATTCAGTGACCACTCGACTGTAGCCAGGTTGTCCAGCAGTTGATCATTATCTCTAAAACCGATCACGATAGAGCTAACAGAAGATTTTCTGAGCAAATAGTTAAGGGAAACCTGTGACATGGATACCTGACGTTCTTTAGCTATTGATCTGACTGCCTCGAGCGTCTCATGGCCCTGCTCCACATCATAGGGCAGGTGATCATCTGGACCTTTAAGCCTTGTTCCCTTTGGCCAGGGACCAGAATCCTTGTCCATATATTTACCAGTCAATAAGCCTCCATGAAGTGGACTCCAGGGCATAATGCCAAGCCCCTGATCCTCACAGACAGGTATGAGTTCCATTTCCAGATCGCGTCCCAGCAGTGAGTAGTATGCCTGTAGACTGATAGGTATTTCGTATCCACGTTCTTTGCAGATTGCGATCGCCTTCATCAGTTGCCAGCCAGTAAAGTTAGAGATGCCGATGTAGCGCACTTTACCTGATCTTACCAGATCATTGAGCGCAGATAAAGTTTCTTCAATTGGTGTGGTAAAATCGTACGAGTGAATCTGATATAGATCAATATAGTCAGTCTGCAATCTTCTCAGGCTGGCTTCACAGGCCTCGATGACATGTTTCCGGCTCAATCCATCATCATTCACATTTTCTGACATCTTAAAACCACATTTGGTGGCGATTAGCACATCCTGTCGCTTACCCTGTAAGGCTTTTCCCAGCATAATCTCCGACGTGCCAGATGAATACATGTCAGCCGTATCAAAGAAGTTGATGCCATTCTCAATGGCGACGGCAGTCAGTTTATCCGCCAGATTCTGGTCTGTTTCCGCGATCACTTTCCAACCTTCATCACCGGTAAAGCCCATAGCCCCAAAGCAAAGTTCCGATACTTTCAATCCTGACTTACCTAGATATCGATATTCCATGATTTGCCCTTTCAGTCAACGGTTATTGTGCTTCATCCATGGGTGTGTTTCCAAAGATGACCGCTCCTGCGCTGTCCTTTCATTGATGTTTCGATGTAGACTCCAGACACCATTTTTGGGACGCGCAGGAGATCATGTGACACACCCTTCGGGATGTAGAGGCAATTCCCAGGTGTCAGCGCACATAGCACTCCATCAATCTCTGCAACACAATTTCCCTGCGTAATTATCCAATACTCGTCACAATCATGGAAATGTCGATCGAAACGTGTGTTCCTGTTATACTCACTTGGATCACCTGTATTCTCGGGCGCTTTGGAGGGGAGCATCGTAAACACACCGCTAGATCCCGCAGGGTCGTCCCAGATTCCACCGGCAACAACAATAATCGAATCGTAATCTGTATGAATCTGATATCGGTCGATATATTCTGGGATCTCAAGCATCTCACCATGATCTAATTTTATAATTTCGTCTTTAAATGTTATTTGCATATCAGCTCTGCAATTGAATACATATTCACGAGGATGTCGTCTAACTCGCTTATATTCAAGTTTAGCTTCTGATCTGATAATTTTGTAATATTTAAGTTCATGTTCAGGATACACTCCGAACGAATCTCTATTGAATAGGTACTCATTTACCTGTGGTTTTAATTGTAAACCATTTGAGATTCCCATCAGGTGGTATACCTCTCCAGGAAGGGTACGTCCGCGTTGATCCCCGGACCAAAGAACTTGTAAATTATCAGGTCTGTTTCTCCCTGATTTTCCACTTTGACTCCATTCATGGCTGTACTGTGACTTACAAGCAATTCATCGTTCCCAAAATCCTGTCCAGCGATGGGATGGCCTTCAAAAAGACCTTTTCCACGCCAGGCAAGAATGCTGTAAACACCTGAATCCCTGGATTCATAACTGCAGCCGGGGGATACAATTAATTTCTTCCCACTGAATTTATGAGTGTTATAAAATATCCAGTACTCCAGTCCCCCTTCCTGTTCGCTTCCGATTACAGGAATGGGTGGTGTATGGCGATTCTCATAGAAATACGGATCCCCATTGATTCCCCAGTTAATCAGTTCAAGGATGTAGTTTTCACCCTTATCGCGTTGATCTTCGGGCCTCACATCCTTGTACAGGAGGTCTTTAGATATGGGTATTCCAGAAACCTTTGCCTGGAGCATGGCAAATACATCTGACGCCTCCTGCAACTCGATGGTAAGCGCTGATCCAGGAGCATGTAGGGTTCCTGCAGGCACATGGAATCCATCATCTGCTAACTGGCGGAAGGCCCGTGCATGTTTCAAAATGCTTTCATCTTTCCATTGAACCAGATGGTCCAGTAGTATATCGTACTGTTTTCGCTCACTGATATAGGGGTGTACACCAAAATAGGTGTCTGGACTACCTCCCATGGGCACATCCTCGGGGAAATAATATGCCTCCTCCTTTGAGCTGCAGCCGACGAGCTGCGCGTGCTCCTCCATCTGGTGGATGTGGTAAGGTAAGCGTTCAGCATAATCGAAGATCTTAGGCAGTCTTTGAAGGTCTGCATGGTCCCTGGCATATTCTGATCCCATGATCAGCTCAGGTGCTGTAGCCAGTGCCTCTTTTAGACTGAATTGGGCATCTCCATTCTCGTGGATAAAGCTCAGTCCTTCATTCTCAACACTTACGCGGTTGTCCGCAGGGGTGGTAGAGCTCAACCAGCGTTCACAGATCCCGCCCCTATCTCCAAGATTATATTGTGATACCGGCAACCCCAGCCTCTTTCCTGGAGGGATGAAATCCCTGGCGACCCAGGCAGGTGATAATCGGAGAATGCCCCTGTTTTTCTCCAGTAATGATTGAAGTTGATCATGGATATCACTCATCGGTCAGCCTCCTTTTTTGTTAATTCCCACACCCAAGCCTGCTGAGGATGCCCCTGCTCCAGGTAGCTTTTGCAGGCACTCAGTAGAGTCTGCGCGAAGGGATTGTTCGCTGGCTCATCCAGTAATGGGAAAGTTGTCAAGAGAAGACGACCCTCCCCGATCTGAACTTCAAGCAGGTAGGCGGAGTTCAAATGGATCCACCCGACAAACATGCCTGCGGTCACATGCTGGAACGCATCAGATGGAATGTTTGTGAATGCGGCAGGAGGAATTGTCTCTGCCAACTGGAGTCCGATCCTCCCTTCCACTGCAAGGCTATCAAGGATGGGGTGAGCCGGGTCCCACCAGTTGAAATTACTAGCCCAATTGCCATCATACCATTCACCGTCCTTCGAGGTCAGCTTGATGGGTACACTTTCCGGGAGCTCAGAAGATGCATTCAGCACACAAAGGACATTTCTTCCGCTTTTGACAGTTGTGAGCAGTTCCTCATCTATTCCAGTGGCCAGTATGAGGCTTTCCGCCTGATCTGAAAACCCTGATTCGTTCCAATCTGCATTAGCCGACTGCTCACGCTCTGCCCCCGGCTTCGGGTAACTGTAATAGGTGAGGTAATTCTGTGCCAGGATCCTCTCATCCAAGGCTAGGAGTTCGAAATGAACATCATGCCTGGTTACACGCGACTCACGTGTCGCTGGAAGCGTTAGGGCTCCAAGTGAATGAACGCCCTGGGCATAGTCTGAAGGGATCTGGTGGACACCCTCCTCGCCCGACTCGGTCCACCAGCGTAGACCTGTAATACCATCCAATTTCTGTGTGCTGGACAGATGCAATTCGATCAGAACAGGATCCTCATCCCAATGATTGAAGCGATCAGTGCTCGGTATGATAATCGTCTGTTGCTGGATGTGAGCCAAGTCAGAGGCATAGACCTTGGGGAGTCTATCCATGGTCATCAGACCATTGGCCTCCCAATTCAAGTCGGTCAGCTCTGTGATCACATACCCGTTAAAAGCCTCTCGGAGACGAATCTGTTCAATCTCCCATTTAAGGGCGGTAAATTGCGCCTGCTGGGAAGCTCGCGCCAAATCATTATAATCTGTAAACATCCGGTTGTATGCATACTCCCTGAATCGGGATCGAACCCCGGCGGGCAGGGTGACCTCGATGTCGAAAAAGGGTCGCTCAAACCAGAAAGGCTGGTCTCCATTCAACTCTGGCAGTCCCCAATTACCGAATTCGGACAGGATCAGAGGCTCCTTCCCCGTCTCCTGGGCATCCCCGTGAGGGGAGAAAAGCCATGCTGGTCTTCCTTGCATCTCAACCAGTGTGTTCTGAAATTTTTGTCGATTCTCAGGAATCGCCCAATATGTATGATAATCATTGATATCGGTCTTCAGGTGGTAATTGCCCCAGCAGGCACTGTTATCGACAACTAGACGTCCAGTGGCTTTCTGCTTCAGACGATCATATTCTGCAACCAGCCATTTCCGCTGTGCTTCCTCCTCCAGATTGATACCCCAACTCTCATTAATGATGCCTAAGACCACCAGAGATGGATGATTCCAATCCCTTGCCAGGGCTTCATCGATCAGCCGCTCAGACCGTCTGCCTGCGGATTCTGAAAACACATCCCAATTGGGAACCTCATACCAGACCAGCAATCCAAGCTCGTCGGCTATGTCCAGGTACGCTTTTACAGGTATCTTGATGTGACTCCTAAGCGTATTCAACCCCAGCGCTTTTGCCTTCTTCACCTGGTCATAGAGATAATCAATGGAGGGCGGTGTGTAAATGGTGGTAGGGAAAAATGCCTGATCCAGAGCCGCTATCATGAAGAATGGTTCGCCGTTGAGAAATAGTTCGCCATTCTCGGCACGAAATTCTCGATATCCGTAGCGCTCCGATACCCGGTCACCCCCCGGCAACTCCAGCTCAAGTCTGTATAGATGCGGTTGATCTATGTCCCAAAGTTTTGGTGATTCGATCTTGAATTGGATTTGAGAACTGGTCTCTCCAGCCGCCACGTTAAAATCGCCTGAGTGGACACAGTCCTGATCAGGATCAAACAGCCGGTACACGCCCTGGATAGCTGCTTTGTTCTCAGTGCCACGGTCCAGATCGACATCCAGGCTCGTCTCTCCATGAATATCGGCCGTTATTCTGGCTGATGTTATAAAGACCTCAGGTCGAGTCTCCAAACTTACCTGTTGCCAGATACCACTATTCTGGATGTACCAATTCTGCTTTCCATGAGGAATGTTGTAATATTGAACGTCGGCGCCTTCATCTTCCTTGTCCGGCGGGTCATAGACCTTCACTAGTAGCACGTTCTCCCCCTCCGAAACCAACCAGTTCCCGATCTCCAACTTGAAAGGCGTATAGCCCCCCTCGTGCTCACCGATCAACCGTCCGTTCAGGTAAACCCAGGCTTGATAGTCCACTGCTTCAAATCGAATGAAAAGCCGTTGTCCTGCCTTCGGTTTCGGAACCGTCAGGGTATTACGGTACCAGGCAGTTCCCTGATAATCTCTGAGGTCCTCAAACTGGGCCTGCCAGCTCATATTGATCTGGGCCGTTCTCCATGATCCTTCGGTGAGTACGTCCTCAGGATTGAACACACCCTGTTCATCCGTTGTGAATGTCCAACCCTCAAAAATATTTGATTTCATCCGTTCCGATTCCTTACTCTGAGTCATACAGTAAATTAGGACAATCACGATCAGGATTGCGCCTGTAAGCACTCTGACCCACTTGATGCTTTCATTTTTCATAGCCGGTCCCCTGCTGGACCTAGCATAGCTGCAAGCTGAATTTCTTGCTGCCGACGTTCGTAGCCAGTTGAATGCTCATCATATTTTTCAGAATACCACTCGATAAGATGCTCCAACCAAACTTCCAGCGGAGTAGCATTGAAACCAATCTCGGTCCGAATTTTTTCGTTACCGAAAATGGCATGTCGCCTTGTGTTAAAGGGGAAGACATCCCCAGCTGTATGCTGACTTAATTCAGATTCGTCAAAATCTTTCTGATCCATGTGTATTAATGGCACAATCTGTCCTACCTTTTTCATCAGTAATTTTAGATACTCGTTCAAGGTCAGATGCTCATCACCGACCACGTTAAAGGCCTGTCCCACTGCTTCTGCATTCTCTATAGAGCGGAGGAAGGCTTGGGCAACATCTTCCACGTAGACACTCTGAAACTGGAACGCGCCCTCACCAGGGACCAGGAGCGGTCCCCCGTCTCTGATTCTTTCAATCCAGAAATAATCCCGGCACGCTGGATCAGCGGGGCCACCAACGTAGGTTGGCCGAAGACAAGTCACAGGAAAATTGGTCAGGTGATGTGCATCCCATAAGACTTCCTCACATTTACGTTTCTGGATTCCATAATCCATACCAAATGGGTTCCGAGGATCGTATTCCATCTCTGGCAACTGCCATTGGTCTTCCGTAATGGGACATGTGGGTTTGTCTGAGATCATATAGACTGAAATCGAGCTGCAATGGATGAATTGGCCGACCTTTCCCTTGAATGCCGTGATTGCATCAAGGCTGTCTTCCGGTCCATAGGCTATCATATCGATTACCACATCGAAGGAATTCTGATTTGCCAGGCCTTGAAGCAAAGCGATATTTCTTCGGTCGCCCTTGATCTGCTGGATTTCTGGCACGTCTGAGGACACATTCCCCCGGGTAAGGGTGGATACCGTCGCTCCTGCTGAATTCAGCAGCGCCACAAGGCGCCCACTGATAAATCCTGTCCCTCCCAGGACTAAGATCTTCTTACCCTGCATTTATTTCAACACCGTCATTTTTCTTGTGACATTCAATTGACCATTGTTGACTCTGTACAAGTAGGTACCCGATGACAACTCAACTGCGTTCATATGGATCAGTTGCGGCCCTGCAACACTAACTTCAATTTCTTTTTGGTATTGAAGTCGGCCTCTGAGATCAAAAAGTTCCACTCTGACCAGACCTGGTTTTGTAACTTCGATGGGAATGTTAGTAGAAGCGTTGAAAGGGTTTGGAAAATTCTGGCCCACTTTAAAATCTTGAGGGACCTGAATTGAAGCCTCCGTTCCTAGAACGACAGCAGCTGTATCGGCAAATGAGAGCAAGCGGGCTCCATAACCATCCATAGGGATGGAGGTTGAATTGAGGTTGGCAAGATTTCCAGCAAAAACATCGCCTGAGTACAGATCAGTGAGATAGTAGGTTGTACTGGAATCTGTTACCAGCGTATCCAGACCAAGGTCCAACTCAGCATTGCATGAATTCGAACGCATATTCATGATAAATGACAAGTTCTGATCTTCAGAAGATCGTCGAAAGGCAAAGCAATAATCCGATGGGGAAACCTCAATTTCCTCATAATCTGTCGAACGAAGGGCCGGATTATCCTGTCTAATCTGGATCAATTTCCTATAAAATGGCATCAAACCCTGGGTATCCAGCACATCCATACGTTGATGTCCTGTAAATATATTGAAGTCGTTATAAGGAAAAGTGGTCGCTCCCACCTCCTGACCATTATAAATAAGGGGTACTCCATTTAGCGCGAACATCAGTTTTGCTGCCATTTTGGTGCATTCAAGGCCGTGATGACGAATAAATCGATGGGTATCATTGTTCTCGATCATACGCAGGATATGGGCATTTTCCACATACCCGGATCCATTATTGCTTAGACTCTGCCTTAATTGACTCACCCGATTCGATTCATTCTGGAGGTTGAAGACCGTCGGGTTGGCGCTGGGTTGATAATCCGTTTGAAAGACCCACTGTGATACCCAGCCCTCACTGGCTGCCCAGTCGTAAGCAACATCAAATCGATGGTCGAAGGACTCTGGCCAAGAAGCTTTATCCTCACCCAGCAACAGTAACTCCGGTTTGAGCCGTTTCAACTTTAGCCGCAAATCCTGAATAAATTCAGGTCTCCGGGCGTTCACACCCCAGATAGCATCAAAGCGATAGCCATCAATATCCAATTCTCTCACCCAATAGAGGCAGGCCTCACTGATCCACTTTCTCACCTCGGGGTTGTTGTAGTTGAGATTTGGAAGATCATTCCAGAAATAGTTAATGAAGCCCTGATAATAGGTGTAATGTTGTGAGTAATTAGAATTGTCCGCTTCCCGCTGATAATAATCATAATAGTGAGACGCATCACCATACGTGCTTGAATGGACGGCATAAGGATGGTAAATAGAGGAGTGATTGGCCACAAAATCAAAAAGGACACGAAATCCCATACTTTTCGCCGTTTCCACAAGCTCCCTCAATTGGACTTCACCACCGATATCCTCTCGGATGCAGAAATAATCAATGATATCATAGCCCTGCCCGCCCCATTGGCTGTCAAAAACAGGCTGAATCCAGAGTGTGTTCACTCCCAGTTCAGCAATTTCGGGCAACTTGGCTGTGATGTTGCTAAATCGACCTTCGGCGACAAAAATGTAGGGAGTTATCCCATAGATGACCGCTTCGTCTATCCACTGGGCATGGTCATTCTGGCCGTCAAAAAGATGGACCCCCTCACTCCCGACACGAATCATTGTCCGGCAGTTCACGGTGGTACCCCCGGTTGATTCTACCATCAGATCAAAGTAGTATTCACCGGTAGGAAGGTCCTCAGGAAGGGTCACCTGTGCGGTACTATCGTCAAGGATTACCAGATCCAGATTTAGTGGGTTGTCAGCATCAACACTCCATCCATAGTCAAGTTCCTCCTGAAGTGGATTCTCAACGGTCCTGGCACAGAGGGTGAGGAGTTTCCCTTCCAGAGTTAATTCAGGATGAATCTCGGGTTTGGGATCAAACCCCAGAGTATATCGAATGGTATCAGAAATTTGTGCTAGCCCATCGATTTCGATACTGGCATATATTTGAGAGAGGCCAGGAGGCAAGATGACATCTACCTGAAATTCACCTTCAACACCAGTGGTAAAAGAATATTCGGTCTCAGCTACTCTGAGTGTTCCAGTCTTGACCATATTTGTATCTATATCACCTTTAATAGTCTGCGTTCTGGCCCAGATTACTGCATCGTGCTCATCCACTGTGATCGTCCAGGCTAACAGCCCTTGATGCAGTAAAAACATGCCCAGAAGAACCAGACGCTGCGACCATTTGTTGGTGACCTTTCTCATACCCAGTTACCAGGCGTATGCTTCAGGGGCTTCACCGCCCGGTCCTGGAAAGATCGCGTCAATTTTCTTCAACGTTTCATCATCCAATTGAATCTCCAGGGCGCGCAAACTCCCGGTAAGCTGTTCCATCGTTCGGGGACCAATGATGGGCGCAGTCACAACCGGGTTATGCAATAACCAGGCAAGTGCGACATCAGCTGGAGATTCCTTCAGGTCATCGCAGAGAATTGTAAAATCCTCAAGCTGCCTGGATTTGCTCTTGAAAGCCTCTTGATTCTGGTCCTGTCCTCGTCGACCAGTATTCTTTTCAGCTTTACCAGCCAGCACGCCACTTGATAAGGGACTCCAGGGAATCAGTGCCATATTGTATTCCCTGCATGCAGGGATAACTTCCAATTCGATCATTCGATTGAAGAGGTTATAGAGACTCTGTTCCGATGTGAGGCCCAGAAAATGTCTATTTTTGGCTTCACACTGAGCTTGTGCGATATGGAGAGCGGCAAAGTTACTGCTACCGATGTAGGTTACCTTGCCCTCTTGAACCAACTGTTCCATGGCCTGCCAGATCTCTTCCCATGGCGTCGTTCTTTCTACGTGGTGCATCTGATACAGATCGATATGGTCGGTCTTCAGACGCTTAAGACTATCCTCGCATGCGCGTTTGATATGATATGCTGAGAGCCCTCGATCGTTGATGCCATCTTTCATTTGGCCGTGGACCTTGGTCGCTAGTACTATCTGATCGCGACGGTTGCCCTGAGCAAGCCAGCGACCGATGATCTCCTCAGTCAACCCTTTCTTCACACCCCAACCATAAACATCTGCTGAGTCAAAAAAGTTGATGCCAAGTTCAAGTGCTTTATCCATAATCTCAAAACTTTGTTTCTCCTCAGTCTGAGTTCCAAAGTTCATGGTGCCAAGACATAACCTGCTTACCTTTACCCCGGTACGTCCTAATGATGTGTATTCCATAGTTAATCCTTTCCAAACCAGCGTTTTCGTAGTTCCAGTATCTTATCCACTGCCTTTTTATTTTCTCCCTGAGGTGACCGCAGCAATCCACCTGATTTCAGGAATCCATGGGGGTCAACAAAGTCGTACCAGTTGGCTGCTTCGATGTAAGGTCGTGCATAAGCAATACTGAAGATTGCCTCGAGCCACTCAGCCTGCAAATCCTCATCCCAGTGACGCTTCCACTCGTAGGGTTTACTTGTAGGATCTTTTTGGTCAGGATCGATGAATTCCTGAGTAATCCCATGCGAGGGACACCCGATCTCAGCCAATTGGATCCCCTTACCGAACTGTGCATATTTCTCGATATATGCCACCGTTTCAGCAAGGGTCCTTTGTACATAGTAGACCTGCACGCCAAGCAGGTCAAAGTCCACACCTGCATCCACAAGATCTTGGGTGAATTGGTGCGGCGTTCTCTGGGGGTATAGAGCAGGTTGATCGTGCCAGGTACCTTCCTGAACGTATCCGGCAAAAGGACAACAGTTATTTATGAGCAGTTGCACGTTCGGGTTGGTGTCTCGGGCAACTTCACACGCCATGCGGGTCAACTCAATCGTCTGCTCATGGTTTAGTCGATTTTCATTTGCCCAATCATGAAGTTCGTTGACTACTTCCCAAACACTGATACGATCACCATAGTGGCCCACAACTTCCCGTACATGTTTCTCCAGATAATCCAGTACCTGGTGGTAGGATTTGTTTTTCAGCCACTCTGGTGTCACCCAGGTATGGGTCCAGTAGAGTGGTCGACCTTCCACCTTGATACCCCTACTGAGAAATTCGTCCAGGAGACGGTCACGTTCTGAAAACCGCTTTTGCCCCTCAGTCTCCTCAAAGTTGATGAAGTCGCCGATCAGATAATGGGTGATGGTAGCGTAGTCGAACAGCTCTGTAAAGCGCTCAAGAAATTGATTAGGGTCCATCTGGAAGTACCCTCGGGCATCACAACCAAACATGAAATCCTGGCGTTGCGGAGCTACCTGAATGGCGGATTTGGCATATTCTATTTCTATCAGATCACTTGCCTTCAACCCATAAAGCAAAGCTTTTTGTGCATGGCTTCCACATCTGGCATCATCAGAAGCTACTTTCGAGGCATCCTCAAGGCAGTTGTCTGCAAGGCTTTGGATCTCTTGTAGCTTATTTGATGGTCTCCAATGTTCTCGACTGAGTTTTGCAATACGGTCATGATTCCGGGCAATTCGTGTCCGCGCCAGTTCATAATTCAAGTTGAACACCTGGTGTCGGGAAGCATCGAATTCATAGAACTCACCCCCTGCATCCAGGGGCATATACAGATAGCCAAACCCTTCCACGTTCCAACGAACAGAACAGGAGAATCGTTTATGCTCACCAACATGTTGAACTTCGAATCCATCTTCTGATAATTGAATTTTTCCCTTAAAAACCTCCCCTTGTTCATCGAGAAGCAGTGCCTTATCTCCCAGGTGTGGACCAGGACCCTTTTGCACTATTTGCGGTTTAAATCGTATACTCAATCTAGTATCTCCCTGAGTAGTAGTGTCTGGCAGCTTCCATACTGTAAAAAGTGCTTAAATTGATCACTCATAGATACCCGTCTACAGTGCTTTCCATTCATTTTGTAACTTCAACAGTCGATGATAGGAAGCCTTGGGCTCTCCCGCGGTTGAGCGAAGCATCCCCCCTGTTTTGATCCAGGAATATGGATCAACGAAATCGTACCAGTTCACTGCCTCTATCCAAGGTTTGCTATAAGCGAGGGTATACAAGCCTTCCAGCCAGTCTGCCTGCAGTTCCTCATCCCACGGACGTCTCCAGATATAGGGCTCTGTCGGCATTTCCAGGCGACCTGAGTTAATCGATTCTTTCGTCGGTCCTGAACTCGCTCCAACCTCTGTAAGCTGCACGGGTCGTCCAAATTCTTCCAGGCGCTCCACCAAGAGAATGGTGTCCTGAAGGTCTCGGTAGGGGAAGTACATCTGTTGACCGGTGATTGTAAAATCGACTTCCGCATCCACCAGATCCTGCATGAATTGGTGTGGTGTCCGCTGGGGATACTTGGCATCCAATTCACCCCATTTCTTGAGCTGGACATATTCTGCGAATGGACAACAGTTATTGATAAGTCTACCGACATTGGGATTGGTATCTTTAGCGACCTCGCAGGCCAATTTGGTCACTTGAGTGATCTGATCTGGCTTGAGCTGCAGTTCATTAGCCCAATCATGTGATTCATTCACTACTTCCCAAGCATACATGCCATCTCCATAATGGCCGACCGTCTTTCGCACATGATCTTCGATATAAAGCAGCAACTGGTCATAGCTCTTATTTCTGAGCCAATCAGGTGTGACAGATTTATATGGCCAATAAAGCGGTCGGCCTTCGACGGTAATATTGTTACGCTTCAGCTGATTGAAAACCTCCTGGCGCAAGCCAAATTCCTTCTGACCTTCAACCCGCTCAAAATCCTGGTAGTAACCGCTTAGATTGTAGTGAGTGATTGTAGCATAATTATAAATTTCCGTGAATCGTTCCATGAACAATTCTGGATCCATCTGTATGAATGATCGGGCATCACATCCCATGAAGAAATCCGGGCGGTGGCCCTGTTGGGTGATAAGATAGTGGGCATTATCAAGTTCCATCGCCTCACTGGCATAAAGTGCATAATTCAGTGATTTTTGTGCATATTGACCACACTTTATATCTTTTATGGACAATTTTCGTGCATCATGGTAATACTCATCAGAGAGATCCACCAAGCCTTTAGTCTCCGTAGATGGCTCCCAGCGAGAATCCTTTTGCAGTTTTTTTAACCGGCGACGATTTCTCAGAACCCTTGATTTAGCCAACTCCAGATTCAAATTTAATTCAGTAGATTTCCCTTCTGCTGGGAGTTCGTAGTATTTGCCACCATTATCAGCGGTGAGAAAGAGATATCCGAAATCCTCAACATTCCAGCGGACATCAATTCCAAATTTTTTCTGCCCAGCCGCGTCAGATATTTTCACCCCACCTTCATTCGCGGTGATATTTGAGTGGAATGAATCCCAGTTGGAGTCGGTAGCATATGCCCAGTCCAGTAATTTGGCCCCCTGGCCCCTTTGGACGTATTGGGGAAAGAATGAGAGCTCTCCAGCTGATGTATTTTTTTGTGTGCGGGCTGCTGTTAGAATCGTCGGGTTCAACAAGCCAGAACCAGCAGCGACCAGTCCGGTGGCACCAATTACACTATCTTTAAGAAACTCTCTACGTTTCATGATTTCCTCCATTGTTGTTTCAGATTCTGCAGGCGGTGAGCTGCTGGTTTCCAGCGCCAGGTGCTATCATCGATAATTCCGCCATTCTGCATATATGAATTGGTGTCGACATGGTCGAACCAATTGACCGCTTCAACATGATCGGCAGCATATGCCAAAGAGTAGATCCCCTCTAACCAATCAGCCTGAAGTTCTTCATCCCAAGGTCGATGCCAGATGTAGGGTTCCCGACCGATCTCATCTTCCCCGGTCAAAATCTTCTTCTGTAGCGGACCAGCAGATGTCCCCACTTCAGAAAGTTGTACTTTTTTATCAAAACTCTGGTAGCGTTCCAGCATAATGATCGAATCCTGCAGATCCCGCCAGGGGAAATACATCTGCTGACCGATCAGATCAAAATCAACCCCAGCATCAATCAGATCCCTGGTAAACTCCCATGGTGACCGTTGTGGGTAGCGCGCCTTCCCAGAAGACCATTCTCGCATTTGTACATATTCTGCAAACGGGCAGCAATTATTGATAAGCAACTTGACATTGGGTGCACTATCGCGCGCGACATCGCATGCCAGACCTGTGAGCTCAACAGCCTGTTCTGGGGTCACGCCAACTGCGTTGGCCCAGTCATGGAACTCATTGACGATCTCCCAGGCATAAACTCTATCTCCGAAATGACTGACCAAAGCCCGTGTATGTGACTCTACATATTTCTTCAACTCTGGAAATGATTTCGATCTTAGCCAATCCGGAGTTACCCATTTGTGGAACCAGAACAAGGCACGCGCACCGACCTGAATGTCCTGATCGTTCAGTCGTCGGATCAGGCTGTCCCGCAGTTCCAGATCATGGACACCCTCTCGTGGTTCCAGTTCGTTCATCTGGCGATCACCATTGACAACGAAAGAGACGTTGGCATAATCAAACAGTTTGGTGAAAGACTCCATGAAGGGTTCATTATCTACCTGGTAATATTGCCTGGCATCGCAACCAATGAATACCGGACGATCTGGACTCCTGCGCACCATTTTCCAGCGCGCATGATCCAATTCCAGCATCTCACCCCCCCACATGGCATAATAAAGGGCACGTTGCGCCTTTATTGCACAGGCTTCACTATGGCGATTCAGTTTCCTTGCATCATTCATTAGATCTGCTGACAGGTCAAGGTAGGCGCGTGTCTCTCTAGATGGTCGCCAACCGTGTTCTCGGTGCATTTCTAATCTTAGACTATTGCGTGCATGTCGGCTGGCAGCCAACTCATAATTCAGATTCAAAGTCCGGGTTTTTCCTTCTCCGGGTAATTCGTAAAATTCTCCGCCATTATCGGCCAGAATGTATCCAGCACCAAAACCCTCTACGTTCCAGCGCACATTGATTCCGAAGCGTCGCTCACCCTCTGTATCAGAGATCACAAGGCCATTATCGCGCAGGGATATGTCAGAAGGAATTGTATCCCATTTCATATCACTGGCATACACCAAACTGTTTATATGCGGTCCCGAGCCCCGCTGAACCAACCATGGTTTAAATAGCAACTCACCGCTGGACGGTTTTTTCGAGCTAAGGAGAACATTACCGGCAGCAAGCATTTCTGCTCCCCCTACATCCGCTTCACAGGGACACGGACGCTCATTTGCTGCTTGAGAATTTTGGGGACTCAAAATGGAGATCCTGTCTGTAGGTATTTCTGATAACGCTGGCGATACTCCGCCTTATAATTCTCCACCGCCAGATAATAACTGTAGTGACGTGCTTTGGGCTTTGGCTTCCAGCTGATCGTGATACTTTTCGTATCATGAGGAAGTTTTACAACCCCTCCCTCCGCCAGATAGATATCCCCGTCAGCGACAATGGAAGATACTTCCATAAAAAACGGGATCATCAGGGAGATATTCTTGGGATTTGTGTGAAATTTATTTTTCAGTCTGATATTGGATAGCTGCATCTCGTTCTTGATAAAAATGTTACTTGAGCCAAACGACGAGGTGGCATCCTCTACTTTTAATTCAGTTCCTGGTTGGAGCCACTCTGGGGATAAGCATGAGAATAACACCAAATCTTCAGCTTCTTCACGAATAAGCATATTTCGCAGCAATGTGCGAAATTCAGCCGCAAACCAGCCATGGGGTGACAGATTCATTCCAAAATCTCGGGAACCCCAGGGTGGAATTGAGAACTCAAATCCGGCATGAGTTGAACTTGTGTGTAACAGAACTGCATAAAACTCCTGTAGCGCCTGTTCTTGTTCATTCCGCAATAAGGCAGTCTGGGTATTCCGAATCGTCAGATAGTGATGCAGGTAGCGGCCATCATCATAGGTCATCAGGCCTTCCTGGTATTTCGAGCGTGCACGATCGAGCGTCCCTGTCACATAAGGATGATCGGGTGGATAGATCTGTTCCGGGAAGGACAACAAGAGGTTGCCCCAATCCTGTCCCCCAGGACCATCCAGTCCAGGTGGTACATAGTTGGCGTTAGCATCAGCCAACCTGGCGATCGCTATGTCTGTGTTCTCCTTATGATCTGTATAGAGTGCCTTTAAACGGGCATGCGCTTTACTATCACCTAGAGCGGCTGCGATCTCCGCAGCACCGATCAATCCATGAAGCGCCCACAGGTTGTGACCGGTGACACGGCCTGTGATCTGCTCATTATCACCAGGGGTAGTCGGTGGTATTAACCTGTATTCGTCGGTGGATCGTACTTGATCGAACCAGTCAACTGCCTCCAGGATAGAAGGAAACACCCTGCCTGCGAACTGTTCATCCCGGGTGTATCGATAATACTGGCCATAAATCCACAACACTTGTCCAAAGCCATCGTATTGACCACCATGGGAGACAAAATTGCCATCCTCCTGTTGCCATTGTGGAAAGAAGTCCAGCACTTCCCTGGCGTAATCATCGTAACCGGAAATCAGGTACATATTGGCGATGAATGCTGCATCACGAAGCCAGAAAGCATCATATTGAAATTCATTGACCTTTTGTACGCTCTGATCCCCGACTTTATCCCGCGCGATGAGGTCATACACAAGACTTGCCTTGAAGGTTTCATTCACTTTGGCTTCGGCTGTCTTTATCTGCAGGCCGTCCTCGATGATCTGATCCCAACCTTTTAATACTTTACGTCTGATTTTGGCGTGTTTCGCATTCAGTACCCAGTCCAGATTCTGAGCGTCGGATTCCATAGATAGGTATGGAAATCGAAAGTCCAGTTCGAGTGATTCACCTGGGTCAAGCGATAGACGATACTTGACGATACCCACAGGTGTCGTTGGGAGGACGGGGCGGTTACCCGGATTCATGTCAGGTGCTTCATTATACCCCATCCGGAGCGTGATGGATTGCTCATACACCCAATCTGGATCATAGACATAGAGCAGCTTTCCATCTCTATAAAACGTGCTGCCTTTAAATTCATAATGAGCGTTTGGATTGAACGATTCACCTGCCTGTTGGTAGGGACCGAGAATATCCGGCTTCCAGGGTCTTCCGAAACGTCCATCCCCGACTTCCCAATCCGTGTTTGCGTTGTTCTGATATCTGACACCTGTTCCCCACCACGCGGTACGAGATTCATCAGTTGTATTTCGGATCTTAACTTGAATGAAGTTGATCAGCGGACTTTCAGGCTTGCCATTTGGACTGGTTGCGAAAGCTTCGACTGTATATTCAATCCCCTCCTCAGTGAACGTGTACGTGATGATCGGTGCATATCCATTCAGGAGGCTTTTCGTACGCTGGTTCACCGGCTTCATCATCCCTGAATAGAAGAACATAAGCTCGCCGGATCCGGTATAAAAATAGCCCTCGGGGGTGACCAGGGTTCCTTCCGGCCCATCCTTGATCCCTAAAACATCTGTGGGCTGACTGAAGTAAGAAAAAGGCTCTCCCGGTGCATCTAGCTCTGGCGGCCACATCTGGCCATAAGCCGACACCACTATGACCATGCCCAAGATCGACTTGAAGAAGCCCTTTCTCATTGTGGCAAATTCCATTCTACCAGCTTGACCTTCAATGAAGAATTCGCTATTTGCTTTCCGCCCACCCAGAGTTGCCACTCGATCAGAGAAGAATCCAGCTCCTCCCAGGGGCATTGTATCATGGTTTGAACAGGCATATGCTCCCCTGGATTGAGAACATACTCGCCTTGTCCGGAGTATAAATTCCAGCCTTCAGGGACCTGCGCTTTTAGGGTAAACCTGACCGATTTCCGTGTGTTATTTCTGATGATCAGTGGATGGTGGAGGTAACTACCCATGGAAACCATGATCTCGGGCTCGACTAAATCGACAAGATGATCCATATCATGAGCACGCATGAAATTCCTATAAAATTCATGGGTCCCACCAGCATCCATGGAAATGCCTCTGTGTTTTTTGGCTTTGAACCCGCTTGCTGGTTGGAATTCGAGTACTTCATCATTAATTCCCGAAAAAATTGGATCCACCGGCTGGGCTCGCACATGTGATTTCCCAAATATCACATTGTATCTGGATAGCCAATCAATGAAACCAGGGATATCTGCTTCATTGAGTACATCAGCACCCACCACAGCAACTTCGCCCTGCACCTTGTGTTCCACATGTAAACTTGCAGCCAACTCATAGTACGGGACCCCTTTAGCCCTGCTGATCGTTTTAATATCGAAGTCGGGTCCTGGGGCGCTTATCCCTGTCTCTCTATCAGAAAAGAAATACAGCTTTTTCGTCTGCCAGGGACGCAGTCCATCATTGAAATTGAGAATATCCATTCTATCACGTGCAACTGCCGTTTGAGTTGGAAAAACAATGGGATTTCCCGCAAGGTCGAAGGCTTCGACCGCCAGCACACCGCTGGCCTGATGATCTCCATGGTTTTCTCCCGAGACATGGTGTGGAAGCCAGGTGATGATCACCTCAGGTCTGGTAAGACGAATAATTCGAACCAGCTTTTCGAGTGCGGCACCATGTCTCAGGTTATGAAGAGAATGAAAAACATCCTGCCCTGGTGTATCATCGCCATCTAAGAACCAAAGGTTAGTGACTCCAAATTTGGCCATTGCTCTTCTTACCTCTATCTCGCGTATGGCACCAAGGGCTTCTGATTGCTCTACTCCGATACTGTTCCCGCCACCCTGACCACGATTGCTATAGACAGCAGAAACTCGCTTGCCATCATCAAAGACCAATTTGGCTAGATAGCTCCCGATGGCAGTCTCATCATCTGGATGGGCAAGAACAAGTAAGATGTCCGTCTTGAACCTTTCATCAGGTAATGGGTAAGTGGCTTCCAATGTCACCTGCCCAATTCCATTGCTCACCATGATGACCGCGCTGATAAATACTTTGTAGATTGTGTCCATAATTCTTTTCCTCATCTAGTCCAAAGTAGAAATACCTAATCGAGGTTCTTTGACCTTCAGGATCATCCATGCCGCAATGAGCAATGCTGTGAGTCCTGTGATTGCGAACAGACCCTCATATCCATAATGTCGCGTTACCCACCCACCCCCGATACCAAGAAGGGCAATTGGTACAGTCATCAAATTTGCGAGGGCCACGTAAAGCGCTCTATCCATTTCATTTGCCAATTCAGCAATAAAGGCCAATCGTGATGTATGGAGAAGACCCGCGGTAGCAGCAGTAAACACAAACACCAAATAGTACAGAATAATCGAAGGGGCAAGTATAGCTGTCAGGCTTGCACTGGCCGCCGTGAAGGCACCCAGAGTAATATTGATACGATGGCCCTGGTTATCAGCAATGTGGCCATAAAAGAGATTGCCGAGGACCATACTCAACATCATCACTATTGTAAAACGTCCTCCATACCCTGCACTTAACTGAAATTTCTCAACAGCGTGCACCGCGAAAAACCCATCAGCAAGGAGCACCAGTATCATGAGAGCATCAGCGATGAGGAAATTTCTAAAATTTTTATTCTCCCGGATTATCGATAACATCTTATTCCTTGATTCCAGGAGCGTTGCCCTCTGTCCTGCGTGCCCTCCAGTGGGCTCTTTCAGAAAGCAGAGTGCCAGGTATGAGAGGCAGGTAACAAGAAATGCCAGCAGGAAGAGTGTTCCATAGTTCTGCGGGAATGGTATGAAATCCAGGACGTAACTGACCAGTAATCCACCAAGCACCCCTAAAATCGCGCCAGTGAGTGCCCTATACGCAAAAAGTCGACCCCGATAATGTCTTGGTGTTATCTTGGAGACCAATTCGAACCAGCCTGGCATATTGATGCTGCTGGCTATAGCAAGAAGCAAAACACCGATGAGTGTGATGATTATCGCTACAATTCCGGGTACCACAGGAATGAGCAGAAAAGTCACCAGGGCCATGATAACCCAGGGAATCCGCTGTACAGCTGCTGTTACAAGCACATAAGCTTTCACATCTTGTTTTGCCGTGACTATACCAGCAACCAGAACCTGAGGGATGTTATTTCCCAGATACCAAAGAGCAGGGACAAGCACCAGAGCAGTGCCTCCTCCACCTAATTCTCGAATGAACAATGGAATGACCGTGGATATTGATGCCAGACTTAATGCAAATGCATACAGACTTCCATCAACCCAGTTCGCAATAAAATTCCATCGATCAGTTTTAACTGCAGGTAGGACCTTCATACTATTTTGCAGTGTACACTTTTACTTGCTGGCTCGTGAGATCTACTTTGATAGTGGTGCTTCCCTGTTCACTTTCAAGGATGGGGAGTTTTTCACCAGTGAAGCCTTCAACCCAAACCCCTGCTGGTGACTTACTCAGAGAGATTGTACCGGTCACAGCTTTGGACCTGAGGTTTTGAACAATCAACATGCAACCTGATTCGTCAGTCTCCAACAGATCCACCCGAATATCTCCAATTGAGTCGATCGTGATGGGTCGATAATTTCTCGCAGCTGGGAGAAAAGTCTGGACAATTATCTTATTACTCCATTCAGCCTCACGGTGAGCCCCCAGAAATAGATACGTCGCACAATAAATTGCGACACCCTGACCGTACTGACTTCTCGTTATCGCTGGCGTGTCATCCTCAAAAGTTCCAATGACCTCCGCTCCAATCAGTTCAATATTTTCTCTCACGAGGGAACCGTATAGAGATTGGATCGCAGGCTCGCCTCCCAGATTGATTTTTACCGCATTTTTTACTGGAACCGCAAAATTATGCTTAACCCCGAAGACTTCAGCAAACCCATAAGCAGGGACCTCACTGGCATGCTTCCCCTTTTCAATATCCCATCCTCCAAAATATGCTTCAGCTAGAAGCGTACCTCCTGCTTTGACCCATTCTTTGATTAACTGTGCGAGTTTGTCACCAAGTACATAGGGAAAGGGCAGGATGAGAATTTGATATGACTCCAACTGTTCCATGCTAAGGTGATTTGGATGAATGATATCTATCTGATGGTTGGATTCGTAGAGCGCACGATGGGCACCCAGGAGTGAATCTGTGACAGTATTCTCTGCTCCTGTGCTGGCCCAGCCAAAGATCTGGTTCTCCGGGTGGTATAAGAGAGCCGCACCAGCTTTTTGAGGTTTTGCACCCAAGATAAGTTCAGCGTTGTCTTGGAGCACAGAACCACAACTTGCGAATTGATCCAGGGTGGGTGTGGACTCACCTGCTAATCCAGAAAGACCCCAAGTTGGAGCTTCCCGGCCTAATAGCTCTGGGCGATATTGCCAAAAGATGAACCCCTTAAGATTGCCGGCTACTCCGCTAAAGATAAATCGCTTAATATCATCTTCAGAAACTGGGTCGGGAAGGTCCAGCGTATACCCTGGTAGCATGAGCATTTCTGCTGAAATTACTGGTTTATCCCCGGCTGAGGACCGAAGGACGTCAATCATCATCATGTCATCCATCTGTGTGAATCCATGAAGATCACCATACTGAGCGACATTCCATGGATCATTCGCGGTGGAGGTAAGCGGAAACCCTTGAATGAAGACATGGTGACACATGAGAGGGTGACGTCCCTGATCCTCTGTCTTAGCTATTTTAAATCGCTGTTTGACATTCTCACCTAGCGTGTGAACAAAGAACATTCGCCAATCGATCATGTCGTTAAATGTGTTTCTGGTTCTCGGTATTTCAACCTCCTCAAAGGATGAATAATTACGATTCCATTTGATATTCAGTCGATTGATTTCGACATATTTATCAGTAATCCAGGCTTTGAAAGCCGTCTGACAATTACTGCAATAGCATAGCATCTGACCCATTTTCTGGTGATCATTGGCGTATTCTCTCATTTCTGCCATACTTGAAGTCAATTCAGGTTCTGAGCCAACATTCCAGATCTCCAGAGCGGGATGATTGGTATAACGCATTATGGTTTCATGTAGAAAGTTTTCCATATGCTTTCTTACACCCTGGTGATTGAAGCAATATCCAAGACCTCCTATCTGCCGATGAGGCTGCGTTTGTGGTCCAATCCTCACACCATCACGCGTTACCATCGATGCGTCCGGGTATTTTGCATATATCCATGCTGGTGCTACATCAATGATCGTATTCAGCATCACCTTTAGATCATTTTCAGCAGCGAGATCCATGAGTTCATCAATATCAGAAAAATCATACTGATCCTCAGTGGGCTGATTCCATCTCCATTGCACCCAAAATTTTACGGTGTTGAATCCGAGTTCAGACATACATTGCATATCATGAGCCCAATCTTCACTCGAAGGTGATGGAGCCCGGTAATATTGAGATCCAAAGGGTATATAAGTATCTTTCAGCAATGCCTTCATTCGATATGGTTCCTGTTTTTTAGAGACTAGATGACGAATTGATTCAGGTGGTTAAGTCCTAGCTTCAATCCTCCGAATACACGTTCTTCAGATCCTTCCCAAAGCGGGTCTTCATGTTCTATGGAAAGGATGCCGTCATAGCCATTCTCCTGGAGAGCCGAAATAAATTTCTGCCAATTAATCTCTCCCCAACCAGGCATCCGATAACGCCACCATCCTGATTTCCAGGGAATAGGATCGACCTGCCGACCAAATAAACCATATTCATAGGTTCCTCCCGCTAGCATTTCTGTATCTTTGGCATGGGCATGGAAGATCCGTGGTGCAAAATCATGGATGGCCTGAATATGGTCAATCCCCAACCAGTAAAGGTGTGATGGATCGAAGTTCAAACCAAAATTTTCGGAAGGGACTTCCTCAAACATTGCATTCCACAGCTCTGGGCTGTATGCAAAGTTACCGGGGAGGCCGAACTGAACCCAATTCTCCATCGGGCAGTTTTCGATCATCAACTTTACATTATGGTCTTCAGCATATTTGACTAAATCGCGAAACACCAGGCCAAATTCCTTCATGTTCTCCGTCGGCGACTTGTCTGGTCGTGATCCTACAAAAGTCCCAACCAGTTCAACACCCAGCAACTGAGCAGCTTTGATCACATGCTTTAGATGAGCAAGATTCTTTTTGCGCAGTTCTAGATCAGGATGAAGATTATTATCATAATAGGCCATTGCTGACATTGCCAGTCCAGCTTCATCAAAAAGACCCTTAATCTCTTCTGCTCTGCCTGCTGTCATCTTTGCCGCATCGATTTGTTTTGCTTGATAATCGCGGTCAGATTCCACTGGCCAAGCAGCTAGTTCGAGTGCGCTGAACCCGGTTTTCGAAGCCCACTTAACTAATTCTGCAAGGGGTACATCCGGCAAACAGGCCGTTAAAAAGCCAATTTTCATTTAATCATTCCTCTTAATTTGCATCAACCTTGATCCACTGACGCTGTTTATTACTCTTGAGAATAGCGTCCACGATTAGGTTCTCTCTGTGTCCATCATAAAAATTTGGAAATGGAAGAGCGATATCCCCAGGATCCTCCCCACTTCTAATGAAGCTATAAAATTTATTAAATAGATTGAGTGGACCCTCAGGATATCCCTCTGGATGTCCGCCCGGGAAATGGGCATACTCAGCAGCTTCAGCTTCCAGGAGCCCCGGATCCTTGGCTAAAATCTGATTTGGTTGGTCGCGGTGGCCGATCCAGAGCGAATTGGGCTCCTCCTGATTCCAGCTTAAGGAGGACTTTCCACCGGAAATCTCAAAGCTTAAGTGGTTCTTGCGTCCACTACTGACCTGTGAAACAACCAGACTTCCACTTAAGCCACCCTCGAATTCGAGATGAATATGCCCCAAATCTTCAGTTCCGATTTCCACTGAGTCTGTCTCTTGCTGGGAGTCCTGATGAAAGGTCTGTACGTCACCACTTGGTTTATATCGTGTCTTGTGGATGGTTCTAAGGTTTGCATTCACACTTCTGATTTTTTTATCGGTGATGAATTGTAACAGGTCACACCAGTGGGTGCCAATATCAGCCATTGCTCTGGATGAACCTCCCCGCTCGGTCTCCAAGCGCCAATTGTAATCTGTGTTGTAAAGCAACCAATCCTGCAAATAGTTACCATGGACAAGGAACAATTCACCCAAATCACCATTCTTGACCCGGATTCGAGCCTCCTGGATGAGCGGATACATACGGTAATTGTAGTTCATGGCATTGACCACTCCTGAGCCATCCAGTGCTCTGATTAACTCTAGAGATTCATTGGATGTAAGCGTGAGGGGTTTCTCGGATAAAATGTGTTTTCCGCTTTTAATAGCAGCCAGATTAATCTTGTGATGCAAATGATTTGGAGTGCAATTGTGAATGGCCTCAATATCTGCTTGTTGGAGCAATTCCTCCCAATCATTGACAACTGTGGGAATTGCGAAATTATCGGCCAGTTCATTCGCTCTCTCTAAATCATCAGACGCGATTCCCTGCACCACGACGCCAGGTGTGCGCAGTAACGCCTCAAGGTGAGCGGACCCCATAAATCCCGACCCAATAATAGCTGTCCTAACTGTTCTCATCTAAGTCTCCCCCCTCAAAAAGTTTGGATCGATCAAGAAGCCTTTTGACACCTGGTTCATATATGGCTTGTGAGCGGTCATATAGTGCTAGCATCGGCATTATATTTAGGAAGTCGTAAATTTCGTCCTGGCGCATGAAATCTGGATGCGATGGGTGCCGAGTCAATAGATGGGGTACGATCATCGACTCCGGCCGAAAGGTCTCTACCAATACAGGGTGGGCTTTACACCATTCCTCTGCGCTATCTGATCCATGAATCCCGGGGATGCCGTCGATGCCATGAATCTGAGCCAAGATCAATTCTTGAGCGATATGATCATGGATGCCTTCACCACCAAACAGAACACCTGGAAAACTCTCGCGCAAACGCTGTACATGGGTAGCCATTCCTTTGAGAAAATCTGGTTGCCCGGGTGTATTGAATGCGAGGAGGGTCTGATCGAGGAAAACGGCGTCCAATGCATATTTTTTTATCAAGGACCGCAGGACCCGTTCCATGAGATCGCCCCATTTAGCGTATCCTGGATTAGCATATGCAAAGAATGGTTCAGGTAGCCAGTCCCCATCAATATCCATTCCCCAGGTCTGCTTACGCCCAAAGCAATCTACAACCTGGACATCTCTCAGATTTTGAAATTCTGGATGCTGAAAGGTGAGTGCCAATACATTGGTGTGAATCATCACCTTATAACCAAGCTCGTGTGCAAGCTTCACCAGGTGCGCAAATCCAGCTTCACCCCCACACTGGGTACTGGGAGAGTAGTCAGGTGCTAATGAATCGATTCCATTATTAGCGTAGCCAGGAAGGTATAGCAAGGTGGTAGACGGCGAGTGGAGTTTAGCAAAATCACTAATCCGCTCTTCCATCTCTTTAAACGTATGGAAGGGTGTATCAGCATTGCGATTTGCACCCCAAATTTCTAGAATAAAATCAATATCTTTGATCCAGGAAACAGGCTTACCCTGCCCTTGTGTCACGCAGTGAGGACGAACGCTATTCAACCACGTCTTGTGTTGCTGAACAGGGACTCTCCAATCACCCTGGAACTCAGATAAACTCCAGCTACAGCTTAGTGGTTCGTTGGTAGTGGGGTTGCTTGCTTCGAAACCATAGCCCAACTCAAAGCCATTTAAAGTGCGTTTGATGCGAAGGACCTTCAGATTTGTACTTTCATCATCACTCCGTAGAACCAGGCCAGAGTCTCTCTTCTGTCCGATCACAAATTGAGCATTCCACCAGAATGGATGCTTGTAGGATTCCTGTTGACCCACTGGCATATTGCTGGATAGTATACGGCCTCCAAGGGCAGGGACGATCCAATCATCTACTTCCAGATCACTGATGTACCACTCCTGTATCCAGATCGGTTCTGGTCCACTGACCAAAAGCGTAAACTCATGATCATGCGCCTTTCTGATAATTTCGAGACGAGCATGCCAATTTCCAGAACGGTCCCCAAAATGAATGGTATACCCGTTGCTCTCGTCTCCTGTCAGCTTCGTCGGAGTTAGAACTCTCGGATCTGATACAGCATCCAGGGTTCTGACCAGTACAAATTGAGTACACATGGACCCGAGGACAACCGGTCCACTCGCTATTGAACAGGTGATCTTTCCCTGTACATCCTGAGTAGGATGAATTTCCAGGGGGCTACCCATACTTGATCCCTGTGCGCTAGACATGTTCATTACCATTCATTCGAGAAGCTCATCTAGAGAATATCTCTACTGGCGTCGTGGTTTGTTTCTGGACATCGCTATCAGGAGTTCCGCGCTTGAAGATGACGAAGTAGGAGCATGCCTTCCCGCTGAGGGGGACACAAGCACCGTGCCACACCCCCTCGTTAATCACCACAGCCTCACCTACCGCAACCTCGAATGCTTGCACTGAATTACCATCACCGTCAAGTTTGAGTGGCAATATGAACGAACCATCGATGGGAATGAGAACTTCAGGTGTCCGCTCATGTCGCTCGAGAGTGTCTACTGTGAGCGGATCATCCCTGAAAACTTGGCAAATGCCAACTTCAGTTTCACCCTTGATCTCATAGGAGGCGATATCAGACCAGAATACATAGTTATCGCCTTCAGAAGTGACGGTAGATTCATCCAGTGTGACGAATTTGCCATAAGCCTGAAAGGCTTCCCTTGTTGCCCTCACCACCTTGACCGACATCGTGCTAACTCTTTTTGATCTTTATAATCGTCAGTTTACCACCCGTAAGCTCGACATCTTTCAGCGTTGTCTTTCCAGAAGAGGCATTTGCACCAGAGAATGGAGATGAGTTTCCAAGTTCATCAAGTTGAACTGCATCACCTGAAAGTTCGAAAGGGAGTTCAAAATTCAGGTTCGCACTTCGTTGATCTGCTACAGCACCTCTGGGTTCTCCACATTCTTCCTCAGCAAGCCACGTGGGTAGCCAAGCGACCAGGAGTACGCTGCCATCATTCATCTTGAAGCTAAGACTTTGGGTATCGAGATCCTCACTGGCGGACACCTTCACATCCTCACTGATATTCAGAAATGGTTTATTAAATAGCACGTTGAACGTCTTCAAGGCCTGTGCTGCAGGTTTGGGGGTGTGATCAACATAACAAACGCCCAAATTCCGATTGTTGTTATCTCCGATAACATCCTCTCCCATTGGCAGGTCTTTCAATTCGTACCAGGCGATAGCGCTGACCTGGTGCGTGGCTGCAACAAGTGCACATCTTTTAAACAGGTCTACCGCTTGATATTCTGGTGTGTGCTCGTATTCATAACAGGCTACATAATCGTTGGAGACTCTTGCCGAATCCATGCGCCATGTGCTGTATCCAACCTCTGCCATCCAGACAGGTTGACCGTCACCATACGCTGCTACTATGGAATAGATTTCGTCGACATAATCTGTAATATGTTCTACTGGATCGGGATGCCAGGTTTCAAAATAATTATGGATATTTACCACATCGATATGCTGGCTGATATCATGATCTTTGAATAGTTCTCTGGTAAAATTGGTGTCCCAGGCCAAACCTGCCAAAACGACCTTTGCAGTGGGGTCTGCGCGACGGACTGCTTTAGAACCTATTTTGGTAAGCTTAGCCAAATCAGCTGCATTGCCTGACCAGAAAGCTGAAATGTCTGGTTCATTCCAGAGTTCCCAGGTCTCAATCCATGGTTTATATCGAGTGACAAGATCATAAATGAATTCCCCGAATTCATCATAATCAATTGGTGTGTGGTTCCAGAATGCCATGGGATCGCCCTTGGCGGTGGAGTTCCAATCTGGGGTGTAACAGATGTAGGGGATCAGAGTAATTCCATAATCCTCTACTGCGGTCCGAATATATTCATCCCAGAACAGCCAGTCGTATTTATCTTCCTCATTTTCGATGGCATCCCAACCGAATGAGATCCGCATGAATTTGATATCATGAGCCTTTAAAAAATCAAGATCTTTTTTAATGATATCTTCAGTTGTGGTTTCTTCAGGGTAATCTTCGCACATACCAACCGGCATTGTGTAATAGCCATCGTGTTCGTTATTCACAAGAGCATCATAGAACAATGGCGGTCTCTTACCAGCGGTACAGTTCAGTATAATGCTGGTTAACACTAAGATGACAATTGGTTTCAGTATTCTCTTCAGGTTCAATTTCGACTCCTATTGTTTGTTTTTAAAAGGTCACGCCGGAAATGAGGATGATATTCGCATAGGGCGTTGTCTCTCCTGTCCTTACGAATATGGTCCTCCCGTTCTCTCGACTCAATTCTTTGAATTGCTCATGTGGTACCTGGCTGATCTCGATATCTGGCATCAATTCCTTCATCTTTTCAAGAAAATCATTGTTCTGGACTGAAAGTTCCCGTGCAACAATGGCTGATTCGACTTCAAGTTCAGAGAGTACTATTCGTAGCACATCCTGAAACTTTGGAATTCCCTCGGTCAATGCGAGGTCAATGCGCTCAGCATGGACTGGGATGGGGAGTCCGGCATCACATACAACCAGCCGATCTGTATGTCCCATAATTGCTATCGCTTTCGATAATTCAGGATGTAATATTCCCACCTTTTTCATAGCTTTATACCTCTTTCAATTGAAGTTTTTTCCATTCATCTATCTGATGTTTGGTAGGCATGGATGTTTGTGCTCCCGGACGGGTTACACAATACGCTGCCACATCCATGGCGAATTCAATAGCCTCTTCAACTCCAGTTCCTGTGGCCAATGAGGATGCCAGAGCGCCATTGAATGCATCCCCAGCACCTGTAGTATCAACAGCTTTAACTTCTCTCGCATGAAAAATTCTTGCCCCCCCCTGATGCACGAGCATGGCACCTTCTGAGCCGAGTGTCACGATAACCTTGCCAACACCCTTGCTGAGGAGGTGCTTAGCCATGGATTCGATATCACCATCAGCGATGGCTCTGTTTTCTGACATCATTCTCAGCTCTATCTCATTGGGTGTACAAATATCAATCAGTGGAAAAATGTCTTCCGATAGTTTTGCCGCTGGAGCAGGATTCATAATTGTTATGCATTCATGATCCTTTGCCAAAGAAAGTGCACGTGCGACTGTATCCAGAGGTATCTCAAGCTGAATCAGCATTAATCCTGCTTTTGCGAAGTTCTCTTGATGTCCTTCCAGATCATCAGTCGACAGGGTCATATTACTGCCTGGAATAACAACAATCTGATTCTCACCCAGGCTATTGACCTGGATCAGAGCTGTCCCGGTTGGCTCAGTTGAATCAACCCCGATCTGACCTGTATCAACACCGTGTGCATCTAAACTTTGGATCAGTGTTTTCCCGAAGGAATCATTCCCCACTCTCCCGAGAAAGGTAGTCTCTGTCCCTAGCGAACCAGCGCAAACTGCCTGATTTGCCCCCTTACCTCCTGGAATCATTTTAAATGTGTCCCCGAGAATTGTCTCTCCAGGGCCAGGGAAGCGTTCAGAGGTGACAACCAGGTCCATATTCGCAGATCCTATTACCAAAATTCCATCAGTCTCCATAAGCACTCTCATTTTTACTATTCAACGGGAATTACATAAGAAGGTGCTGCAACAAGCTTGGGAGGGGTTCTAAATCCACTACTCTCCCTAACCCCTTCCAGTATATTGATCAGTGTATTAGTTACTTTCAACTCTATGCGATTCCGTCCAGGTTTCAGCTCGTGCCCAATGTCAATTTGATAAGGGTGCCAAGGTAAAACTTTGGGTTCACCACCATTGACAGACACCTCCATAACATCTTCACCAACCTGGGCTACCAGAAAAACTTTGCCACTCAGGAAATCTGGATCAAGCTCCACCTCTGTCGTATAAACGCCTGTACCAGAGTAAAATGGGTAGCCTTGCTCAGTCCAGCTGCTACACTCAATTTTTCCCAGTTCCTGAGCAATGGATGGTGTCTCACCTGATTCATCTACCCGGAGATGTCCCAATATTTTCAGGAGGTCGAGTATTCCATCTGTGCGTCGCTCCGCGGTAAGATTTACCGCAACCAGGTTTTTTCCTGTTTTGAGGTATGCCTGGATGTCAAGTTCCATGATCTCTGCGTCAAGAGCACTTCGCTTCGGTGTGGATTCCACCAATCTCCCGTTTATGAATATCTGGTGGTGACTTCCGCTGAAGCCATCTATCAATAGTGCTGAATCTGTCGGTATATCATCGATCTGGAACCAGGCACGGTACCAAAGTGATTGAGGGTAAATCTGCTCATCTCGTTCGCTGGGTAATTGCATTTCCCAAGCACCCATCTTGACATCTATCCAACTTGAATCATCCAGGTCTAACTCAGCATATTTCTTCGAGTCATCATCATTTTCAATGGGCAGCATCTTCCACTGATCCACCAGAAATACATTACGATCTTCGGTTTCAAAGTGCATTTCCGGGGGGAGTTCAACAGGTTCCGATACCTGCACAGCTTCTAATTCGATCTCTTGGAGATCTGTTCCATCCTGTACCGTGAGCTTGACTGTATCAACAGGGTTGCCCCAGGCTCTGATCACGCTACCGTCAAAAGATTCGACTGTCACATTAGAACTAGCTACGTGTTTGCCAACCTTCTCATCCGTGATTATTACGATGTGAGATTCAGTCGCCGGAAACTCTAGGGTGATGTGCAGACGATCGTCCTTGAATTCAAACACTTCAACCGCTTGAATTTCTCCTGTGTTAGCGTTCCATAGTTCTGGTTTACCCTGATGTTCAAAACTAATCTCCACTTTACCCAGATCATTCTGGCTTGTGTTCACCAGGTAATACAGATCAAAATCATCTTTTACACGGTGCAGGTAGAAGACATTGTCAGCATCAATGGTCACGTCTGGTTTGATCCAAGATTCGAGCGCTTTCCAGAGTTGTGCACGTGGTCGCCATTTTTTAAGTGCTGAACTTGAGAATGTTTGCACGTTTCCGGCTTTGCTACTCATTATCTCTTGCTTGATCGAATCGTTGTTAAACGCTTCAAGTTTTTCATGGACATCATGACCAAATAGAGCATTCAGCCGAGACACCTCATCGTTACCCGTATATTCAAGAAGTTTCGAGGGGGCAAAGGTGCTTGAAAGCACCTTCCCCCCTTCTGCTACGAACGATTCAAGCTTCTCAAGCGTTGATATTTTGATGTGAGTCAAAGGAGGTAGTACCATCACATCGAAGCTTTCTTCGTTAATGTGGATCTGACCATCACTGACCTTCGCATCTGCCAAGATCTCTTCATCTGTGTAATCGAAGTCAAAATGCATTCGAAGGAGAGTGTCTGTGAGGTAATAGAAATCCTGCTCGATGGCGTCTGATATCTGATTCTTCGATTGAGGAGTATAATTCGTCCAGATACTATTCAGGGGATAGAGCATTAATAATTTAGCGACGTGCCTCCCACCAGAAAGTATGTGGCCCAATCGGGCCATATACTCTGTGAATTGATCGTAATATTTCCACCAGGTGTGGTGGTAGAACTGTGAGGGTGGCCAATCACGTTTTCGCTCACCCTCGATGGAATAATGATAGCCATGGTTGTTGAACACCGTCACGCCCAGCACATACTCCCAGTTCGCGATCCACTTCATTCGTTCCAGACTACAATCCCAATAGGTTCCTCCCATAGATTCGCAGAGCAGTCGAGCAGAGCCAAAATGGTGTGCTGCGGAACTCGCAAGTTTCAGAGCAACATGCTGGTCTGGTGTCTCCTCAGTACCAATTTTAGGATAAAGATGATCGACCCCAGTCATATGCATCTGCTTCAGGTGATTGAAGATGTTTCCCTCACATCTAGCACTGGCTCTCAACCATTCCTCGAATAGGAGATGACCCGTGAAAATGACATCATTCTCATCGCACCAATCTCGAATCTGTTTGTAATAGGTATTCGTGTATTGGTCAGAGAGTGTTCTCCAGAAGTCATATCGAATGCGCTCTGTCTCGGGTCCCATGTCAGCATAGAGGGCTGGCAAATGCGGTTTTAGGTCGTATCCACGGTGATCTCTAAAAATTTTAAACATCTGGCTTGACCAGGGGACTACCCAATTATCCATACCAACGTGGTAATAATGCATGGCGGGCTCATCCGTATAAAATCCTGGAACAGTTTTCCCGAATTCTTCACCTACAGCTGCTTTATACCCATCGTGGGTAACCTCGAGGAAACGCTTGGTAGCTTCAGGGTTCAGTGCATCGATGTAATAGTCGATCTGCTTCTCAAGGAAATACAACAATTTCCAGTCACCTGCAGGCGCCTCCCAGGGTATAACTGCATTGAAGGATAGATTTGGGGTAAGATCGATCAGTTCACTGATCTCACCTCGATCGAACTCCTCCGCACTACACGCGTAAGCTGCGATTGGTGTAGAATTGCCAGTATTGACATAACGATCGTCGGTGGCTTCGAGGAAGGTAAATAATGGACCCTGAACGTGGAGAACGACGAGCTCAAGGTAACGCTGTTTCAGATGCGGAAATTTATCGAGCACCTGTTTCTCGGCGGTACCGCTTGGCCAGTTCATTTCATCGTAGATCCAGATATCAAGACCGATCGCTTTGGCTTTTTCAACAACGAATTTGGTTTTATCAAACCAACCCTCAGATAGATATGGGACTGTCAGCCCAAACCGACCATGGAGAAATAAGCCGCGAATACCTCTGTCATAGTACTGTTCCATTTGCCAGAAGAGTTCATCCTCTTCCAAATCACCATTCCAGAACCAGAACGGAAGAATCCCCATCTCCTTAGGAGGATCGATAAAATTATCACGTGTGAGTGTTGTACCATCCACAACAATTCGGGAAAAAGCCAATTTCTACTCCTTTAAATAACTCATTATAACATGTATGATTTATGCGCTAACGAACACTGCGTTTAGCTAAGCCATTAGAAATTTGTTGATATGGTAAGCCGGTGTGGCGTATTCAAATTTTCATAGAATACGAATGCATAGTCAATAGCCCATGCTGAAGACCCTATAGGGCCCATAAACCCGAAACCCATTGCCAGATTACCTTCACTATAATTCGATCGGTATCCTACTCTTGCTGCTATCATCTGGTTATACCAGTATTCCAATCCCAGGTTATACCGTTCACCATAATCATTGCTATTCACCGCTGTGAAAGCCACTGTGAGCAGGTGGGAATCCGAAGCGGTGATGAAAGCATTCGATTCTCCCATGACATTACCAGAGAAACCGACTCTGTACATCAATGGGATATCGTAACCATCTTCCCTATCGCTCTCTTCCAGAAAAGAAACACTCGATGTACCAAAATTTTGGGCACTCATACCAATCCGTATACCCTTGAATCCTGTTGAATAAATGCTACCTATATCGAAGGCTGTCACAGTTCCAACGTAGTCGAACAACTCTTCTCTAAGATGCTTTGCGGTGACAGCAACCGTTAGACGATCTGTAAATTCCCGCGCCAAGGTTCCCCCGACGAGGAGATCACTCCCGCTAAAGGAATTTCCTGTTCTCGCATCTGAGGTCCCACTGGCACTGACAACTGCTTCCGGTATATCTCCATAACTCAAGGAAGTCAGTGAAAGTCCAACGATATTGTTCTGCATGACTCGCATTGCCACGCTCGCCGCCAAATAGTTCATATCTCCAATCCAGCGCACGTAGGTAAAGGAACTCGAGGCCTTGTCAATTCGCCCCAGGCCAGCAGGATTCCAGAAGAGATTTCCCGCATTGCCGTTGATCGTAATGTTGGATTCCCCCATGCCAACCTGGCGAGCACCAAGACCTATTTTGGTAAATTGCATGGTGGTTCGTCCACCCTTATTGAAATCGTCTGCAACAGCAGAATCGATGGTGACCATACCCATCATAAAAATCGTAAAAACGCTTAATGCTTTCATATCACTTGCACGCTCCCTATCTGACGATCATGAGTTTGCCTGTGAATGACCCTTTCAACCCAGGCGTGGTGGATTCGACATGATAGATATACAATCCTGGTGCAACCAGAAGCCCAGAATTTGATTTCTGATTCCAGGATGTGCTTCCCGAAAGGTTCATCATTTCGTCGGGACCATGGTTCAGCACTGCTACCAAATCCCCTGAAAGCGTGTAAATGCGAATCGTACATTTTTCTGGAAGGTTTCTAAATTCGATCTTATAGGGGTCTGATTTGCTAAAGGATCGGCCTTCCACATTGTAAACAAATGGGTTGGGTACTGCAAAAACATCCAGGGATTCCACGGGACCCTGCACTGGATTTGCAGCCGGTCCTCTGTTATAATCTCCATTCTCAAGGGGTCCAAGATCGCTTACTATCGTGCCATTGGCAGAGTGCCAGGGCTTGGGATCCTCAACATATGCTGCGACGTAATAGCCATAGTTGAACCCGAAAGCTACATTCGTATCATACCACTTGTAAAGCTGTTCTGTCTCACTCCAATAATGAGCTGCTGAGTCGATCGGAATATCTAAAATCAAATCCCAGGTTGCTCCTCTTAGCACAGGGGGCTCTCCATCGGAGACATATTGGAAGTCCTGGCTTCGATAGATTCGGTAGCCGTCCAAATCATCGCTTCCTATATAGAAGTCTTCACTGGAACCTGGGCCATTTGGGATATTTGTTAATTCAGCAATTCGATCCCACGTAACGGCTATCAGTGCCGTATCAGCGCCGATAGAAGCATTAGATGCCAGAACTGTGGGGCCAGGAGGTGGATCAGGAACATCTGCAGCGATTGGGACCCCATTGGAAACGCCGCCCATGCCCCATGCCACTGCCTGACGGGCATAATCAGCGTTCTGACGAATCGCATCAATCGTTGCTCCCGGGAATAAGCTGTCAGGATCACCGGCAAGCACGATATCATAATCCATACAACCGGCAATCTCAGCCATGACAAAGCGGAGGGAGTCGTTTGTTGCCAGAGAATATGGTCCATAAGACAGAGTATAGACGTTAAAACGATCTCCCATGTTTCCCAGAGCTGCCTGCGTGTCTGGTGTGGTAACAAAGGTATAGAATTCCTCTGGTGTCCGATTACCGGCATTGAAACGTTCCAGATCAAGACTCCGGCCTTGAAATGTGCCTTTCTTATGGTCATCTACGCGCAGGTAGTCTGGAATTTCCGAGGCACGCGGATTGTTTGTACCATCATCTATGTATAATGCTAACAATCCGAATGCTGAGGGACTCTGCATTTCCTCACCAAATTTCAATTTCCATGCTTCGTTATTCTTCACAGGGAATGCTTCTTCGTCGATGAATGGGGGTGGCTCCTTACCGCCGTCCCAATTGGTCGAAAAGACTAGTTCACCCTCATCAAAGATATGATAGAAATCGTGAAACTGATCCTCGTCCCATCCGAATCCACCTGCCTGTGTCGCCATAAAATCTGAATAAAAATTAATATTACTCCGCGTTGAGACTGAGATGGCCGAATGAAAGGCTATATACAATTCGCTGAGGTCTTGATGGGGAAAGTCAGGTACAACATCCCCAATGTAATTAGAGATCATCACGCCAGTATTTTTAAATACATAGTCGTGAATAATAAAGTCTGTATAGCCTGGGAAACTCCAGGTGTAAGTTCTGCGTGTGATCGTGATACCCAGATCAGTGTGCCAAGATGCGATTGACATTTCTTCCGGCAACTCTGGATCATATCCAGCGTCCTCAACATAATTATAAACAAAAGTAAGTGGGTCACGTTCAGCTGCAACCCCGTGTGGATCGCCCTGAAAACCGGCATGATACATCATGTAATCAGTTGAAGTAGGTGTATTATATGGAGGCGGTCCAGGTGTCAGCAGGTCAGCGGCAATAACAGCCAAGCCGCTGCGAAAATTATGCATGCTCGAATTTACAAACGAATTTTCCCCTGCGTATTCTCCCCCGAACGGGTGATAATACCCGTCAAAACCCGGAAAAAGGCCGATGGGTTCTGAAACCCAAAAATCCCAGGCACCCTGGCTTCCGTACATCCCATCATTTCGCATCAGGTCCCACAATTTTCCACGTTTATGGGCCAGTTCCTCCTGGGCAAAACCCATCCCAGTCACCAGACCCAAGATTGCGAGCCACACCCAAATTTTCCGGCCCTTCGGTAATCGAGTACTTAAAATTCCTAATAGATTCATGCTGTGATACATTTTCTCATCTGGTTTACTTTGTATTTGAATCATTCGATTAATCCCCTGTCAAAAGGACACTGACATGCCAAAGATAAAGAGCCGTGGGAGGTTCCGGTATTTTGATATGGACTGCAGTGGGTTCCCTCCTCCATCATAATTCGGAACCTCACTAAAGTCACTTTCCACGAACTTACGCTCATCTTCAATAGCTAAATTTCTTAGCTGGTCAATATTCACCCATTTTGAGTTGAAGAGGTTCTGCACCTCCAGATATGGACTGAAGGTCACGCCTGCCACCGTCACAGCCTTATACATGCGCAGATCGGTCTCTTGATCAGGCGGTCTCAGGTAGCGCTTGCCCTCAGAGATATAGATATCTCCTAATAATTTCTCATTGGGATAATTAGCATAATGGTTGACACTCATGTTTATTCTGCTGAGGAGAGACGCCGGGAATGCCAGGTTCTCTGGTGTCGTGTAATTCAGCGAGAACTTCATTAGGGGGTTATTATAATTTATATCATCACCACTTGATGCGTAAGTGTTGCTCCCGTCCTCCCGAATGACTACGGCAGCACCACTTTTTCCGGAAATGTCAAATCGTTTGGTGTAACTAATGTATCCACTGAATTCTCCAACACGCGTTCTGGTTGGCAGAAGTCGCAAGGCGGCTTCAAATCCCCTGCTATCTGCGTAGTTGCCATTACGATTCGTGGAATAGGTGCCACCCAGGGTTGTCTGCACAGCCTGGGGTTTCACCGTGTTCCTGATGTCCATATAGTATGCCGTCAGGTCGAGCAAGAAGAGATCCGCTATGTTTCGTTTGAAGCCAACCTCATAAGCTACTGTCTTCATTGGCCTAAGCTGCCTATTCCCCAATAAATAGGGAAATCCACTTTCTTCCACAATGAAGGTCGTTATGCTGCCTTCCTTCTCGCTATCAAGGTTTCCTTCCCCATAGTCACCAAAGGATTGCCGTTGAAAAAAGTGGCCATAGGAAAATCGCAGCATGGTGCGGTCATCTATTGGGTGTGATACGCCTAGTCTAGGACTCAACTGCATGAACGTTTTTGTCTTTTCAACACCACTGGCAAAAGGGTCAAATGTGTTGGTATATACTGAGTCGTTTAGATTTGAAAAATCGAATCTAAACCCTGCATTCATGATGAAACCGCCAAATTCTAATTTATTCTGTGCATATAGCGCCCCCTGATAGGGCCGATAAATCCTGTCATCGAGACGATCCGGGAATTTTGCCTGATTGAAGTGATCCAGAATATCATATTCAAATTGGAACCCCGTCTTTGAGTGCCAGTGTTTATTCAACTGGTTAGAGTAATACCCCTCGATGGACCACTCCTCATTACGGTCAAAATATCTTGAATAATAGCCGATGGTGTTGTAGCCGATCCGATTGGCATAGCCTCCGGGGGCTGGTACGTTTACCCATTCTTGATTCGTCGAGTCAAAATATGTCTCATACCCTCTCAGGTAATCGGTTTCGGCTTCCAGCGCCTCCCACCCAGTAGGGTCATCCGGGTAAACTCCTTGTGATCGAATGGACACCACCCTTCCAAGGCGGAGGTAAACCATGCTTTTAGAGTCAATTATCCGGGTGATCAGAATCGATTGACCGGCCGTACTGTTTGCAGGTTTGCCAGTTGTATCTACTGCAATACCATAGTAATCAAAAAGTGCGTATCGTGAATCGACAGAATAATCGGAGGTCCACCAGGTATTGATAGGTGGGTCTATAGCCCAGTCTGACTCTTGTTCAGAATACAAGCCTGCAACTGAAATTTTCAACTTTGGAGTCAAGTGGTAGGTAAGTTTCAATGTACCATCGTAAAAAAGACCTTTTTGTAAATAGGAATTGCCCAAGAGCGGCGCTTGAGATCGATGACGACCTGTAGCGAAGAAATGAACACCATTTCCTATTGGAATGCTACCCCCAATACTGAACTCTGTTTGGTAACTGGGGCGTTGGTCATAATCAGTGAGCGGTTTGTGCGTATCGAGGTAATATTGGTACGCTTCCTCTGGGGTCCACTGACAGTCCGCTTCATAGCCATAATTTCCTGCAGGGTCCACCCATTGATCTGTATTCTCTATCCACCATTCCTGGTGCCTTGCGTAAGAATTCTCCCAGTATTGGTCCGTTTGTCTGTCATATAGACCGGGGCCCCAATGTTTCACACCCGGTGGTACATAGCGCACATCAAGAAACGCCTCCAGATTCTCACTGCCTTCTTTTGTAATCACGTTGACAACGCCTGACATTGCCTGTCCATATTCTGCATTGAAGGATCCAGTGATCACCTCAACTTCCTGAATGGCGCTCAGGTTGTAATTGGTAAATGGCGTCTTATCCATGGGATTCTGAACTCGCATTCCATCAATAA
Source organism: Fidelibacterota bacterium (assembly GCA_021734255.1). Taxonomy (GTDB): domain Bacteria; phylum Fidelibacterota; class UBA8477; order UBA8477; family JABMPR01; genus JABMPR01. The sequence goes on along the minus strand of JAIPJM010000014.1, from coordinate 15,060 downwards.
GGAAAGATACCTCGCTAATGTCTCGACCCCTGAATCGCATTTCACCATTCTCAAAATCAATGCTTGGCAGTGTCTGTAATACGTCGTTGAAAGTGGATGACGGCTGGTCAGTTAATTCCCGATTGCTAAGTGTTCGACTACTGGCGGTCTTGTCCATCTCTATAACTGGTCTCTCAGCAATCTTCACCACTTCTTGCATCTCAATTGAAGACATGGACATTTCAATATCGATTGATGTGGTTATGTCTGGTACGACACGGACTTCCTGGACAGTCACGGTTGAATAGCCAATCATCATTGCTTTGATGGTGTAGCTTCCCGCATTCACATTGGCGATGAAATATTCCCCATTGATGTCAGTGCTAGCGCCGAAACCTGTGCCCTCAATGATTACATTAACGCCGATCAGAGGATCCTTACTTTCTGCGTCAAAAATGCGGCCTTCTACTTTTCCCCGAGTCGATCCCAGGGCCAAACGATTTGAATTATTGTCTATTAATCCCGGCAGCAAGAAATAAGCAGCGACCAACAGCACAGGTAAAGTGCGGGTCAAAATTGATTTCAGCCTAAAGAACATCTTAGCCATGATCAGTCCTCTCCATTTCTTGCATGTTTTGATGATTTTCGCATTGTGATTATATCTCGTCATTTTCCCTATGCTGATTCAAAATCAATGACTGCTTTTATGAATTCTGGATTCTTCTTTTCTGCTTCTGTGAAAGCAGCATTGATGTCATTAAGAGAGAATTTGTGGGTAATAAGCCGACTGCAATTGAGGTCACCATTTTCAAGCAACTCGATCGCTGTCCTCAGACCGTCCATATATTTATAATCACTACGACTGTGCCCATTGATAATGTCAAAAGCCATCCAGTTCCAGTAACCCAGGTCGACTGACCGTGGAGTTCCCTGATGAAATCCGAATATTTCTAATTTCCCTTCCATACGCACAAGTCCTGCTGTCAGATCCAATGTCTCTTGCAAACCAGCAGCTTCAACCCCAATATCAACTTTAGCATTACTCAGCAGCTTATTGAGTGTTTTGTTCAGGTCATTATGCTGCGGGTTAATCGCAAAGTGTGCACCATGCTCCAAAGCTACCGATAGCATCTCCTCTCGTGTATCAATGGCGATTACTGGATCGCATCCCTGTGCCCGGAATGCCTGAATCATCAGTAGACCCATATAGCCTGTTCCGACAATTGCTACCGATTCGCCTTTTTCAGGGGAAGCTTTCAACATGCCATTCACAGCACAGGCGAGTGGCTCTCCCAACGCCTCGTGAAAGGGTGTCTCCTCTTTCAAAGGATGTAGGTATTTCGCTTTAGATTTGAAATATTCAGCGAAACCTCCCCCCTCTGACCATGCAGTAACACGGTCCCCAGCAGAGTAATCAGTGACTTCACGCCCGACAGCCTCTACAACGCCAGACGGCTCATGTCCAATTAACCTAGGATATTCAACTCCCGAAGCTGTACCTTTCCACTGTGGAAGCTCTGAAGAGCAAATTCCACAAGCCTTGGTCCTCACCAGAACTTCATCATCATTCAGAACAGGTAAGTCAATATCTTCAATTGTAAATTTCCGGGGTGCTTGTAGAATCGCTGCTTTCATCTAATATTCCATTATGAGACTTTTAAAGGCCTTTTTCGTTCACCAACCAAAGGGGCCGGGATAACCATCAGCTACACTGCGGCTATCCCGGCTCAGGGAATGAAACTACTTAAGCAATAATGCCTTTCCCACGTCCATGATCTCACCATCAATTTTGAGGCTATAGAAGTACAGGCCAGATGGATGTGTGCCTGCATTCCAAGAGACAACGTGGTAACCAGCAACGTGTTTACCTGCTATCAGTGTTTCAACATGGCGACCAAGGGCATCTGTTATTTCTACAACAGCATGTGCATTTTCGCTCAAGTGGTAACTGATCGTTGTACTCGGATTAAATGGATTCGGGAAATTCGCAATCAAGCGATGATCATCTGGTAATTCAGCTGACTGGTTTTGTGGCCCGTCAACTGACACCGGATCCAGAACGAATGTGATCTTACCGAAAACATCCGTTGTATTCAGGAGACTTCCACCATAAAAGCCAAAATCAAAGCCACCTGCGGGGTAAGCGGCGTACCATGCTTGCTCAGTGGTCTCGTATTCATTATAATGGGTGGTATCACCAGTTGTGGCAACACCGCCTATCATGAATCCTATGCTTGTTCCCAATGCAGCCTGTGGCATGTAGATCGCCGTTTCCAGGTATTCCGTGTTATTGGCTTCATCGACTACGATGGTTCCATTGAACCAGCCTGATGTCAGCGCTGTGTCAGGAATAGACGTTTCGAGACCTCGCATGTGTGCACGGTAAGTTGCGGGACCATAAGGAAGCGACCAAGGGGCTCCATCCCAGCCAGAATCATATTCGCCAACACCTTGCATCAGGGCGTCCACGGCTATCATGATCTGATCTCCGGTCCAGGGCTCATCCTCTGAACCCAGATAGATATCATCATCAAGGATCTCGACATATAAGTAGAGGGTATCCTCACTCCAGAGTAGCTTGGTTGTGGGATAGATAATGGGGTAGGGATTGCCGGCCCAGCCACCTTCCCAATACGAAACCAGATCTAACGTAGCTGCATTCTGCCAGGGAGTTTCATCACCTGCACCATCTACTGAGATGGCTCCAGGAGCTACATAAGGAACGGGAAAAACATCCCCGTACACGTATGCCGGACCACCGGTAAAAGTAAGTGTGCCAAAGCAAGCTGCTGTGCGGTTGATATCACCGGCGTATGCTTCTCCGCCAACCTCGGCAGGAGCCTGATAACCATTATCAATATCGGTCTGATTAGGATGCCAGGAATAATAGGTATAAGCATGCTCGCCCCAATCTGTTGTCGCAAGACTGGCAGCCGCACCAACCATATTAAAACCTACCATTCCCCCTGTGGAGATATTCGGCAGATAAAAAGCCATCTCGAAGCCCCAGTTATCACCAGTAGCTCCAGCAGTGTCAACGAATACGGTTCCATTCACCCACAGGGAGTCCTGTGGATCACCCGCGCCGAATGCAGTGATCTGATGAACAACGGCACCCAGGTCTGGAAAATTCTCAGGCCAGGCACCCCAGTCTCCATTGGTAGCACCATCATCTGCGAGCGTTCGATCAAGACCGATGAGAATCTTATCAGAGTCCCACGCATCACCTTCATTGGCTGGCCAGTAGCACTCGTCATCCAGAATTTTTACATAGACGAAGAGTGTGTCGTCGGACCACAGGAGCTTAGCCGCATCGATCGTGATGTCAGGTGTGCCCCCTGCTTCCCAGTAGGCCATAACATCGACCTCAGCAGCAGTTGCCCATGCTGCCTCATCACCGACTCCGTCCGTTGAGATTGTACCAGGCTCGACATATGGGACATCGATATTATCACCGATACCATAGGGATTCTGAGCCCATGCACTAGCTATCATTACCACGAGAATGAGCACGTAATGTAACGATTTTCTTGGCATTTTCTGTTCCTCCTTGTTTGCTTTGCTGGCCACGACCACTTTCGTATGTGCGTGATTCATTGACCACTTGCATTTATTAACTTACTATCGTCCTATTCTTTTAAACCAGATAGTGCTATTCCTTTTATAAAGTACTTTTGAGCGGAAAAAAACACGATCAGAATTGGAAGGGTGGCCGTCACGGAACCAGCCATGAGTAACTCCCATTCTGTTACATGTCTATCTCTAAATATGGCTAATCCGAGCTGAACGGTGCGCATCTCTTCAGAATTGATTACGACGAGCGCCCAGATGAAGTCGTTGAACACCCCCATGAACGTAAATATTGCCAGTGTTGCCAGGGCTGGTTTTGCCAATGGAATAATTATTTGCCATAGAATTCTAAAGCGGCCGGCACCGTCCAGGGATGCCGCCTCTTCCAACTCCTTTGGTATCGTCAGGAAGAACTGTCGAAGCAGAAATGTCCCAAACGCTGAGGCTAACCCAGGCACGATAAGCGCTTGATAATGATCAATCCATCCCAGCGTATGGAGTATGATAAATGATGGAATCATGGTTACATGGAAAGGAATCATCATCGTCCCGAGAAATATGTAAAAGAGGAGATCACGACCTGGAAATTTCATCCGAGCGAAGGCATAGGCGGCCATAGAGCATGTGATCAGTTGACCTAGGGTGACACTGAAAGCCACAAATAGACTGTTTAAATAGTATCTGCCAAATGGAGCAGCCTGAAACGCCCGTTCATAGTTCTCAAAATGTAGTCTGCTGGGGAGCCATTTTGGAGGATACACAAATATCTCGGACATATCCTTGAATGATGTGAGAATCATCCAGACAAATGGTGCTACCGTTAGGAGAGCAAGCGTATAGAACAACACATGATCGACGACACGCAGACCATGACGGATCACCTTTTTGTGTTGGGTTGTCAACGAGTTCATTTAGACAGCCTCATACATGGTCGTTTTTAAGAATTTTACCTGGAGGAGTGTCAGTACTGTTAGAATGCCGAACAATATGTATGCTGCCGCCGACGCGTAGCCCATGTTGAAATATTTAAATGCGTTCTCATATATATAGAACACCAACACTTTTGTAGCACCTAGTGGGCCTCCGGAAGTAAGAATGTAGACCAGATCAAATACCTGAAATGAGCTGATAAGTGACATGACCATGATGAAAAAGGTCGTAGGACTGAGCAATGGGAATGTGATTCGCCAAAACCGTGTCCAGGGTCCAGCACCATCGATTACGGCTGCCTCCAGGTACGATTTTGGTATACCCTGCAGTGCAGCAGAGTAGAGCACCATATTAATGCCAAAGGTTTTCCAGACGCCCATGATGATAAGTGCAGTCATGGCCCAATTTGGATCGCGCAGCCAGTTGATGGGGTCTACTCCAAAAAATCCGAGGGCGTGGTTTAGCAGGCCCTGGTTTGGGTCATAGATCCAGCGCCAGATGAGTGCCGCAGCCACTGGAGAGATAATCACCGGTGTAAAGAATAGCGTTCTCAGGAACTTTTTTCCGGCTAGTTTTCGATTCAGTCCCTGTGCAACAAAAAGCGATAATGCCATGTTGAGCGGAACAGCACCCACCGTAAAGATGAAGGTGTTTTTCAGAACACGCCAAAAGTCCTCCTCTTGAAACATCTGCACGTAATTGCTTACCCCAACGAAGGTCCGCTCCGAGCTGAACATGTTCCATTTGTGAAAACTCAGATAGAAGGAGAAACCTACAGGGATCAGAATAAAAGTGATAAAAATGATCAACGTAGGTGACAGAAATAATAGTGCCTGGTAATATGATTGCTTCTTGGACTTCATCTTTTCTGCATCAAGCAAATTGATTTATGCTGAAAGAACTCCTTTATTCACTTGCCCGTTGCTTAGCGGAGGATCTGGCCTTTGCCAGCAGTTTGTTGCTCTTTTCTGCAGCCTTATCGAGGATTGTTCGTGGGTCTTGTTCGCCCAGGGTGGCAGCTTCAATCGCTTCCGCTAGATACTGGTTGATCTGGAGTGGATAGAAATCAATTTTTCGCTGAGCCTGCGCATGATCCATGGACTCGACAAAGATTTTAAAGTTCCGATTCTCCTCCAAATACTGTTTGAACTCAGGGTAATCCTGAGCGCTTTTTCGCATGGGGAGATATCCTGATTCCATGGCCCAGAACGCTTGAATCTGTGGTTGGATGATCCACTTGATAAAAGTCCAGGCCTCATCAGGATGCGCGCTCTGTTTAAAAACCGTGAGGTATTCACCGCCAGCCACAGTGGCTTGTTTCTCAGGACCGGCGGGAAGTGGTGCAAAGGCCCAATCCAGGTGGCTAAATATTTTATTGAACCGCGGTAAGGCCCAGGGACCATCCATGGACATCCCCACGAATCCAGATGAAAAGGCAATATCATAGTCCGTGGTAAAGGTGCTCAGATTTAGTTCCTCAAATATCTTTTTCCATAGCGTGAGCGCAGCAACACCTGCATCACTATTGAATAACACTTTGCTTTGGTCTTTCTCTACCAGGTATCCACCAGCTTGCCATAGATATGGGAGCCACTGCCAGGTCATCCAGCCACTCATGGGACCAGCGGCAGCAAAAATTGGTATGAACATCCCTACGCGATCAAAGCGTCCGTCACCATCAAGATCAGTCGATAGTTTCTTTGCATAATCATACATCTCTTCCCAGGTTTTTGGTGGTTGCTCTGGATCGAGGCCGGCTTCCCTGAATAGCTGTTTATTGTACAGGAGCGCCATATTGGTCGCTTCCATGGGCATACTGTAGAGAGTGTCCTGCCAGGATGCGTAGGTCAGGAGTGCCGGGTAAATATCACGAAGCTCTTCTTCAGACAGACCCTGGGGTCCCTGTATAAACCGATCCATCTTGTAGATGGCTTTGGCTTCGACAAGGTCTCCCAGGTAGTCTGCATGGACCCAGGAAATGTCAGGTGCCGTATTGCTCTGTACTGAGGTGATCAATTTTTGTATGAGTGCATCGCCGGTGGGGATATACTGAGCCTTGATTCTGATACCTGGATGCTCTGCGTGAAATCGGTCGATGAGCTTTTCAAGGGCTGGTACAGTTGATGAAACAAAACTGTGCCAAAAAGTGATTGTAACGACATCAGATTGAGGGGCTTCATTTTCGGAGTTGCCACAGCTGCCTACCATAATAAGTATAGACATGGATAATAGGGTTACCCACCTTGATATTTTCATTAATGCTCCTAGTCGATTATCATTATTAAAAATTATTATAGTAGCTTGAACCAAGCGTAGCCCTTGGCGAATGGATAAAAGTCAATTTCCCAATCGTCGTTTGCCATCCAAATGAAATAGTCTTTTTCAGGGTCAAACCCAGTTCCAGGCCATTCAGCAGCAGTGTCTGTCCCATCTGGTGCCGACCCAATTACCACAGGTGGGTAGATACTGGCGGTTACAGAATCAGGTTGGACAATGTGCCAGATCAAATTGGTAAACGCTCCGAACCTGCCTTCCCTGATGGCTATTCTGCGAAAGGGGACATCTGCAGGTGTCCAGTTCAAAATTATCTGGTCTGCAATGAGTGTTTCTTCGCGAAATACATTCATCTTATACATGAATTGACCCGAAGAATTTTTTTCGCCGCCTGCAATACCGGGGATGGTTAAATTTGCTACCATTTGTCTGGAATCAAAAATTGTATCATTCAAAATCAGTGTATCTAATTGATTTTCCATTGCCTCCAGGTCAGCGATCCAGAATGTATAGGTTAAGCCATCAATCAAGCTATCTCTGACTGTTCCATCCACACTTTCGATAAACACTGAATCTGTATGCATACCGAATTTCATATATGATGAGATAGTATTTTCGTCAGAAGTAGAGATCCAAACGAGCGTTGAGTCCAGAGCGGGGATGCTACCCTCATTCGCACCAACAGCCGCTACACGCCCCCCTAACCATTGAATCTCAGGTGTGTAGCTTGTAGTTACCTCAAGGAGCTCCAGCGCACGTTCCCCTTGATAGGAAGCAACACCGTTATCTATTTGTTCATCACAGGATATGAGCAAAGGCACAGCGGCTATAAGAATTGTCACCTTAAGAAGACCCAAAACAAAGCGCAGGGGCTGACGATAGTCACTACCACCTCTAAGCGCAAACGTTTGTTCTCTCTGTTGATCTTTCATGTTGATAATTCCTTTGCCAAATTATCTGTTACTAAATTTCAGCTTGTTACAGGGATTCGTTCCGAAACTGATGCGCGTTCAATGAGATTAGGTTTCAGTACAATCTTCTTTGTCGGGTTCTCTTCATTCCCCTCTAGGTATTCGAGAAGCATCTTTACAGCCATCTCCCCCATAAGGCGCTTGGGCTGATGTACTGCCGTCAGGGGTGCAACGAGGAAGGGTGCAATCTCGATATCATCGAATGAAACGATTGATATATCTTCAGGTATATTGAGGTTTTCCTCAAATATCGCTTCCAAGGCACCGATGGTGATCAAGTCACTCGTGGTAAATATTGCCGTGACGGGATCGTTTTGACTTAACAGTAATTTTGTTTCAATGTATCCATTTTCCCTGGTATAGTCATTTCCAGAAATCAAGTTGTTATCAATCTCAAGGCCGTGCCTTCGTAGCGCATCTTTATAGCCTCTTGCTCTCTCCTTATTTGTGGAGGTATTTGCAATACCCTGGATTATTCCAATCCTGCGATGTCCTTTTCCTATCAAATAGCTCACAGCCTCATGAGCACCTGCGTAATTATCCACCACAACCGACGGGAAGGCAACGTCATCAAACACTCTATCCATGAGAACCAGATGTATACCCTCACCCCTGATACTCTCCAAATGCTTGTATTCAATACCAACAGGCATGACAATCAGACCATCAACCCCCTTACTTATAAGAAGATCGATCTGATCCTTCTCAAGTTGATGTTGATCATCTGTGTTACAGACGATTGTGCTGTACCCAAATTTATAGGCTTGTGTTTGAATACTTTTTGTAACTTGAGCAAAGAATGGATTCGCAATATCAGGAACAACCAGCCCGATAGAGTGGGTTCGCTTCAATCTTAGACTACGTGCCATCTGATTTGGACGGTAGTTCAATTCCTTAGCTGTTTTGCGAACTATATTCGCTGTTTTTTCACTGATCCTATATTTCTTGCTTTGGGAATTCAGAATACGCGAGACAGTAGTGGCTGAAACACCGGCTGTAGCCGCAATATCTTTAATTGTCACACGCATTTCGATTCTACTTTCCCTTGACCTGCATTAGACGAGCAATATACTGTTCCATTCTACGAGGATACTATTTTGAATGCTCAATCGGTTGTGCAGAAATATTAATCGAGCATTGATGCATGTGCAATAAAAATATTTAAAACCTTACTACATTGTTATTATTATATTTACATACTCTTCATATATGTCTGTTTTAGTCTTATTTAATCTAATTTGTTCAATATTTATGTAGTTTCTATGACATATCTGTTCGTTGTTTTATTGCCTTATCTTTTTGTTTATTATACTCTTATGTTTATTGAATAAACGATAGCGCATGGCTATAGATTTCGAGCCACCTTCAATAAGCTCCATAGATCCGCGAGCAATTTTGGAACCTATAGATCCTAAAAGATTGTCTGGGTGGTTAACATGCAGCTAGGGAACTACTTGAGTCTGAAATTGGCGGCGATAATTTCGAGGTGACATCTGGTAGTGCCGTTTGAATCTGTGATTGAAATGACTAAGGTTATTATAGCCTGCTTCGTAGGCTATCGACCCAACATCACTATTCGTGCTAATCAATAAATTCGCCACGTACTCGAGTCTCAACCGATTGATATATTCTGTGGGGCTCTCTCCCAGATACTGCCTGAACGATCGATTCAAGTGTTCGGGACTGCAATGCGACAGAGCTTTTAACCGCTCTAAACCTTCACGAAGATTATCAGGTTCACTGATTTTTTTTGTCAGTCTCAGTATCCAAGCAGGCATGTCCTGTTCAATCTCATCTCCCACAGATGTAGATAACTCGCCAAAAAATTCGGCAAGGAGAACTTTCGCCGCCAGCTCATAATCATATCTATTTTCCCGGCCAAGTCGAATGAGATGCTTTGCCCTATCAAAAAGCTCTTGGGTCCTTCCAGATTGCAGAATCCTGGTTGTGGGTGACCAGCTATCTTGCAACGCTTCCAGCTCATTCTCTATCCCTAGATAATCCGTAATCTGTTGCATCATGGCTATTGAAAATGCAAGGTTCATCAGTGTGAAGTCATCTTCACCGACCTGCTGATAATAATGAATATCTTCTGGCCGGATAAAGGTCAGACTGTTGGTTGAGATGACCTCCTCTGCACCATTCGCGATATGCCGAACTTGACCAGAGACCAGGAGGAAAATCTCATAAAAATCGTGGTCGTGTGGGTTAGTCAAAGGCTTTAACGAGTGATGTATGGCAAGGTGGATACCCAGGTCATCAGGTATGATCTGTGCTGATCTCAGAGTAATCGAAACATTCATAATATCAATATAGCACATATTTTTAGTCATCCTAGAACAAGAATTGACAGCGTGTTTAGAATATATTACATCAAGATCACACTAGTATGAGGAATTATGACAGAGCGATACAACTTTAGGAGAGAACTTCAATTCACTTCCACCTATCAGACGCTGATAGGTGCACTGCCAGCAGAAAGAGAATTAGCCTGTTTAAAGGTTCAAATGAGCGGGTCATTCGTAGCCCCGAAGATTGAAGACCATTTCGCGGGTCGTTATGACCGACCGCTTGTCGGTTTCAGCATTGATGAATGGGGACAGAAAGCATTCGGGTACTACCACCTGGCTGAAGTAATGCGGGCGACTATGACGAGCTCTCACTATTCAGATGAAGAGAAACGTGATATCGAAGCCATGATCGATTTCTGGGAGCAGGAAAACACATCCGCCAAGCTTCGAGCATCCTATTCAACTGAACTGAAAAAGTTTCTCCCGTCTGATAATTGGATGGGTGAACCTGGAATCGCATTTCCGCTGTATCGACTGACGGGTGGCAACTTGAATTATGAGCAACTCCTTCAGTTGGGTATTGGTGGATTAGAGAATCTTATTAAGGCCCGCATTCAAAGTGGTGATGAACATGAGCCAGCCTTTCTTGAGGCCATGCTTGGTGCGCTCCAGATTTTACGAGATACCATCACCGCGTACATCGGTTCGCTCTCAGTGATACGTGAATCTCTGGTCGATCCCGAGCGCTCTAAACGTTTACGTATAATCATCAAATCGCTAAAAGCACTGCTCACCTCTGCCCCAAGCTCTTTCCACGAAGCTATTCAACTTTTCTGGCTTTATTCCCTACTTGCAGACAATAGAAATTATGGCAGAATGGATGTTTATCTCGGAGATTTTCTGCATGAAGATCTGAGTTCAGGTGTGATCTCTGAAATTGAAGCGCAAGAAATGTTGAACTCCCTTTGGAAGTTGATGGCAGATCGAGAGACTCGTGTGCATGGCAGGATCATTATCGGGGGCAAAGGCCGCAAGGATGAGGCGAATGCTGATCATTTTGCACTGCTGGCGATGGAGGCAACTCGTGTGGTACTAGCGATCGAGCCCCAACTATCGCTACGCATTTATGATGGTATGAATCAAAAGTTGCTTGAGAAGGCATATGATGTCCTGTCTGAGGGGCGCACTTTTCCCATTCTTTATAACGATGACGCCAACATTCCATCGGTTCAGAAGGCTTTTGGATTCTCTGAACTCGAGGCGGAACAATATACCCCTTACGGTTGTGGTGAATATATCCTGGACCACCAGAGTTTTGGTACACCGAGCGGAGTGATAAATCTCCTAAAGGCACTCGAGATCACGCTTCATAACGGCTTTGATCCTGTTTCAAAACGAAATATGGGCCTGCCCCTGGGAGCGGCTAATACATTTACCAGCTTTGAGGAGTTGCTCTCGGCCTACAAACGTCAGGTAGAGCATCATGTGCGATTGATGGCACAACAGGAGGCTATGGAATACTCTGTCGCCGGACAGGCAGCCAGTTTTCTGTTTACCAGCCTCCTGTATGATAACTGCATCGAACGTGGGAAAAGTATTTTTAATGACGGTATCCGCTATCTTGGTGGTACACTTGAGACCTATGGAAATACAAATGCTGCTGACAGCCTGCTGGCAATAAGACAATTGGTCTTTGAGGATAAGCAAGTCAGCCTGGAAGAATTGATCCAGGCATTGGATTCAGATTTTGAGGGACATGCATTGCTCAGAAAACAACTTCAGGATCTCCCCAAGTATGGGAATGATATTGAAGTGGCTGACAGGATGTATGATGAACTCCATCACCATGTTTGCGAATACGTAGCTGATCAGGCTAAGGAAGTTGACCTGCACTCCTACCTGGTGGTCATTATTAACAATAGTGCCAACACCCTTATGGGTCGCTGGACTTCAGCCAGCGCAGACGGCCGAAGATCCGGAACTTCCATGAACAATGGAAATGCGCCTTCCAGTGGAAATGATAAAGAAGGAGCAACAGCGCTTCTAAACTCACTGGTGAAGCCCGCACACTCCATCCATGCAGGCGCCGTTCAAAATATGAAGTTTAGCCGGGATACATTTATTCACCACCGAGCGAAGGTAGTCGCATTACTAGACAGCTATTTCAAAAATGGTGGGGCTCAGGCTATGATCACGGTTGTGGACCGAGATGAGCTTGAGAAAGCGATGGACAATCCTGAAGCCTATTCTCACGTATTCGTTCGTGTAGGTGGGTTCTCGGCACGCTTTATCGAATTGGACCACGATGTCCAACTCGAGATTCTCAACCGGACACTCTACTAGGATCCACGACAGCAATGCTTCAAGGACTCATTTCCGACATACACCGGTTTTCCCTGGAGGATGGTCCGGGTATCCGTACGACCATTTTCATGAAAGGATGTCCCCTTTCCTGCGTATGGTGTCATAACCCTGAGACTCACAGCACTCAGCCACAATTGCGGTTTCGTCAAGCGCAATGCCAGGATTGTCTCGAGTGTGTCAAGGTATGCCCGAGCGGTGCTCATGCCCACGTTGAACAGCATCATTTTGCAGCCTTTGATGCCTGTGATCTCAATGGTGCATGTGTTTCTGCATGTCCAAATCGCGCGCTCTCTATTGTAGGCAAGTACTGGTCTGCCCCGGATATCATACAGGTCATTCTGAAGGATCGCAGCTACTATGAATCATCTAGCGGTGGTGTCACGCTTAGCGGCGGAGAACCGCTCATGCAAATTCATTTTATCCGCGAATTATTGGAAGCGATCAAAGGAGAGAATATTCATACCTGTTTGGATACTTCGGGGCATGCTCCCACAGAGCACCTCGATCAGATCATGGATTTTGTTGATCTGTACTACTTTGATTACAAAGCGACAGGTTTAGAAAATCATCGAAAGTTGACAGGTGTTCGAAATAAGGTCATCCTTGAGAATCTTGAGTACCTGCTCAGGAATGAACAGCAGGTCATCCTGCGGTGTCCACTCATTCCAGGTATCAATGATGACGACAAACACCTGGATGCCATCCTCTCCCTCGCTCAGAAGTATCCGGAGTTGAAAGGGGTACACGTACTGCCCTACCATAGTTTTGGTCGTTCGAAGTGGAGGGATCTGGGTATGGAGGTTCCCATATCATTGCCAGCCAGTACGACAGAAGGTGACCTGAGCAGATGGCACAAGTTGCTTTCACACGAAATAAACATACCTATTCAGATAATATGAGGAATTGATGAAACCGTATATGATCAATTCAGACCAGATCAATCGCTACCATGAAGATGGATATTTCATCCTGGACAATGTGTTTGATCGAGAGACGCTCGAAATGTTGCGTGAGGAATGTGATATTGCGATCGCAGCGCAAAACCATGCGATGGACAGGGAAGGTTCCAATAGCCTGGGATTAAGTCACAGGGATAGCCGCTACTTCGTATTCTTACCCTCCGTAGAGCGACCACGCCTGAGAGAGTTTATCTTTTCTAAGTTCTTCTACCAGATAGGTCAAAAGCTGATCGGTGAGCCCATCTATCTTTTCTGGGATCAATTTGTCGCCAAATTTCGCGATCAGAAATCCGTCTTTAATTGGCACCAGGATTCAGGGTATGTGGATACTCCTCATAAGCCCTATCTGAACTGCTGGATTCCCTTGGATGATGTGAATGAGGTTAACGGTACGATCTCCATCCTCCCCTATTCCAAAGCTGGTACGAAGGAGAAGATTCCTCACAGTATCCCGGAAGATGGTGGTGATCGGATCGGTTATACGGGAACTGATCCAGGTGATCTTATTGAGGTCCCGGCAGGGTCATTGGTCGTGTTCAGCAGCGTTGCACTCCACCGCTCTGGCCCGAATCAGACGGACAAGATGCGCAGAGCATACTCAATGCAGTTTTCATCCGAACCGATTTATGAAACAGATGGAACGCTCAAGGGTCTGGCCGAACCTTTCATCCTCCCGCGTGAGACCAAATGGTAAACGCTAATTGAGCGTCAAAGCGATGGTCTCGATAAGTCCACCTTGAATAAAAGTTTCCGTCAAAGACACAGCCTGGTTCACAGCTGCAGAACGAGCTTGCTTCTGGTAAAACCGTGCTGCCAGGTAAGCAGCAAAAAAGACATCGCCAGCTCCTGTCGTCTCAGCATGGCTAAGCACTTCCCTGGGCCTGTACTGGACTACATCGCCCTCTGCTCCATATACGCATCCGCCCGATGCAGCTCCCGTCACAATCAACTCGTCGAGCTTAAATTGATGGATTAACTCAGGAATCGAACATGCAAAGTGTTTCAGGACGAGAGTCAGTTCATCCGTATCAGCCTTTAAGACGTGAACATTGGGCAGAACTGAGTCCAGTAACTTGGACACTGCAGGGTATATTTTCTCACCTTCAATTTTTCTCGTATAGCCTTGGACATCGAGGCTTAAAAAATATTCCGCTCCACCTAGAAGTGGTAGATCAACAGGTTCGATATCTATGGGGTGTAGCGGTCCAAGGTGAACATGCCCCTTTGCTTGCATGATATGTTTTAGAGGTTTTAGCGAGATTGGGTCAGCTAAGGTAAGGACTTTCTGAATTCTCGTATGACCTTGGTAGATATTAATAAATCTTGTTGATTCTGGGGCATCTTGTACATACCGATCTATGTCGTTCTCTTCAAATACTGAGTTCAGTCGATCATCAGTGCTGGGGAAACTTGACACCACGGTTGGTTGTAGACCCAACTTTTTAAAGGTAAACCCAGCATAAGTGGTCACGCCACCTATCTTAGAAAAATGACTTCCGGGATATTCAATCAAATCTATGGTGGTTGAGCCAATAACAAGGGGTTGCACTTGAATCCTCTATTCAATTCTAATTACATTGGCTTACTATTAAACCGGCCATGGATAATCGTATCATTTACCCAGCGTAAGCTATCTTGGGGTGCTTGAAGTAATTCGCCACGCGTTCAGGCATTTTTTGCAGCATCCGCATATATGATAACACTCCCTTCTTCAAACTCTTC
>JAIPJM010000052.1 GCA_021734255.1 Fidelibacterota bacterium | reverse complement strand
GTCTTAATCGAAGGATTGGCTTTGTGCCATGACAAGCTCATAGACTTATTCAACTCCAGTGCAATGTGTGGATCTTCCATTTCTCTGAACATATTAGCTCTCAACTTTTCCATTGGGCAAGTCTAATGGTCAAGCTCAGTATTAACTCCGCTGAGTTAACCGAAGCGAAGACGGGTCAAACAACTATACCCAAAATAAAACAGAGCTTCGTCGTAGCAGACCAGGAGGAAACGTGTATTTCGTTTACATCATCCAATCCGTGAATTATCCTGATAAATACTACACAGGAATGACAAGGAGGATTGGACATCGAGTTAGAGAACACAATAGACATGCCCATGAATACAGTTCACGATTTAAACCCTGGGAGTTGAGAACCTATATTGCTTTTGATTCTAAGGAAAAAGCTGCACAATTCGAAAAATATCTTAAGACTCCTTCAGGTCGTGCATTCGCCAAAAGGCGATTCTAACTTCGCTCTGTAAGAGTGAACTCGACCACGTCACTTCGTCCAGCTCAGTATTAACTCCGCTGAGTTAACCGAAGTGAAGACGGCAAGCATCCAACCCAACCCTACCTCCCTCGAATTAATAATTAGTCCCCGTATCAATCCGCTTCTAAATTAGTTTTGCCTTTAACCAGAATGAACAGGATACGCTATGAGTGAAAATTTTATACCATACACGGGTTACGAGCCGCGCACGGATGAAGATATGCAGCAAAGGGCTGATGCATTCTTCAAGCTCATGGGTAAGCGACGAACTATCCGTGAATTCTCAGGCCAGACAGTCTCCGCAAAGATCATCGATCAATGTATCCGCACGGCGGGTTCTGCTCCCAGTGGCGCCAATCAGCAACCCTGGCACTTTGTGGTTATAACTGATCCAAAGGTAAAACAGGAAATACGAACTGCAGCTGAGAAGGAAGAACGTGAGTTTTACGCAGGTCGGGCCGGTGATGTCTGGTTAGATACCCTGGCCCCCCTGGGTACCGATGCTGAAAAGCCATTCCTTGAACGAGCACCAGTCCTAATCGCCATATTTGAGCAAAAATATCGTGTTGAAAGTGGTGGCACCAGGGTCAAACACTATTATTCCAAAGAATCGACAGGTATCGCCACTGGATTGCTGATCACAGCCCTGCATCAGGCTGGTCTAGCCACCCTCACCCACACACCCAGTCCAATGAATTTTCTCACTCAGATACTGGACAGACCAGAGGGTGAGAAACCATTTCTCCTCCTGGTTGTCGGCCACCCAGCCGCAGGTGTGACGGTTCCGGACCTGAGCAAAAAGTCCCTGGAGGAGATCCGAACGAACAAATAACCAAGCCCCTGTACAATCTCTAAAAAATAGGGGATATCCTGATACCCATCCCCTTCCTTCTCCCTACCTTTAGGCTGGAACGATCAACGTAGGAATTAATCGATCCCCATAAGGAATCAGGAAATGAGCAAAATTCTTTTCTTTGGCGACAGTATCACCGCCGGTAACAGATCACCTGACGCACCGCTTGGCGAAGGCTACGTCTCAGTCATTGCTGAAATGTTTCAATGTGATAGTAATTACGAGCACATGGAGGTGATCAATTCAGGCATCAACGGTCATACCGTTCAGGATCTCCTCAGCCGCTATGAGGAGGATATCGTCGCCCAGAACCCAGATCACCTGCTGATCAAGATCGGGATCAATGACGCCTATAAGAACTATATGGACGGCATAAGAGCTTACCAGCTCGGCAATTACGTGCGTGACTATGACCGTTTGCTTTCAAAATTGAAAGTGGCTCTACCTGACACAAGCATCCGGCTGCTGACACCCTATTTTATCTGTGGTTCAAGCGATGATGGCTTCTACCAACTCATGAGCCTATATGTCCATTCTGTCAAAGCGCTCGGTGCAAAGCACGACCTGGAAGTTTTCAACGTACAGGAGATCTTTGATAAAGCTGTGCAGATCATGCCGTCTACTTCCCTGGCAGCAGATCGTATCCATCCCCAAAGAGAAGGTCATGAGCTTATCGCTGGTTATCTCTATGAATTTCTGGATAAAAAGATTTAAACGAGTGGTAGTAGCGAAGCGTTACGGGATCAATCGATCTGGATCTCAACCCCTCTAACTGATTCATCAACCTCACCATCGAGAAAGACTGTCTCACCTCCGACGATGGTCCTGACAGGCCAACCCTGGGTATTCCAGCCATCATAGGGACTCCAGTTCACCTTGGTAAATAACTTGCCATTTTCGATGGTTTTTTTCTGACCCATATCGACCAGTACCAGATCTGCATCAAAGCCCGGTTTGATCTGGCCCTTGTTCCGGACCTTATATAGCTCTACCGGTTTCTCGCACATCCATTTGACCACATCTTCCAGCTTGCAGAGCCCCCTATTGGCTCTGTCCAGCATGAGGGGTAATGAGGTCTCGACGCCCGGCATGCCAGATGGCGCTGAACCAAAGGGCTTGGCCTTTTCCTCATGCGTGTGGGGTGCGTGATCTGTGGCGATGCAATCAATTGTGCCATTTTGCAAGGCTTCCCAGAGTGCTTTCCCATGCACCATGTCCCGAATGGGAGGATTCATCTGAGCGTAGGCACCGATCTTTTCATAGATGAAGGGTCCACTCAGCAGGAAGTGCTGTGGGCATACTTCGACGGAAATGGGTCCTTTCCCTTTTTGCTGTTCCAGGAAACGGACTTCATCCCTGGTAGTCAAGTGGAGGATATGGAGCCGGCGTTGGTGTTTAATGGATAGATCAACCGCCAGGGTCGTTGCCTTCAAGGCAGCTTCAGGTGGCCTGACAAACTGGTGATCATTAAAATCGATTGATCTTTTGTATTGCACTTTGGCTGCATTGATGATTTCATCATCTTCGGCATGCACCGCGATGAGCCGGGAACCATTCCCGAAAATATGGTCCAGGGCTTTAGGATCACTTACCAGCAGGTCACCGGTGGACGAGCCCATGAAGATCTTGATACCACAGACATTTTCCACGCCATTCAGCTCATCCAAATTGTCCTCAGTGGCACCAATGAAGAAATTGTAATTCACCACGCATTTTTCAGCAGCCATCTCCTTCTTCTGGGTCATGGTAGCAATGGTGGTAATGGACGGTTTGGTGTTGGGCATATCGAAGAAGCTGGTCACGCCGCCAGCTGCTGCAGCCATGGAACCGGTATGCAGGTCCTCTTTCCAGGTCAGACCGGGATCCCGGAAGTGGACCTGTGGGTCCAGTGCACCTGGCAAAAGATAGAGATTGCTGGCATCAATGACCTCCTCCGCCCGTTTCTCAGCGATGTCTCCTAGTTCTGATATTTTACCATTTTCGATGAGGACATCCTGTTGGACGATAGCAGATGAGGATACGCATCTGGCGTTCTTGATGAGTAGCGATGAGGGCATGTGAGATCTCCGGTTATTCTTGGCTCACAATATGCGATACTGGGCTGAATAGGGAAAGTGATTTGATTGGACACTGAGGGTCTCTCATCCGTCATCCTGAGGCTCGCGAAGGAGGACGCAGGAAATGCTTACAAGGTTTTGTCTCGATACGCAATGGACAGTGCTGGTAATTTCTCTAATTTCCCAGCCATATAAGCTTCTTTTTTCTTTCGGCTCCACCCTTGTACTTGTTTCTCCCGATAGAACGCCTCGGCTACAGTCGTATATTCCTCAACAAAAATGAGTTTAACAGGTAATCTACATTTTGTGTAGAGGGACCCTTCTCCGACCTGGTGCTGATGGAGTCTGGCTTCCAGATCGATGGTACTTCCTGTGTAATAGGTGCCATCTGAGCATTCTAGAATATATAGATATCCTGCTTTCATAAATAATTAACTAACTCTCTTTCTGTTCGTTTCGAGAGCCTCAACGTCCAGAATGAATCGGACACTGAGGTTCTCGAAGTGTTCGTACTTCTCCTTCACTTCATTAGATTCAACATCCTTAATCTCCACCCTCCCGCCAATTCACATGTTTCCATGATTGACCATCACTCCTGTAAATGACTGCACCCTCCAGGTCCGTTCGGTGTATCCGGGTTCCCAGATCTTCATATTTCGCCAGTGTTGACGGAGCTGGATGCTTATATTTGTTTTTCTTCCCCAAACTTATCAGGGCGATCTTGGGTTTGACATACGCCACATACCTATCAGTGGAGCTTGTTTTTGAGCCATGATGAGGCACTTTGATGATATCGCTGTTCAACAATCCACCAAATCGGAGTTGATCCTTTTCTACATCGTGCTCTGCATCTCCTGTAAAAAGGATGGTAGTGGACCCATAAAACATTTGCAGGACAATAGATACATCATTCACATTTGCAGGTTGATCCAGGCCATCAAATCGGGCTGGTCCGGTTATTCTAAAATAGATGGGCGCCAGACTGGAATCGATCATGCCAGAATAAACAGAAGCAACTGGTATCTGCTTATCGCTTAAAAGCTGTTCCAACTCCTGGTAAGTATAGGATTCATAATCCATATCCTGCATGAGAGCTTTATTCACAGCGTGGTTTTCTACCAGGTAATATGCACCCCCAATATGATCATTGTGAGGATGCGTAAGGACCAACAGATCGATTCTTTTGACACCCCTGAATCTTAAATATGGAGAGATCACATCAGCTCCCATATCCTTACCCCCGAAGCGAAGTCCCGCATCAACAAGCAGCGTTTTGTTGTTTGGTGTGTGAACAATGACTGCATCGCCCTGCCCTACATCGAGCATAACCAGCTCCAGATATTGCGGTCTTAAAATTTCTGGCCACACCAGGCAATTAGCCCAGATGAGCAAAAGTACGATCCAGATTTTCAATTTTAATCTCATCCGGGGGTTTACCAGGTTGAATACAGCGATAATCAGGAAGATCAACTCATATACAGTAATAGTTCGGGTCGACAGGAACGCCCATGGCACGTGAGCACAGATTGAAACAAACCAGAGCATGAGCTGGATGATGGTGTCCAGGAAAGCAGCCCATAATTGTGCCATTACAGGTATCAACATTCCCAGCGAAAGAAAAGCCATCCCGGTCCCGACAATGAGACCTATAGTTGGTACAACGACCAGATTAGCAATCAAGCTGATAAGGGGAACCTTCTGGAAATAAAAGATGGTGAATGCCAGGGTGCCCAATTGAGCAGCCAGCGAAACCAGAAAAAGGTCACAAATACCATTGAGGAAGCTTGCCAGACCAGGCAATCGCTTGATCTTAACCATGGGTAATTTTGATCGTAAAACAGGATAAATGCTGACGATACTTATGACTGCAGAGAAGGAAAGTTGAAATCCAATGTTCGCCATCTGGGTGGGGTCGATGAGTAAAATTATGAATGCTGCCGTAGCCAGGGTGTTGAAGATATCCGTTCGTCTCTCCAGAAGTGTAGCAATCAGAATGAGTGACGCCATGAAGGAGGCACGCATGACCGAGGCAGCATTGCCAGTGATCAGCACATACGCGCCAAGCCCGAGAATCACCAGCCCCACCTGTACTGTGTAGGATGGTCGTAGCACACCCAAAACGCTCATAAGGATGAGTGTCACATATCCCACATGTAGACCACTTACAGCTAAAACGTGGATGACACCCGTGTTTGCAAAATTATCCCGGGTACTTTCATCAACATCTGATCGTTCGCCCAGAATGAGGGCTGAAAGAATACCTGCAGACTGTGGAGAAAGATGCGCTTTGAAGTGCTCCTTGATCGTCCCCTTTACGTCATCCAGTAACTTATCAAGTCGCACATGCTCACCCGGCGAGATGTTTATTGCCACTGTATCAGCCAGAAAACCCTCCAGATATATGCCCCGTGCTTCCAAATATTTTCGATAATCGAAATCGCTGGGGTTCCTTTTCGCTCCGGGTTCAAACAAGTCCATGGAAACCTCCAGCGTATCACCAATTGATACATCAAGGTGTTTCTTTCCAGAATACAGGATCATCTCCCCATGATCCAACTTATGACCATCTATCTGGAAAGGCTGCATAATAAATTTTGGTGTCCCTCTTCTCGTCCGGGTGACCTCATGGATCACCGCTGAAACGTGGTAGCTGCTATCTGACTGAACCACAAAATCACCTAAGGAAAGCTGAGGGTGTGAATCATGGATACTAAGGCGTGCCGCACCTGCAACCCAGGTAATAACGATAAGCAGGGGTAAGCGCCAACGACTGCTCAACACACGTGCAGCAATGAACAGCAATCCCGTTCCTGCCAATAAAGGGTGAAGCGGAGCAGACATACGCTCCTGACAATAGATTCCTGATATAAATACAATGGTGATCCCGACCATCGGATGTGATCGAATCACTTCATAGAAGTGGTTCTTCAATTTTCCCACCTGTAATTTGGATTATCCTAACTTAGGAAAAGTGGACAGTGACTCCAAATCATTTTATGATGGTGGTTCAATCCTGAATGTATGGGTTGAAAGTGCAAGTTGAATGGAAGCGGCATCATAGCCCCTGCGCTGCAGGAAGGTCCAGACCCGCTTTTTATCCTTCAGGGTGGGGTTTGCTACGGATTTGAGTTTTCGGGCCGCCAGATCAGCAGCCATGGCGTTAAAATCGACTTCTTCTGCGATAGTCTCGATGGCCTCTTCAACACTATCACGGGAGATGCGCTTCTTCATCAGCTCCTGACGGAGGCGAGCAGGCCCCCACTGTTTGAGCTTGACCCGGTCGCGGATGAATAGCTCAGTAAAGCGCTCATCATTGAGATAGTTCCTCTCTTTGAGTCGTTGGATCAATTCAGAGCGGAGGTCTGCAAATCCTTTCTTGAACAACCAACTCTGGACTTCACTTTCACAGCGTTCACGATAGGCTATGTAGTTTAGTAAACCATTGTAGGCCAACTCAGTACGGTCTTTTTTCTCAAGTTCATTATGAAGGGCCGGATCGAATGAATCCCCTACTTTGAGTTTGTACTCATCTACGATCTTGACATCTAGGCCAAAGGCGAACTTTCCATCGATAAATACAGAATACCGATTCTTTGCTTTTTTCTGGGGTGTTATGGCTGTGATCTTAGGCATATCAAAATTTACCGCCGAGGCGCTAAGGACGCTAAGGTTTATTTATGGTTTATACCGCGAAGTCACAAAGACGGGAAGGAGAATACTTATGAAAATCAACGATGGTTCACAACTCGTCTTATGCCATTTTTCATATAATTGACGCTAAAATTCAATATTAGGGCGAGCTTTCTATCACTTAACTTCAAATAGGTAAGCGTTCGTGCTAGATGCAGGTCATTTATCTTTTCAACCGTTTTTAATTCTATCACCACTTTATCCTCTACCAGCATATCCATCCTATAGCCCATGCCAAGAGCCTGACCTTTGTAAGCCACCTCTAAGGGTACCTGGCACTGGGCATTGAGCCTTTTCAATTTCAACTCGTGCGCCAGGCCGATTCATATGTGCTCTCCAATAATCCTGGCCCAATTTCTTTATGGACCTCAATTGCAGCACCAATAATGAGCTCAGATAGTTTATTCTCGGTTAGATCATTCATACAGAATCCCTTTCATTTCAGGTACTCTGCGATCTACCGGTTAGTTCAATCGCTGTTTGCTTTGCTTGTTATTCCTGCGCGAGCTTTGCGTCTCAGCGGTGGAGAGTTTTGGAACCCCTTCGTGGTCTTTGTGACTCTGCGGTTAGGATCCTATTCCTCCTTTTCAGTTTCGGCTTCCGCTTCCTCAGGAGATTCATCCATACCCAGGAATAGGCGTACTTCACCCACCAACTTTTCGAGCAGATCAGGGTTCTCTGTGA
This sequence comes from Fidelibacterota bacterium, assembly GCA_021734255.1. Classification (GTDB taxonomy): domain Bacteria; phylum Fidelibacterota; class UBA8477; order UBA8477; family JABMPR01; genus JABMPR01. The sequence goes on along the minus strand of JAIPJM010000052.1, from coordinate 6,298 downwards.
AAAATACCTTCACATTTTCCTTACCCTGCCCCAGCCGGTCCTCCCCATAGCTGAACCAGGACCCACTCTTCTGCACCAGGTTGGCTTTTATACCCAGGTCTAGAATATCCCCTTCAAAGGAGAAACCCGTACCGAACATGATATCCAACTCAGTCTCTCTAAAGGGGGGCGCCATTTTGTTCTTGACGACCTTCACTCTGACCCGGTTACCAATATGATCCTGGCCATCCTTGAGTGCACCGATGCGACGGATATCCATACGGACGGATGAATAGAACTTCAAAGCCCGTCCACCCGTTGTCGTTTCCGGACTCCCAAACATGACACCGATTTTCTCACGGATCTGGTTAATGAAAACCACAGAGGTCTTTGACTTGGAGACTGAACCCGTCAATTTTCGCAGTGCCTGGGACATAAGCCGGGCATGCAGGCCCACATGGCTGTCCCCCATTTCACCTTCCAGCTCAGACCGAGGCACCAAAGCAGCCACAGAATCAATAACGATGACATCCAGTGCGTTTGAGCGAACCAATGTTTCCGTTATCTCAAGGGCCTGTTCACCTGAATCCGGTTGTGAAATTAGCAAATTCTTGATATCCACACCAAGTTGACGGGCATATTTGGGATCGAGGGCATGTTCTGCGTCCACAAAAGCTGCATAACCACCACTCTTTTGGGCATTGGCCACAATGTGGAGTGCCAGGGTTGTCTTTCCAGATGATTCAGGACCATAGATCTCAATGATCCTGCCTCTGGGTACACCGCCGACACCAAGGGCAGCATCCAGCGACAAGGCGCCAGTAGAGATCGACTCAACATTCATGTTGATCTGATCCTCACCCATGCGCATCACTGCGCCTGCGCCAAACTGCCTCTCTATCTGTGAGACAGCTAATTCTATTGCTTTATCTTTATCTGTTGATCGACTCTGAGCGGCACTCATCCCTGACCTCCCACTTTCAGCTTAAATGTTTTCAATTCTTTATATACTGCGCCAGCCGCAGTTAAGGTACTCTCGTACCATATGATCTCACCAACAGTAAAATCCATCGCTCTTACCTCAGAAGATAAGAAATCATGAATAAAATTACTTTTGCGTGAGATGGATTTAACGCGACCGAGGGTAATATGTGGTTGAAACTTCCGATTATCAAGTTCATATCCAAGCGATCTGAGATGATCTTTGAGACCGCCGACCAGATTTACCAGGCTTGTGTTAAAGGGCATTGCGCCTACCCACAACACTCTTGGGTTGTTTGCATGAGGAAAGATACCCGTATCTGTCAATCCCATATCCACAGCCGGATACTGTACCAATAAATCCTCGATCCCCTTAGCCTGTTCCTCAACCACCGTTGGATCCGTATCCCCCAGAAAGGCAATAGTAATGTGAATATTTTCCTGCTTCACCCAGTTGATGTGATTATCACGATCCATTATGGGTTGAACAAAACTGATCAGATAATCTCTAATTTCACTGGGGAGCGGGATCGCCAGGAAGGTGCGGATCGGGTCCATCACAGTTCGTCCCTGATCAATAGTCGCAGCAAGTTCAGAGCTGTGAAGGCACTTAATTGCTTATTCAACACCCGATGGCTGCCAAATTGAAAGCGCTTGATGTATTGGCGCGTGTTTCCGGCAACACCGATGTAGACTGTTCCTACGGGCTTTTCTTCGGTACCACCAGTTGGTCCTGCGACACCCGAAACTGCAATGGCATAATCTGAGCCACTGCGTTCGAGAGTACCTGAGAGCATTTCTGCGACGGTCTCTTCGCTGACAGCACCATGCATCAGTGTCTCTTCCTGTACGCCCAGAACGGCCATTTTGGTCTCATTCGCATAGGTTACAAAACCTGTGTTGAAATAATCGCTACTGCCACTGATATCAGTAATCATACTGGCGATCAGACCACCAGTACAGGATTCAGCCGTGGCCACTGTTGCCTGCCGCTTCAGCAATTCAGCACCGACTACACTTGATAGGCTCTCATCATTTCTTCCATAAATATTCTCGGGCAATTGCTGACTCAGTCGCGCGTAGATCTCAGCCAATTTTTCAGCATTCTCCCCTACTTCTTCTGAATCATAACTCACCCGGATCGTCACTACGAAGTGTTTGGGCAGATAGGCGACTTTTGCCCCTTTATACTCATCCAGAACCGGTTTCGTCACTTCGTAGAGTTGGGATTCCGGCATCCCGATGGAGTGGATATCGATCGATTCCTGAATGGCGCCGGTCATATCCCTCAGTCGGGGAATAATTTGTTCGTTCGTGATCGCACGCATCTCAGCAGGTACGCCGGGCATCACAAAAAGATGTGACCCATCATGGACAAAATACATTCCCTGAGCTGTTCCGACTGAATTATGAAGAATTTCTGCATTCGCAGGGTACTCAGCCTGAGATGCATTTGATTTGGGGAACTCAAAGCCCCTTTTTGAAAAGCGGGTCTTGAGAGACTCCAGGATCTCAGGGTGGGTCTTTAGCTCAACGCCAAAGAATTCACAGAGTGCTTGTTTGGTGATATCATCATGGGTCGGTCCCAGACCACCCGTTATTGTGACAACATCCGCCTCAGCCAGGCTCCAGTTCAATGCTTTCTTAATATTCTCGTTTACATCACCGATGATGAGCTTTTTTGAGATTTTTATTCCGACCCTGGAAAATACTGTTGAAATGAAAGCATTATTCGAATCAACGGTCTTACCAGAGAGTAGTTCATCCCCAATTGAAATGGTAATTCCGTTTAACAGACTCATAGAAAAGCAGCGACTCCCTGGACGAGGAGAAATGTCAATAGCCCAGCGAGAATATCGTCCATCATGATCCCCAGTCCACCTGGTAGATTCTGTGAGTTATTAATGATCCAGGGTTTCCAGATATCAAACACTCTAAACAGTATGAATGCAGCCAGCCAGAGCCACCAGTTGAATGGCAAGGCCAGAACTGCAAGCCATTGTCCAGCCACCTCATCAATGACGATCTCACTCGGATCTTCCACTCCCATATCTCTGGCGACGATGGAGGAAGCCAAGGTACCCAGAATACTGATAACGATTATCAATCCCAGGGTCAGCAAATGATTTTCATTCACCAGACTACCCCACAGAAATGCGACCGGCAGCGTTGCAAGTGAAGCGTAGGTCCCTGGTGCACCTGGAATTTTACCAATAAATCCAACTGTGGTGAAGGACCTGAGAACCTGTATCATTCCTTCTCCTGGAAAAGGGTACTGATGTAAGACTTGTTGATCCAGACATAGTGAAAGCCGGTATAGGCAGTTACCAATCCAGTTAGCGCAAAGATGATTTCCGTGATGAACCATTCTTCCAGCCATGCGACCAGTGTATCCAATGCTTCGAAGTGTCCCATGAGAATAAAGATCAGGCCAACATACATGGAGATGTACTGAAATGTTGTTTTCATCTTCGCCAATTGGCTGGTCTTCATGGAGGCCCCGTTTGCCAGCATACCCCAGCGCAGCAAAGTGACTAGCATATCACGCAATATGATAACACCCGTTATCCAGAAGGGCATAACCTCCAGTATATTCAGGGTAATAAAGGTGCTGTTCACCAGGATCTTGTCAGCCAGCGGGTCCATGAACTTTCCAAACTCACTGACAACCTGGAGCTTCCTTGCCAGCATGCCATCAAACAGATCGGTAAGTGAGGCTATCAGGAAAAGCACAAAGGCCAGTAGGTGAAGTGTGAATCCGTCAAAACCGATCAAGAACCACACGATGAGGGGTGTTATTACAATTCTAAAAATGGTGAGGATATTTGGTAGTTTATGAATCATTTCATTTCATGCCTTTCATCAAGTGCTCTACCTAAGGTGACACCATCGATATACTCAAGGTCGCCACCACTGGGGATTCCACGTGCAAGTCGGGTGATCCTGATGTTTCTGTCCTGGAGCAAACGCGCAAGATAAAGAGAGGTCGTCTCCCCTTCAACACTGGGATTCATGGCAATGATGACTTCCTCAGTATCATTCAGGCGCTCCATCAGGTTTTTGATATTCAGTTGATCTGGGCCAACGCCCTCCAATGGAGATAAAACACCACCCAAGATGTGGTATTTACCATTAAACCGACTGGTTTCCTCGAGCGCAACCACATCTTTTGAATCTTCTACGATACACAACAGTGCATCGTCTCGCCTTGTATCTCTGCAGACTGGACAGGGATCTGCTTCTGTGATCAGGTTGCAGACAGAGCATTGAGATAATTTTTCCGTACTCTGAATGATCACATCTCCCAACTGTTTCACCGCGTCTCTATCCCATTCGATAAGTTGAAACGCCATTCGCTGGGCCGTCTTTCTACCGATGCCCGGGAACTTGGAAAACTGCTGGGTTATCCTGTCTAGACTGTCAGGGAGAATTTTCATCCCAGGCCTGGAATGTTCAGTCCACCCATACCCATTCCACCGGTGACCTGCGCCATGCGGGAACTGGCGGCATCCTGGGCATTCGTTAGCGCCTGATTCACAGCGGCCAACACGAGATCCTCGAGCATCTCGACATCATCATCCAGGACATCTGGTTCGACCTTGATGGAAAGTATCTGCATTTTGGCGTTTGCTCTCACAGCAACCATTCCACCACCAGCTGAGCCCTCCACCTCGATACCAGCTAGCTCTTCCTGAGCTTTTTCCATCTCTTTCTGCATCTTTTGGGCTTGCTTCATCAGGTTGCCCATTCCACCCTTTGGTATCATTAGAGTATTCTCCTATCTCGTCTCAGCATTCTAATCATCAATGATCTCGCCATCGAATATATCGAGCAAGTGTTGTGAATTGGGATGTGAGAGTATTTCATCATTTTTTCGTTTTTTTGGTTTATGACCATTCTGCTCTAAAAGTTTGATGGTCATTTTTGTTCCAAATGTACTGACAGCTACTTTCTCTATCTCTCGGAGTGACTTTGTAAGTGTCTGTACATGGTATTTCTGCTCTGGAGCAAAGGCAACACTCAGACAATTTTTCTTAAAATCTTTGGGTGTCCCCTCCTCCATGAACACACCAATGGTCCGGCCGACAGATTCAAGCTTATTCGTGAATTCACCCCACTTGGGCAGGATGTCCTCTTGAAAATCAAGTTCCCCTGCTTCGGAATCGGCAACAGAAGGCTGAGGCTCTGAGCTTTCAGGTTCGGGCGGCTCCACTGGTGGCACCACTGGTGCAGGAGTTTCCTCTGTTTTTACTTCAGCTTTTGCTTCAGGTTCAGGCTTGGATTCGGGCTCAGGTTTGGGTTTAGCCTCAACGGTCTTTTTCTTAGGGGCTGGTTTTGTTTCCAGCACGGGTGTTTCAACAGGTTTCGGTTTAATCACCGGTTTTTGGGCTGGTTCCTCTCCACTCAAAATAGCATCAATATCCAGCGCTCTGCTCGCTCTGGCCAGCTTGAGTAGGAGTAACTCGGTGGAAACGATCTGATTACTGACGAAGCGCTGATCTCTCAAGGTCTGAGTGATGAGAGACTGCATCCGTAGTAGATCCCTTTCCTCAAAATACCCTGCTTGCTCCTGGAAGGCTGCCTTATCCTTATCGGATAGTTCCAGGAAATCAGTGGCACCAGCAACTTTGACGACCAGCAGATTTCTGACATGCTCACTCAAGCCTTGTAGAAATTCTGTTATGGCGATGCCCCTGGAGAACAAAAGATTGGCCTGATTGAGGAGATTATCTGCTGCCTGACTGGCTACATGGTGCATGATATCGAAGTAGATCGTAACATCCAGCACCCCGAGGACCTGACGCACCAGCTCTAGGTCAGCCTCACCATCGGCATAAGCAGCAACCTGATCCAGTAAACTTTGTGAATCTCTGAGACTTCCGGCCGCTTTTCTTGCGATCAGTGTCAGTCCTTCATCGGAGAGGTTGATACCTTCATTCCTGCAGATCATTTTTAAGCGATCGACCATAAGCTCCATGGAGATCATGCGAAAATCGTAGCGTTGACAGCGGGAAAGAATAGTGAGGGGTACTTTCTGGGGCTCAGTTGTCGCAAATATGAAAAGGACTTGTGGTGGTGGTTCTTCCAGCGTTTTAAGGAGGGCGTTAAAAGCCTCCTTGGTCAGCATGTGCACCTCATCAATTATATAGACTCGATAATTGGAATTTGAAGGTGGATATTTGACGACCTCCCGTAATCCGCGTATGGCATCAATACCACGCGTGGAGGCACCATCTACCTCAAACACATCCATGCTACGACCTGCTGTGATCTCAATACAATGATTGCAGGTGTTGCACGGATTTCCGTCTGTAGGATTCTCACAATTCAGGGCCTT
>JAIPJM010000051.1 GCA_021734255.1 Fidelibacterota bacterium | reverse complement strand
TCTCATACTCTACGTGGGCTGTTGCGATCGTAATTCCACGCTCCCGCTCTTCAGGGGCGTTATCAATACTGTCAAATGAACGAACTTCACTCAAGCCCTTGGCTGCAAGCACCTGTGTGATCGCTGCTGTCAGGGTTGTCTTACCATGATCTACGTGACCGATCGTTCCGACGTTCACGTGAGGCTTGGTACGTTCAAATTTTTGTTTTGCCATTTCTCTCTTCCTCCAGGCTTCGCTTGATTATGCCTTAAGATTTCTCAAAAACTTTTTCTGCTATACTGTTTGGTACGGTTTGATAGTGATCAAACTGCATGCTGAACACTGCACGTCCCTGAGTCAAAGATCTCAAGTCCGTGGCGTAACCAAACATCTCGGAAAGTGGAACAAATGCATTGACAACTTGTGCGTCTCTGCGAGGGTTCATTCCTTGAACTTTTCCGCGACGAGATGAGATGTCACCCATCACATCACCCAAATATTCTTCAGGGACCACAACTTCAACAGCCATGGACGGCTCCATCAGTTTTGGACCAGCTTTCTTGCAAGCTTCCTGGATGGCCATAGATCCAGCGATCTTGAAGGCCATCTCTGAAGAATCTACATCATGATAGCTACCGTCATAGAGCTCTACACGAACATCCATGAGCGGATAACCTGCCAGGACACCATTTCTCAATGCTTCCTGGATACCTTTATCTACAGCTGGTATGTATTCACGAGGAATAGCACCACCAACGATCTTATTCTCAAAATGGTAGCCCTTACCAGATTCGTTAGGCTCTACCTTCATCACAACGTGACCATACTGACCCTTACCACCTGTCTGACGTGAGAACTTGGTGTTCTGATCAACAGCTTTGGTAATGGTTTCAACGTAGGCAACCTGTGGTGTCCCTACCCGGGCATTCACCTTGAATTCTCTCAGGAGACGATCAACAATGATCTCCAGGTGCAGTTCACCCATACCGCGGATGATGGTCTGTCCCGTTTCATGATCAACATTGACAACAAAGGTCGGATCTTCCTCAGATAATTTTGACAAGGCTACAGTCAAAGCATCATTATCAGCTTTAGACTCGGGCTCGATAGCGACAGAGATAACCGGCTCAGGAAAGTCCATGGACTCGAGGACCAATGGATGCTTCTGATCGCACAGTGTGTCACCAGTTCTGGTATTTCGCAGACCGATAGCAGCAGCGATCTCACCGGCGTAGATCTCATCCCGTTCCTCGCGCTTAATGGAATGCATGACCATCAAACGACCGACGCGTTCCCGCTTACCACTGATAGAGTTAAGGACCGAGTCACCAGTTTTTACTGAACCAGAATAAACACGGAAGAATGTCAGTTTTCCGACATATGGATCGGTCATGATCTTGAAAGCAAGAGCTGCAAACGGTTCATTATCATCAGCTTTTCGGAAGATGATCTTTTCGTTATTATCTACATCATGGCCTTCAACCGGTGGTAGATCAAGCGGTGATGGCAGATAGTCGATGATCGCATCCAGTAGACGTTGCACACCCTTATTCTTGAAAGCAGATCCTACCATGGTAGGAATCATTGAGCCATCAAGTGTAGCTGCACGGATCGCCTCGCGGATCTCATCCGGGTCCAGCTCTTCACCTTCCAGGTACTTTTCAAGCAGGGAATCGTCATAGCTGGCGACCTCCTCGATCAGCTGATGGCGGAACTGCTCGGCTTTTTCCGTCATATCTTTCGGGATATCGCTATATTCAAAATGAGCTCCTAAGGAGCTGTCATTATATAAAATTGCTTTCATGGAGAGAAGGTCGATAATGCCGGTAAACAGATCGCCTGCCCCAATCGGTAACACGATGGGAACCGGATTAGCACCCAGTCTCTTCTTGATCATTTCGATCACATTATAAAAATCTGCACCCACTCGATCCATCTTGTTAACGAAGGCAATACGGGGAACCCCGTATTTATCTGCCTGGCGCCAAACAGTTTCGCTCTGCGGCTCTACACCACCAACGGCGCAGAACAGAGCAACGGCTCCATCAAGCACTCGGAGACTTCGTTCGACTTCAACTGTAAAGTCAACGTGTCCCGGGGTATCAATGATATTGACCCGATGGTCTTTCCAGAAAGCGGTGGTAGCAGCAGACGTAATGGTGATACCGCGCTCCCGTTCCTGCTCCATCCAGTCCATGGTAGCAGCCCCATCATGTACCTCTCCGATACGGTGGGTTCTACCAGTATAGTAGAGAATACGCTCGGTAGTCGTGGTCTTTCCGGCATCAATGTGTGCCATGATACCAATATTTCTGACCTTTTGTAGTTCGGTTTTATTCACGGTCTACCTAAAGTGTGCGAAGGCTTTATTTGCTTCAGCCATGCGGTGAGTATCTTCACGTTTTTTAATGGCCCCACCTTCGTTGTTGGCGGCGCCTATCAGCTCAGCAGCCAACTTCTCTGCCATGCTCTTCTGCGGTCTCTTCTTTGAAAAACTAATGATCCAGCGGTAAGCCAGTGCCTGTCGGCGATTGGCCCGTACTTCTACAGGGACCTGATAAGTTGCACCACCGACACGTTTGGATTTTACCTCAACAATGGGTCCAACATTCTCGATCGCCTTCTTGAATTGCTCCAAAGGATCGCTTTTGGTCTTTGTCTCAATAATTTCAAATGCATCGTACAGGATCCTCTCGCTGAGGCCCTTTTTACCACGCTCCATCAGATAGTTGACAAAACGAGCAACAGCCACATCGTTATAAACTGGATCGGGCAAAATGATTCTTTTTTCTGGTCTACGTCTACGCATCAGTCAATTTCTTATTCTTTGGGTCGTTTTGCGCCATAGCGTGAACGACTTGTTCGCCGATTCTCAACACCGGCAGTATCTAATGTGCCACGAATAATGTGATAGCGAACACCAGGTAGATCCTTCACACGACCACCCTCGATCAGAACGATGGAGTGCTCCTGTAAATTGTGACCTTCACCTGGAATGTAAGCAGTCACTTCAATTCCGTTGGCCAAACGGACACGAGCTACCTTCCGAAGCGCCGAATTCGGCTTTTTCGGGGTAGTCGTATAAACTCTTGTACACACGCCTCTTCTTTGAGGACATGATTGCAATGCTGGTGCTTTTTTCTTCTTTACAAGGCTTTTTCTGCCTTTGCGCACCAATTGATTAATCGTGGGCATTTAATCTCCTTTTAAAAAGCCGCACAGTATAATTTCAGACCTATGAGCAGTCAAGGTCATTTATTCACTTTCCGGCTCGGCATTTTCCCTGGAATTTGCCTTGGCTTCTTCCCTTAATTTTCTTGCTTCCAGTACCTGTTCTGCCAGCTCATTATCCGGACCTTCTGTTTTGATCCTGCCATACTTCGGAAGACCGGTTCCGGCGGGTATCAAACGACCGACAATAATGTTCTCTTTCAGCCCACGAAGACTGTCTGTCTTGGAGTTGATAGCGGCATTTGTCAGCACGCGAGTGGTTTCCTGGAATGAGGCAGCTGAAAAGATACTTTCCGTATTCAACGATGCCCTGGTGATACCCAGCAACAGAGGTGTGTGGGTTGCAGGTTCTGCATCACGGAATTCGGGAAGCTCAGACTTGTTTGCTTTCAGCTCAGCAATCGTTTCTTCCATTTCAGCACGATCCACCAACTGATGCTCCAGATATTCCGATTCTCCACCCTTCTCAACAACCACCATTCCTAGAACTCTATCGTTCTCAATCTGGAACTGGAATTTGTTGATACGATCCTGATGTAAGAAATCAGTATCGCCGGGGTTCTCTACCTGGACCTTCTGCATCATTTGCCGAACAATGGTCTCAATATGCTTATCATTAATACGTACACCCTGGAGCCTGTAAACTTCCTGGATCTCATTCACCAGGTACTCCTGGACCTCGCGCTCACCCTTGATTCGGAGAATATCCTTTGGCGAGACCGGACCCTCACAGAGCCTGTCTCCCGCCTGGACAAAATCACCATCAAGAACAATAATGTGACGTCCGTAAGGAATGGCGTATTCATATTTTACATTATCGGGCGTTTCAACAAGAATGGTACGCACACCACGTTTGAGATCACCGTAGTTTACGATACCGGCAACCTCAGTTACCACGGCAGGATCAGCCGGGTTTCTGGCTTCAAACAGCTCAGCAACTCGAGGTAAACCACCAGTAATATCTGTTGTTCTGGACTTGCCCTTCATGAACTTGGCCAGCGTTGTGCCGGCTGTGAGCTTCTGCCCATCCTCTACGGTCAGAACAGCACCAACAGGGAGTACAACATCCTTGCCGACAACATTACCATCCTTATCAATGAGCTCGATACGCGGTGTCATCCGCATACCACGAGCATCCGTAATGGTACGTTCAACCTTACCAGCCTCGCCAGACTTTTCAACGAAGGTCATGTCTTCAACGATCTCAACGAAGCGGACAGTTCCAGCGGTCTGAGCGATAATAAAATCGGTACGAGGATCCCAGCGAACGAGTCCCTGATCCTTCTCTACCTTTTCTCCGTCAGCAACTTCAAGAACACTGGCATAGGGAACATTTGCCCGTGTTAAAACACGGCTGTCATCGTCCATGATCTCGAGATAGTTGTTGCGGACAAGTGAGATGCGTCCCAGTTCATCAGTCGGCTCGGTAACCCGGAGACCCGGTGAGTAACGGACCGTTCCTGCGAATTTGGCAGTGATCTCACTCTCTTCAATAATTCGACCAGCGGTACCACCAATGTGGAATGTTCTCAGTGTCAACTGAGTTCCTGGCTCTCCAATGGCCTGAGCCGCCATGATACCAACAGCCTCGCCAGCGTTAACCAGCTTGCCTGTTGACATATTTCGACCATAACATTTGGCACAAACACCAAATTCAGCCTCACAGGTGAGTACGGAACGTATCCTGACTTCTTCAACGCTGGATTCAGAGATCTTCTGAGCCAGAGCCTCATCAACCAGAACACCGACTTCTGCAATAAGTTCATCGGTCAGGGGATCAAATACATCTTCTTGCAGTACTCTTCCCTTGATACGATCGCGAAGCGGTTCGATGACATCTTCACCCTGTTTCAGGGCCTTGACATCAATACCGTTAATGGTGCCACAGTCTTCAATTCTGATAACCACATCCTGAGCAACATCTACCAGACGGCGAGTCAAGTAACCAGCATCAGCAGTTTTCAGCGCTGTATCAGCCAGACCTTTACGGGCACCGTGTGTGGAAATAAAGTACTCAAGGACAGAGAGACCTTCTTTAAAATTGGATGTAATAGGCGTCTCAATGATCTCGCCCTGGCCACCTTTAAGTGACTTCTGGGGCTTGGCCATCAATCCACGCATACCGGCCAGCTGCTTGATCTGATCTGAAGATCCACGAGCACCTGAGTCAGCCATCATGTAGACAGAGTTAAATCCTTTGTCATCCGTACGCAGACCTTCCATCATCATTCCGGCGATCTGGTTCGTCGTATGCGTCCAGATATCCAGAACCTTATTGTAGCGTTCACCCTCAGTCAGCCAGCCAGCCTTACGATCAGCATTAACCTTATCGACCTCTTTCTGTGAACGGATCAGGAGCGCCTCTTTGGCTGCAGGTACAAGAATATCTACCAGACCAATTGATGCCCCACTTTTTGTTGCAAACTCGAAACCGAGTGCTTTCAGGGCATCCAGAAACTGTACAGTTGCAAAGTTTCCTGCGTATCGCATAACATCACTGATCAAGTTCTCAAGTCGTTTTTTGGTGATGATCTCATTGATGTAAGAGAAACCTTCAGGAAGGATCTCATTGATCGTCAGACGTCCAGCAGTTGTCTCGATGAGCTCACCATTTCTACGGACCTTGATCTTGGCATGTAAACTCAAATAACCATTACTGACAGCCAGAAGAGCTTCATTGATGTCACTAAATATCATGCCCTCACCCAGGGCCTCAGGTCTGACCTTGGTCAGATAATAACAGCCCAGAACCATATCCTGTGAAGGGATGGTGATCGGCGAACCGTGAGCAGGGTGAAGAATATTGTGACTGGCCAGCATAAGCATGCGGGCTTCAGTGATAGCCTCCGGTGAGAGCGGCAGGTGAACTGCCATCTGGTCACCATCAAAGTCAGCATTGAATGCAGAACAGACAAGGGGATGCAGACGGATCGCTCGGCCATTAATAAGGACGGGCTGAAAAGCCTGGATACCCAGTCTATGCAGGGTTGGTGCACGGTTCAGCATCACCGGGTGATCTTTTACAACATACTCAAGTACATCGTAGATCTCCGGCATCTTCTCTTCCACCATGACCTTGGCCTGCTTCGGCGTCTTGGCATATCCTCTTACCAGAAGTTCAGAAATGATATGGGGTTTGAATAGCTCTATGGCCATTTCCTTGGGAATACCACATTCATGCAATTTCAGGTCAGGACCAACAACAATGACGGAACGACCGGAATAATCAACACGCTTTCCAAGCAGGTTCTGACGGAAGCGACCCTGTTTACCCGAAAGCATATCGGAAAGTGATTTCAAGGGGCGCCGGGTTCCAGAACGAACCGCACTCTGCTTACGACTATTGTCGAAGAGCGAGTCAACGGACTCCTGAAGCATGCGCTTCTCATTACGTAGAATAACATCTGGCGCCTTGATCTCCATCAGCTGACGGAGACGATTATTTCTAATGATCACACGACGATAAAGGTCATTCAGATCTGAAGCTGCGAAACGTCCACCATCCAGAGGGACCAGCGGTCTTAACTCAGGTGGTATGACCGGAAGAATGGTCAGGACCATCCATTCTGGTCTATTAGGAGAATCTTTTCCGGAAGAATCAAAAGCCTTGATCATCCGCAGACGCTTGAGCGCATCTGCCTTTTTCTGCTGGCTTCTGGTGGTCTTCACCGTTTCCTTGAGCTCGATCATGGTCTTCTTGATATCAAGATCACGCAACATGGAGAGAATCGCTTCACCACCAGTTTTAGCGATGAACACATCTTCTTCATCCGCTCCGAGTGCATCAGGACCATAGATGGCGTCCAGTTCGATGAAGTCCTCTTCATCCAGAATCTCACCAACTTCTACATCGGCTTTTCCAGGAGCAATGACCACGTAGGATTCATAATAAATGATTCTTTCGAGATTCTTGGAGGTCATACCCAGCGTATGCGCCAGAGTAGAAGGAATGGATCTTAGGTACCAGGTGTGCACAACAGGAACAGCAAGTGTAATGTGCCCCATCCGCTCGCGACGGACCTTTTTACGTGTTACTTCAACACCACAACGGTCACAGATAATACCTTTATAGCGGATCCGTTTGTATTTTCCGCAATGACATTCCCAGTCCTTAACAGGACCGAAAATACGTTCACAGAACAGACCATCTTTTTCAGGCTTATAGGTACGATAGTTGATCGTCTCAGGCTTGAATATCTCACCGCGTGATTCACGAAGAATCTTCTCGGGCGAAGCAAGACGGATCGTTATCTCGGTAAAGTCGTTGACTACAGATTTATTAAGCAAAGGACTACTCCCTTTTTACTTTAATTCAACATCCAGTCCCAATCCCTTCATCTCGCGCAGTAGCACGTTGAAGGATTCAGGTATACCGAATTCTGGCAGGTTATCACCCTTGACCAGGGCGTTATAAGCTCTCGAGCGGCCTTCTACATCATCAGATTTGACCGTAAGCATCTCCTGAAGCGTGTGTGCTGCTCCATAGGCTTCCAGAGCCCACACTTCCATCTCACCAAAACGCTGACCACCAAACTGGGCTTTACCACCCAGGGGCTGCTGCGTAATGAGAGAGTAGGGTCCGGTGGAACGAGCATGCATCTTATCGTCAACCTGGTGAGTCAGCTTCATCATGTAGATCTCACCGACGGCAACTGGATTATCGATATATTCGCCTGTACGGCCATCGATCAGTTCCTCCTTACCACCGACGGGTAGCTCAGCTTTTTCCATGAATGCTTCAACTTCAGCCAGGCTGGCACCGTCGAAAACAGGCGTCTCAAACATGACACCCAGTTCACGACCCGCCCAGCCCAACATAGTTTCATAAAGCTGTCCAAGGTTCATACGAGAAGGTACACCCAGCGGATTCAAGACGATATCCACAGGACGACCATTCGCCTGGAAGGGCATATCCTCTTCCGGCACGATAGCGGCAACGACACCCTTGTTTCCATGGCGTCCAGCCATCTTATCACCGATTGAGATCTTACGCTTGGTTGCGATCTGAACCTTCGACAACTGGATCACACCAGGTTGAAGATCGTCACCTACCTTTTGCTTGTAGACATCATTTTCATATGTCTGCTCGATCTCGCGATAAAGACGTTCGTATTCGTTCAATAGTTTATTCAGCTTGGCATCGATCGCTTCGTCTGCAACGATTGGCAGGCGGCGATTGACACGCTCGAAATTCAATGTGGCAATTGCCTCTTTGGAGAACTTCGTACCAGCCTTCATGATGACCTTGCCACTCAGGTCCTGAATGGAAGCACATTTCTGATCAAGGAGCAGCGAACTGACTTTCTCGTTGCGCTTCTTGGTCAAAGCGGTCTTATCCAGACTTGCACGCTGCTTAAGCGCGTCCAGCTTGCGCTTTTCATCCTTGCGTGATTCTCTACCCTTACGTGTATAGAGCTCGGTACGAATGACCACACCCTTTACACCAGGATCGGCACGCTTGGAGGCGTCTTTCACATCCCCGGCCTTTTCACCAAAGATCGCCTTCAGCAACTTTTCTTCAGGTGTTGGGTCAGTCTCTCCCTTGGGTGTGACCTTTCCAATAAGGATGTCACCTGGATTGACCTCAGCACCCACACGAATAATTCCCTCGTTGTTTAGATTGCGGGTTGCTTCTTCACTGACATTGGGAATATCACGGGTAAGCTCTTCCTCACCACGCTTGGTCTCTCGGACTTCCAGCTCAACTTCTTTAAGTCTAAGGCTAGTAAATACATCATCTTTCAGCAGACGTTCAGAGAGCACAATAGCATCTTCAAAGTTGTACCCACGCCAGGGCATGAAGGCAACAGTGATGTTGCGACCCAGAGCCAGATCACCACGATCTGTACTCATTCCATCGGCAAGTACATCGCCAGGAGCTACTCTCTGACCAACTTCAACAAGTACACGCTGATTGATACAGGAGTCCTGGTTACTTCTCTGAAACTTCCGGAGTCTATATGTGACCATTCCAGGATCTTCCATGAGTGTGACATCTTCGTCGATCCGCTTGGTGGTTTTGATCACAATTTCTTTTGCGCTGACAGATTTTACGATACCCTTCACATCTGAAAGGAGCAGGGAGCGTGAATCCTTAGCGACTCTTCTCTCAAAACCAGTTCCCACGATGGGAGCTTCTGGCCACAACAGCGGGACAGACTGACGCTGCATATTCGAACCCATGAGGGCACGGTTAGCATCATCATGCTCAAGGAAAGGAATACAGGCAGCAGCTGGTGAAACGATCTGCAAGGGTGAAACATCCATGTAGGAAACCGTATCGATATCCACCATGGGGAAGTCACCACGGATCCTGACTTGAACCTGAGGGTCCTTAATGAACCCTTCTTCATCCAGATCAGAATTTGCCTGGGCGATGTAGGTACGATCCTCATCATCGGCAGACAGGAACTCTATGGTCTTGGAAACTTTGGGTTTACCATTGCTATTCACCACCTTGCGGTAAGGTGTTTCAATGAATCCCAGGCGGTTTACGACGCCATAAGATGCAAGCGAGGAGATCAGTCCAATGTTGGGACCTTCAGGGGTCTCAATGGGACACAATCTACCATAATGTGTATAGTGAACATCACGAACCTCAAAACCGGCTCTTTCACGTGTCAGAGCGCCCGGTCCAAGTGAGGACAGACGTCGTTTGTGTGTGACTTCAGCCAGCGGGTTGGTCTGATCCATGAATTGTGACAGCTGATTCGTTCCAAAGAAGGAACTGATGGCTGAGGTAACGATCCTTGAGTTGATCAGATCCTGCGGGGTCAAATTCTCTGTATCACGGACATTCATTCTCTCCCTGATGGTCCGGGACATGCGACTCAGCGCAACTGAGAACTGATTTCCGATCTGTTCCCCTACCGTGCGGACACGACGGTTGCCCAGATGGTCAATATCATCTGTCCCCCGCTCGCCCTTGCGCATCTCGAGCAGGAAGTTCACTGACATAATAATGTCCTGGGGTGTGAGAACGAGTTCATCCAGTGGAACCTCGATCCCGAATTTTTTATTCATGCGATAACGACCCACTTCACCCAGATCATATTTCTTTGGATCAAAGAAGAGTCTGAAGAGAAATTTCTCGGCCAGATCAAGGTTTGGTGGTTCTCCACCGCGCATCTCCGTATAAAAGATCCTGAGTGCTTCGTTGGTATCTGAAGAACGGTCTTTAGCCAGCGTATTGGCCAGCAGATCATAAGCAATATCTTCAGGATCACTAACGACCATGACCCCGCCAACGCCTTCTTTCTTAAGCTCGCGAACCTTTTCCTTCGTCAGCTTGTCACCGGCTTCCATCAATACTTCACCGGTTTCCTGGTTGACCACATCAACCGGAACCGGTGTATCATAGAATGCTTTTAACCCGACATTGTCAGCCAGTCGAAGCTCGCGGATCACTCCAAATGCACTCAGGATGGACTCATTGGTTGAGAACTTCATGGCGCGCAGCAGCAATGATACAGGGAATTTACGGCGACGATCGATCACAGCGTAGACCACATCGTGAATATCAGTTGTGATATCCAGCCAGCTGCCACGGAATGGGATCAGGCGTGCCGAGTAAAGCTTGGTACCATTGGGATGGAGCTTCATATCGAAGAAGACACCAGGTGAGCGCATCAACTGGGAGACGATCACACGTTCAGCCCCATTGATGACAAATGCTCCACCGCGGGTCATATATGGGATATTACCAAAAAAGATATCCTGTTCAACATGAACGGAATAATCTCCAGGTTCTGCTCCCTCTTCGGTAGCATGAAGGATCATTTTAACCTTCAGGGGCACCGAGTATGTAACACCTCGTTCAAGGCATTCTTCGATGGAATACCTGGGTAGTCCGATACTGTAGGACACATAGTCCAATCTGTAGTTCCCATGATTGTCTTCGATGGGAAAAACAGCCTGAAATATTGCTTCCAGGCCTTTCACTTCACGTTCGTGGGTTGCAACACCTTCTTGAAGAAAGTCCCTCCACGAATCCACCTGCAAATTCAGGAGATTCGGCAGGTCAACCTCTGAGCCGATCTTAGCGAAAGAATGTCGTTCTATTTTACTGGACAGGGACAAAAGCCACCTCCACTTTTAGTTAGTCAACTAAAGGCGCAAAAGCTCGCAGAAGAAAACTCCTGCGAGCCGATTACTGTATAAGCGTTGGTACTGGGAAACAAGCTACTTGAGCGCGACTGTAGCTCCAGCTTCTTCCAACTGCTTTTTGAGCTCTTCAGCTTCATCCTTGGAAACACCTTCCTTGATCTTGCTGGGAGCACTGTCCACCATCTCTTTAGCTTCTTTGAGGCCAAGAGAAGTAACCTGACGGACAACTTTAATAACATTGATCTTTTTATCGCCAGCCGCTTCGAGCATGACATCAAATTCTGTCTGCTCTTCGGCAGCTTCAGCAGCACCAGCAGCAGGACCAGCAGCAGCAACGGCTACTGGAGCAGCGGCGGATACGCCGAATTTCTCTTCGATCTCTGAGATCAACTCAGAAATCTCAAGCATGTTAGCGGTTTCAAGATAGCTCATGACATCTTCACGTTTAATACCCATGAGTAGATTACCTCCGTTTAATTCTTTGTTTCTTTAAGTGACGTTAATACACCTACCAAGTTCCGCATGGGAGCCTGAAGCACACTCAGGGTATTCTGCATGGGAGACATCAGGTCGCCGAGCAGCTTGGCAAGTAGCTCTTCTTTAGACGGCAGGTTAGCCAGCTTCTCATAAAATGAAGCGTCCAGCACTTTGCCTTCAAAGACCAATCCTTTTACGGCTGGTTTTTCTTTTGCTTTTCCCTCTTTCTTGAGGAATTCTTTGATCACGCGAGCAGGTGCGGTTGGGTCTTCAGCACCAAATGCCAGGGCTGTTGGTCCTTTAAGGACCTCTTCCAACCCTTCAAACCCCTGCTCCTTGACAGCGATATTTACCAGCGTGTTCTTCAGGACACGATACTCTACACTGGCTTCGTGGAATTGAGAACGCAAGGCATTGGTTTCTTCTACAGTCAGACCGACATAGTCTGTGAAGTAGATCGCACTGGCGTTTGAGATCTTTTCTCTAATACTATCTAACGAGTTAATATTCTGTTGATTTGGCATATTGCTAACTCCTCACGAACGATACGCCGAGCGTAGCTTTATCAATTTTGATTCCCGGACCCATGGTTGAACTGACGACCATTTTCTGGAAATATTGACCCTTAGCACCTGCAGGCTTCATAGCGATCAGGCGTTTAACCAGGACAGTGATATTTTCTGACAGTGCGGCAGCATCGAATGAAGCTTTACCAACCACAGAATGAATCACACCATACTTGTCTGTGCGGAGCTCGATCTTACCGGCTTTTGATTCTTCAACAGCCTGCTTGACATCCATAGTAACCGTACCGGTCTTTGGATTCGGCATGAGCCCCCTGGGCCCCAGAACACGACCCAGCTTACCAACCTCGCCCATGTTATCAG
Organism: Fidelibacterota bacterium; assembly: GCA_021734255.1. Lineage (GTDB taxonomy): Bacteria > Fidelibacterota > UBA8477 > UBA8477 > JABMPR01 > JABMPR01. Next base: position 1,951 of record JAIPJM010000051.1, on the reverse strand, counting down.
GGGTGGTTATAATGACATCGACATCAGCCCAGCCATCTTTAAGTTTCTGGATATATTCTTCGAATCCGACAAGGTCAGCCCCAGCTTCCGTAGCTTCTTCAGCTTTGGGACCTTGTGCCAGCACCAGGACTTTGATCGATTTACCGGTACCGTGTGGCAGGGTAACTGTTCCACGCACCATCTGGTCAGCATATTTTGGATCCACACCCAGATTGACGGAGACTTCAACAGTCTCATCAAACTTCGCGGTTGCGCATTCCTTTACCAGATTCACTCCAGCGGCAAGATCATATTCCTTGGTCCTATCGATCTTATCGAGATACACTTTATTTCTTTTTGTAGTTTTCATCTCGGATCTCCTACTCTGCTACCGTAATACCCATGCTGCGAGCTGTACCAGCGATAATACGCATGGCCATCTCTTCATCATGAGCATTCAGATCCGGTTCTTTGATCTTGGCGATCTCACGAACCTGTTCCCGAGTGACTTTCCCTACTTTGACAGAGTTGGGGGTGCCAGAGCCTTTGTCCAGACCGGCTGCTTTTCTAAGAAGAACAGCGGCTGGAGGCGTCTTTGTAATGAATGTGAAGGATCTGTCAGCATACACTGTGATAACAGCGGGAATGATCAATCCTCTGTCCTTCTCAGTCTTTGCATTAAATGCTTTACAGAACTCCATGATATTCACACCCGCCTGCCCCAAAGCCGGTCCAACCGGCGGTGAGGGATTGGCCTGTCCTGCGGGAATATGCAGTTTGATCTTATTGATTACTTTTTTGGCCATTAGCTTTTACCTTTTTACTACTTTTCTAATTCTACCTGCAGGAAGTCCAGTTCAACAGGTGTGGATCGACCAAAAATGGAGACCTCTACCTTAACTTTCTGCTTTGCTTCATCGACTTCCTTGACAAAACCAGTGAAGTCTACAAACGGACCATCCATAACCTTAATAGGATCACCAGGTTTGAAAATGGTTCCCATGACTTCCTGACCATCGCGTTCTTCGACTTCTCCGAGGATTCGCCGAACTTCTACATCTTTCAGCGGAACTGGTTCACCTTTGGGACCAACGAAGGACATGACGCCAGGTACATTTTCTACCAGGTAGCGTGTTTCGGTGGTCACTTCCATCTGAACCATGATATAACCGGGGAAAAAGACCTTATTGCGGACATATTTCTTCCCGGCACGCATTTCAACCACGTTTTCTGATGGTACCAGTACTTCCGGTATCAATTCATTTAAACCAGCAAGTTCGGCTTCCTGAAGTATGGCTTCAGCTGTGCGCTTTTCCTTACCGGAGAATGTTCGGAGACTATACCATTTGAGAGCCATCTTAGCGCCCCATGATCACGTTTAATACCAGAACGGACATCACCTTATCCATTGCAAACAGCAAAATAGCGATAAAGGCTGACATGCCCAGGACCACCCATGTTGAACTTTTCAGTTCTTCATAGCTTGGCCAGGAGATCTTCTTGAACTCCTGCTGTACTCCGTCTAGAAATGTTTTAAGCTTTTTAATCATAATCTATTTACAATTAAGAAATTGAGCAGGAGAGACAGGACTCGAACCTGCAACCTACGGTTTTGGAGACCGTTGCTCTACCAATTGAGCCACTCTCCTGTGTCTCACTCATTTCTTATTTTGTTTCCTTATGCACGACGTGTTTATTGCAATTAGGACAATATTTCTTGAATTCCACGCGGCCTGGATGCAGTCGTTTATTCTTCTTGGTGGAATAGTTACGATGTTTGCACTCAGTGCACTCAAGTGTGATTATATCACGCATAAAATCAACCGTCGTCCTTTACTCGATGATTTCAGTAACAACACCAGCACCAACAGTGTGTCCACCTTCACGAATAGCGAAGCGGAGTTCCTGTTCCATGGCGATGGGCTGAATCAATTCAATCGTCAAGTTTACGTTATCGCCAGGCATAACCATC
>JAIPJM010000050.1 GCA_021734255.1 Fidelibacterota bacterium | reverse complement strand
AGGGCGCTATCCTTTTTATGGCAACATGAAGTACCCCCGTTTTTAAACAAAAACAGCCTCCGCCACTTGCAGATTCCCGCAAACCCTTACTGCCTAACTATTCAATCGATTTTTAACTCAGTTTTCGGGGGATGTCCTGATGCCTCGGGTCAATACCGCTCTTACCCTTCAAAGTGCGTGATTATTGGAGCGAAGACGGAATCCTGCTCACAATACAATTAGAATATATGCTGAGCTTTTCAAACGGATGAAAGTAATGAATTTTGTACAATAGGAAATATCTCGAACAGCTATCAGCTGCTAGGAAAAAATGTCCTGGAGACTGGCGACAGGGAGTTTTCCCTGCTTAATCTTCACTTACCTGAATGGGATCATTCATTTTATCCCCCCGATTTGAATTATTTCCCGAACTATTATTCAACGACACGTGCTGGCCCAAAGCGGTTGGATAGAAATGTAAAAATTGCACAGTTACGGCGCGATACCACCATCAATGCCCGGAGGATAAGCACACCGTACCCTGTCCTGCCTTGCCAGGCTGTAGCTTGAACCCCGCCACGCCGGGGGATGAGCGTAGGCTGAGCCTGCCTGCCGGGTCGAAGGTGTGGGCGGATTATGAATGGGATCCCGGTTTTACCTGGGGGGATCCATACTTAGAATTCCTTTTTTCTGATAAGTGGTTTTATGCGAAAATCCAGCTGATCTTAGAGGAGAATTATTTGAGAAGGGCGACCCTAATGCTCTCGCTCCAACCTGAAGAAGAAGCTAGGATTACATAAACACCTGAATCAACATACTCCCCATGCATATTCGTCCCATCCCAGGAAATTTTGTGATTTCCCGGAAAGAGTTGCTCAAATTCTCTGGACCAGATATGCTGGCCTAAAAGATTGTAAACCTCTAGGTGAATATCACAGATCTCGGGGGTCGCAATACTGATAGTAGTCTGATTGTTGAATGGGTTTGGAAATGCAGAATCAACCCCATAAGAATTAGGAAGCTTAATCTGATCCACAGTACCCACTGTAGTATTGTGAAATACCAACCGGATTCGCAATGAATCCATTATGAGTAATCCGTTGTTTAGCACTGCAGGATTATCATTAACTATGAATGTATGTTTCGTAGGGTAAGGATTGATCGATGTTTCTTTGACCTCTGCCTGCATTGTCAGTATACCAGATAGTGATTTTAGTGGAGGCAGCACCTGCTCAGGAAAACATCCCAATACCCCGTGCTATCCAAGGCATAGGAATCAAAATTGAAATAGTACTGATTATTCTCAGTAATCAATTGGAGATTTACTTCGTAGATTGGTGAATTGTGCTCAAGGAAAAATTCAGTGGAGTAAACAGAGTAGCTCGTCCACCCGATCGTTTGCGGGTCAAACGAAAGTTCAATAGCATTACCCTCAGATCCAATCATTTTCAGCTCAGGTGAATTGATGTCGAATATCAGAGTGTCAAGATCCTCAGCAGAATGCATAGGGGGGATATCGTATTGCTTGCCATTCAGCCTTGTGCGGTGGAGGAAGCTTACGACATTTTCAGCAACCACATGGACTTTGCCGACATTAGGCGCATACAGAGCTGACCAAAAGAGAGCCCAATCCCAGATGTAATTTGCTTCTACACAAAAATCGTATTTAGTGTCGAGAGCTTGAATATAGATTGATTGATAGTCTTGGCTTAAATATCCAAGCGCTTCAGTATTATCCGATCGTGATACTTGCCACATTCTTCCACTGTCGATATAATCCTCTGAAATGATTAGCAGGGTATCGGGAGTACCAGTATCATTGTATATCAAAACATTATTAGAAGTGTCAATTCGAAGGAGTTCTATTCTATTAAGTCCCCAGAATGAATATTGTTGATACCATAGATCGTTATCTATTCGTACAGTATCCATGACACCTTGCCTGGTTAACGAATATAAACCATAAAGGGGCCGGCCGGTTTTGTATTCCCAATTATTACCTACTTCTAATGGGTAATACGATGCATTGACCTGTGCAAGCACTGGGCAAATTGACAGGAGTAGAACAGCGATGCAAATTTTAGAAACCATATATCCCAAATCCGAACCGGGACGAGAACAGAATGTTCTCGCACTGGGTCACCAAACACCTATTTTAGGTAAAGTACCTTAATCACCTCCGTAATGGAAGATTTATTCAGATCAGTTTCATCTGTTGGCGTGATAGAGATACGAATAAAGTAAACTCCTGTATAGATTTGGGGTGTGGGTGCCCAGTCAAATTTATAGTGACCTGCATATCTCTCTATGTGATGCTCTCCGTGGAGTTGTTTTCCAGTCATATCATAGATCATAATATCAACTGAAGAATTACCTGCAAGATCGTACTGTATCGATGTTTTTGGGTTGAATGGATTTGGATGGCTATTCCGGAAGTATCGGACACCTGTTCCGGTTTTTGTCGGACACCCCGATCGCCCCTGTTCAGGTCGGGCTAGTTTAAGGCAGAGTGTCCGAGAGAGCCACTCTGTTTTTGAGTTTTCTCATTGATTCTTCTCCTTCCAGTTCTAATCGATATGCATTGTGAATGACCCTGTCCATAATGGCATCCGCCAGGGTCGGATTTTTAAAGATGCTGTACCACTCTTTAACCGGTAATTGACTGGTGATGATGTGGCTGCCATTGCCGGATCTCTCCTCTATGATTTCCAACAGTTCCTGTGCCTGAGGCGTGGACAGTGATGAAAGACCGAAGTCATCCAGGATGAGCAGATTAAACTTGGCCATTCGTTTTAGCCATCTGGGATAACTTCCTTCCGCTCGTGCCAATGCTATATCATCAATGAGCGCTGGTATTCTGGTGTAGTAAACAGAGTAGCCCGATATAATCGCCTGATTACCAAACACACAAGCCAGATGGGTTTTACCTGCTCCAGTCGCTCCTGTGATAATGATATTCTGGTGCTGCTGTATCCACTTGTTCTGGAGCAGGCTCATGACTGCTGATTTCTTGAGATTACGGCTCTCCCTATAATCAATATCCTCTGGGAAGACAGACTTGAACTTCATTCTTGATACGCTCAGCATTCGTTTGACCCGGCGGTTGTTTCTGTCCAGAACTTCCCTGGTGATGAGATAAGTGATCCGTTCTTCAAAGCTCATATCAGCGTACTGATTGGGCTGTTCCATTTGTTCCAGCAAAGCAGCTTTCAAGCCGTGGAGCTTCAACTCAGAGATTTGATCTAATGTATGGTCTATCATAGCATCCTCCTCACTGGTAGCACTCACTACCACGAACATTTTCGTGATAGCTGTCAGGAGGAGTCATCTCCAATGGCGCTGTAGAGACTTGATTATAGGACTTGTTTCGGAGGATATTCTTGAAGTTTTTCACGGTAAAAAGGCCAAGCTCCAACATCCGTTTTGAAACCGCTTCTACCACCTGAGCATCCAACGATTTTGCCCTGGACAGTATCCCCAGACAACTGCGAAAGCCTGCCTCAGGATGGGGCCGCCTGGACAGGATCTCTTCCATAAGCGTCTCCGTATGGACACCGAACTTTCTGCCCCAACTGATCATCCGGGAAGGTGTCCACTCAGCATAAGCCCGGTGGGCACTTGCCATGTGCCCGGTCTGTGTGGCAGCGACACCCTTGCCGGGACCTCGTGGGTGGACAGCCACCCGTTTGTTCTTGTGGTAGATCTCTACAGTAGTGGAAGTATAGCGGGCATTCACAACCTCTCCCACGAGTTGATAAGGGACACTATACAGGTCATTCTCCAGGAGGATATGGTAATCAATATTTACTTTGCAGTCTTTGAAGTCCCTGTAGATATAGCTTCTGCCCGGTAAGGCTTTCAAGGCGGGTTGATCCAGCTCCTCAAACAACTCACGCCGGCTTTTATTCAAGTGCCTCATTTTGCGATTATTCAGATCATCCAGCAGCTCCCAGATCGCAACATTCAGTTCATGCAGGCTAAAGAACTGACGGTGTCTCAGACGGGCCAGTATCCAGCGCTGTACCAGCTTGACACTGAGCTCAGCTTTGGACTTATCTTTTGGTTTATAGGGCCTGGCTGGCAGCACCACAGTACCATAATGATCCGCCATATCCTGGTAACTCTCATTGATGTCGGGATCATACCAGTTCGCTCTGGTTACCGCTGATTTTAAATTATCGGGGACCAGCACTTCTGTAACACCGTTATAGAACCGGAAGGCTCGTGTATGTGAGGCAATGAAGTCGTGTTTCTTCTGGCTCAGGCTGGCTTCGGCATAGCTGTAGCCGCTGGCTCCCAGGGCACAGACAAAGATCTCTGCTTTACTGATCTCACCGGTCTTGGGATCAATGACCTCCATGCTTAAGCCGGAATAATCAACGAACAGCTTCTCGCCGGCTTTATGCACTTGACGCATGCTGACACTTACTTTCCTTGACCACAGACGGTAGTGCTCACAGAACTGGGAGTAACCCAGGCCGTTTGGATGTTTCTCACGGTATTCTTCCCACAGCAGAGACCGGGTCACATGTTTCTTTTTTAACTCGGTATTCATTTTAGCGAAGTCTGGTAGGGGTCTGGCTGAACCCTTGGTCTTCTCACCAAACAGGGCCGTGTATATCTGATCATCATTCAGAGTCTGGATCAACTCCAGAGTCAGGTCACTGGCCGTGTAAGCTATGAGGTAATCGTTGACTGTTGATCGGGGCAGATTCAGAGCATTCCTGATCGCACGAACTGACAGACCTGTCAGCTCATGCAGCTCTATTATCTTGCGGATATGTTTCATTTTCAGTCTCCTTGCCCAGCGATGGGGCGGGCTGTTCTTGAGTGTCTTTCTTCTCATATATATCCTCTTTGTTAAAAAAGGATATATTCACTCTGAACAGGAGGCTGGCAACAAGGTTTCCTCCGCTTATAGCGGGGTCCCGTCGCCAAGGGGGTTTTAAATATTATTCCGGCCTACACCCCGAAAGTGTCCGATATCTTCCGGAATCACTGTCCGGTAAAAAACGGAATCACTGTCCGGCAATTTCCGGAATCGGTGTCCGAAGTCCTCCGGATTTTCCAATTTGGATAGGCTGATGAAATCGAGAAGTCTTCAGGTAAATCAAGCAGGCTTCCATCAACTACAGATTTTGGGAAACCCGACACGCCGTTAACCATAAAGCTTTTTTGAGGTGAATAATCTGATAGCTGATCGGATTCATCCTTCGCCTTTATTTTATAGTAGGCATAGGTCCTTGATCCAGATCCATCATACTGATCCTCGCTATAATCCACATAGTAGGTATTTGTCGTCGAGCGAGAGTAATTCTGATAATGGAATTTATGCGAAAATCCAGCTGATCTTAGAGGAGAATTATTTGAGAAGGGCGACCCTAATGCTCTCGCTCCAACCTGAACTCGATGCCCGAACTATATAGACTCCGGAATCCATATCCTCTCCATACATGTTTGTTCCATCCCAGGTAGTTTTATGGTTCCCGGATTGTAAATCGGTATAGGGTTGCGTCCAGATAATTTGCCCCAGCAGATTGTAAATTTCAATTTGGGTGTCGCCTTGTACAGGAATACCAAACTCAATTGAAGCAGTGCTATTAAATGGGTTTGGGTATACTGGATTGAGATGGTATGATTCGGGAACATTTATCTCCTGCTCTGTGCTAACTGTATAGTCCGATAGTAGCACCCAAACCTCAAAATCTTCTGGGGACATTACACCGAAAGAATCTGGAATAGCTGTTGAGTCAATATCTGGTAGCCATTTCTCAGTATAACCTCCTCTAATGGTGAGCGTCCCGGACAAGTAGGCTAGGAAGGGGAGGTATCTACGATCAACGACATCATAATATGCTGTAGTATCGAGTTTGATGGATTCTGTGTGCCCTATGATCTGTGATCTGCTCTCAAAATCCATAATCCAATCCAAAAGATAAGTGTCCAGTTTAGGATGCATTCTGAAAGCAAGCGCTTCAATAGAATAGTTAGTGTAGAAATAGGGATGTTCAGCAAAGTCCACAGTGAGAGAATACTTAAATCCTCTTTTTGAGTTTATCTTTGAAAAGGTCATATCCTGTGGTGTGAATACAAGGGTATCTAGCTTAGGCGATTGATATGATCCAACATATTCGACGCCTTCAATTTTCATTCTTTCAAGCCGGTGACTAACATCAGTGGTCGAGTACTTTACTTTACCATGTCCTGGTACATAATCATTTCTCCAATCTAAAATGGATTCAAATCTATAGTTTTGTTGGATGGCAAAATTATGCATGATTCCAGTCGCAGGTACCGATAGAGATTGATAGTTGGGTCTCGCATTGCCATAAAGCATGAGATCAGAATATTCAGGGAGAGCATTAACGATCCATTCTTTTCCCCAATAATCTACATAGTATTCATCAAACTTGCAGAGCGTATCATCCTTTCCCTCTGTTATGTTGAAATATAGAACATTACTTAAGCTATCCTCCCTTACATATAGTCCTACACCGTATGCTGGGAATGGCTCAGTAAGGAGTTGCTTATAGTAGAGATTACCATTAATAGTGACAGTGTCGACTACTCCCTCTCGTTTCATATAGTGGATGCCATCCCAATATGAAACCTGAGCAGAATATTCACGCCAATCTCCAATGTTTAGAGGATAGTATGTTGTTTGGTCAAGAATCTGTGCAAATGCAAAGACGGGTAGAGTTGCCAATAATAGTCGTAAGATTGCCACTTAAGTACCCCCCTATAATTGGGAGGGTGATGACTAACCACCCTCCCAATTGGTCGAAATATACTACTTCAAATATAACACTTTTACTGTATTTATAAACTCATTTGGTAAATGCCCAGCTTCCACATCTGTCTTACGTATCGCGCGCAATTGAATCATGTAGAGACCAGCAGGAACATGTTGTTTTGGGTTCCACCTGAAGGTATGATATCCAGCTGGTTTGTCTGAGATATTCATGGTTTCAACGAGCATTCCGCGTATGTCCCGAATTTCGATCAGCATGTCTGATGATACTGGTAAATCATATGACAAATTGATCGTAGGGTTGAAAGGGTTTGGATACGGTACTCTTAACTTATACTCAATTGGGAGAATATCTTCCCCCTCAGCAATCCCCTTCATCATCATAGTGTAACCATCGGTTTTCTTTGTAGACGTCCAGCCAGATTCCTGATCTTCCTCGTCTACCGCCTTAACCTTGTATTCGGCGTAATAAGTAGTTGCACCGCCTAAATCAAAATCGTTATCCGTATATGAGGTGGTACTTACGTTCACTGAGGATACAACTGGTGTTGCAGGAGGCAAGCCCTTCCGGGTGTATTTCCTCTCTAGTACGTAATGATCAATATCGCTAGCCGGGGCAGACCAAGATAGGACGGGATGGGATCCTGAACTGTTTAATGAGAAGCTCGTTGGTGTACTAGGTGGATAATCAAATTTGATATCAAAATTTATTACACCATTTGTCTCACTATTTATATCGATAAATAGATAGGTCTTCGTTGATCCATCGTTTGTGTTCGGATTTGTGTATGGAGTGAATCTATTTGATCCACTAGGTGTCCAGAAGTCCTCGGCATCGCCTGTCATCCCGGGATGAAAAGTGTTAACGCTATCACCATCATCACAGACCCATACTCCATACAAATCCAGTTCATCTTTCCCAGAGTTTGCATTGGCTGAAGAAGTTGAAAATGGATAAGATAGCGTATTGGCACCCCCATTGCAGGTTTCTGTTGCCCAATTATAACGACCTTCTGCTGATTCAAGATCAATATCGTCGTTTCCAGTGTAGTGCCATATGAACAACCCCGTATCCTCATGGTGAGAATCGTACTTGGTCTGTTGATGATTAGCTACTAAGAAATAGTCTGTTGCTGAAGTGTAAATTTTGTACACGCTTGATGAATCGTTGTTAACGTCACCAATTGACACATTTAGCCTAGTCGAGTCGATTTCGATAATTCTCGAGTTATCTATCCATCCCATTTTCATAAGATGATAAGGACAGTATGAAACGTTACCATCTGAATAATCGTAGACCTGATCCTCCATGATACAATACTGGCCGGTGTTATGATGCTGCCAATTTCCTAGAATGTGTCCATACTCGTGGCCAATAGTCCTCAGAAAATTTGGCAAACCATTACCACCAAATGCATTACTCATCCCTCTTCCACTCCAGTAAGGAGAAGAGTGGCCACCAAGGCCAGAGACAGCTCCAAAAGTTAGCTTATGAAAAATAGGACCATGGTGGTAGTTAATACTTACAACTTCCATTCCATCAAAGACTGTGTTGTCCTCAGCGTAAGCTTTGGCCATTATTTCTTCATTGAGATCACCCAGTGTCTGGTAATAGTAACCACCGCTATTAAACAATGTATCTGCCCAATATTCCCAGGTACTGTCAGCTACAAAGCAGGAGTCTTGAGAAGGTGAAAGCCTTCTGGCGGTTGTGACTCGAACGATATGATTCCCAAATGATTGGTCTTCATAATAGTTTTCGATACTGTCTTCAGCAGCATCCCAGTAGGCTGGAAGAGCCAAGGAATTGAATTCAGAATCCCTATCTGTGAAACCTACATAAATCATCAACATATCCACAATATCACGACTAGCGCAGAGTGTATCCGAATAGACCGTGTCTGGATCAATGCTTTGCAGAGTGTCTCCAACCGCTGAAATCGCTACGACTGGGCTGAACGCAAGCACTGTGATGAGCACTAATAGTAAATGTCTCATGATTCCCCCTTTTGTTTGATCAATATGTGCTATTAATATATAATATAATTGAAATAAGAATATATACATATATATTTATATCCGGAATTGCAATCGAGGTCTTGGGGAAAAGAGCGAGAGTATTTCTGATAATGGGATTTATGCGAAATATCAGCTGATCTTAGAGTGAATATTATTTAAGCAGTGCTACTCTGATGCTTTGACTCCATTCAGAACTTGAAGCGCGGATCAGGTAAACTCCGGAATCGACATCTTTACCAAAATCGTTCGTCCCATCCCAGAAGGCTTTGTGGTACCCAGGAGGGAGCTGGTGAAGAGTTCGAGTCCAGATTTGCTGGCCCAACAGATTATAGACCTCAACCTGCACATCGCTGTAATTGGGGACCTCTAGACTAAAGGTCGTTGTGCTATTAAATGGGTTTGGGAATGCTGGGGATAGACTATATGAAACTGGAATATGTCTCTCTTTATCTGTGCCAACTGTATAGCTAGATAAAAGAACCCAGATCTCAAATTCCTCAGGTGTCATCACTCGAGCCGAGTCAGGAGTGGCAGTGGAATCAATATCAGGTAGCCAATTCGCGTAATATCTACCTTCAATCTTCATTTGACCAGATAGCTGATCCAGATCAGGAAGGAACCTGCCGTCTAGAACATCGAAGTAGGGTGTGGATTCACGGTTTATTGACTCAGTATGACCTAAAATTTCTGCTCGATCTTGGTAAGGAAAATTAATGTGCCAAGATGTGCTGTAGTAATCACGCGATGGAACCACCTTGAATGCGAGGGACTCAATTGAATGGTCTGAAAAATAATATGGGTGGCTTGAAAAATCGATGAAAAATGAATACTTAAATCCGCCAGTAGCAGTAACCTCAGAGAATGTCATATCCTCTGAAGTAAACTTGAAGGTATCTATGGCTGAGGACTGATAATATCCTGGATACTCTACTTCATCAATCTTCATTCTCTCAAGAGTCTTCAGAAATCCATCCGATTCATACCCCACTTTCCCAAGACCAGGAAAGTAGAGATTCCTCCATTCTATGTAATTGCTAAATCGATAATGGTGATAAATGCCATTCTGATGTGTCATGCTGGATGCGGGAACGAATTGTGAATAAAATTTTGGCAGGACATAGCCAAACAGGGTATCTATTTCTATCTCTGGAATGGAGTTAACCACCCACCACCCATGATGGTTATTGATCCAGTAATCACCAAATTTGCAGAGAGTATCCTCATGTGCCTCTGAAAGATTGTAGTAAAGGACATTATTTGAGCTATCCTCTCTTACATACAAACCAGTTTCACGGCTATAAAATGGTGCGCTCATGAACTGCTTGTAATACAGGTTGCCATCTATGGTGGCTGTATCTACCACTCCTTCTCTGGTCATGGCGTGAATGGTACCGTAAAAGGATTCCCAGGTCGAGTATTCGCGCCAGTCACCAATGTTTAGAGGGTAGTAGGTGGATTGGTCAAAAACTTGACCGATTATCAGCACGGGTAGGGTTATGAATAATACACCAAGGGTTTTCACAATATTTTCCCCCATCAATTGGGTGGGTAATTGTTTCATTACCCACCCATAGTTTAAGAATCTTTTTACTTTAAGTATAACGTTTTAACTGTTTTTGAAAATTCACTTGGCAAATGCCCAGCTTCTACATCTGTCGTTCGTACTGCTCGCAGTTTAAAAATGTAGAGACCGGCAGGAATGTGGTCCTGTGGATTCCACTTGATTGTGTGATATCCTGGTGGTTTACCGGGATCACTGTAGCTGTCAACGAGCACTCCTCGGATGTCCCGAATTTCGATTAGAATGTCTGATGACACTGGTAAATCGTAGGACAAATTAATCGCAGGGTTGAAGGGATTAGGATACGGTGCTCTCAATTTATACTCAGTTGGGAGATTGATATCATTTTTAGCAACGCCCTTTATGACCATGGTATATCCATCTGTTTTTTTAACAGATGTCCAGCCTGATTCTTGGTCCTCTTCGTCTACCGCCTTAACTTTGTACTCAGCATAGTATGTCGTAGCTCCTCCCAAATCAAAATCGTTGTCTGTATATGATGTTGAGCTGACGTCGACAGTTGCTTCGTATGGTGTTGCTGGAGGCAACCCTTTTTTTGTATACTTTTTCCACAGCACGTAATGATCAATATCGCTAGCCGGGGCAGACCAAGATAGGACAGGATGGGATCCTGAGCTGTTTAAAGTGAAGCTCGTTGGTGTACCAGGAGGTTGATCAAATTTGACATCAAAATTTATTACTCCATTCGTCTCCCTGTTGATGTCGATGAATAAATAGGTGATCGTTGACCCATCATTCGTATTTGGATTTGTATAGGGTGTAAATCTATTTGACCCACCCGGTGTCCAAAAGTCTTCCGCATCGCCTGCCATGCCTGGATGAGATTTTCGCACTCTGTCCCCATCATCACAAACAAAAACGTTATATAGATCTAGTTCATCTAATCCTGAATTTGCATTCACGGAAGATGTAGAGAATGGATAAGAATAGGTGTTTGCATATCCTTCACAAGTCTCTTTGGACCAGTTATAACGACCTTCTGCCGATTCAAGGTCAATATCATTAATTCCAATATAGTGCCAGATCAGAAGTCCTGTATCATCATGATGTGAATCATACTTGGTCTGTTGATGATTGGCTACAAAAAAATAGTCATTGGCTGAAGTGAAAATCTTATAGACGCTAGATGAATCATCGTTAAAGTCACCAATCGAAACATTGCTTTTATCCGAGGTCACTTCAACGATCCTGGATGCATCTATCCACCCTAACTGCATTAGATGGTACGGACAATAGGAAATGTTACCATTGGAGTAATCATAAATCTGATCCTCCATGATACAGTACTCGCCTGTATTATGGTGCCAAAGACCAAGGATATGGCCATACTCATGTCCGATTGTTCTCAAAAATTTTGGTAATCCACCACCGCCAAATGCATTACTCATGCCAGCTCCGCTCCAGTAGGGGGAAAAGATGTCCGCAAGACTTGCATAAGCCCCCAGCCTAACAGATGAAAAATAGGACCGTGATGGTAGTTGATGCTTACTACATCAATCCCGTTAAAAACGGTATTGTCTTCTGCGTAAGCTTTGGCCAATATTTCATCGTTTAGATCTCCAAGCAGACTATACCAGTTTCCTTTGCTCAGAGTGTCTGCCCAATACTCCAAGGTGTTATTAGCAACAAAACAGGAATCTTGTGAAGGTGACGACCTTCTGGCGGTGGTAACATTGACGGAATGATTACCGAAAGATTGGTTTTCATAATAGCTTTCGATACTATCCTCAGCAGCCTCCCAATACGATGGTAACGCCAGAGATCCATAGGCAGAGTCTCTATCTGTGAAGCCTACATAAATCATCAGTATTTCAACAGTAGTACGACTTGAACAAATAGTGTCAGAAATGGTTGTGTCTGCATCAATGCTCTGGAGTGTGTCCCCAATAGCTGCAATCAATGCGGCTGGATTGAAGATTAGTAGAGTGATGAGTGCTAGGACTAATTGTCTCATGTCCCCCCCTTTTGTTAAACTTAGTAGATTCTAATATATTATAATATGATTGATAAAAGAATACAATAACATATATTCTACCCAAGCTGCTCGTTGAAAGGCTTGGGGTGATTAAGCGAGTTGTTTCTGATAAGGGAATTTATCCGAAAAATGCAGCTTACTCGGAAGGTACGCTTGCCATGTTCGGGACCGTTGCCCCCATGAAGGCTGTTTGAAGAAAGATGAGCAATGACCCAAGGACAAACTGCGTGATTGTGAGGATCCCGATGTTACCAGAGAGTAGCTGGTACATTTGGGAACACCAATTGTGAAAATTAACCAATAGCACAGAGACCATTATCGCTGAGAGTGCAATACCAATCTCAAGAAGTACATAGAATCGCAGGGGTAACTTTAACCGTGATATATACTTTCCACCCTCCCAGCTGCCTATTGCCAGCCCTGCCATAAAGGCTGCCAGGACCGTACTGATGGCGTAAGTTGTGTTTCCGAAGATATCAGAGATTAATCGTAGCCAGACTACTTGTATACCAAACCACTTAATCCAGAAAGGAAATAGAAGGATAGGAGAAATAGTTTTCGATTTTGTTCCATGTGAGCACTCAATTCTATACTGCTCCAATTAATAGCGATTCAGCAGAAAGCCAATCTGTTTGTATGGTGGCACTCAATAAATTCCATTAAAATGGGGAGATTAAATACTTTTACTTGTCCGAATCCGAGCTACCACCATTTAGGCAGTGTTTAGCGACATTACAAAACCACAGTTGACGACACTCATTATTCCCGTTTTATAGAGGGTAATAATGGTAGACTATTTGGATCAGAAAGAGGAGATCCGGATGGTCACAGATCAACAGGTAAGGAGATTGTTTAAGATGTCGCAGGATTCAAAACTGAACAAGTCACAAGCAGCCATGAAAGTGGGTATGCACGAACAGACCGCCCGTAAATATCTACAGCTTGGAAAGCTTCCCAGCGAAGCAAAGAAGGAACATCATTGGTCCGGGCATAAGAACCCCTTTGCCGATGTCTGGCATGAGCTCAAGTCCAAGCTTGAGGTTAATCCCGGGCTTGAGGCCAAGACCCTGTTCGCCTATCTGCAAAGAGAATATCCGGGGCAGTTTCAGGATGGTCAGCTGCGCACGTTGCAGCGTCATATAAAGCGGTGGAGAGCCACAGAGGGGCCACCCAAGGAAGTGTTCTTTCCACAGGAACATCACCCTGGCATCATGGGCCAGTCAGATTTTACCCACATGTCAACTCTTGGGATCACGATCAAAGGCATCCCCTTTGAGCACCTGTTGTATCACTTCGTTTTGACCTATTCCAACTGGGAGACGGGTTCTGTCTGTTTCTCTGAGAGTTTTGAGTCCTTGAGTGAAGGTCTGCAGAATGCGCTCTGGACATTGGGTGGCGTCCCGACTACTCACCAGACGGACAGGTTATCAGCAGCGGTTCAAAATACCACGGATGACCGGGAGTTTACGCTTCGCTATCAGGGTCTGCTCAACCATTACGGTCTGAAGGGTCAGAAGATCCAGGCTCGCAAGGCCAATGAGAATGGTGATGTGGAACAGAGTCATTACCGCTTTAAGGATGCCTTGGATCAGTCACTCATGATCAGAGGCTCCAGGGACTTCGACAGTAGAGCAGATTATGAGACCTTCCTGAAGACAGTATTCATCCAGCGGAACCGTGGAAGACAGCTGCGCTTCGAGGAGGATCGATCCGCTTTACAATCACTGCCCTTGCGTCGTCTGGATGCAGTAAATCATCTCAAGGTACGGGTGACCCGTAACAGTACCATCCGGGTGAACCACAACACCTATTCCGTCAATAGCCGGCTGATCGGTGAGCAGGTTGATATCCGCTTGTATATGGATCAGGTGCAAGTCTGGTATGCAGACTCCTGTGTTGAAGAGATGCCCAGACTGCGGGGTGAGGATCGTCATCATATCAACTACCGGCATATCATTGACTGGCTGGTGCGTAAACCGGGCGCTTTTGCAAACTACTGCTACCGGGATGATCTGTTTCCCAGTACGACTTACCGTTTAGCCTTCGATCGTCTAAAGGCATCAGGCAGAGTCAAGTATGAGAAGCAATATCTCAATATCCTGCACCTGGCTGCCAAAGAGAGCGAGTCACGTGTCGAGGCTGCCATCCTGCATTTACTGGGGAATGATCAGCGGATCAGCTTTGAAGCGGTCGAGACGCTGGTTGCCTCTGAGCTTCCTGAAGAGACCTCTAACAGAGTTCGGGATATCATGATCGGCCCCATCAATATCCAGCAGTATGATCAGCTGATCGGACAGGAGTGCATGCAATGATCCACCAGGCACTCACAGATGTTCTGAAGGAACTGCATCTACCCACGGTTAGAGCATCCTATGAGGAGATAGCAACTGAAGCCACCAAAGATGCATTGAGCTATGAGCAGTATCTTCTGACCCTCATGGAACGAGAGCATGAAGTTCGCCGTGAAAACAGGATCGCGAGGCTCCTGAGAGCATCACATCTTCCAACGGAGAAGACCTTATCCAGCTTTGATCGCAAACGCCTCCCGGAGAAAGTAAATCATTTACTGACAACCCTTCTGGATGGCCGCTTCATGGATCGATGCGAGAACGTCTTGGCCTTTGGTAATCCGGGTAGTGGCAAGACCCATCTTTTATGTGCCATTGGGCAGGAGATGATCCAACAACACGGCCGTCGTGTGCTCTTCACTCCATGCAATCTGATGGTTCAGAACCTGCTTATTGCAAAGCGGGATCTAAAACTGTCGAAGGTACTGAGATCACTGGGAAAATATGATGCCATTATCATTGATGATATCGGTTATGTCCAGCAGAGTAGAGAGGAAATGGAAGTTCTATTCACATTATTGGCTGACAGGTATGAGAGGACCAGTATCATGATCACCAGCAATCTGCCATTCTCCAAATGGGAGCAGATCTTCAAGGATCCCATGACAACTGCTGCTGCCATTGACAGGCTGGTGCATCACAGTGTAATACTTGAGCTGAATCTGCCCAGTTACAGGTTGGAAAAATCAAAGGAAAACAAAGCTAAATGACCGCGAATAATGAGTGTCGTTGGCCGTGGAAAAGTCTTGTCGTTGATCA
>JAIPJM010000049.1 GCA_021734255.1 Fidelibacterota bacterium | reverse complement strand
ACAAGTTGTGGTCTTGAAACCGATCCCGATGGTAATGTTTGTTACAGTAGCTACTGGGAAGTTTTCAAACTCAATGCCACCACTGGCGAAGGCATGATGCATGTACTTCCAGAAGATAGTTCAACCCTGACAAAGGTAGCATTCACTGATGCTGGTGAAATGATCGTTAGTTTTGTATTGCCAGGTAACGGTATCAATATCTATGATGCAGATTGGGCCTTGATCAGTAAGGCAATTCCTGGCGAATCTACCAATGCTTATGCCAGAACTGTGGAAGTTGCCCCTGACGGTTCAGCTCTTTACTATTGTGAATTCACAGGCGGAAATGGTCTTGTAAGGTTCAATAGTGATAGTGATATCTATGGTGATTTTACATCATCATCAGATACCTTAACACCTGGTTTCGCTGTAGAATCCGCTAATTGGGATCCGACAGGTACCTACCTATGGGCAGGTCATACGGCTGGTAGCGGCGCATGGAGTGCAGCTGCTCATTATGCTTTTGATCCTGCGAATAACTTCGCAATCGTCGACAGTATGGTGTTGCCAGCTTCTGAAGTTGACCTGGGCATCAAACCCCGTGGTATCGACTTCGCACCGGATGGTAATACTGCCTACGTGACTTTCTTTAACTCATGGGATAGTGATCCTATCTACAAGTTCGAGAAAGATGCTGTTGGTGTCTGGCAACATACAGGTTCCTTCATCGCCGGTTATTCACTGAAAGCAGCTTATCCGAATCCTTTCAACCCAAGCACAAAGCTTGATATTACTATGAAAGAAGCCGGAGTAGCCGACCTGCGTGTCTATGACCTCCGTGGTGCAGAAGTTGCCGTATTAAGCAACAGCTATATGCCCGCTGGTGATCATACCTTCACTTTTGACGGATCCAATCTGTCAGCAGGTGTTTATATCGCAAAACTTACTGTTAACGGAGCTATGTATACACAGAGCATGACCCTCGTTAAGTAAACGATTCTATTTGCGAATCTTAAAGGGTCCCGACAATTCAGTCGGGACCCTTTTTTTGTTTAAGGAAACGTGCCCCTAACTGAATGAGCATGATGGCACACTTCTGTTAGCACCCAGTTTCAACTGGGTGTTGAAAATCATTAAATCATCGACAACCGTTTTAACGGTTTATTTTTATCCACATGAGTTGTCGAAGTTTGGCAAAAACCCGCTTACTTCTAAAGTATCATGCCCCCTGCTTAAAAGCTGGGGATTGTGTATGAATCTGTCCAGCTCCTCTTTCTGCCATAAAGTCCCTGGGCTTATTCCACATCACACAGTTTGTCAATAAAACATATTAACTCTGTGTCTACCTTTATCTCCTAATTAACTTCATCGTAATATTACAGGGAGCCTGTTATGAGAAAAATTTTATCCATCCTTATACTATCACTGATACTTACGAGTTATTTGCCTGCCCAGGATAGCAATGAGGAATGGCGCGCCACCTGGGTCATTACCTGGGAAATGTTCGGGGGTGCTTCAACGGTAGATGCGAAGAAAGCCAAAATTCGCAGTATTCTTGATGATCACAAAGCTGCTAACATGAACGCCGTCCTCTGGCAAGTCCGCCAAAGTGGAACAGCTTACTACACCTCATCCTACGAACCGTGGGGATCCTACGTTGGGAGCGCCTACCCGGGATTTGATCCCCTCACATACGCCATCGAACAAGCACACCTGCGAGGGATGGAGCTGCATGCCTGGTTTAATGCCTTTCACGCATCCAGTACACGTGCAGGAACGCCGGCAGGGGATAACCCTGACTGGGTATGCCGGGATGGATATGGGAATCCTATGCCCTCAAGCCGGGCATTATCACCCGGTATGGAGGCGGTCAGGGACTACACCCTGGACGTTGCCATGGAGATCGTCAATAACTATGATATTGACGGCTTGCATCTCGACTATATCCGTTGGAATGAATACAATACAAGTAGCTGGACGACGTCCCTGGCCAAGAATACCCAGGATTACTATCCACCGCTGGATGGACACTACATTCCGGAGGATATCACCCCGACTGCAGTAGCGAACCCGGATAGATACTTATATGATGTGGAGCATCCCTATAGTGGTGGCGTCCCCACAGGATATGCCTCCTGGGAAGACTACTGGAGAGATTCAGTCACAAAATTCGTTGTCACGCTCCACGATTCCATCCAGGCTGTCAAACCCTGGGTCAGATTATCACCAGCAGCCCTGGGTAAGTACAACTGGAGCTCCTGGCAGGGCTATGGATATGTCTATCAGGATGCCGGTCTATGGTTCAATGAAGGTCACATCGACCAACTCACGCCCATGCACTACCACTGGACGAACACACTCACTTTCAATGATGCCCTGGCGCAATGGGGGACCAACCTGACGCAGGGTATCAGTGAGGGTAATCTGTTTACTGCAGGTCCTGGTTCTTATCAATTCGAATCCCAAGGTGTCTGGAATAATCATCCCAGTGTTATTGAAGGGGCCCGCAACTTTGCCTGGATGGATGGTTTTCAGTTTTTCAGCTGGGGCAGCTGGGAAAATCGGGATTACTGGAACTTTGCTTCAGAGACATTCTTCGCCAGGAAGACCAAGGTGAGAAACACAGGTCGCATCCTGGATGTGGTTCCTGATAGTCCAACACTTGCCCTGAATCAGGTGGATTCCATGACTGTCGAATTGACCGTCACACCGCCAGCTGGCTTGGCGAAAGACCAGTGGTTTGCCATCTATCGTGAGACCACAGATACGCTCGAACAGGATCAGGCAACCCTTCTTGATATTCATTTTGGACAAACGGCGTACAGCTTTACAGATGTTTTCGACGGCTACCAGGATTACGGTGGTCAGTTCTATTATGCAGCTACCATGTTAGACAGATATTGGAACGAGTCTGCAAACTCAGCTGTGCTCGCTTCTGATCACATTCCCTCCTTTGCTCCAGAGATACTTTCGTTCTGGCCGTCTGACGGTGATACCATGCGTGTTACGGATAAGATTACCATCGATTTCTCGAAGCGCATGAATAGGGCAAGTGTGGAATCAGCCATCAGCTTTAACCCACAGATTGCCATGTCACAGTATAAATGGTCAGATCAGGATCATCGGCTGGTGCTTTTTGTTGATGGGAATTACGAATATGGTACAGAGTATACCATAAACATCGCCGCCTCGGCTGTGGATGTGAATGGAGCCGCTCTGGATGCCAATGGTGATGGCATACCCGGTGACGGTTTTACCTCGACTTTTAGCACCGTTGACGTTGATCTCATTGGTCCTGAGCTCTTGAGCAGTTTACCGAGTATTGAGATCAGCAACCAGAATATCGATATTCACGCGAATTTCAGCTTTCGCTTCGATGAATTGCTGGACCCTGCTACGGTGAACAATACCAATATTACCCTATGGTCGGATGGCACAGAAGTGATCTCAGATCCAGCTCACTCAGATAACGGATCGCGCTCCATTATCGATGTGCGCGCTAAAAATCTGTTGGAACCGGGCATGAGCTATGAGATCCACTTAAGCAACGCCATTACCGATACCTCAGGCAACGCTTTTGGCAGCCATGTCTATGGCCCCTTTACAACCGAGCAGATGATGTATAGTGAAGTGAACCTCATTGATGATTTCCGAGGAACACTGGGAGAGTGGCAGAGACCGAGTTATAGTGGTTCGACGGTAGGTCTGAGAGAACCGACTGCCACGACGAATGTCTTTGATTACACAAACGACGTCTACTTGCCGGCATCATATAAGTATTTCTCTTACAGGAAATCAGCCTTTCTGAAATACCACTGGGATGTGGATGCACCGGAACATCTGCTGAGAGATTACCTCTCCGGAGGGGATGCCCGCAGTGTGGTTTTCGATAAGAACAATCTGCTTCAAGTGTTTGTCTATGGTGATAACAGCGGAACCTTGCTGCGCATTGCTCTGGATGAGAAGACCAGTAGTGGGATATGGTCCTTCCATGAGGTTACCACCTGGGTAACCATTAACTGGGAAGGCTGGAAGTTGGTCGAATGGGATCTGTCGGACCCGAATATCGCCGGTGAGTGGGGTGGATTAGGCAACAGCGCGCTGGATGGCGCCGGCTATCGCATTGACAGCTTTCAGTTAACCTATGATCCAGTCAACGGTGATTCCCTGGGGATGATCTACTTTGATGATCTCCGTGTGGCGAAAAAACAATCCACAGTGAGCCGAGATGCAGTCAAGCAGATCCCCGACGAGATGGTCCTGCACCAGAACTTCCCCAATCCGTTCAATCCTGATACCAGGATCAGCTACACGATTCCCCGGCCCATGCGCGTAGACCTCAGCGTCTACAATGTAAGAGGTCAGGAGGTCCAGCAACTGGTGAATGAGCATCAGATCGCTGGAAATCATGAACTGAACTTCCACGGGAGTGAACTACCAACTGGTGTCTATCTGCTGCGCTTAAGCACCGAGGAAGGCAGTCAGACCAGACGAATGCTGCTCATTAAGTAATTGACCCGCCAACGCTGTGTCCTTCGACAAGCTCAGGATGACAACTTTGGCGTGTGTTTGCTGTAATTTGAGGCGGGTTAAGACTGAACGCCATAGTGCAATAAAAAGGTAGCCATGTGAGATATCAGGCGCTTGAATAACTTTAACTATCCGGGTGCCAGGAAATGGAGGCTAATTCACTTCTTTTTCCTGGCACTGCTTATATATTCCCGTCCAAAATGAGGGGCTCTCAATGCGACGCTTGCTTCTAACGATTACATGCCTGACTGCAATTTTCGGCTTGATCTATTCTGGTGAATTACCAAAACGCGAGATGCGCGCAGCCTGGATGGCCACCGCGGTAAGGGATTTTCCTGTCCAAAACTATTCTAACGGTCAACAAATGGAGATAAGATCTGATTTCAATAAATTAAAAGCCGCCGGTTTCAATACTGTGATCTTCCAGGTACGTCCTGGCTGCGATGCTTTCTATGAATCGAGTTATGAGCCCTGGTCCCACTTGTTGATGGGGGCCTCTGGTCTGGCGCCTGATGCTCCTTATTATGACCCGTTGGCATATATGGTACAGGAAGCGCATGCCAGAGGAATGGAAGTCCATGCCTGGTTTAATCCATTCAGGCTTTCCACGATCAGCAATCTGGAAAATTTACATGAAACCCATGTCTATAAAGAACATCCCGAATGGAAAATGAACCATGACACCAAGATGCTGAACCCGGGAATCCCGGAAGTGAGGGATTATACTGTGGATGTGCTCATGGATGTGGTCAACCGCTATGACATCGATGGTGTACACATGGATGATTATTTCTATCCCTACGCCGGTATGAGCAACGAAGATGCTGCTGAATTTGCTGCAGACCCCAGGGGCATCGCAAATATTGATGATTGGCGTCGGGATAATATCAACTCATTTGTTGAAGCGCTGTACGACAGCATCAAGTCTCAAAAACCCTGGGTCAAACTTGGCATATCGCCTTTTGGTATCTGGAAAAGTGGTACGCCGACAGGCATTAACGGATTGAGCTCGTACTCAGCTATCTATTGTGATCCCATGGCCTGGTTGGCAGGTGGCTATATCGATTATGTGAATCCACAATTATACTGGCCTTTTGGTGGCGGACAGAACTTCGGGATACTCATGCCCTGGTGGGCTGATCAGGTTAACCTTGCCGGTCGGCATTTGTATGTTGGACATGCCGCATATCGCATTACCACCCCTACAAGTGGCTGGTCAAATGGCTGGAACGCTAATGAAGTTCCCCGGCAGATCAGAGCACTTCGGGCTGATGGTGATGTACAGGGGAGTGTTTACTTTAGGCTTTTGCGCGGACTTTTTGATAATCCCAAGGGCTTCCAGGATTCGTTAAAACAGGACCTCTACCGGCACCCGGCATTAATTCCTGCCATGCCCTGGCTGGATGATGTACCACCGAATCAACCGGCTCAAATGACCTGGGAGCAGAATGGTGATTCTAAAACGCTGAGTTGGATGGCACCCAGTGCTGCTGCAGATGGGGATACGGCTTCCCAGTACGTCATTTACCGCTCTGAAACCACGCCGGTGGATGTTGACCTGGCTGCCAATATTGTGGATGTCATTCCAGCTTCAAGACGAAGGTATACAGATAACACAGTTGGGGATTTTTACTATACGGTCACTGCCCTGGACCGAGTGAAGAACGAGAGTCTGCCCCACCCAACGGTTTCGCTGGACGAGATCGCTGCTGTTCCGGATGAATTCATTCTCTATCCCAATTATCCAAACCCCTTTAATCCCTCCACAACCATCAGTTTTTCAATCGGTGAGGGACAAGACGTTCGCTTGAGTGTCTACGATATCAGCGGACAGCACGTACTGGATCTGCATGAAGGCTATCTAAGCGCCGGCAAGCATGCCTATGGATTTGATTCACGTATGGGGGATGGATATCTCCTGCCAACCGGTGTCTACCTGGCCCGCCTGGAAACCAGAAACGGTTCCCAGGTTCAGCGTATGCTACTCCTAAAGTAGCCTATACTTAGAAACCGTTAAAACGGTTGACAAAATTGTCGTGTTCTCAAACACCCAGTTGAAACTGGGTGCTAGTGATAGCTGGATATCATTAATTCTTTCTCTGTAATACCTGACTTCCCTGGCGGGCGTAGCTCGAACCCCGTCACGGCGGGGGATGAGCGTAGACTGCAGTTGGGTGATTTTAAATCTATTCGCTCATATAACCGTTTCAACGGTTTATCCGCCTTCTCGAGCCCCGCAGGATGCGGGGGTGCGAACAGAACACCCCGGGTTTACCCAGGGGGATCCATTTTATAATTCCCAGATCGATTAGCATAAAATTATGTTAGTTTCGGATTGTGTACAAACCATATCCTAACTAACTTTTGCCTCCATAAATAAGAATGGGGGCATCGATCAGGCAATTTTGCACAAATCGACATTCTATTATCATCTATTTGATGATAGCAATTATTCCAATAATTTACCGAAGTTCCAATACTAATATTCGTTTCTCATTCAAACGACCGTGAATGGCGAATAGGGGGATACATCGAATGAATACAATCTGGATATTACGCAAAAGAGGTACCCTATGAAGATGAGTAAATACTTACTGATATCTCTATTTGGCTTTTTCTCGATAGCCTATACCGGCACCAGCGGAAAAATTTCTGGTAAGATCCTAGATGAAAACCAGACACCTTTGATCGGTGTGAATGTTTTTCTGGAGGGGACCTCACTGGGAGCCTCTACCGATGAAAATGGATTTTACGTTATTGTGAATGTCACGCCAGGTACCTATAACCTGAAAGCTGTCTATATCGGATATGCCACGGTGACCGTACAGGAAGTCCAGGTATCCATGGATCTGAATACACAGATCGACCTTGAGATGCAACCCGAGGTGATCGCCGGGGAAGTCGTCATTGCCGTAGCAGATCGGCCAATGATCAAACCTGACCAATTCGCCTCCAGTCATACTATCTCCAACGAGGAGATCGAAGCGCAACCGGTGAACACCTTTATGGATGTTGCCCGGGATCAGGCCGGCGTCGTCGGTTCCCACTTCAGAGGTGGTCGTACGGGAGAGATAACCATCTTGATCGATGGCATGGAGATCAAAGATCCAGCAGGTGCCTATTCAGGTGATGTCGGTGGCTTTACCGGCGACATACCCGAAGCCGCTATCCAGGAAATGAATGTGACGCTGGGAGGATTTGGAGCCGAATACGGCAACGTCCAGTCAGGGGTCATCAATCTGACCACCAAGGAAGGCAGTAACGACATTCACGGTGGGATCAGATTTCGCACAACAAATTTTGGTGAGGGAATGAATAACACCCTCATGGGTGAACGTGATAAATGGTTTACTACGACCTACCAGCATAAGTTGATGAATGAATACACCTTCAACCTGAATGGACCCCTGTTGAAAGATAAAGTCCACTTTGCCCTGTCTGGAGAGATCCAGAATAGAGATCAGGGATATTTCATCAATCAACAATACTACAAGGATTCCTTTCAGGGAAAGGTCACGACCCATCTCACCGATAACTTGAAATTTGCTGTCGGTGGTATGTATTCCAAAAGTGAGTGGGAGCAGTTTTATTTTCCCGCATCCAAGTATGGGTATGGGGATGACTATCTGGAGAACGAATATTTCAGACCCAAACGTGAGGGCTCAGATACCCTCTATCATTATATCTATGTTGAAAATCCCCAGGACTATACCCAAGGTGCAGTTGAGCCCATTACCGAAACGACCATCGTGAGTGGCGATACGATGCGGGTTATGCAGACCTTTTATGTGAGTTCGATGCAGGACTATCTCTGGGATCGGGAGCAGACCTCGCAAAACCTGTATGCAAGCCTCACGCATACATTGAGCTCCAAGACATACTACCAGCTGAAATTCCAGTCATATATGACCAACTATCATTATGCGACCAAAGATATCGAAGATCGTGACGGCGATGGTATCACCGATGAGGATCTGCAATGGGACACGGAGAGCTATCCCGATGAACCCCATCCTACCTATCGCGAGCGCGGCCCTAACAACTACTGGTGGGTACGTGGCGACGATCCTGGTTATCGTGACCAAACATCCAATACCTACACTTTTAAAGGTGATCTGGTCAGTCAGGTCACACCCAACCATATGCTTAAAACCGGTGTACACCTGAACTACTATGACATTGATGTTGAGAATGTAAGTTGGACATTGGGCGTTGGATCCGAACGACTCGATATCTGGAATCATGACCTGTTCGAGGTGGGTGTGTATGCTCAGGACAAGTTGGAATTCAACGAACTGGTAGGTTTAGTGGGATTGCGGTTTGATTATTTTGATCCCAATGGATTTGGAGATGATGTCGCCTACCCATCCGACTATGATGATCCGGTGGACTATTTTGATGCAGATGACAATGCCGTACTGAATGATCCGCAGAAGCCAACTGCAAAATGGCAGATCAGCCCACGGGTGGCCATCTCGCATCCTTTAACGGATCGTGATGTGATCCGATTCACCTATGGTCACTACCATCAGAGACCGGATGCCTACTACCTCTATCGGAATATTTCCTTCACTTCATTGACATCGAAGGGAAATATCGTCGGTAATCCTGATCTGAATCCCGAAAAAACCATTTCCTATGAAGTGGCCGTTGAGCACTTGTTCACCAATGCCGTAAAGGGAGTGGTCAATGCGTATTATAAAGATGTAACTGATTTGATGAATTATAAACGCTACGTGATCAGTCAACTGCAGAATAAAGAGACCAATATCTACTTCAATGCGGATTATGGCAATATGAAAGGTATGGAATTCAGTCTTAAAAAAGCCATGGGCAAATACTGGGGTGGTTCGGTTTCCTACTCGTTCTCAGTTGCCAAGGGCAGATCCTCTGCAGCCAGTGGCGGGTTTGGTGCCTTCACAAGCGCCCGGAAAATGAATATTCTGAGTTTTGACCAGACCCACACAGTCAAGGCGAATTTAAATCTAATATCCCCGGACTATTTCAGATATGGTCTGAATAACTGGCAAACCAATTTTCAGTATGAATATGGTAGTGGTTTACCCTACTCGTCGTATGGTACCGGGATGATCAATGATCAGCGTATGCCTGAAACCCATACAACCGATCTGCGTATTAGCAGAAAATTCCAGCTTTTCTCATCCGTCCGGATGAACCTTACACTTGACGTATATAACTTGTTCAATCGGCAAAATGTTGATTGGATCGCCAGTACCATGTATTACTACCAGGGTTCTGCTGATGCTGAAGATGTCAAGGGAGATCCCTCCGTTATTCGACGGGAGGGTGCTGGTGGAGAATTTATTAGAACACCCCAGGTCTATAGTGATGAGCGACAGTTTGAGCTTGGGATCGGTTTTCAGTTCTAGAATGATTTAAAGAATAACCCTCGGAGGGATAAATGACGTATCGTTTAAATACAAGAGACTTAACCAGAGTGGTATTGCTTACCTTGGTGCTCTCCTCGACTATTTTTCCTGCTGATGCCATAAGAACACCGCGTCTGGACAAAGTTTCACCGACACCCCGTGTTGGGCCCATCGTGGATAATAATTACAAATGGCATGAATCCGGGAGTATGTGGAACCGGGTGACCAATTTTGGTGTATTGGGAGACGATGCCTATACCGAGCGCAGCCCATCCTGTGATTATCCGGGAGGCTCAGGAAATTCCTATCTCTACAGAGGATCCCTGTGGTTATCTGGTTTTGTTAATGGGACATTCACCTGTACAAAAGCCGATGATGATGAGTTTTCTCCTCTGGATTCCGTTCACATCCTGAAGGGTGATGACGCACTCTCAGATTGTGATATCTGGACCAGCTATTATGATGTAAAAGCACCATTGGCACCCGGTCATACGCCCCTGGGTGTGCAGGTGACGGAAAAAAGCTATTCCTGGTCCGCCAGCTATGCTGCTGATTTCATCATGTATGAATACACCATCAAGAATGTGGGTATCGATACCGACGACGATGGTTATCCGGATGCTGATCAGACCATCGATGATTTCTATTTTACCATGAGACTTGATGGTGATGTCTCCAAACTGACCACCTGGGGAGCAGAGGATAAATTCTCCAATCAGGACGATATTACCATGGCAAATGGCTGGGATTGGGGCGACTGGATCAATTATGTTCCTGAATTTGCCGGCTACGAGGATCTCTTCGACCAAATGCCGGTCGATAGCAGTATCGTGTTCATGTTTGATGCCGATAATCCAGAATATGATGCTGATAATGGCCAACCCAACGACTTCGGCAACCCCGATGTTAATGGAAAATTACAAACGCCAGGATTTCTCGGGTTTAGAATCCTGAAAACCGTGCCAGAAATGCCCAAGCATTCCTTTCATCAATGCAATATTTATAACGATCCCGGAACAGATGCTGAGACCTGGGATCGCATGATCGGTGTGCCGGAGTACGAGAACATCCTTTTGATAAATGACGCCATTTTTCCCTATGATTACAGGGGTATCCTCACCTATGGGCCGTATCCACAACTGGCAACAGGAGATTCCATTGTGATCACGACCGCCCTCTGCGTTGGTGCTGATCCGGACAGCGGAAGCGTCTATAGCCTGGCAGATATGTTCAAGGACTTTGTTGTTGCTGATTTTATGCTGGAAAATGATTTCAGCATTTCATCCGAGCTATTCTCACCAGGCCCGCCAGAGGTTGACGTTTCGGTATACACAGAGAACAATGTGGCAAAGGGTGTCAGGATCGCCTGGGATACACTGGCTGTCCAGCATGAGAATTTTGAGACCTATGTGGTTTCAAAGGGCGCGAAAACGGCCTCTGGACTGGTTGAATGGGAAGCGCTGGCTACCTATACCGATACATCGGGGGGTACACCCAAGTCCACTGCGGATGCAGCCGGTGCAACCTGGCCGCCACCATTGAATAGTGATGGCCAATTTGAATACATCGATACGGATGTGGTCAATGGGCTGGTCTACCATTACAGTGTCCAGACAAAAACCAAGTATGTTGATTTTCCCATCGATTTCGGTGTTATCCAAAGCAATCTCACAGCTGCAACCAGTTACAAGGTTATTTCGCCGGCTAACCCGGAAGCCACAGAAAACCTTGATCGTGTGAAGGTGGTTCCCAATCCATACATTGGATCAGCACAATGGAACAATCCTGCTCCAAGTAGCTCATTTCCCTGGGAGCATCGTATTCTGTTTACGAATCTACCGGGTGATGCCAAGGTCAAGATATTTACCATCGATGGTGATTATGTCGCAGAGACCGAAGCCAACCAGTCAGTTGTTGTCGGGGAAAACTTCGATCTGAGCAGTGCCAGTGTGGCTGAATGGGATCTCATGACCCGCAACAACCAGGAGGCAGCGCCTGGCATCTATGTATATGTCGTTAAATCCAAATCTCTCGGTAATCAGACCGGTAAGTTTGTGATCATTCGCTAAAAAGAGGAAACCTTAAGATGTATAAAAATTATGGACGATTCATTTCACTCGTATTGCTTCCATGTCTGCTTATTGCGGAATCTTTTGCTCCGGTAGGTACCTCTGTGGCGCAGTTTCTGGAAATCGGGATCGGTGCACGATCTACTGGGATGGGAGAAGCGTTTACTGTCACAGGATCCGGTGCAGAAGCCGCTTTCTGGAACCCAGCAGGTATAGCAGATGTGGAGACAAGCAGTCTGTATTCCAGCTATACCATTTGGCCTGGGGATATTTCAATAGGAGGTATCTCTGCAGCCCAGACGCTGGAGGGTATTGGCACTGTTGCTATCAGTTCAGTGTTTCTGGCCACGGATGATATGGAGATCACCACCATTGCTCAGCCCGAAGGGACCGGAGAGTTTTTTGCCCTATCGAATTATGCGCTGGGACTGACGTTTTCCAGATATCTCACCGATAAGATCTCCGTTGGGATTACCAATAAGATCGTGCATGAAAAATATAATGACTATGGCTATTCCAGCTGGGCTTTGGATATGGGAACCCTATATCGTTCAGGCTGGCGTGGTTTAAAGTTGGGGATGTCCGTTTTACATTTTGCCCCAGAAGTGCAATTTGAGGGAAGCTTCATTGATTACAGTGACGCCCTCTCATTTTCAGATTCAACCGAACGAGAGTTTGAGAAATATTCCCTGCCCATCAATTTTAGATTTGGAATGGGTATGAATATCCTCGAGACTTCCAATCAGACGCTCACCCTTGCCATGGATATGGTACATTCCAATAATCAGCAGGAACAGTACAATATTGGGGCAGAATATGTCTTTAATTCCATGCTGTACATTCGCAGTGGCTACAAGCTGGCTGCTGATGAAGGCGGTTTTTCAGCCGGGGGTGGAATTAGACTCTCCAGACTTGTCATCGATTATTCTTATGTCAATATGGGTATATTTGACGGTATAAATAGATTTTCGCTCAACATTCTATTTTAGTCAGTTTTCATGTAACAAAAAAGGAGGTAGCATGAAAAGATTCTTATGGTTAATGACTATCATACTTGTCGTTGCGACAGGTGCAATAGGTCAGGAGCTTGTTCGTGCAACAGAAGTTACCATGGGGGATACGCTTCCATCAGGAATGTGGTTTCGCCCGGGACGGATCCTGGAGGATGGGACTATCTGGTTCTTCGCGCGTAACGATGCCAAAGAGACCTACGTGTTTCGGTCTGTAGATGATGGTGCCACCTTCACCTACAATAGCACGCCGATCGCTGGTCGTGGCGCCCAGTTGGATGCCTTTGATCAGAATGTGGCCCTGATCTCAACGGCAAATGGTAAGATCTTCCGTACCACGGATGGGGGAGCCACATTTACTGAAGTGTATAGCTACTCGCTCGGTTTGGGTGCAGGTTGGTTCAATACGATGCGGGTTTTGAATGGCACCACTGCCATTGCCATGGGTGATGAAGCCACGGATGGTGATGCTCACATTGTGAGAACCACGGATGGAGGAGAAACCTGGACCGAACTCACAGGGATCGACTTTTTGAATGGTGCCTATGGTTATTACACCTGGGGTCTGGGATCCAGCAACGTGGGTGAGAACCTCTGGATCGCAGCTACATCAACAAGCTATGCTGGTGGATTCATTTACCACACAACAGATGCCGGTGACACTTGGAATAGCTATGAGGTTCCTGATTCACTTCTGGATGGAACCTATATTCGCTCCATTGCTTTTAGTGATGCTAACAATGGTCTGTTAGCCAGTCGGAGAGGTGACATCCTCAAGACCAGTGATGCTGGCGCAACCTGGCAGGCAGTCGATATGCACGCCAATGCCGCCTGGTCAAACGGTGTGATCCAGGTTCCCGGAACTGATATCATTGTTTCAGCTGATGATGAAGGTGTGTTCTGTACGGATGATCTGGGTCTTTCCTGGACGGAATTACCGTATCCCGCCGATATGCCTGCAGATTATTTTCTGAGCGGTGTATTCGCCTCGCTTGAAAAAGGGTATGTATTTACAGACAATGGCTGGGTCATGAAGACCATGCCTCATGACCGTACTTATACCCTGGCTCGTGATACAGGCGTCACGATGGGGGATTCACTGACCGTTGGAATGAATTTCCGTCCGGGACGTGTTCTGGATGATGGAACGATCTGGTTCTTTGGCCGCAACGATGCCAAAGAGACCTACGTATTCCGTTCAGTAGATGATGGCGTGACCTACACATACAACGCCGTAGCTATTGATGGCCGTGGGGCCCAGCTGGATGCATTTGACCAGAATACGGCCCTCATATCGACAGCGAATGGTAAGATCTTCCGCACCACCGATGGTGGTACGACCTTCAGTGAGGTCTACAGTTACTCCTTGGGTTTGGGTTCAGGTTGGTTCAATACTATGCGGGTTCTCAATGCTACGACTGCCATTGCCATGGGTGATGAAGCTACCGATGGTGATGCCCATATTGTGCGGACAACTGATGGCGGCGCAACCTGGACAGAACTCACTGGAATCGACTTTTTGAATGGCGCCTATGGTTATTACACCTGGGGCCTGGGTTCCTGCAATGTCGGTGAGAATCTATGGATCGCTGCCACATCTACGGGATATGCTGGTGGGTTTATCTATCACACCACCGATGCAGGTGAAACCTGGAACAGCTACACGGTTCCTGATTCTCTGCTTGATGGAACCTATGTTCGTTCAATTGCCTTTACTGACTCAGTCAACGGAATGTTGGCCACCCGCAGAGGTGCACTGTTACGGACAAATGATGGCGGTGCAAGCTGGCATATGTCAGCCATGCCCCCATATCCAGCAGAATGGGTGAATGGTGTAATGGCAGTGCCTGAAACCAATATCATTGTTGCAGCTGACGATCAAGGTGTATTCTATACAGAGAATCTGGGATTATCATGGGGCAAAATGTATTTTCCCACAGATATGCCATCAGATTATTTCGTCAGTGGCTTATTTGAGACCCTTGAGAACGGTTATATCTTTACAGATAATGGCTGGGTCATGAGGGCGACGATGAATCCGGTTGCGATCGACAATGAACATGATGTGGTTGTCGTTGAATCCATGCAGTTGAACCAGAATTATCCCAATCCCTTTAACCCCAGCACAACCATCTCATTCGAGATTCCACAGGCTGATTATGTGAACCTGTCAGTCTATGATCTACAGGGTAGAGTTGTGACTGAACTGATGAATACGGACCTGTCACCAGGTACTTATGAGGTTCAGTGGAGTGGATTAGATAAGGATGGATATCAGGTTCCATCAGGAATTTATATCTACACCCTGAGAACTGCAGCTTCAAGTGAATCAAGACGGATGCTATTGCTGAAATAAAACAGCAATCACATTTGCGCATGAAAAAAGAGGCTGTCCCAAAAGGGTGGCCTCTTTTTTTGTTATATTTATGTCATAATCAGCAGAATAATCTTGCATATATAACTGTTAATATTATAGTTGTATATGAAGAAGACATTACATCCCAAAGTTAGTTTTAAAGC
>JAIPJM010000003.1 GCA_021734255.1 Fidelibacterota bacterium | reverse complement strand
CGAGAAGAGTTTGAAGAAGGGAGTGTTATCATATATGCGGATGCTGCAAAAAATGCCTGAACGCGTGGCGAATTACTTCAAGCACCCCAAGATAGCTTACGCTGGGTAAATGATACGATTATCCATGGCCGGTTTAATAAGACCAGCAATGAGTCCCAAGCTGGGTGATATAGCATTTAGCGTGTTTTCCTTTTCTACGACTTACATGATCCTGATCTGGTCCCATGAATTTGGCCATTCACTCCGGGCCGAACAGGTCGGTGGGCATTTCAACATCCACAATGCCAATCTACCCATTCCCCATACCACCATGACTCTGCCAGACTCCATCAGCCTGGTTGATGAAACGCTATCGGTCACCGCTGGTTTCGAGGTGAATTATCTGAATGTGCGCACCATCCAGCGCGATTTCATGAAGAATAACGGTGCCAGCAATACGGACCTGGCCTTTGCTTTTGCCAATCGGATCATGTTCCCTCTCTATACGTCGGTCATTCTTCCCTTCACCCCTGAAGAAAGGGATGTGTGGATCAATACCGCTGGCGATCCCGTTCATGTGATCTTACCGGTTTGGAAGAATTACTCTGATGGACAGGTTTTTATGGCTGATAGCTCAGTGAACCCTGACCTGGTGGATCTTTATGGGGAGACAGCGCTCCTGGGAACCTACTGGAACCTCCTGGATCCCCATTTCTACAAAGAGGTCGCCGCTTCCTTCGGGGATGAGACAGTTGAGCGGAAACCGATCTGGCTCATCGGTGATGCAGAGAATGGCTGGACCTATGGTACCCTGTTCAATGTGTCACCCCTGGGTTATGAGCTTTACATGAATAATTACATCAATCTTGACGGGAAGGCACTATCCGTCTATTTCAAAACGGGACGGCCCTTTAAGAATAACGGCCTGGGCCTGGTCTGGAATGAATTTCTCACAACAGACAAAATGACCATGACCGCCACAGTGGATGCCTGGGACCAGGATATTTTTGGCAGCGGAGTGGCTGCCGAACTGACCACTGATATGTGGGTTGCTGATGGTATAGACCTGATCCTGCACACCGGCTACAAGACCGAGGGTTATGTGCTGGGCAAACAGATACCGGAGGGCTTCACCCTGGGGATGGGGCTACGCTGGAGTGACTAGGATTAGGTTCAGCCACCTGAAGATCGCCAGCTACTGGTATGCGTTTGGTGGTTTGGATCCAACAACCCATTGACAAATATGTTTACTAGTCTTCCTGCCTGCCATGGCGTACCCTGAGGCTCTCGAAGGGGAAGGATCTCGGACCTGTGCCAAGCACCAATCTGAGATTCTTCGATCGCCCCTCCACACCTGTCGGGACTCCTCAGAAAGACGAGAAAGGGTTGGCCACTGAAAAAATACTTGAACTAGTCTTCCTGAGCCAACGGCGCCTGTCCCGCCGAAGCCTATGGGCGCAGGTGGAAAGGATCTCGGATCTGTGCTAAGCAACAACCTGAGATTCTTCGATCGCCCCGCCATGACTGTCGGGCCTCCTCAGAAAGACTAAAGAGAATGGACCTGTTGACAAATACTGATACTAGTCTTCCTGAGCCAACGGCGCCTGTCCCGCCGAAGCCTATGGGCGCAGGTGGAAAGGATCTCGGATCTGCGCCAACCACCAATCTGAGATTCTTCGATCGCCCCGACGCATCTGTCGGGACTCCTCAGAAAGACTAAAGTGGATGAACCCATTAACAAACCCCGAACTCGTAACCCCTAACCTCTAACCCCTAACCTCTAACCCCTAACCTCTAACCCCTAACCCCTAACCCCTAACTCCTAACTCCCAACTCCCAACTCCCAACTCCCAACCCAGTAACATATCTCCTTGCCTGACATTCAGTTTAACCCTAGAATGACGATCATGCGGTCTTTACGATTCATAGTGGTTTCCCTGCTCCTGATGGGATGGTGTGCAAGCGGTTTTGGCCAATCAGCTACGCTGGCTCATAGACCGGACTCGCTGATGATCTCTGTCTGGGGTGATACTGACTGGGTAACGCGCTATGGGGAGGTGTATGCCTATAACGATCAGGGATCCATTACCGACACCACCCGGCGGGTACGCTTTTCCAGTGATTGGCTGCTGGATTGGCGGACCCTCATCAATTACGATGAACGGGGGAACCGAACGCAAGTCTTGCGTCAATTGTGGGTTGATACCAACTGGGTGGATCGATGGCGTTGGATCCATAGCTATGACCTGGAAGACCGGCTGGAGACCAGCAGCTATCTCAACTCTGTGGATGGAAGTTGGCAGATGATGGATAAGATATCCAATACCTATAGTGAAGACGGTCTTTTGATCAGCCAGGTTCATCAGGTCCAGGTTGGAAGCCAGTTGCTGAATGATATTCAATATGTCATGGGATACACGGCACGCAGCCAATTGGCACAGCGCGTGGAACAGATCTGGGATTATGATGGAGAATTCTGGACAGATCAAGCGCGGGAAAGTTTTGATTATGACGACCAGGGGAACAAGATCCTCTGGAGCTTGAGTCTCTTTGATGGCGGTGAATGGGAGAGTGAAAGTCGGACGATCTGGGAATATGATACAAATGATGTTCTGCTTACCCGGACCGACCAGCTGGCATTAAGCTTTTCCTGGCTGAATCTGGAACGTCAGGTATATGAGACTGATGAGATGGGACGCCACCATTCTGTCCGCACCCAGGAATGGGGGTATGATGATGAGCGCTGGTTTGATAAATCCCAGGTCATCTACCAATATGACGCAGAGGGGCGCCTGACCGAGCAGATCGAACAGTACCTGAATACTGATAGCACGTGGACAAATGATGTCCGAAGCACCTGGTTTTATTCCAGCCCATCCGGCATTGCTCCGATTCACCCGGTCCACTTCAGCTTACAGCCTGCCTGGCCGAATCCATTCAATCCCAGTACGAACATTCGTTTCAGCCTGGATCTTGCAGCGCCGGTTAAACTGGCAGTCTACACGATCAGGGGTGAGGAAGTGGCGCGGCTGGTTAACGGCAGCATTGAAGCAGGTACACATCAACGTCAGTGGCAGGGCCGTGATCACCTCGGTCGATCCATGCCAGCCGGTGTGTATCTGATTCGCCTCATGAGTCAGGGGCAGCAGCAAAGCCACAAAGTGCTGTTGTTGCGCTGATTGACTGTTCCTTTTCCTGCTTTTGTCGCCATAAATGTGCAAACAGAAAAACCGTTGAAACGGTTAATAATTAGTAATGCTTTTTGATCACCCAACTGCCGTCTACGCTCATCCCCCGCCGTGACGGGGTTCGAGCTACGCCGAGCCAGGAAAGTTGGGTGCTAGAACAAACATGCCGACAAAGCGTTTTGAATAATGGCATACTTCTTCTAGCACCGGGTTTTCCTGCCACGGCGAAGCCCAAGGGGGCAGAGACTGGAACCCGGTGATCTTGGTACCCGAAACATCGCATAACCGTTTCAACGGTTTCTTTTTCATCCTTGCCCATGAATAGCTCGCAGGATATCTTCAGTTTTCCAAAATAGGGGACACCATCATGAAAATTCGATTACTCGCGATCGGTCTCGGCTTGATTGCTCTAATCATTGGCTGCCAGCAGGAGCTACCCAAAGCAGATCTGGTGATCACAAACGCAATCATTTGGACTGGGGATGAGAACCAGCCCATGGCACAATCCATGGCTATTTCCGGTGATACGATTATGGCTGTTGGTTCAACCGGGCAGATCACCCATCTGATCGGAGATGACACAGAAGTAGTTGAAGCAGAGGGTGCTTTCATCACACCGGGTTTTATCGACTCCCACCTCCACCTTATGGGCGGCGGGAATAGCCTCCTGAGCATTGATCTGAGATATGCAGACACGCCTGAGGCGTTTAGCAGACGCATTGGGGAATATGCCAAAACGCTTGAACCAGGCGAATGGATACTGGAAGGCAACTGGGACCATACCCTGTGGGGTGGTGAATTACCGAAAAAGGAATGGATCGATGCACTGACCCCGGACAATCCTGTCGCCATTACCCGCCTGGATGGACATATGCTCCTGGCCAATTCGCTGGCCCTGAAAATAGCTGGCATAGATGCCTCCACACCAGATGTTGAAGGTGGGGACATCATCAGGGACGAGCGTGGTGAGCCTACGGGTATTCTGAAAGACAACGCCATGGATCCCATCTGGCCTCACGTACCATCCAACTCAGACGCTGGCGGGAAAGCCGCTTTTGATGCTGCCCAGCACTACCTGGTTTCCAATGGTGTCACGTCTGTCCATGACATGAATGGTCTGGATGGGAAACAGGGGACCTATCACTATGCCACCACTGCCAGAGATAATGGTGAACTGAAACTGCGTATTTATGCGGTCAAAGGCATCAGGGGCTGGAAACAGCTGGCGGACATGGTTGCTCAGGAAGGCGTCGGGGATAAGTGGCTGCGGATCGGCAGCCTGAAGGGTTTTGTGGACGGCTCCCTCGGGTCCCACACGGCCCTGTTCAAGGATCCCTACACGGACCAGCCCGATGACCATGGACTCATGGTGAATAGCGAGGAAGATCTCTACACCTGGATCTCAGGCGCCGATAAAGCGGGCCTCCACATTCTTATCCACGGGATCGGTGACCGGGGAATCCGGACCATTCTGGATATTTATGACCGTGTTGCCGAGGAGAACGGCCCTCGAGACAGACGCCATCGGATCGAGCATGCCCAGCATATGGGTGCCGATGATTTTGATCTATTCAAAGCAACCGGGACAATCGCTGCTGCTCAGCCCTATCATTGTATTGACGATGGCCGCTGGGCGAAGCCCCTGATCGGTGCCGAGCGGATCAAAACCACCTATCCCTTCAAAACTTTTGAAGAGAAGGGGATACCCATGGCATTTGGAAGTGACTGGCCCGTGGCGCCGGCAACCCCTCTGGAGGGGATCTACGCCGCTGTCACCCGGCGCACACTGGATGATAAAAATCCAGAGGGTTGGGTACCAGAGCAGAAGATCTCAGTGGAAACTGCCCTGGCGGGCTACACACGGGATGCTGCCTATGCATCTTTCGAGGAGGACATCAAGGGGACGCTGGAACCTGGAAAACTGGCTGATTTTGTCATTATCAGTGCTGATCTGACCAAAGTTGACCCTGTAACGATCCGAGACCTTGAGATATTGAAGACCTACGTCGGCGGAAAAAAGGTCTATGATCATTCGGAGACCGAATAAACCGTTATTGATTTTAGGGTGTTTCGAATCACCCGAATGAATTCGGGTGTTAGAGGTAATTTGCCACCAATGTGTGTTCATATTGGCACACTCCTACTAACACCCAGTTTCAACTGGGTGAATTGAGAAGCAGGTGCTTCTCATAACCGTTTTAACGGTTTATCCATCTGAACCCGGGATGATGAGTTCACCATTCATATCACCCTCGATGATCTCCACGATCTTTGCCGCAATCTCTAGCGGGGTAACCCACTGACTGAAATCAGCATCTGGCATGGCTTTGCGGTTCGCTGGCGTGTCGATGGTGGTGGGCAAGATGGCATTACAGGTGATGTCTCCCTCTAACTCTGCTGCAATAGTTCGCGTGAGGGCATGGACGGCCGCTTTACTCACGATGTAGGGACCTGCTGTTGCCAGACCATCCAGGGCGGCAGCTGATCCAAAATTGATGAGACGACCCTGCCCCTGCTCACGAAAATGCGGTAGAATGACCTGAGCCGTATTGAGGGTCGTCTTAAAGTTAACTTGCCACTGCTGGTCCCAGGTGTCGGGCTCACTATCTTCCACCCGCTGCCCCATATGAAAACCCCCGACGGTGTTTATCCAGACAGAGATGGCGCCGCGATGGTGCTTGATCATCTCATAGGCCTGGAGAACTTCAGCTGTATTGCCAAGATCAAGGGTAAGGGCATGAAAACCAGTCCGCTGTTCCGTCAGGCTCAAGCGCGGTTCACCGCGAAAGTTCAAGCCAACAACCTGGGCACCCGCCCGGTGCAAATTATCAGCGATCACTGATCCCGTGGCCCCTGAGGCGCCTGTTATTACAAAAATTGTATCTTTGAGATTCATCATTTCTCCAGTCCCGCACCATCCCGCTTGAATTGATCGACTGCTTCCTGGCTCAAGGGATGGTCACTCATTTGTGTCAAAGTATCAAAAGGAAGGGTCAGATGTTTTGCCCCGGCTCTGATGGACTGGAATGCCTCATCTGGTGATTTGATGGAAGCGGCCAGGATATCAGTGGGGGAGTTCGTTAAGACATCGGCAATATCAACAAGCAGTTGAATACCATCGACCATGAGCCTGGTGGCGCGATTCACATAGACTGCGATGAACTGCGCACCGGCTTCTGAAGCTACCAGAGCCTGGGCTGGGGAGTAGATGGCGGTGGGACAGCAGGAGACCCGGGTGGAGAGCTGCGAGCACACCTTGAAGCCTAGATCGGTAGGCGGTAGTTTGACGACCAGTTTGTCCTCAAGAATGTCCAGGGCGCGGTCTGCCTCTTCTATCATCTCCTTGAAAGTTTCAGAAATGAGTTGGTAAAACACCGAACCGGAAGTGAGGTGCCCCAGATCTTTGAGCAAAGCACTGACCTCCGTGCCCTCCTTTGCCAGTAGCAATGGATTGGTGGTGATACCCGAGATCCACCCCAGATCCAGGGCCTGTTTGATCTCTTCAATGTTCGCAGAGTCTATATATATGGACATGATTTCCTTTCGACTGATGCAAATGTCACCTGGATTGGTTCTGATGCAAATGGAATTTTATCAAGCTCAAGTCATTGTTCAGCACTAAAATAATTAACAGAAGGAGCGCTGGATGATGGTGTTTCCATTTTATAGGAATAAATTGAATTGACGCTTCCCGGAGTTTCATCCTGGAAGCACGTCACAAGATCAACAGTTCAGACAGCAGAAAGGACAGGCGCAGCAAATGTCGAACACAGGGCAAGAGAAAAATAATGGCAAAGTGATCGCCGTGCTTTTTGTCGGTGTTCTCATGGGGGCACTCGATATTTCCATTGTTGGACCAGCCTTGCCCTCCATTGAACAGTCGCTCCAGGTGGCTGAGCGTTTTCTGGGCTGGATCTTTTCTATCTATGTCCTGTTCAATCTCCTGGGTGTTTCACTCTTTGCTCGCTTATCCGACATTTATGGTAGGCGGAGTATCTATGTCACCGCCCTGGCCATCTTTGGACTGGGTTCTTTATGGGTCGCTATCTCTTCAGATTTTACCAATCTTCTGATCGGTCGGGCGATTCAGGGTTTTGGTGCCAGCGGGGTGTTTCCTGTTGCCAGTGCCGTGGTTGGGGATCTTTTCCCACCCGAGAAGCGGGGGCGCATACTGGGGATCATTGGCGCGGTGTTCGGTCTTGCATTCCTCCTGGGACCCTTTGTAGCCGGCACATTACTCAAATTCTACAGCTGGAACGTGTTGTTTACCATAAATATTCCTATCTCACTTGTGCTCATCGTTTATAGCTGGAAGGTGTTGCCATCGAAATCTGCTGTTTCAGGGAAGACCATCGATTGGGGCGGTATTATTTCACTGGGCGTGTTCTTAGCTGCGCTCACCTATGGCCTGAACACCGTGCGTGGTGATTCGATCATACTCATTGAGGTCTTCGCCCTGGCAGGAATCGCGCTGGCTACTCTGATATTCATTGAACGGAAGACGCCCCACCCGGTGGTCCACCTGGAATATTTTAATAATCGCCAGATCCTTATCGCCGGAATTCTGGCTGTATCTACCGGTGCGATGCAGGCCTGTTTTGTCTTCATTCCGAGTTTTGTGGTGTCTTCATTTGCCGTGGATCCTTCAACGGCCAGTTTCATGTTGATTCCCTTCGTTCTCGCAACCGCGATCGGGTCGCCTGTCTTTGGTCGATTGATCGATGCCGTTGGGGTAAAAAGGGTCATCCTTTTCGCCCTGGTCCTCTGTTCCACTGGTTTTTATCTGCTTTCCTATTCTGGCGCTCATCGGATGATCTACTATAGCAGTGGTGTTCTCATTGGTCTGGGCATGTCAGTGCTCTCAGGTAGTTCCCTGCGTTATATCATGCTGAATAATACCAAAGTAGAGGATCGGGCCACATCCCAGGGAATGTTAACGATCTTTATCAGCTTGGGTCAACTCAGTGCGACAGCTCTCATCGGTGTATTAAGTGCTTCTCTCATGGGGAGTGAAAGCTATGCATTCATATTCAGAGGTACCGGTGTACTCATGACGGCAATGTTTTTGACTGCCATAGCTTTGAGATCTCAGTCGGCGTCTGAGCCATCTGCGGTCTCGCAGCCCTGAAAAGTGCCTTTAATTATTAGGAGCTAAAGCGTTATCTTAAAGCGCTGCTGAATTATAGGCCAGATTTTGCAACTGTTCCGGTTTACGTCCTATGAAACTATAAGTTAGATTTCAAGCATGGAAATACTCAACAGGGAAAAAACCCATACACGGAATACGGTATTTAACTCCATCGGCGAAGGTCTCTGGGGTTTTGGCTTAGCCTTTCACAACATGAATTCGGTTGTTCCCATGTTTTTGGCTCAGCTGGGTGCATCTGCTTTTGTCATTGGGCTGATCCCCGGTGGCTTCATTTTGCTGGTGGCCTTGCCTCAGGTACTGTCAGCGATTCTGTTTAGTCGGTCAACCCGCATTCGCGATCTGAATATTGGACTCCATTTTTCTATGGCTCCCATTGCTTTTCTCATGGGGCTCTGCTTTTACTTTTTTGGCTTATCGGGTGCCACTGGTATTCGGGCTTATCTGGTATTATGGGTGATCTGGTCCCTGGGCGTTGGGTTTCTGGTTCCAGTTTGGGCGGATTTCCTGCATTCTGTCAGTCTCACCAGTCGACGGGGGCGCTTCTTTGGGATCACGTTTACCAGTAATGCGCTTATGGGCATGTTGGGCGGGTACATCCTGCGTGAGGTCCTGGCCATGGAGTATGTGAGCTTCCCCCAGAATTTCGGTCTGGGTTTTCTGATCATGACAGCTGCTATTCTGCTTGGTAACACCTTCTTTATGTTCATCAAAGTGATCCATCATCCTGTCGTGACAGACGAACCACCACTACACTGGGTGAAACGTCTCAAAACCATCTATGTCGGCGATAAGAATTTTCGCACCTATATCATTACCCGGGCCTTGGCTGCTTCAGCCTTCATGCCCCTGGCCTTTTTTGGCGTGGACCTACAGGCGCGCTTTGACCTTCCCTTGAGCTCAGCTGGTTCGTTTACAATTTTTCTTGTCGTTGGTCAGGCCATGTTCAACATTCTGTTTGGATATCTGGGGGATCATCTCGGACGGAAAACTGCTATTTTGGGATTCTTTCTGGGTCATTTCCTGGCCGTGTTAACCGCTGCCATGGCCACAGAGGTGTGGATGGCGTATCTCACCTTCGTTTTTGCAGGGATGGCTTTTGGCGCTGGTCAGTCGTCATTCATGGCCTTTGTTTATGAGTTCGCCGGCGAGCATGGCGACCGAAAATTATATTATGCCGCTCTGGATTCTGCTGTGGCACCGTTTATTGTCCTCTATATCAGCCTGGCAGGGCTCATCGTCGAGTCCTGGGGTACGTCCGTACTCTACCTCCTTACGGCCAGTCTGGTGCTGCTGGGTGGGCTGATCTTTCTCACCAAAGTAAAATCACCACACACAAGCTAAGCCCACCCTCCTCCTCATTGTCATCCTGAACGATTCACAGAGTGTCACACTGAGCTTGACGAAGTGCGGCCGAGGTAGGAGTGAAGGATCTTGATCCTTTATTCCTGTTCAGCTGAGGAGGACACTGAGGCTCTCGAAGTGAACCCGAAGAACCCTCGCGTTCGTGCACTAGTCATAATCTGGAATTTCGGACCAAGATTCTTCGCTACGTTCCACTCTGCTCAGAATGACAGACAAGGGTGTTTTTATCTTTAAAACGCGCATAACGCTCTTTTTTCTTGCAATGTGACAAAAATAGTCTAATTTGGGGTAACAGGCAGAGAAAAGTCCTGTGAAGAATTGAAAGGTTGGAGCTTGGAAATGATATATAGATTGCTACTAATAACACTTGTTTCACTGAGTGCAGGTCTGGCTCAGTCCCGGGGATCCATTCAGGGGAAAATTACAGATGCAGTCACCGGTGAAGCCATTATCGGTGCCAATGTGATCGTTGAAGGCACCACCTCTGGTGCCGCTACTGACCTTGAAGGTCGCTTCATTATATCGGGACTTCCCGTTGGGAATTACCAGATACGTGTGGATTATATTGGCTACACATCTCGCATGATCACCGATCTGGTTGTCAAGACCTCACGACCAACGCTGGTCGATGTGGAATTACAGCAAACGCTCATAGAGTTAGAAGCTGCAGTCGTGGTTGCTGAATACTTCAGCAAGAGTCAGGATACACCAACAAGCACTCAGGTTCAATCACAGGAGGAGATCAGACGGCTTCCCGGTGGTTTTGAAGATGTGATCCGGGCTGTCTCTATTCTTCCTGGCGTTGCCCAGGCCGATGGTGGTCGGAATGATTTGATCGTCAGGGGTGGTGCACCCAGCGAAAATCTTTATCTGGTGGAAGGGATCGAGATCCCGAACATCAACCACTTCGGTACCCAGGGTGCCAGTGGGGGTCCCCAGAGCTATATCAATCTGGATTTTGTGGATGAGACCTCGTTTTCCACCGGTGGATTCTCGGTGAAATATGGTGATAGACTCAGTTCCATCCTGGATATCTCCCTTCGGGAAGGCCTCAATGATCAGTTGGCCACAAAAGCCACCATT
Organism: Fidelibacterota bacterium; assembly: GCA_021734255.1. Taxonomy (GTDB): domain Bacteria; phylum Fidelibacterota; class UBA8477; order UBA8477; family JABMPR01; genus JABMPR01. The sequence goes on along the minus strand of JAIPJM010000003.1, from coordinate 177,047 downwards.
TCAGCCAGCCAGTTTGGCCTGAACCTGGAAGGACCACTTACGGGTAATGGAAATTTTCTCTTCTCGGCTCGCCGCTCCTATCTGGACTTCATTTTCAAGGCAGCCGGCTTCGGATTTGTACCGGAATACTGGGATTTCCTGACCAAAGCGACCTACAATTTGAATGAAACGGACCAACTCACTTTCCTGGGAATTGCCGCCCTGGATAATGTGAAGTGGTTCAATGAGACCCTTGAACAGCGTAACGACAATAGCCGCATACTGGGTAGCGATCAGAAGCAGTATGTATTCGGCGTTAATTATAGACATGTCATGTCAAAAGGCCTCCTAAGTGCCAACCTGAGCCAGGTGCGTGTTTCCTACGATTTCCTCCAGAGAGATGCAAGCCTGGCTCCCATATTTCAGAATGCCAGCTCGGATATAAACACTTCATTGAAAAGCGATGTGACCTGGCGCTTGAATAAAAGTCTGCGTCTGAGCACGGGTGTAAAATTGAGCCAGGTGGACTTTTCGTCCGATCTCTTCCTACAGCAGGATAACATCCCGGGTGTGGGAACACTGAATATTGATTCAGAACTGAAAGAAATCGGCTATGTAACAGGAGGCTATGCACAGCTTTCATACCGTCAGTTCCGCTTCAACACCACACTGGGACTGCGTGCTGATCACTCCAGTTTCCTGGATGCAGCTCCGGTTTTATCACCTAGAATTTCAATGAATTATGACCTGACTGGTGAAGTGACGATTACAGGTAGTCTGGGACGGTATAATCAGTATCCCAGCACGATCTGGCTGGTATCCAATCCACTGAATCGGACGCTGGACCCCATCCAGGCAGATCAGTTGGTACTGGGGCTGGAGTATCTATGGCGGGATGACACGAAGATCCGCGTTGAGGGATACAAAAAATGGTACCACAACTATCCGGCTAGCCTGACCCGACCCTATCTGGTCATGGTGAACACCGGGGCTGGTTTTGGTGGCTCTGATGAAGGCTTTGCCTCTTTCGGAGTGGATCCCCTGAGTAATGATGGCTCAGGATGGGCCAGGGGTATGGAGCTATTTATCCAGAAAAAGATGTCGGAAGTACCCTGTTATGGGACAGCCAGCGTGAGTTACAATCAGTCCATGTTCACGGCCCTGGATGGTATCGAACGCCCCGGTAGTTTTGATCAGACCTGGATCATGAATGTTGGTGGCGGGTATGTGTTCAATGAAAAATGGGAATTCAGTACTAAGCTACGCTATGCGACTGGTAAACCCTACACGCCGCTGGATGCTAATGGCAATCAGATGGTGGATCAGTACAATGCGCTCCGCCTGGCAGCCAACCATAACCTGGATGTAAGACTGGATCGTCGCTGGACCAATAATGGTTGGGATCTGGTGACCTATATCGATATCCAAAATGTATACAATCGCAAAGCAGTAAGCACACCAGCCTTTGATAGGAACACCGGTGAGCTTGTAGAAAATCAGAGCCTAGGAATTCTCCCAACGATTGGAATTACTGCGGAAATTTAAGTAAAAAGGTTTAGTTTAACAGGAATCATAAAATGAGCGTTATGCAAAGAACTGCCAAAAATACAGCCCTTCTCAGTAGCCCTGAAGTCGCCCGGATCCTCGGTGTGAATGTGGCAACTGTCAAGCGCTGGACCGATTCTGGTAAGCTGGATTGTGTAAAAACTGCCGGTGGACACCGCAAGTTTTCCATGAAACAGATCGCTGCTTTTGCCAAGGATAATCAGAAGTATGCCCAGCGATTGTCATTGGTTCCTTTAGAGGATGAATCGAACCGTCACCTGAGCCAGATCATTCTGGATGCGGATTTCGAAGCATTGGTTCCCATCGTCCAGGAGAAGGCTATTGCCTGTGAGCAGTCTGAGGTCCAGATGATCCTCAATAGTGCCTACATGGTTCATCAGGACCTGGCTATTCTTTATGATGATCTGATCACACCGGTCCTCCATCGCATCGGTTTCTTATGGGCAAATGGCGAGATCACCATATCTGAAGAGCATCTGGCCTCCCAGGTTATCAGGGACAGTATTGTCAGACTACAGGATGTGGTCAATCATGCCCCTGCCCAGGGAAAAAGCCTTGTTCTCACCATGAGTGAGGAGCTCCATGATATTGCCGCCAAGATGATCCAGCATGTTCTGGAGCAGAATGGTTTCCGGGTCCTGTTCAGTGGACCCCAGACGCCCGTATTAGACACAGAGAAAATATTTTCATCTCTTAAACCGGATCGGGTCTATCTGTCTTCCACCTATGTCGAGGATATTGATGGCGCGCAAAGTGAACTGGAAGAACTTGTTCGGCTCTGTCAGGTTCATAACGCAAAACTCTATGCAGGGGGAACTGGTCTGAACCAGCTGGATCTGACTGAGGTCTCTGAGCAGATCCATTTCCTCTTCAGCTTTCGCCAGACCTCCGAGACATGTAAGTAGTCCTGCCTTTATCGGTCCGACTTAGATCTCGATCTCAAATTTAATTCCCAACATTCCTGTGCCTTCAGGATTATTGACATTTATTTCTTCCTGTAAACGATAATAAAGCACCAGGCTGGTGACTTTGGTGAGCTTGCGATCCACGCCAAGGTTTTGCCGATGTTTTTCGATCTGTTCCGTGTTCAGGCTGTAGAACCATTCGACATCAACAAAGGGTTTGAAGCCGTAGATACGTTTGTGACTCAAACTGTACCGGGTTCGGATATACTTTTCCGGTGCGTCATCACTATCCACATCATGCTGATACTTGACTCTCAATTTATGAGATATACGACCTGTCTTTGTGTCAAACGTGGCGTTGAAGGTTCCGCGCTCGCTGTATTTATCGCCATAGATGCTATATCGGTAGCCTGAACCTATCTTGAGATATTTATTCACCTTGTAGCTAAGCTCAAGTTCAGAAAGAGATTTCCAAAAAGTAGAATTGCCATCCTGGAAGCGCAGATCATGAATGAAGTCCAGGTCAAATCCCCGGGGGAGATCCTGGTTTATGGCAACAGCAAGAGATGATCGTTGATCACGTTCTACAGCAAATGCTCCTGTGACTGAAATTAACAGGACAATGATAAAAAGACGCTGCAAGGACATATTAGGCCTGTTATTTGGTCGGTCGGTATTTTATCCGGATCCGGGCTGTGTTTCTTTTAAAATCAATGCGTTGGACCTTCACAGAGTCAATACTTAGGCCGGTCCGTTGCTCAAGGTCAGCAATGAGTTCATCACGTTTATCAGGCTGGATATTATCAATACGTTCATAGCGAACTCTCATTTCGCTCAGTCGATGTCCCGCCCAGATACGTTCCGCCAGGATGGTGCCCAACATGATGACCAGGTTCACCAGCAGCATTTCGGACATACCAACCTGGGCAGTGCGGAGTGCATTGGCCAATCCCAGGGTGATGAACAGAAATAGATAGGTCATCTCTTTGATGGGAATGGTCTTGGTCCGGTAGCGCAGGATAGCAAAAACTGCAAAGAGTCCAAAGGCGAATCCAATAGACATGGAGGCATTGCTCATGAGATAGGTAACAAAAAAGATCAGCACATTGAATAGTGCAAAGGTGAAGACATAGGTAGCCCCATCCTGATTTTTCAAATAGGCAAAACGGATGATGAGCACAACGATGAACACATCCATGATTAAACGAAGGCTTAACTCCAGGAAATGGCCGTTTGTGAGGGGGATATTCCAGTTGGAGCTTATGGTTGCGAACAGGTCTAACATGTCATGGTCCTTTTTTAAGAAATCAACTAGCTTGCAACATACGGACCATTGATTATGAAGGCCAGTTTTAATTCATCAAAACCGGTCGTTCTGCCCCTCAAGATGTATACAAGTTCTGACAATTCGAACAAAAATGGGTGCCTCTCTGACCTACCTTGATCTTTTTGATCGGGCGATCGCAGATAAGGCAGGGTTCAGCGCTACGCCCATAGACCTGCAGTGCAACTTGATACGATCCGCTTTGATTATCCCCATGTGAAAAATTTACCACCGTGGTACCCTGGGCATCAATACTGTCCTGGAGAATGGACCGGATGGCTGTGTGAAGACTGAACGCGCGTTTTTTCGGTATGGAAGAAGCAGTGCTGAGCGGGTGTATTCCAGCCTGAAAAAGGGCTTCATCCACATAGATATTTCCCAGGCCTGCAATAAAGGTCTGATCCATGAGGAGCGGTTTGATCAATCTGGATTTTGCCTGCAACATGTCATGAAAAACCATTGGTGTAAAGGCCTTGGCCAATGGCTCTGGTCCCAAATGCTGCAGGAATTCAGCAGGATCATCGCTATAGACCATGCGACCAAATTTGCGCATATCCTGAAAGTAGAGCGCTTTCCCGGAATCAAAGTGAAGAATGACGGTAACATGTTTATCAGGATAAACGGGCGTCAGTTTCCCGGTCATCCGTAAATGGGTGATCAAAGCGCCCTGATCCAGCTCCATGATAATGAATTTCGCCCGGCGTGTCACATTTTGGATGGTCTTCCCAACCAGGGAATCATAGGCAGAGTCTGGTGCTAAGGCTTTCTCCCAGGGAACTTCAATATCAACCAGGGTCTCGCCAATAATGGTGACTTGTAAGCCACGAACAACGGTTTCGACCTCTGGCAGTTCAGGCATAAATCCCTAGGCCAGCACCAGGGAGACGGGGCAGTGGTCAGAACCGATCACATTGGGATGGATACGAGATGCATCCACTTTGGCGGCGATCTTTTCGCTTACCAGAAAGTAGTCAATGCGCCAGCCAACATTATTGACACGCGCGTTCGCCCGGTAACTCCACCAGGAATAATAGCCTTTGGCGTTGGGGTGCTCCATCCGGAATGTATCCACCAGGCCGCTATCCAGATAGCGATCTACCCAGACCCGCTCTTCCGGCATGAATCCAGAGGTCTTTTCGTTGGCTTTGGGTCGCGCCAGGTCGATCTCTGTATGGGCGGTATTAAAATCACCGGTAATAATGACGGGTTTGATCTTGTCCTTTTCGCGGAAATGCTCTTGAAGGGCACCGTAGAAGCGGAGCTTGTAGTCCAGTCGGTCCTGATCTTTTTGGCCATTAGGGAAGTAGACGTTATAGAGATAGAAATCAGGGTGCTCGCTGAGAATGATGCGTCCTTCACGATTGAAGGCATCGTCCAGGATGGCTGTTTCAACCGAAAGTGGTTCTGTTTTGCACCAGGTAGTGACACCGCTATATCCTTTTTTCTCAGCAGAATGATAGTATGCATGGTAACCCAGCGGTTTGATGAGTGAATCATCCAGTTGATTCGGTTGGGCTTTGGTCTCCTGCAGACACAGAATGTCAGGGGTATCCATATTGAACCAGTCCCAGAATCCCTTTTTTACAACTGCTCGAATACCATTCACATTCCAGGATACAATTCGCATATCGGCCTTCTCTTTTCTTTTAACAACGAATTAAACGAAGATGACGAACATTTATTCATGCTCAATATGTAACCCTATTTCGTTCAGTTCGTCTGATTCATCGTGAATTTACGAGTCTGATCTACACTCAAAATAGGCGGATTATTATTTGAAGGTATGAAAATTCGCACTGAGCTACTGTGATTTAGCTGAATCCTTATTATTTTTAGCCGTGTCCTACGCCACCATCAATAATGAACAGACCCTGACCGTGCTTACCCGTGAGGAATGGCGGTCATGGCTGGCCGAGAATCATGAAAAGTTTTCTGTCATGTGGTTGGTTTATTTCAAAAAGCACACGAAAAAATCTGAATTGACGAAGAGCGAAGCCGTCCAGGAGGCTCTCTGTTATGGCTGGATAGACAGCGTGATCCGGACCATAGACGATGAACGCTATATGCAGAAGTTTACTCCCCGGAAACCAAACAGTATGTGGTCTGAGGTGAACAAAAAGAAGGTCAGTGAGCTCATTGAAAAAGGACTCATGCAGCCTTCCGGACAGGCACCCATTGACGAGGCCAAGGCCAGTGGAGAATGGGAGCGGGATCGCAGGACGCCTGAGGTCGTTGACCCACCGAAAGAATTCCTGGTGCTGCTCAAGCAGAGCCCTGAAGCTGGAGTTTTCTGGCAAAACCTGACGGAGAATCAACGCAAAGACTTTTCTCTGTATATGACCACGGCTAAACGCGCTGAAACGCGGGAGAGAAGAAGATATAAAGTCATAAACATGCTGACATCCAAGCAATTGCCGAGTATGTTGTGATCAAACTATAAAGGATCTATCCATGAAATTGAGACTTACCGCAATCATTGTTTTGACACTTATCATGAGCAGTTGTGCCCACAAGGTTGAACCTGTAACTGTTGATCTATCCCAACTGGAGGTAGTGACCCGCACAGATTGGGGCTGGGTCCCTGCTGCTGACTCCATTCCTCTCCTGGATACCCACGAGATCGAGTACGTCACTATTCATCATGGTGGTGAAGATTTTCCGGAGGATAAGGACGTGATCAAGTATCTCATCGGATTACAATCCTGGAGTCGCTCTTCCAAAAACTGGATGGACAACCCTTACCATTACATGATCGACCTGAAGGGCAATATCTATGAAGCCCGACCTATTCAATACCCCGGGGATACCAATACGAGCTATGATCCAAGGGGGCATGCCCTCATCTGCGTCATGGGTAATTATGAGAACCAGATCTTGTCTGAGACCCAGTTCGAACAATTGGCTCGATTGACAGCCATGCTGGCCAACAAATACAATGTCCCTCAGGAAAAGATCAAAAGTCACAAGGATTATGCTGAGACCCAATGCCCCGGAGAGGATATTTACCGATATCTGGAGGACGGGAGTTTCCTGGAGCGCGTGTCGGATTTAAGAACGCCGTAATTAATACAGTTTAGACGGGATAAATCTACTCTATGGCATCCAAACCCAATAAGCATCGTTATTTTAAACAGTCCGGTGTACTCCCGGTCTATCAGGGAAAGGTCGTCCTGGTCACAGCCCGGGGGAGTAAACGCTGGATCGTTCCCAAAGGATCCGTTGACTGGGACCTTAGTGCCCGGAAGTCAGCTGCCAAGGAAGCCCTGGAAGAAGCCGGTATCAAGGGTGAATTATCGAAGAAAGAGATCGGCAGTTATACTTACGAGAAAAATGGTGGCCGGTATAAGGTCAAACTTTACTTCATGGAGGTCACCAAGCTGAAGGAAACATGGGACGAAGACCACTTTAGAAAAAGAAAGCTATTGAAACCGGAGCAGGCTATTAAGAAGGTTGTTCCAGCTGCCGTCTCCAAGATCATGGCTAAATACTTTCATGAGAACCGTCACCTGATCAAGAAGAAAAAGAAGCGTAAATCAGAGAATAAAAAATAGATGGGCAGCGATAAACAGAGCAAATGGCAAGAATTCTATGCCATTGTGAAACAGGTGCCCCATGGAAAAGTGGCAAGCTATGGGCAGATCGCTACCCTGGCAGGCTACTATGGCCAGGCCAGACAGGTGGGCTATGCGCTGCATGCCGTGCCTTCAGATGATATTCCCTGGCACCGTATCATCAATGCCCAGGGCAAGATCAGTCTGAATCTGGAAATGGGTGGTGCCGTGCAGCGGAAGATGTTGGAAGATGAAGGAATTATCTTTAGCGAGGCTGAGGTGATATCTCTAAAAAAATATCAGTGGGTACCGCAGATCGATCCGGAAGATAATCAGATATAAACCGTTGAAACGGTTACCCCCTAATTGGGTATAGTAACACCGGGTTAAAACCCGGTGCTAGTAGAAATGTGCCAGCACCAGATAATCGTGTTTGGTCCGCTCTCATTAGCACCCGACTTCCCTGGCGAGGCGTAGCTCTCAGAGCGTAGACTGCAGTCGGTCCTCACGATTATTCGTACGATCGATAACCGTTTCAACGGTTTATCAGACATAAAAAAGCCCCTGACATAGCAGAGGCTTTTTAATACATATTTATTCTGGTTTAGGAGTCTTCTGCTTCCTGCTTGAGTAGCTCAATCTGCCCTCTCAGTAGCTGGACTTCCCGGGCATTGGGTACCAGAGATGCCAGACGTTCTACCCACAGTTCCCCGTCAGTGGTATTGCCCTCTTTCAAGTAAGCGCGAGCAGTTTCGTAGACGAGCTGTGCATTATTAGGTGCTTCCTGACTGAGTGGGAGTAGGATATCCAGGGATTTCCCGGCTTCATCAAACATATCATTCCAGATCGCTGCCACTTTGATCTTTTCACTCACGGGCTGTTGCTCACGACCCTGGGTCAACGCATTTTCCATGTAAACGTAGGAGCTGGAATCATCCCCTAACTCATTATACATCTGGGCGATCTGCAGATAGAGGTCCATATAGGTGATGGGAATGGTGTTGTCCGGAACAAGCTCATCCATCTTGTGCAGAATGTTCAGTGACATTTCCCGGTTTTCATCCCCAGTGAGTCCGTACTGGTATACCAGCTGCAGAAATCCCTTACGATAGTTCTGGAGCAGTCTCTGGACATTTGGTGGATAGTAAACATCAGGATTATCCAGGTTTGTGTACCGGTATGTATTGATGATCTTATCGTACATGATATCCTTGTCGATATTCAAGCCAACTTTGTAGGGGCGCAGTTGATAAGCCTGTCCATCCATTCGCAGGTATTCTCCCAGTCCGATCTGGTTACTGGGTGAAACTGTTACTGCAAAATATACAGGATACTTCCACTTGTTCATGCGAATGATCTCAAAGATCATCACATCCTGGACACGCAGACCACCAATGAGTTTACCGGTCTCTGGATGTCTTTGACGGGAAACCGTAGGCTTGAAGGACCATTTCAAGCCACTGGCACCTTCTTCCAGCGACCCTTCTTCAGTTTTGTCCAGCGTGTTTGTGGGAGGAGCGACAAACATCTCGCGTTCTTCCCACCTTACAAGTCCCAGACCATTGATCTGTTCTTCTGTGAGGCTCATGGGAACCGGTGGGTCCATCTCCTTCAACTGCTTGATATACCAGGGTGTATTCAGCAGGCTGAGATTGACGACTCGAACATCTTTTCGGATGCCTTCAACCTCCTGTAGATACCAGAGCGGGAAGGTATCATTGTCACCATTAGTAAAGATGATTGCATTCGGTTCACAGGTGTTCAACAGATTGTATGAATATTCCCAGGCCACATAGTTACCTGTACGATCATGGGTGTGGTAGTTGGCCACCAGCATGTTGACTGGGACGAGCAGGGCCATTACTGCAAGGGCGCCGCTAAAGAATAGAGGTGTAGCCTTTTTCAGTTCTTTCAGCTTTTCAAGCACAGCTGCTGCACCGATACCGATCCAGATGGCAAAAGCATAAAAGGACCCCACATAAGAGTAGTCTCGCTCCCTGGGTTGGGGATCATCCTGGTTCAAGTAGATCAAGATCGCAAAACCGGTCATCATAAAGAGAGCCGTTACTGCAAACGCCCGTTTTGAATCCTTATTGAAATGGTATCCCATTCCGACGATTCCCAGTAGCAGTGGAAGTGCCCAGAGTTGTTTGATATCACTCGTGTCTCCGGTCCTACCCCAGAACTGCCATTTGAAATAGCGGACATACATGTGGTTGACCTGATACCGCCAGAAAAAGTCCAGCCTTGAGCTGTAGCCATTTACAATGGAACTCAGGTTAGCCATGTTCTGATTGAGCTCACGCCCGCCAACGTCAACCAGGACATTATTACCGTTCACCGATACGATCTCACCCATCTTTCCATTGCTGTTGAGTATAACGGATGAGCCGGGGATGGCTGTTCTCTGGTTCAGGGGGCTTGTTCCCCAGCGATCACGATAGAACATGGGGTAAGAACCATACTGTTCACGCTCCAGGTATGAAACGGCGCGGGTCACGGTCTCTGGGTCATTCTCATCAATATTTGGGTCTTGAGCCGAGCGAATGAAAATGGTCTCGTAAGAGGTAAATCCAACCAGGACCAGAAGGAATCCCATGGCGGCAAGTCTGATCTCTGTTGCTCTGGCACGCCAGATGGAAGGTGCCATCCAGATCAAAGCCATGAGCAGAACGATTCCCACTGCAAAGGTGGCACCAATGGCACTCACGGCATCTTCGGTGTTTAAGAGATGTCCCATGAAGTTGGCCATCTTAGGTATCCCTTTGATCACACCAACTGATATGGCGCCATAAGCGGCGCCAGCAGCGCCCATGAGACTGATATGTTTCCAATAACGCTGTCTTCTGTCACCCTTGAAAATTTGCGAAACACCCCATAGTCCTAGAGCTGAAATTGTACCGGTAATGATCAGGAAGGTGAGGAGTTTAGAACCCCGGTCACCATCTGTAAGTCTGAGATATTCAAACGAGGTTTCCGGTAAGGCCATCTCAACAGCAATGAGTGCCCCTACCGCCACGACACCGAGAGCGGCCAGCACATTGACCATCAATTCGACACCGTCTTCTTCAGGATGAAATTTCATGTACATGATGAGGGCGATGAAGGGAATGGTGAGCAGATTCAGCATGTGGACAGAAATGGCTAACCCCATCATGTAAGAGATGATTAGTATATAGCGCACACCGGCGCCGCCTTCGTCCACTTTCTCTGACCACTTGAGGATCAACCAGACCACGATGGCGGTGAAAAAGATACTCATGGAATAGACTTCAGCTTCAACTGCGTTGAACCAGTGACTATCTGAAAAGGCAATGGCAAGTGAACCAATGAGACCCGCCCCGTAGGCGATCCATTTATCTTCTTTACCCTTAATTCGACCCCGCCATTCCTCTACCAATCTCACGATAATGAGAAAGAGGAACATATTGGCAAATGCGGTTGCAATGGGTGAAAGCATGTTGATACGATAGGCGATGGTATGGAAATGGGGCTCACCAAGCATGGGATCAAGGGCTGCTCCGCCAGTGAAAGGCAGGATTGAAATCGCGCGACCGAGCAAAAGGTAGAGGGGAGATCCCGGCGGATGGGGTACGCTGAGAGTATTGGAAACGGCAATAAATTCACCACAATCCCAGAAAGAAACGGTAGGTGCCATTGTGTCCAGATAGACCATGAAAGTGAACACCAGCACAAAGGTAGCCAGCAGGGTTTTTATCATGTCTCGGGGTTTCAGAAAATCCATCGTTGATCCTCGTTTTCGTTCCAGGGTTGTACCGCTGGCCATCGTCTGTTTTATAGCTTGACCTGGCAAGAAATTTCCAGGGTTTTCATTTTCACCGTTATCAAGTGCTTAAACCACCTTGGCGATCAAAGCCGCGCAATATATGTGTGTTGAAGTCCGTTGCAAAGATGATGTTCCGGGTTTGAAACGTGAAATTAGTATATGGTAAGCAAGACTTACTTTGGATTCATCGCAATAATGGATTTGTGGCAGGGTAGGAAGGAACGTAGCATGCTACGTTCCTATTAAGCTTGTCATTCAAGCGTTGTGATGGTGAGCCAAAATAAAATCATTTGTGTGTATCTGAGGCTAAACCTTACCGTCCTTTTAGTTCATACAGGGCAATGCTGGCAGACATGGCAGCATTTAGGGATTCACCTGCGCCTGCTCGCTTGATCGACACAGGTTTGGAGCTGACCAGAAGTTCTGGATCAACGCCATGGGCTTCTGAGCCAACCACGAGCATGAGTCCGTGTTCTGGTCTGAATGACCGCAGGTCTTCACCGACCATATGGAGAACAGCCGCATCTCCTCCAGCCAGGGTCCAGTCCTGGAGCGATTGGACAAGATCATCACTGCTCTGAATATCCAGAGTGGCAATGGCCCCCATACTGCTTCGAACAACCTTGGGGCTGAAGGGATCTACGCAGCCAGGACCCAGTAGGATGTGTTTGACACCAAACCACAGAGCGCTACGGAAGATCGTTCCCATATTCCCGGGATCAGCCAGGCGATCCAGAGCCAGCACCACCCCACCGATCTCTGGGGCAGGAAAACTGACAGGCTCAGGGATTCGAGCGATGCAGATGATTCCCTGGGGATTTTTGCTGTCACTGATCTGTTCCATCTGCAGCCGCGTGGCCTCGTACTGGGGTACGCCGGAAGGGATGTCCACCTTGTGAAAATCTTTTTCGGTAATGCAGGCTGTGATTGTCAGGTTTGAGTTAAGCCCTTCCTGGCAGAGTCGAGTTCCTTCCATGAGAAAGAGCTGTTCCTGTTTCCGGAATTTAGACTGTTTCAGGTTCCGGAAAGCGGTGGTTTGGGCTTTGGTTAATATTTGGGACTGATTTTCCATTCTTCAATTCACATTGAATGTCATCCTGAGCCCTTCGGCTGCGCTCAGGGCAGGCTGGGCGAAGGATCTCCACAAGCTGATTTCGAAAATGTGGATCGAGATTCTTCGTTGCGCCCAAGGCTACACTCAGAAAGACACCTTAGGATTTTATGGTGCTCACAACTTTCTCTATAGCAACTGCCGTCTGCTCACCGGTCTCGAAATTCTTGAGTTGTACCTCACCGTGTGCATATTCTTCCTCGCCGAGAATGGCAGCATAAGCAGCACCTTGTCGATTTGCCTCTCGCATTTGGGCCTTCATACTGCGCCTTAGGGTATCAAAATCACAGCTTAGCCCTCCATTTCTCCACGTTTGGACGATTCCTGGGGCTTTTTCCCTTAAATTATCCCCCAGCGCGACCAGAAAGCAGTCGATCGTCGATTTTGTTTCCAGGGGCTGCATAGCATCGATGACCAGTAGTAACCGTTCAATTCCGGAAGCCCACCCGATGGCCGGTGTTTCCTTGCCACCCAACTCGTGGACCAGGTCGTTATACCGTCCACCCCCGCAAATAGCATCCTGGGCTCCCAAGGCATCTGAGGTGAACTCAAAAATGGTGTGGGTATAATAATCGAGACCGCGAACGAGAAGATCGTCCTGAACATAAGCGATGCCCATGTCGTCCAGCATTTTCAGGACCTGGCTATAATGCTGGCTGGAGCTTTCATTGAGACAGTCCAGAATGCGGGGTGCACCGGCGATTATCTCTTTGTCGTTGGGCGCTTTGCTGTCAAGAATGCGCAGTGGATTGGATTCAAATCGATGCTGGCTGGTCTCGGACAGGTCCGCCAGGCGGGGTCTCAAATAATCCTGGAGTGCTGTTCGATAGTTGGCCCGGCTTTCCGAGTCACCCACGCTGTTAATTTTCAGGCTAACCGACCCCGCGATCCCCAGTTTCTGGAGGATGGTATGAAAAAGGGCGATGATCTCCACATCCTGCTCAGGATTGGGCGAACCAATGGCTTCGGCACCAAACTGCCAGAACTGGCGATAGCGACCCTTCTGGGGTCGCTCCTGGCGGAACATGGGTCCCTCGTACCATAGTTTTTGAACGGGAGAAACCTGCTGCAGGTTGTTCTGGATGTAGCTGCGAACCACACCGGCCGTTAATTCGGGGCGCAGGGTGAGTGAGGATTTACTCATGTCAGAAAAGGTATACATCTCTTTTGATACAATATCGGTATCTTCCCCGACTCCCCTGGCAAACAGGTCGGTCTTTTCAAAAATGGGGGGTCGGATCTCACCAAAGCTAAAGCGATCCATCACTTCCCGGATAACCGTCTCAAGGGCTTGCCATTTGGCAGCCTCTTCCGGAAGGATGTCGTTTACACCTTTAACACGTTGGACTTTATCGGGCATGGTTCAAATTTCTTTCATTACTAAATAGTCAACCATTCAATATAGATATTGAGGATTGAATAGATATTAATTCTGTCTCACCTGGCCCAAAAAGAGATCAATCATCCCCGGGTTCGTAGTCGATCGCTTCAAGAACTGCTTCTGCTTCTTCTACCTTGTCCGGCGGTACCAGTAGTGTGGCCTGATTACCTGCCAGCGACACAGAACGTGCACCCAGCCCTGATGCCAACATGCTTCGTTTGACCTCACAGGGGACCCCTGCATTCTTTAATGCTTCACTGAGCATGTCCGCCGTTATGTCGCCTTCTACTTTTCTTATCACAACCCATTCTTCTTTTGATTCATTCATTTCAGTCTCCTGTCTGTCTTTACGAAAAGTTAACCCTATCATGACCCTTTTTCACATCATTTCATGGCTTTTGGCCAGAACTGAATTATAATTGGATGCAGTACAGGGGGTTCATATAATTGTGCCGTAGCATTGTTGACCCCCCGGACCTATGGGTGGTTTGAGTACCATGCGTAGGCGGACGAAAGGATAATTGGGTGCAGCCCAAAGATATAGAACATATTCTCCACACACGTATTCTCTCAGGAGTGTCCAAGCCTGGACGCTATCTGGGGAATGAACACAATATTATTACCAAAGACTGGGATCAAGAGCTGACAACCATGGCGCTGGCATTCCCCGATGTCTATGACACGGCTATGCCGTATAATGGCTTTCAGATCCTCTACCATATTCTGAACCGTGAGAAAGATATCGCAGCTGAGCGTGTGTATGCTCCCTGGCCAGATATGGAAGCCCTCATGCGGGAACATGGCTTGCCCATGTACAGTCTGGAGTCCAAGCACGACCTGAAGGATTTTGATATTGTTGGCTTTTCACTGCCATACGATCTGCTCTACACCAATATCGTGAACATGCTGGATCTTTCAGATATTCCTATCTGGGCCAGGGATCGCTCTGATAGTGACCCCATCATCATGGCTGGCGGGACCAATGCCTATAATCCCGAGCCAGTGGCAGATTTCTTCGATGTCGTTGTGATCGGGGATGCAGAAGAATTGTTGGCCGATCTGGTCAGAACTATCGGCAGGGCCAGGAAAGATGGCGTTTCTCGAACGGAGCTGCTCAAACAGTTATCGGAGTTTCCAGAAGGTGTCTACGTGCCCTCTCTTTATGAGACCCAGCCCAATGAAAATGGCGAACGCATTATTACGGGCAAAAAACATGAACCAGCCCCGGATCGTGTCAAGTCAGCTAAGATCCCCAATCTGGAGGCATCCAATTACCCCACCAAACCCATTGTCCCCATTATTGAAACTGCCCAGGATAGATTTGCTGTAGAGGTCATGCGGGGGTGTACTCAGGGCTGCAGGTTCTGTCATGCCGGTATGGTTTATCGTCCCGTTCGGGAGCGAAAACCGGAAGAGCTCATTGCGTCCACCAAGACAACTCTGGAGGCTACAGGTCAAAAGAACATGTCACTCCTGTCCCTTTCGACCAGTGATTATACAGGTCTGGGTGAAACGGTCAACGGCCTCAAGCCCTATCTGAGAGAGAACAGGGTTTCCGTATCCTTTCCTTCCATGCGACTGGATACCTTTACCAAAGAAATTGCTAGCATTGCTGCCGAGGAGCGCAAATCAGGACTGACCTTCGCTCCGGAAGCAGGGACCTGGCGAATGCGCCGGGTGATCAACAAGCTTATCAGTGATGAAGATCTCCATTCATCGGTCAGGATCGCCCTGGATGGCGGCTGGAAGACCCTGAAATTCTACTTTATGCTGGGTCTGCCCACCGAAACCCAGGCCGACCTTCAGGGCATTGTGGATCTGATCAATCAGGTGCGTGAGATGGCTCAGCCCTACGGTCGCATTAAGATCAACGTGACGCTGTCCACCTTTATCCCCAAACCGGAGACGCCCTTTCAGTGGGAGGCTCAGGACAGCAAGGAGGTCATTCGCGAAAAGATCGATTTCCTGATGAAGCAACTGAAGCAGAAGAATGTCCGCGCCTCCTATCGGGATCCTAAATACTCTGAGATCGAGGGTGTTATATCCAGAGGGGATCGCCGTGTCGCGCAGGCCATTTACAATGCCTGGGCTGACGGTGCTCGTTTTGACAGCTGGGGAGACTACTTCAGATATGACCGCTGGATGAAGGCCTTTGATGAAGCAGATGTTGATTACCAGAGTTATCTCCGTGAGCGTGATGTGGATGAGGCATTACCATGGGATATTGTTGATAACAGCATTCTGAAAAAATTTCTAAAGCGTGAACGACGAAAAGCCTATCAGGAAGCGACAGTCATTGATTGTCGTGATGGTTGCTTGGCCTGCGGGGTCTGCGATTTTGATGAACTCATCATGCGAATTGTTAAGGATGACACGGTTGCAGATTCCGAACACAAACCGGAACCTTTCAAGGTGGCGCCGCGTGAACCCGAACCAGAATTGGATGGGCAGACACCGGTCTTTACTGCACGACTCAAGTTCTCAAAAAAGGGGATGGCCAGTTATCTCGGGCACCTGGATATCCAGAAGCTGATCATTCGCTCCATCGGTCTTGCCAGGATCCCGGTGGTCTATTCCCAGGGCTTCAATCGTCGTCCCAAGATCTCAAGTGGCCCGGCTTTGCCATTAGGCTATACCTCTGAGACTGAGTTCATGGATGTCCTCTGTTTCAGAAGGGTCGCTGACATTCAGGAGGCAATGAATGAGCATTTACCGCAGGGTCTGGAGATCCTGGAGGCGACGTGGTTTGACGGCAGAACAGAAGCGATCACATCGCATATAAATGCGATTCAACAGCAGATTCAGTTCGAAAATGATATCTCAGAATTGTTGTTAAATGAGTCAAAACAGAACTTTGAACATAAAAAAAATGTGTATATTGAACGCGAGCGTAAGCGCCGAAAAATATCACTGGATATCAAAGAGTATATCCAGTCTATTACGATAAAGGGCAATAGCCTCGAGGTCACAAGCCTCGTTAAAGACGGCAAGGGAATACGGATGAACGAATTCCTGCCCTCGTTTTTTGAAGTACCGGTCGAAAAAGTTCCCCTTCACACGGTTCACAGAAAGGCAGTTGTCTTAGCTGAATAGTGTGTCAGCGGAGTTTGATCGGTTATAGAGAGCTGTGGAAAGAATCTGAACGGGTTCACTTTCCTTTGCGAATAGCGGTTTATCCATGTTCAATACCTTGAACGCTCCCGGCTTGGACCGGTGGGATAAGCAGACAGTTGTGTGTGGACGAACGTCTGACAGATCAACACGTACCTGATAACATATAGATCTTAATTCAGGACCACGCTTTTCACAGTATTTAACACGGGCAGTAAAGATCAAACTGCCTGATAACAGAGGACAGGTGATTTGAACCTGTCTAAGCTGGAGTTGGTAAAAGAATTTAGCGATTCAATTTGGATCGCCAATGCGCAAGACTTGGCTAACAGGGTAAAGAAAACCCGCTGAGGTAGTAAGAGCGCAAAAGAATTTAAGAAATTACGTTCAATCGGTTTGAACGACCCTCGTTGAGAAAGGCTTCTCAACACCCTCTTTTATCAGTTCCCTATACTACAGTAAGGATTGGCTATGAAGAAGGATATCTTTATAAACCAAACCCATAAGGAAACACGGATCGCCATCCATGAAGATGACGTATTGGTGGAACTTTATGTGGAAAAACCGGAAAACATCCGGATCGTGGGGAATATCTACAAAGGAGTTGTAGAGAATGTGCTCCCCGGCATGCAAGCAGCATTTGTGGATATTGGGATGGGTGCGAATGCATTCCTGCCCTTTTCAGAATTGGAAGGGGAATCATTTCTGCTGGATCAAGACGATGATGACCAGGACGATGATGACAAGGATAATCAAAACCAACGCAACCAAAAGCGCTCGAGAGATCGCAGGAAAGATTCACACAGACACCACCATGTTCCCAAGCTTAGAACTGGTCAGGAGATCCTGGTCCAGGTTATTAAAGAGCCCTACATGGGTAAGGGAGCCAGGGTCACCACCAATATTTCGCTTCCCGGGCGCTTTCTCGTTCTGGTCCCTCACGCTGATTACGTGGGTATTTCCAGAAAAATCTACAATAATTATGAGAGACGCAGACTGCGTCGCACCTGTCACGAAATGAAACCCAAAGGCTTTGGTCTTATCGCCAGGACCGTCACCGAAGGCAAAGACGCTGAAACCCTGGGTGCTGACCTGAATAATCTCCTGGACTCTTATAAGCGGATGGAAAAAGCGATTAAAGCCAAAAAGGGTCCCGTCCTTGTCTACAAGGACATGGAAACAGTATCCAGCCTGATACGAGATCTATTTACCAATGATGTTCAGCGCGTAATCACTGATAGCAAAGGGATGCACAAACAGCTGTCCAGCTATTTGAAAGGAGCAGCTCCGCAGCTTCTGAATAGACTGGATCTGTATAAGAAAAAATTACCGCTCTTCGATGCATATAATGTGCAAAAGGGCATCGATATCTCCATGTCCAGGAATGTTCGCTTGAGAAGCGGTGCTTCCATTGTGATCGAGCAGACCGAAGCTCTGGTCTCCATCGATGTAAACTCAGGAAAATTCATTGGCAAGAAGGACCATGAGGCCAATGCGGTGAAGATCAACCTTGAAGCTGCCAGAGCTATTGCTCAGCAGCTCCGTCTGCGAGACCTGGGTGGACTGATCGTCATTGATTTCATTGACATGTCGCGTGAAGACAACAAGAAAAAGGTCTATTACGAACTCCGTCGTGAACTTCGCAAGGACAGAGCAAAGGTCGCGGTGAACTACATCTCGGATTTTGGTCTTCTGGAAATGACCCGTCAACGCATCCGCTTGAGCCTGCTCCTCTCAGCGACAGAAGAATGTCCGGTTTGTCATGGTAGAGGACGCATTATGTCCAAGGCTGCCGTAGCTACCCAGATCGAAGGCTGGTTCCGCAGATTCCAAACGAAGAAACGCGAATTCAGATTGCAGATCATTGTGAACCCAGAGCTGGCTAAGTTCCTCAAGTCTGGTCGCAAGAGTGTGATTCGTCAGATACAATGGCAGCACTTCATCAAGGTGGAGATCGTTGAGGACGAATCCAAGAACATGGACGAATTCAGAATTGTGAGTAGGAAGAACGGGCAAGATATCACCGACGAGTTTTGATCTTATAAAGGAGGCGATATGAAGAAAGCAGAACGGCTGGCCAGGGAAATATTCAGTGACCAGGACCTGGAAGAGATTTCAGAAGCCATCAAGGTTTTTGAAGGTCGAACCAGTGGAGAGATCGTCATCAGCTTTAATACGACTTCAAATGGTCAACCCTACAAGACAACGCGCCGGATATTTGAAAAAGCCAAGCTTTTCAACACCAAAGAGCGGAACGCTACCCTGATCACCCTTTTCCTGACAGAGCAGAAGTTCGCTGTTTACGGTGATGAGGGCATCCATGCCCGCGTACCGGAGAATTTCTGGGAAGAAACAGTTGAGGCGATGCGTACAGCTTTTACAAATGGTCAGATGAAAGCCGGCCTTCTCAAGGGCATCAATGCACTGGGAGAGAATCTGTCCAAGTACTTTCCAGTTGACACAGATGATGTGAATGAACTCAGCAACGACCTGAAGTTTGGAGATCATGAGGATGAGTGACAGGGGTAACCTGACACATGTTTTCAAACGGGATGGTACCCTGGTAGAGTATTCCCGCCAACGCATTACCAATGCCATATATCGTGCAGCCGTCGCCATGGGGGGCAGGGATAAGGAAACCGCCGAAAAACTCGCCCTAAAGGTGGAGCGCGTTGTTTGTGAGAATTATGCCAATGAGCATCCACCCATGGTGGAAAAGATCCAGGATATTGTGGAAAAGGTGCTCATCGAAGAGGGGCACGCTCAGGTTGCCAAACAGTTCATCCTGTACCGAGCCTCCCAGCATGAGAAACGCAAGGCAAAGCTAAGTAAATCCAAGGTCCATTCAGGAAACATTCCCTATCAGAAGATCTATGAGGTTCTCAGTTGGGCTGCTGATCACAATGTGAACTCGGTGGAAAAACTGAATCAGCGGATCGCTAAGGGAGAGTTCCGGGATATTTGTCTGGAGGCAGATGCAGCCTATGAAGCAGATGTACAGGCTGCTGCCGAATTGATCCACGAGCGCAATGGCAACATCCGTATCGTTGTGGTCGCTGGACCGTCTTCTTCAGGTAAAACAACGACCACCAGAAAATTGGCTCAGTACCTGGAGAAAAAGGGGCTGGGGCTGGTTGAACTGAATATTGATCACTACTTTTTCGATCTGGAGCTCCATCCAGTTGATGAGTTTGGTGACTATGATTTTGAGACCCCGCAGGCCCTGGATCTTGCCTTGATCAATCAGCATGTCAAACAGCTCCTGCGTGGTGAAGAGGTCCGTATACCCTATTATGATTTTGCCTCTGGAACACGGACGCTGGAGCAGACGCCCATGAAGATCAGCTCCAACGATATCATCCTTATCGATAGTCTCCACGGATTGTATGGAGACATGCTTGCCGGGATCGACGGATCAAGTATTTTTAAAGTCTATATCGAGACATTGCTGCAGATGAAGGCTAATAATGGAAAGTTCATTCGCTGGACCGATCTCCGGCTCATGCGCCGCATGATCCGGGATGAGCAGCACCGGGCCTATGACCCCAAACAAACCCTGACCCATTGGCATTATGTCCGCAACGCGGAATTGAGGAATATTCTGCCCTATGTGAATATGGCTGATTACATCATTAATGGAGCGGTACCCTACGAGCTGCCAGTGATGCGAAATCGACTCTTCGATCATTTTAAAGAGTGGGAAGCAGAATTCAGGGATGACCCCAAACGGGTTGACGCCTATCTGCGAGCCAGTCGGGTCCGCGCCATGCTGGAGGATATTTCTCCAGTTACGGATGAATCACCCATCCCGGAGACCTCACACTTCAGGGAGTTTATCGGTGGCAGCATCTACGATGTGCATTAGCACAGACCTGTGATATGAATGATTTCTAATCGTCTCCCAGGACATTAGATTTGCTGAAGTATGCGGTCAATTCTTTTACTCTCAGTCTTCCCCCTGCTCCTCTTCGCTGATGCCAGTGACCTGCTTTACGATGACTCGGAAATAGCCGTCATTCAAGTTCAGGTGGCACCTGAGGACCTGGAGTGGATCTACGAGAACATTGATAGTGACTCTCTACATGAGGCCACAGTTCACTTTAAGAACGCCAGGATTGATGAGACCATTGAGCAGGTCGGCTTTCGGATCCGGGGCAACACCTCCCGCCAATCTGCAAAAAAATCCTTTAAGCTTTCCTTCAATACCTTTGTCCCTGGCCGGGAATTCTACGGGGTTGATAAGATGAATCTCAATGGTGAGCACAATGACCCTTCCATCATCAGAAGTAAGCTCTGCTGGGATATCTATCAGCAGATCGGGATGGCAGCCTCCCGGGCTGCCCATTGTGCAGTCTATATCAACGATGAATATTATGGTTTGTATATATCCATCGAGCATATCGATGATGAATTTCTGAATAAACATTTTGAGGATGACAGTGGTAATTTGTGGAAATGTCTCTGGCCAGCAGATCTGAACTATCAGGGGAGTGGTAGACAGGAGGATTATCATCCTTCCTCAGGTGATGATCGGCCTTATGAACTCATGACCAATGAGGATATCTACGACTATAGCAAACTCGCGAACCTCATCGATGTAATAAACAATACAGCCACTTCAGAATTTCCAGAGGCTATTGAAAAGGTGCTCCATGTACCGGACTTTTTAAGCTACATCGCCATCAATAACCTGACAGGCAGCTGGGACGACTACTGGTTCCTGAGGAATAATTATTATCTATACCATGACCCCAGTGCTGACAAATTCAGGTGGATCCCCTTTGACTACGACAACAGCTTTGGTATCGACTGGTTCGGCATCGATTGGACCAGCGTCGATCCCTATCATTTTCCCATGAATGATGGTGATGGTCGGCCCCTGATCGAAAAGATCCTGCAGGTTCCCCAATATCGCAACCTATATACCCATATGCTGGGGTTCTATTCTGACAGAGTGACCCGACTGGTCAAGGTAGAGGCTCGGATCGATAGCCTGAAAACGATGATCACACCCTGGGCGGAATTGGATAGCTTTCGAACCCTGGATTATGGATTTTCCATCCCTGATTTTCACCAATCCTATTCAGTAAGCAACTGGTCAAACCAACATGTCAGACGGGGCTTAAAAGAATTTATCAACTTGCGCAACAACCTGCTACCCTCCCAACTGGATTATGAGCCCGCTTCACCGTTGATCTACGCTCTCGATCATTGGCCAGCAACACCGACGACTGATGACAGCATTCACCTGGATGTGTCGATCCATAGTGTTGCCCAGCTCAATCAGGTGATCGTAGAAGCCGTGTATGGAAGCGAGACGACCCCGACAGAAATTCCCATGACCTTTGATCCAGTGAATAACACCACAGTGATCCAGGAGGCCCACCGCTGGACGGTCACGCTACCGCCAGTCGGTCTTCGAGGACAGGTCAGGTTTCAAGTAATAGCCGAAGATGTGAATGGCCGCCTCATGCGCTATCCCCGCCAAGAACCGGTTGCGCCGACGATTCTGGGATCAAGCGAATTAGCCCTGGTGATCAATGAATTGATGACGAAAAATGACCAGGGGCCTGTTGATCCTGCCGGAGAGCATGATGATTGGGTCGAGATCTATAACACAGGTGACATCAACCTTGACCTGGCAGGAATGTATCTCAGTGACAAAGCGGATAATCTGGTAAAATGGCAATTTCCAGATTCCGGTGCGACGATCGGTCCCCAAGAGTTTTTGTTGGTCTGGTGCGATGAAGATGGTGATCAAAACCAGCCTGGCTTGCACGCCAATTTCAAACTGAGTGCAGACGGTGAAGCCATTATTTTTACCGAGGCAGATGGAACGACTGTCATTGACCATGTCGAGTTCGGGCCTCTTGTAGCAGATCAATCCTATGGCCGGGAGCAGGATGGCGGGGCAGATTGGGTCCTCTTTGATGATGCTACACCCGGCTATTCCAACACGCTGACCTCCATTGACCCCGAGGTGACGCTCCCAGAAGAATTGAGTCTATCAGCATTTCCAAATCCCTTCAATGGCCAGACCAGGCTCAGGTTTCAGTTACCAGAGACAGGACAGGCACGGATCGACCTGATCAGCCTGAGGGGGGAATTTCTGGGAACAATTATTGATGAATATAGGGAAGAGGGACCGGTAGAGCTGGTCTGGAAAGCCCAAGATGCACAGGGTAATTCATTGTCATCCGGCGTCTATATTCTACATTTGATCTCAGGCAAGATTGTTGGAGCACAGAAAGTTACGTTGATCAAGTAGTACGCATCGACGGTTAAAAAAACACAAGTGGGGTAATCAAATGGAAGTAATCATCCTGATGATCCTAACCTTTGTCGGATACTATGTTGCGTATCAGACCTACGGGAAGTATCTGTCTACTAAGATATTCAAATTATCCGCTGAGCATTTGGTACCCTCAAAAGCATTCGAAGATGGCATGGATTTTATTCCCACAAAAAAGGGAATCATCTTTGGTCACCACTATACATCCATTGCTGGTACTGGCCCCATCGTTGGTCCGGCCATCGGAATAATCTGGGGTTGGGTGCCGGCTTTATTATGGGTTTTTCTCGGATCCATCTTCATGGGGGCAGTCCATGATCTTGGATCTCTGGTCCTGTCCCTGAGGAATCAGGGCAAATCATTATCAGACTACACAGCGAAATACATGAACCGTCGGGTGCGCTACATTGTCTTTTCGGTGATCTACCTGGAGTTGCTGATCATCATCGCCATCTTTGGCTTGGTGATCGCCGTCATCTTCGACATGTTCCCCCAGGCTGTCTTTCCAGTATGGTTCGAGATCCCTATTGCAGCCGTGCTGGGCTGGCTGATCTACACGAAGAGTAAAAATGTGGTGCTCTCGACCATTGTGGCAGTGACCCTCATGTACACCACCGTCGTTCTGGGTCACTTTATCCCGATCCACCTCCCACCTATCGCCGGAATACCACCTACCGGCATCTGGACTATCATCCTGCTCATTTATGTCTTTTTTGCATCAACCATTCCTGTGAACCGCTTGTTGCAGCCCAGAGATTTTATCAATGCCTGGCAGCTTTTCATTGCAGCCGGTCTGCTGGTTCTCGGTGTTCTGTTCTCCGGCATCGCTGGCGATCTGACACTCGTGGCACCCGCTTACAACCCTCATGCTGTTGGAGCACCACCCCTGTTACCATTCCTGTTCATCACCATCGCTTGTGGGGCCATCTCGGGTTTTCACTCAGTTGTCTCATCTGGCACCACCTCAAAACAGGTATCCAGTGAACCGGATGCCCTCTTCATTGGATATGGATCCATGTTGATGGAGGCCGTTCTGGCGACCCTGGTCATTATTGCAGTTGCTGCAGGAATAGGAATTGCCTATGAAACTGGTGATGGCAGTCTACTAACAGGCCCTGCTGCCTGGCAGGAACACTACCAGTCCTGGTCTGCTTCGCAAGGTTTGGGCTCCAAAGTTAGCGCTGTCGTGATCGGTTCAGCCAACATGATGGAATCGCTCCATATACCGAAAGCGCTGGGGATCATCATAATGGGTGTATTCATTGCTTCCTTCGCCGGCACGACGATGGATTCAGCCACTCGTATTCAGCGCTATGTTATCTCAGAGCTATTCAGTGATCTGAAGCAGAAAAACTGGGGCGCCAATCGCTTCATGACAACCGCCGTGGCTGTTGTAACTGCAGCTATCTTGGCTTTCTCAACTGGTGCAAACGGCAAGGGAGCCTTAACCCTCTGGCCGCTGTTTGGTGCTGTCAACCAGTTGCTGGCCGGCTTGGCTCTGCTTGTGCTTACGGTGTGGCTCAGAAAAAAACGACCGGGCTTAAGCTATCTGCTTGCTGGTATCCCCGCTGGTATCATATTGGTGATGACGATCTGGGCAATTATCCTTAGCGAAGGGACATACTTGAATGACGGACATATATTATTGGCCATTATCAACTTTCTCGTATTGCTCCTGGCGGTTTGGATGCTGATCGAAAGCTGGATAAGCATCCGTAGACCTGTGCGAAGTGATAGTCCAGAATGAGCAATAAAGGCTAGAAATCGATGATTACAGATCCCTTCAAAAAAATATTCACTGTTCCCAAGCCCATTGTTGGAATGATTCATGTTCAGGCGCTTCCAGGGACACCAAAGAGTAAGGCCAGTGTTTCTCAGATCGCTGACCAGGCCTGCCGAGAAGCAGAAACGCTGGTAGCCGGAGGCGTTCAGGCCATCATGCTGGAGAACATGCACGATGTGCCATATTTGAAGCGCCAGGTCGGACCTGAGATCGTTTCGGCATTAACGAAAGTTGCTGTGGAGGTGAGAGCGACTACCGACTGTCCTCTGGGCATCCAGGTTCTGGCAGGCGCCAATAAGGAAGCTCTTTCTGTAGCACAGGCAGCTGATCTCCAGTTCATTCGCAGTGAAGGTTTTGTATTTGGTCATCTGGCAGATGAAGGCTTCATGGATTCCGATGCTGCTGAACTCTTGAGATTCAGAAAGCAGATCGGTGCTGACCATATTCAGATATTTACAGATGTGAAAAAGAAGCATAGTAGTCATGCCATCACCTCGGACCTCTCTTTGTCAGAGACTATCCACGCGGCTGAGTTCTTTTTGAGCGATGGTGTCATTGTCACGGGCAGCAGGACGGGCGATGCCGTTATTTTAAATGAGCTGCAGTCAGCATATGAAGACGCAGGACTTCCTGTCTTTGTGGGGAGTGGCGTGACACCAGAAGGTCTGCAAGCGATCTTCCCCTATGCGGATGCCTTTATTGTAGGAAGCTATTTCAAAAAGAATGGTGATTGGCGCCAGGCACCTGACCTGGAAAGATTGAGGGTATTGAGCCAGACAAGGGAAGACTTACTTAAATGAGGATAAATTTTGCAGATAAACTACTCACCAATGCCCGTGTATTGACCCAGGATCCGGAGCTGCCTGAGGCAAACCAGGTAGCCATCCAGGGGCAGCGTATTCTGGCTGTCGGGAATGACCTGTCCGCTCTCACGGGAGAATCAACTGAAGTCATTGATCTAAACGGGGCGGTGGTGGCACCAGGTTTTATTGATGCCCACCTGCACCTGCTCTGGGGTGGTCAGGGCTTGTTAAGTATACCCATCCAAAATGCGCGATCCAAAGCGGACTTCATCAGGATTGTCAAAGAGCATGTGGTGACGAGGGCTACTGAAGAATGGGTTGAGGGCAATGGCTGGAATGAGAATTTACTGAAGGAGCAGATGCTGCCGCATAGGAGTTGGCTGGATGAAGCTGCGCCTGATCATGCCACCATCCTGATCAGACATGATGGTCACTCTGCCGTGGTCAGTAGCAAAGCGCTCCAACGGGCGGGTATCGACCGCGAAACAGCTGATCCAGTGGGTGGTGTCATTGACCGGGATGATCATGGAGAACCAACAGGAATCCTAAGGGACGCTGCCCTTGAACTTGTTCTCAAGCATATACCCCAGCATTCTGAAGAAAAACTGGAGCAATACTTTCAGGCTGCCCAGGCATACTTACTCTCCAAAGGCGTAACTGCCATCTGCGATATGATCCATGACCTGGCACATTTCTATTTTCTTCAGAAGCAAGCCAAGGCTGGAAAACTTAAGATCAGGATTACCGCCTATGCCCCGGTGTTGAAATGGCAGGAGATCAAGGAGTTGATCTCTGAGGGGATCTATGAAGATGAGTGGTTTCAATTTAAAGGAGTGAAGGGTTTTTGTGACGGGAGTTTGGGATCTCACACTGCCCTGATGCTGGAGCCGTATGAAGACACGCCAGGATCATCAGGCATTTATGACAGCGATTGGGAAGATACTGACCTGATTGAAAGGATCGTGACGGAGGCCGATTCACTAGGACTGCAAACGGTGATTCATGCCATCGGCGACCGAGCAATCCGAGAAGTGTTGGATATTTTTGAAAGTGTCTTCAGTAAAAATGGTGAGAGAGATCGCCGGTACCGGATCGAGCATGCCCAGCATGTGCATCCCCATGATCAAGATCGCTTCAGGAAACTGGGGGTCATCGCCTCTATGCAGCCCGCTCATTGTCTGGACGATTCTCTGTATGCTGATAAACTTCTGGGAGACAGGTGTAAGTATGCTTACCCCTTCCGGTCACTCCAGGCCAAGGGGGCCACGCTCGTTCTGGGCTCAGATTGGCCCGTATCCCCAGCGGATCCACTTCTGTCTATTCAGGCCGCGCTCCATCGAAATAAATGGATACCAGAAGAAGCCATGACCTTGACGGAAGCATTGGCTGGTCACACCAGCGCTGCGGCATTCTCAATTTTCAGAGACGATATCGGAGTCCTTAGATCGGGAACCCTGGCGGACCTGGTTATTCTCCAACCAGAAGTGCTTAATATGGAGAGAATGAAAACGCTTCCTGACAATCTGATACAGGGGGGTTATTCTAATGGGGATAAACTGAGCGAACACGTGAGTTGAAATGGATGGTATAAAATGAAAGTATTATTTATTGGGGGTACGGGTATCATCAGCTCAGCTTGCTCTCAATTAGCCCTTGAACAAGGTATTGATCTTTATCATTTAAATCGGGGTGAAAGTTGTCACCTGCGGCCCATTGAGGGGGTTAAAACACTTAAAGCGGATATTCGAAACTTCAAAGAGACCCACGCAATTCTCGCGGATCATCATTTTGATGTTGTCGTCCAGTGGATCGGATTTTTGCCGGATCAGGTCGAGAGTGATATTGAGATGTTCAGGGATAAAACGGAGCAGTATGTATTCATCAGCTCGGCCTCTATCTACCAGACACCACCACTGAGACTCCCGATCACCGAGGAGACACCCCTGGAAAACCCTTACTGGGAGTATTCACGGAATAAAATTGCTTGCGAGAACCGCCTGAGAAAAGAATATCAGAAGAGTGGATTCCCATATACGATCATCCGGCCTTCACATACATATGACAAGACCCTCATTCCATTGCAAGGTGGAATTACCACGTATATGCGTATCAGGCAAAACCTTCCCGTTATTGTCCATGGTGATGGCGCTTCAATTTGGACCTTAACTCATCACAAAGATTTTGCCGGAGGTTTGGTCGGTGTTTTAGGGAAAAAGGAAGCAATTAACGAAGCTTTTCACATCACTTCCGACGAGTGGTTATCCTGGAGTAATATTTTTCGCTTGATGGGAACTGCCATGGGAGTTGAACCTCAAATGATCCATATTCCATCAGAGATCATCGCCACCTATGACAAGGACATGGGGTCTGATCTGCTGGGTGACAAGGCTCATAGTATGATATTTGATAACACCAAGATCAAACAGCTAGTACCGGAGTTTTCGGCAGACATCCCATTTGAACAAGGGGCTCAGGAGATCGTGTCCTGGTATGAAGCTGTTCCTACTCGTCAGATGATCAATGCGCGTCTCAACAGTCTATTTGAGAGGATAATTAAAGATAACCCACGCGCCGGAAAGTAGAAGAAGCGAATAATAGCATGACGATGAAACCACTGATCGGATTGACGCCCCTCTACCGGGAATATCGTGAGATGGATCGTAGTATACTGGGTAAGTCATATACGGATATCGTTCAACAAGCAGGTGGCTTACCGGTTCTCATTCCACCCGTAATAGATCCAGAGGACCTGGCATCCCTGCTTCGGCGATTGGATGGCATTGTACTGACAGGGGGTGATGACCTGGCTCCTGATCTTTACGGTGAGGACGGATCTGAGCTTACTCCAAAACCAGGCCATCCCAGGAGAAGCAGACATGATCGATTGATCTTTGAATACGTCTGGCAACAAAAGGTGCCGACCCTGGCTATCTGCCTGGGTTTGCAGGAGATCAATGTTTTCCTTGGTGGAACACTATATCAGGATATTCCCAAACAGATCAAGCAAGCTCAGGTCCACAAGATTGGTGACTGGTTTGAAGCACGCCACAATGTTGAACTGCTAGAGGGCTCCCTGCTAGAAAGACTTGTTGGCTCTGGCAATGTGGAGACAAACAGCGCCCATCATCAGTCCGTACGTCATGTTGCGAAGGAACTCCAGATCACTGGGCGCAGTCAAGATGGTGTTATCGAAGCCCTGGAACCCAGGGATGGATCAATACCTTTACTCGCGGTTCAGTGGCACCCGGAATCCGAAACCAATGCTGCTTGTGGGATCACACTGTTTGAATGGCTCATTTCAGAATCCGCATCCCGAATGAACAATCCAGCCATCTAGAACACCCCTAAGAAAAACTCACACGCCCACCCCTCAATCATTATAATGCAGGCGGAAAAATAAATAATTGCAGGAGTATCTATGTTTCGTTCCTTCCCCACTCTCATTCTCATTGTAAGTCTCGTCTTTTTGACAAGCTGTGTTTTCATAAATCAAAGCGAGGATACCGGTCTTGATCTGGACAAAACGGTTCCCCTGGACCCTGCGCTTGTACAGGGCGAATTAGAGAATGGACTTAAGTATTTTATCAAGGAAAATGCTAAGCCAGAGAATCGTGCCGAACTGCGTCTGGTCATCAACGCTGGTTCTATCCTAGAAGCCGAGGACCAACGTGGCCTGGCCCACCTTCTTGAGCATATGTGCTTCAATGGGACAGAAGATTTCCCCAAGATGGATCTTATCAATTATCTGGAATCCATTGGTATGCGGTTTGGTCCCGACCTGAATGCTTATACAAGTTTTGATGAAACGGTCTACATGCTCCAGGTACCCACCGATAGTGTTAATCAGCTCAATACTGCCTTCCAGATCCTGGAAAATTGGGCTCACAAAGTAAGTCTGGAGGGAGAAGAGATCGACCTGGAGCGAGGGGTTGTTATCGAAGAATGGCGCCTGGGACAGGGCGCCGGACAACGCATGTTTGATAAGCAGCTTCCCATCATCTTCAAGGGCTCCCGTTATGCAGTCAGACTTCCCATTGGCTCCATGGATGTAATAGGGAATGCCAGCTATGAAACAATTCGACGTTTCTACCGAGACTGGTATCGTCCAGATCTTATGGCCGTGGTTGCTGTTGGTGATTTTGATGCAAAGGAGATTGAAGCCAAGATCCAGGACCTTTTCTCAGCGCTTCCAGCAACAGAGAATAAACCCGAGCGAGAGACCTATGATGTTCCTGGCCACGAAGAAACACTCTATGCCCTTGCTTCAGACGCAGAAGCCACGCAATCCAGTGTCAGCATTCTCTATAAGCACCCCAGCAAGATCGATCGCACGGTAGGCGACTTTCAGGCCAGTATTGTAGAGCAACTCTACCATGAAATGCTGAATGCTCGTTTCAATGAGATATCCCAGAAAGCAGATGCACCCTTCCTATATGCTTATTCGGGCAAGACGGCCTGGGCCAGAACTTCTGAGTTGGTGACCCTGGGTGCCGGTGTTGCTGAAGGTGGTATTGAAAAGGGTCTTGAAGCCATCCTTATCGAGGCTGAACGTGTCCGCCAGCATGGTTTCACCACCAGCGAACTTGATCGTGCAAAGAAAGATATCCTGAGAAGTATGGAAAAATATTACCAGGAACGGGATAAAATGGATTCCAGGGGGTTTGCTTCTGAATTGATCAGACATTTTCTTGAAGAGGAAGCTGTACCGGGAATTGAAAATGAATATATGCTCTACAAAGAATTGATCCCAGGCATCGCGGTCGCTGAGGTCAATAGCCTGGCACAGACGTTTATCACTAATGAAAATCGTGTGGTGATGGCCTCCAGTCCAGAGAAGGAAGGGTTGATCAACCCCACCAAAGCGGATCTTGCCGCAGTTCTAGCAGCTATCTCAGAACTGGAAATTGAGCCATATGTCGACAAGGTGATCACAGAACCATTGCTTTCTGACCTGCCACAGGCGGGATCTGTCGTATCAGAAAAGCACTATGATGACATTGATGTGGATGAGTTGATCCTAAGCAATGGTGTCAGGGTGGTGCTAAAAGCAACTGATTTTAAGAATGATGAGATCGTTTTTCAGGCCTTCAGTCCCGGTGGGTTCTCTCTTGTCCCTGACGAGGACCTTGTATCAGCTAAACTGGCAGCAACCCTTATGGACTATAGCGGTCTTGGTCAATTCAGTCTCGTTGACATTCAGAAAATGCTGGCCGGAAAATCGCTTGGTAGCACACCCTACATCAATGCGCTGCACGAGGGCTTAAAGGGGTCTGCTTCACCAGAAGACCTGGAGCTCCTCTTCCAGATGATCTATTTACAGTTTACTTCCAGTCGCCTGGATCAAGAGGCAATCGGGTCATTAATGAAGCAGTTTCAGGCTCAGCTGGAAAACAAAAGTTTAAGCCCTGAGTCAGCCTACAATGATACGCTCAGCGTGACGGTGAACAATTACCACCCCAGACGCAAACCATTTACAGTGGATATGCTGGGGCAGATCGACCCGGTAAAGGCGCAAGCTATCTATGATGACCGGTTCGCCGATGCTGGTGATTTTACTTTCCTCTTTGTGGGGAATTTCAGTAGAGAACAGATCATGCCATTCATTACTCAGTATCTGGGAGCACTCCCAAGCACCGATAGAAATGAGTCCTGGAGAGATGAACACATTGTTACTCCGACTGGAAAGATCAAAAAGTCGGTCAATCGAGGTGTTGAACCAAAAAGCAGGACCATGATCAAATTTACGGGAGAGTTCGACTACAGCCGCCAGAATCGATATGATATGTACAGTATGATGAAGATCTTGAACATCCGTCTCAGAGAAGTACTGAGAGAAGATATGGGTGGTGTCTATGGTGTCAGCGTGTGGTCGAGTGTATCCAAGTACCCCACGCCGGAATATTCACTTAATGTGACTTTTGGATGTGATCCTGAGCGTGTAGATGAGCTCACCCAGGCAGTGCTTGCGGAGATCAACACCCTCCGTACTGAGTTACCAGAGCAGGCGAATGTAGACAAGGTGAAGGAATCTCAGAGACGCGAGCGGGAGATCAATATCAAACGCAATGGGTACTGGTTGAATTCGCTTGCAGTATACTACAGAGAGAATCGTGACCTGGCTGATTTTATGAAGTTCAATGAACTCATTGAAGGCTTCTCAGCAGAAGCAGCCCAGCAGGCAGCTCAGCGCTATTTTGATATGGACAATATGATCCAGGTAACGCTCTATCCAGAAAATTGACGTGAATCCGCACTTGGTGGAGACCCTGGACAATGAAAACTTTCAAACCGCTGTAGCCTTCCTAACAGCCCAAGATCCTGTCCTGGATGGGGTTGTACAGGTATATGGTGCACCAGAATTGCTTGATCGCCCTGCGGGTTTTTCAACGCTGGTATACACCATTTTAGAACAACAGGTCTCGCTTGCATCGGCAAAGGCCACCTTCGCAAAATTGACGGTCCGATTGCCTGATCTGTCACCAGAATCACTGCTATCGCTATCCGACAGTGAGATGTCGGCAATAGGGTTTAGTCGACAGAAAGCGAGATACACACGCTTGTTGGCAGATGCGATCATCAGTGGCGATCTTGATCTTCCAGGATTAGAAGCAAAAACTGATGCTGAGGTCTATATGGACCTGACTGGTCTGAAAGGTATCGGCCCCTGGACTGCCAACATATATCTTCTCTCAGCCTTAAAACGACCCAATATTTGGCCAGCGGGTGACCTGGCTTTACAGGTTTCATTCCAGGAGCTGTACAAGCTGGATGAGAGACCGGGAACTGATGAATTCGAATCCTTTGGGGACAGATGGAAGCCGTTTCGTGCAGTTGCGGCAAGAATTCTCTGGCAGTATTATCTTTCAAGTAACAGAAACACAGAAAAGAGGTAGATATGATTCATAGAAATATAAAACAGCCAGCCATCGAGGCGCTATCAGCCGGTGAAGGAACCTCCAAACAGGTTCTGATCTCTCCTGACGAGGGCCCAAACTTTGCCATGCGACGCTTTATCATAGAAAGTGGCGGTCATATGCCTTTGCATAGCAATTCAGTTGAACATGAACAGTTCTGCCTGGGTGGCGAGGCTGAAGTTGTCATTGGTGACGAGACGGTTACCGTGAAGAAAAATGATGTGGTATTCATTCCGGCAGGCATCCCTCATTCATATCGGACGACCAGTAGAGAACCGTTTGAGTTCCTGTGTATGGTTCCGAACAAAGCAGATATCATTGAAATGGTCTAATCTGATCAAGTCATGAAATCATCGATCACATTCAAGGGAATTCTGTTTATTTTTAGTTTTTTCTTAATCACATGCAGTACTAAGGATAAAACGATGACAGAAAAAGAACGCCTCCTGGAGACTGACAAACAATTTGCCGCTCTGTCTATTGAGTCTGGGTCAGCAGAAGCGTTCAGACATTTTCTCGCAGAGGATGCCATGGGGATGCCTCAGGGGCAACATCCCA
Organism: Fidelibacterota bacterium; assembly: GCA_021734255.1. Lineage (GTDB taxonomy): Bacteria > Fidelibacterota > UBA8477 > UBA8477 > JABMPR01 > JABMPR01. The sequence continues at coordinate 143,982 of JAIPJM010000003.1, read as the reverse complement.
TCATGGGTCGCGATGCCATCTATGCCGACATGAAAACGAATAGTGATTCCTATATCCTATCATGGGAACCGCAGCGGGCGGAAGTGTCCGAGTCCAGGGATATGGGTTGGACCTGGGGTAATTGGATGATGAGCTTAACCGATGATGACGGGATAGAACAGAAACGCTATGGTAAATATATAAATATTTGGGAACGGCAACCAAGTGGTGAGTGGCGTGTTGTTGTAGACCTGGGTAATTCAAGCCCGGCACCGGAATAGCAGTATTATAGGAGAACATGTATTATGGATATCAATCAGATATATCATCAGGTCATAGAATATATCGGAGCTTACGCTTGGAATATTGTCGGCGCCATCCTTGTTTTCGTCATTGGGAAATGGCTTGCCAAAAAGGTCACCGGACTTCTTAAGCGGCTGCTTCAGCGACAAGAAGTGGATGAGATGCTGATCAGATTCCTGGAAAATATCAGCTATTACACCCTGCTTATCGTCGTCCTCATGGCTGCGGCAGATCAACTGGGCATAAATACGAGTTCCTTTTAGCAATATTTGGTGCCGCTGGACTAGCCGTTGGTCTGGCTTTGAAGGACTCATTGGGGAATTTTGCCAGTGGTGTCATGCTTGTCATGTTCCGACCTTTTGGTATCGGTGATGCAGTAACGGCTGGCGGAGTCACTGGCAAGGTGGAACGAATCAGTGTGTTCAATACTACGCTGCTCACCTTCGATAACCAGATCATGATCATTCCAAACGGAATAATAACAAACGATGTTATCATCAATATTACCGCCAACCCAACACGACGGCTGGACATGGTATTCGGGATCAGCTATGATGATGATATCAAGGTTGCCAAAGAGGTTTTTGAAAGCGTTCTCAGTGAAGAAAGCCGTATCCTGCCGGAACCGAAACCTGTGATCGCTGTTTCTGAACTGGCTGACAGTAGTGTGAATTTCTGGGTGAGACCCTGGGTAAAGACAGCGGAATACTGGGATGTGAAATTTGCTCTGATTGAAAAGATCAAGTTGGAGTTGGAAGCTGCTGGTATCACGATCCCATATCCACAGAGAGACCTCCACATATACAATTCAGACCAATCGAGTGATTGACACGGCAGAACAGAAGCGCTGGGGGACCATTTTTTGGTCTCTATTGGGATTAACCCTTGTTATGCTGGTGGTCATGCAGGTCACCAATGCCCCACTAAGGAATGATATTGCTCAAGCTGGAATTGTAAGCTTCGAATTTGCCGGCTCACTAGCGGCGAGTCAGGCCATCATCCAGTCCTGGCAGGGTGAAGCCAAAACCTGGGCCAGCCTCAATATGGGCTTGGATTTTCTTTTTCTGTTTCTTTATGGAAGTACTATTGCCCTTGCCTGTTTTCTCGTCTCTGAGCGCATGAATCGTCTGGCCCTAAAACGGCTCGGCATCTGGCTGGCCTTCGGTGTGTTATTCGCTGCAGCTCTGGATATCGTTGAAAATGTTGCCCTGATCAATCTATTGCTGGGATCAGAGAGCGGGGGTTTGCCAATACTTGCCAAATGGATGGCTATCCCCAAATTCATACTGGTTCTATTGAGTTTGCTTTATGTGATCACCGGTATGATACCGGCTTTGAAAAAACCCTGAGCTGGGTCAGATCTAGTTGATCGCCTGACGAAGTTCAGACCGCAATTCGAGAACGGCTTTCACGTAATTCTTTGAGGGGTTGTACTTGTAAACAGCCCGCCAATTCCTTGAATTTTCAGTAAAATCCATACTCGCCGTATTATAGCGGCCTCTCTTCAGAAGGTAATTGGCAATACTGCCGAAAACGTCTGCCCACTCATAAGGTTCTCGCACGCCATCCCCGTCCACATCCACTGCATAGTGTTTGAAGCTGGTCGGCATGAACTGTCCATATCCAAAGGCGCCGGCGTAAGAACCCATGACACCCAGCGGATTCAAACCGTCCACACGGCAGATCATGAACCAGGCGACCATCTCATCTTCTACCCACTTGGCTCTACGGGGCATGGTGTGGATGATGGTGTGAAGTGAATTAAAGACTGGATAACTGGATGAATGTCGACCATAGCGGGTTTCTACACCAACAAAACTGAGAATGAGAAAGGGGTCGACACCATATCTGTCTGCAACCTCGTTCAACAGCTCCTGATGTCGATAATAGAATAGAATGCCTTCATTGATTCTGTCATTATTAACGAAGATCCGGCGATAATCCGAGTAATCCAGTCGCTCAGCTGGCTTGGAAAAACGTTTGACAATGGTTTCATCAACCCTGATCTCTGGATCTGAAAAAACCTCCCAGGCATAGCTGACCGGGACACCACTTCTACGCAGGCGTTTCACTACCCTTGTGTAAACATTACGGGCATCATCATTACTAGAGATGCGATTAACCAGGTCCAACTCCACCTGATCCGACCACTGTGTCGGAGCAGAGGAAATATCCCTCCCCTTATCCGCCCCTAATAGAGGGTGGATAAGGAGAAGGAGAAATAAAAACCTTAAAGGACGCACTGTTGTGATCATTTCCTAAAGCGTGCTTTACTTGAGGACGGTGATCTTTCGGCTGGTCGTGTTCTGACCAGTTTCCATGACCAGAAGATAAATACCGGTTGATTGAGATGAAGCATCCCAGCGGGTCACATGTTGACCGGCATCCAGTTTACCCTGAAAGACCGTCTCTACTAATGCACCTTTCATATTGTATACGCTGAGGCGTACATCAGCTGCTTCAGGTAGCTGGAAAGGAATCGTCGTTACGGGATTAAAGGGGTTGGGATAATTGGGCAGAATGGCAAAACGTGATGGCAGTTGCTCCTGATCAAAATCAGTTGACGTAGTATTGATGGTCGCCAGGCGGAGATCATCAATATAGAGGGTACCGCTTAACCCAGCGTCTGTTTCATGGGAAAACTGCAAACTTTCAACGTACATGGGAGTAGCGAACGTCCCATCACCGATCCAGGACCCTGTGCCATCATTGGCCATATCCCAGGAGACCAATCGCCAGCCTAACCAGTCTACAGTATACCATGGACTGACCTCAATACTGCCATCTGACTCGCGGACAGCAAAGCGAAAGGTGTTTCCGCTGGCATCGCCGTAAACGAAAGCTTCCAGCTTGTAACTCTCATCAAACTTGACCTGGGTGGCAGGACCACCATCCAGATGATGTCTGATCAACCAGGCCGAAACATCTGGATCCCACTGGTAATCGATCTGCATGGAGGTAGTGGAGGCCACGTTGAGAATGCTGTGCGCAGTATCGACGGACATGTGGGTCCCATCGCCGATAATGCCGCTGGTGCTACCACTTCCCAGGGCTTGCCACCAATAGGAGGTGAAGCTACCATTAAAATCATCGATGCTTGTGGTACTATGCCGGATAAGCGCAGTTTTAAAGTTAATGTAGCGCGTATAAGTGATCTCATGATCATGCAGATCTTTGAGGCCAGGATAAAGACGCAATTGGTAGGATTCATCAGCGATCAGCTCTTCCAGGGGAAAGACGCTCACTACCGTTTGTTGGCCCACATACTCCATTTCAGCCACAGCTGAAACTTCCTGGCCATTAGCTAGTCTAGCGACCACAAACTTTTCAGTACTGAAACTCTCAGGCAATAGATGTTCATTATAGAGCACCGTCAGGACGGGCTTCTGTCCAATCTCTTGCTGGTAGTTCTCAGGGTAGGTCAATACGATCTCGGGCGGATCCATATCTGCCTGTCCAGTGGTAAACTGGATGAACCAATCGTCCCCGCCGGTACCATCACCGTTGCCATCAATGGGATGATCATAAGAATCGGTTGCCGTCCCAGCGATAGTGACAGTGTAAAGACGCTCAAAGCCTAACGTGTCGTCTGAGATGAAGGTCATGATCGTCTGGGCTGTATTCCACTCAAATGTTCCTGTGTGTACAGAATCGAGGCTGAATGCATTCTCTACCGTTGTCGTGTTCATTGGCCGATTAAAACGGAATTTTAGCGGATTCCAGGATGGGAAGGCATAGGCGCCATTGGCCGGGTATGAGACTTCCACATAGGGTGGTTTATCTGAAGTTAATTCCACATTAAGGAAGGTTATGAAAGCATCGTTCATGTCACTGACCTGCAAGGTGTCACTGTAATATCCAGGAGCTGAAACAACAACCTCATGTGCCTGGTCAGGCAGCCCTTCAAAGTAATAAAATCCATTGCGTAGTTTTTCAGGGTCTGAGCTGTACTTATTAAAAAGCGAAGCATAAGTGTCAGTCGTGTAGCTTTCACCATTTACCTGAATCGTCGCTCCGTTGATCGCCAGCCCTGACTCTGAGTCGCTGACAACACCTGCCAAAATGCCAGGATAGGGTCTGGTAAACTCAAAATGATCCAGGAATGTCCAGAAAATGCTGTGAGCCACCAGGCGGGCATACTCATAGTTCATCTGGAGATTGTTCTGGCCCGGATTGGTATGGAACCCTGATTCGCTGAGCTGACTGGGCATGGTGGTATTTCGGTTTACTGACAGATAAGGGCCATTCTGAATGCCATAGAAGACACAGTCGCCCTGGTCTCCCTGTCCGGGACCTCTGAACTCGGGAATGCGCATCACACCGGCCATAAGGGGTGCCATGATCTGGCTGATAGCCTTCCCACCATTAGGGGTTTTCTCCACACCGGGATGGAGTTCACCATAGAGGAGGAGGACATTGTTGGCACTGGCGCCGGCGGCATTACTGTGGATCGAATGAAACCAGTCCGCATTTAAATTGTTCGCCATAACTGACCGAGTGTATAGCCCAACTTCTTCAGTATTGTTGGTTCTTGATGTCCAGAGATTACCAATATCTGTATGTGTCTGAAAAAGATCCTTTACATGCAGGGCCATCTTCAGATTTGACTCAGCTTCGGAGTATCCATTCACACCCATATTCTGCTTGATGCTATGACCCGGGTCCACGAACAGACTCCAGTCCGATAGGCCGGTTACGTCTTGAGCTGATAAGGTACTTCCGATAATAAGCAGGGAGAGAATCATGGTTCTCATGGTCTATTTCTCCTCTACTTCTATGAACCATATCCGGCCATCGGCTTCGTTCCCAAAAGCGATATGTTTTCCGTCAGGTGACCAGGAAGGACGCATTTCAAAAACATCAGGTGTATTCGTGAGTTGTTTAAAAGCACCATCTGCACTGCGATAGGCTACCAGTTCAGCACCAGTGAAAACATGACCATCATCCTGAGTTGTCATGCCGACGATCCATTTTCCATCCGGCGACCAACTGGGTGCAGTTCCAGGGCCGAGCTCCCGAACATTGGAGCCATCCATATTGGCCAGCCATAATTTTTCACTGACTGTTGAATAGACAAATGCATCCCTGTTGGGTGAAATGGCCAGGTGCAGCACGCGCATGTCGCTGGGAGAAATGAGTTTTTCTTCACCGGTGTCACTGTTGCGTGAATAAATACCCAAATTGTTCAGATAGACAATATTCTCACCAGGTGCCTTCAATTCACCATCAAGGGGGAAAGCTTTGAATTCGGTTCCGGCTTTCATGTAAACTTGCTTGCCGCTGGAGGTCCATGCGGGGACTCCGGTTAACTGCCCCAGTTTGTCTGTCAAGGCCTGTTTGGTGCCGTCCAGCTTGTATACCATGATCTGGGACTTCTTAAAATACTTCTCATAGCTGGACACCCGTGCAGCAATGGCTTCGCCGTCAGGTGACCATGAAAAACCGTACCCAGCACCACTTTCTCGGGTGAGTGTCGTTACATCTCCACCTGGAAAGTCCAGAATGTAGATACCCGTGTATTTAACACCACTAAAGGCTAGTTTTGATCCATCTGGAGACCATTGGGGCGCCAGGTAGTACACACCACTATCTGTCAATGGAACTGCGTCCCCCTTCACTGCCAGTTGTTCAGCACTCAACACTGTGACTAACAGGACGGTAAAGGCAAAAAATCTTTTCATGTTTGGCTTCATGTTTTCTCCAAGCACAACAGTTTATTGCTGTGATTTTAGTTTGTAAATCTAACGTCCAAACTAAGTCAGCCATAGAGGCTGCGCAAAGTTTAAAACCAGAGTTTGAACTTGTCTGTGATCTAGCGTATTAGAAACAGGTATGACTTATTAGATGATTCTAGGAGAAAAGTCGTCGCCCCTGGGGTAGTAGTGTGGCTGCCAGTCCAATTTTTATAATGGCTCCAGGCAGGAAAGGCAGAACACCTAGCTGAAAGACCTGCTCGGGTCCAGTAAATCTGACCAGACCAATGGCTCCAAAGCCAAAGATCACCAGCGTTCCCAGGGTCATGGAGGCAACGGCGAGTAAGAAGGTGTGATCCCAGTTCAATTCACTCAGCCAGCCAACCAGATAGGCGGCAAAGACAAACCCAATGAGATAACCAGCAGTCGGTCCAGCAAAAACCTGGATTCCTGCTGATCCACCTGCAAAGACAGGTAAACCGGCAGTACCGGCGGTCAGGTAGGCCATAATGCTTGTAGCGCCACGCTTGGCGCCCAGCAGAGCTGCTATAAACAGAACGCCAAACGTCTGTCCGGTAATTGGTACCGGGTGCAGCGGAATCTCGATCTGGGCACAGAGTGCAACGATAAGGGCTCCGAATGCGATGAGCACCGCATTTTGTTTCAAGCCCTCACTAGGGAAGATGAGATCAACTGTCGTTGTATTACTATTGACAAAATTGTCCATATTTATATTCTCCAACGTGTAGTCTTGGGATCAGAACTTGTCGATGACCTCGTCATCACTGTGGGGAAAGCGGCCGACCTCTTTCTTGGAAAAGAGCAGGTCATCATTCTTCCAAACCTTGTATACGCCACCACCTGAAGGGATAAGGGTCAAGGAATCAACCTCATTCCCATATTTACTCAAAATACTTACAACCAAACTGGTTGCTCTCGGTAAGTAGTTTCAAGTTACACAATATTCGATCTTGATATCCATAATATCCTCATTTTCTGCTAAAGTAAAATGAAATGGAACTAGGGCAATGCCTGTTCTGCACGTCTGATATTGAAAGAGATGAATTGGACAGCAATGAGGGACATCAGGCTCATGATCGCCCCAGCGAAGAACGGAATGCGATAGTCGATTATCCAGGCCAAACCACCCATGGCAGGAATGACCACTGCGGCTATATGATTGATGGTGAATCCAGCTGCCATGCTGGGTGCTATATGTTCAGGCTTGCCGATCTTCTGAAAAAAGGTTCTGATAGCCATGGAGAAGTTGAAGAAAATATGATCCAGGACATAGAGGAAGGCAATGATCAGCTTTGAATCTACGGTGGCATATGCAATAAAGACAAGGATGAGACTTCCATATTCCACAGTCAGGACCTTTCGTTCACCGAAGCGGATGATAGCCCGGCCAATAAGCGGACTGAGAAAGTAATTGATGGCATTATTCAGCATGAAGAGGAGGGTGATCTCCTTCAAGGTGAATTGAAACTTCTCAACCAGGAGGAAGACGGCAAATGCCACGAAGATCTGCCGCCTGGCACCAGCCATGAAGGTCAGGAAATAATAAAGTCCGTACCGCTTACGCAGGATCATCTTTTTGTGCTGAGGCACCAGATCATCCCGGGTTGGATTCTGGAACACACCCCATACGGCGGCACCAACAATAATGGAGCCCAAAATCAGGAACATGAGCTGATAGCTCAAATATGAACTCAGAAAATATATAACCAGACCAATAAGAATGGCCGAGGCTGAGGCATAGCTGCGCATCTTCCCGAACACCCAGGGGGAGGTGGTCTTGTCAAAGTACTGCAGGGTAAGCGATTGGTTGGTGGTCTCGAAATAGTGGAAGCCGAAGCTCATGAGCAGTGTAGTAAAGATGAGGCCAACATAGGAGGGGAATACGCCGGTGAGGGCCACTCCCAGCCCCAGTACCCCAATGGAAAGGGCAGACAGTCGATGCTCTTTGATCATGAGGATCACATAGACCACAAGGAGGGCAAGAAAGCCTGGTATCTCTCGAACCGACTGGATAATACCAATGTGATTTCCGCCCAGTCCGACAACGTCCACGGCGTAATTATTGAATAATGTGCGCCACACCTGCAATCCCACAGTGGATGCGATTGACATCACAGCCAGAAAGATGAACATGCGGTCTTTTTTAATTATATCCACGGAGGTGCTGCGCTTAGGAATAGCGCTGGTTCAGTCGGAGTTTCTTTTTTTCGATACTTCCTTGAAAGACAGGTGCATCTGTATGCCGAACGAGGGCTATTGCCAGCTGATCCGCTTGCTCTGGATAGATGTCAGCTTTGTTCACCAGGTAGGATAATCTAACACCTTTTGGTACCTTGTCCATATATCCATACTGACTGGTAAGCACTTTGGCAATAAAGGCTGGCTCGAGCTCATAATTAGCATTTACATCCCACAATTCACGGAATAACTCTGGCCGGTGGACCAATTTGCCGTCAATCCTAGCACCAACGGAATCTGCACCAACGACGATCACCCCATGTGTTGTATAGTCCGGCAGTTTTGGGTCATGCGGTTGGTGCGCCTTTATCGGGCGCTTCCTGGCACCATCACATTCAAAAATGGTGAAATCTGAGATACGATTCAGCTGTTTCAGTTGCTCAGCGTCTACACCGATCAGTTTCTGACCAGCATCTTCCTCACCCATTATATATAGGGGGTTAGGTCTGAATTTATCTTCTTCGCTGATCCTATCGATGACATCTTTAAAGTAATGAACCTCATGTTGAGGAGATACGCCGGCCTTGGTGAGACTCGTAAGAATGACTTTATTACTCAGCCCGGCAAGTTCTTCTCCGAGTTTGTACATAAGCGCTGTTTTTCCGCCACCGCCCAGGATACCAATACAGGCTCGCGTGATGCCGTCTTCAATACCGAAGATTATTTCAGTGAATTTCATCTGCCAATATAGGGGGTGTAATTATGATTCATACATGAACGACGATTTTCCCCGTGCTTTGTCTGGATTCCATGAGGGCATGTGCTTCTGGCATGTCTTCGAACGCGAATTCATGACCGACAACAGGACGAATATCATGTTCCATTGTAAATGCTTTCAATTTGTTCCAGATATCGGTCATCCGTGCTTCATCTCTCAAGAGATAACCCAGATGACTGGCTCCCACTATCTGAGAAGCAGTAGCCATTGAACTGATACTGACTCGCGGGATCGCCCGCCAGGTTTTCCACCAGGACCAGGGGTTGAGTTTTTTCAGGTTCAGACTGGCAAATCCGACAACGGCGAGCCGGCCATAGGGATCTAGGAGGTCCAGACTCTTTCTGAACACCTCACCGCCTACCACTTCTAGAATTGCATCCACACCAGCTCCTTTCTGATGGGAGCGGATGAGCTGAGCAAAGTCGGCGCTGCGATAATTGATAGCCAATTCAGCCCCCAGGGATCGGATAAGCTCCAATTTATCATCACTCCCGGCTGTACCAAAGACCCGACAGCCCTGACCAACAGCTATCTGGACTGCTGCTGTTCCTACGCCACCTGCTGCCGCCTGGACAAGCACAGACTCTCCCGTCTGAATTCGACAAATTTTCATGAGAGCCACCCATGCCGTCATGTATTGAACAGCAAATGCAGCATTTTCCGCCGGGGTGAAATAGTCGATCACTGGTAAGGCTTGCGCTGCTGGGACAACCACCTTCGCCGCATAACAACCGTATTGGTTTGCGACGATCACCGCCTGGTCCTTAACCAGGCTAGTCACATCATCTGCGACAGCATCAACATATCCGAAGGCTTCCATTCCCAGGATATACGGTCGTTTGGGCGCCCAACCGTAGAGACCCTTTCGACTCTGAATTTCTGCGTAATTCAAACCAATACTTTGCACCTTTACACGGACGGTACCCGACCGTACGTCTGGTTCATCGACCTGGTCGATGGTCAGTACCTCAGGTCCTCCCGATCGGTTGATCACATATGCGCGCATGACTCTCCCTCTTTTGTGACAAATATCACCCTCAAAAAGGTGTAAAAAAATGTTCATTTTAAGCTTGTTGACCGATGGGGTGCCGACTATAATAGCGGCCGAAAATACATTAACCCCATGGAAAAATCCAACTTACATAATATTATACGAAAAATGAAAACAGAGAAAACTTATATTAAATACAATCAACTCCTCGCGTTTACCTTGGTGATATTGGGATCCTTCAGTTTCCATATTGTTCAGGACAGACAGCACCAGAGTGAAATGGCCTCCATTATTGAAAATGAGGCGCAGGTGAAAGATTCAATGGCAACCTACATCGAAGAAATGGCAGCTGCTTTGGATCTGTTCACAGAAGGTCATCCCCTGGTATTTACAGCATATAATGCCATGGTCAATCAGACTGATGACACCCCAAATATCACAGCCAGTAACAAGGAGATATTCCCTGGTGTCCTGGCCTTGAGTCGAGAATTGATCACTCGCTACGGATATGGCGGTGATGTGCAGTACGGTGATAAAGTGTGGATGGTTGTTCCCATGCAAGTTGAGGATACCATGAATAAGCGCTGGAGAGGTCGCGGCGATGTCTTTATGCTAGACTACCATGAAGCACGGCAGTTCGGTAGTCGTCAAGGCATCCTGTATACAGCTGAAAGAGATGCTGATTTTGCCCACAGCATTGAGGATACGGATACCGACGTCAGTACTCTGAACTAGGGCTTAGCACACAGTTGACATTTTAAGGGCTCGTTTCGAGTCCTTTTTATCCGCCTTCTCGAGCCCCGCAGGATGCGGGGGGGCGAACAGAACACCCCGGGTTTACCCGAGGGGATCCATTCTTCTGATCCGTTCATAACGATTACCCCAACCACCTGGTTTATCCTCAAACACACCCGGTATAATCATACCACAGGATGGACATTCTCCGGTATCGCTAAGATTCCAGGACTGGATACCATAGCCTGCCCGCGTGATCAACATCTGCTGGCACTGTGGGCATACTGTGGATGCATTCTCAATATCTCTGATATTGCCCAGGTATACAAATTCAAGACCGTTTGTCTTCGCGATCGATTTTGCCCGAAGCAGAGAAATATGGGACGTCGGTGGATGCTTGGTCATTCGGAAATCCGGATGAAATGCTGAAAAATGCAGCGGCACCGATGGGCCGAGATGTTCGACTATCCAGGAAGTCATAGCATTTAGCTCCTGCTCGCTGTCATTCTCTCCAGGAATGAGTAAATTGGTGATCTCTACCCAGGTATTGGTCTCATGAATGAGGTATTCCAGTGTCTCCAGGACCGGCTCCAGGTGTCCACCACACAAGGTCTGGTAAAATGATTCTGAGAAGCCTTTCAGATCCACATTGGTAGCGTCGATATGTCTGAAAAACCCTTCGCGCGCCTGTTCAGTTATATATCCGGCTGTGACAGCTACGGTTTTAACATTCCGGTCGTGACAGGCTATGGCAGTGTCCACCGCATACTCATAGAATATGACAGGATCATTATAGGTGAAAGCGACACTTCTGCAGTCATGCCTTAGCGCGGCCTCTGCAATTTGCTCAGGACTTGCCGGCGATTGCAAAGTATCCATTTGTCTTGATTTGCTCATGTCCCAGTTTTGACAAAATTTGCAGCTCAGGTTGCAGCCAGCCGTTCCAAACGAGAGGACAGGCGTCCCGGGCAGAAAATGATTCAAGGGTTTCTTTTCGATGGGGTCAATGGCAAAGCCGCTGGAGCGACCGTAGCTTGTAAGCACGATCTGATCTCCCTGGCGTTTCCTGACAAAGCAAAGACCTCGCTGTCCATCTGCCAGTGTACAATCGCGAGGACAGAGAGTACAGGTGAGCCGACCGTCCTGGGCTTGCTTTGCAAATTGAGGATGCTGGGACATGATCAAAGATCAACGTCAATTTCTGAGAATTCAAAACTGTAGAATCGTTCACACCTGAGGCTGGCAGACCAATGTTCCCTGGTAAGACCTGCTTTTTGTTTCAGGTGAGAGACAAAGTCGTCTACCTCAGGGAGTTTATCCCAGACGGCCGGAAGAAAGAGTGCCCGATGATGCCCGTCCTGGATGATAAGTCCGTCTTTCCCTGGCACCAGTTGCTGTTTCAGATCCGCGTCCGATTCAACCTGCATCTCTTCAGGTTTGGTCAGAACGGATATTTCAATGTGCAGCTGGTCAAATTCAGGTTGATCTAGAGGGTCAAAGCGTGGATCCTTGAAGGCTGCACTCCAGGCATTCTCCGCTACATCCTCTACCAGGGGGCGATGCGCCAATATGGACCCGATGCAACCACGGAGATTACCCATTTTCTCAAGGGTAACAAATGCTGCACCCGGTCGGGCCAGAGCAGGTGCATAATTGTCAGGATCAACAGCTAAAGATCGACCATGGCGCAAACCATGTTGGATGGATTCCCTGGCGACTTGCAACAGGGTTTTCTGCTCGACTAAACTATAGAGTGGGTCGCTCATGGTTCAATAAGGCCCCAGGCGCCATAACCAACGACCTGATCGTGACTCCCGGCGGTATCACCTGAGTTCCTCAGATCAAATCGCTTGATGCTCATCCCACGCTTCTGGGCTAGATGGAGCATGCCCCGTATGGGAATTCGACCACAGGCTGAATGTTCTGGAAGCGCTTCCCCTCTAAAGGCTTCTATCAATTCAGCTGTTTCCTCATCCAATCGCTTTGCTTTTTCATAGGAGTAAAAGTGACTGAGATCAGAGGAAATGACCACAAGGGTTTCTTCTCCACCCCAGCACGATTCGAGCACTTCAGAAACCTCCGTTTCGCTAGCGTCACCAACGACTATTGGTATCAATTCAAAATTCTCCAGGACGGTCTGAAGAAATGGAAGTTGGACCTCCAGAGCATGCTCTTCCTCATGGGCTCTGTCTGAGAGTTGTACCTGCTTGAAATCTTTTACAAGTTTATATATGGTTTTTGTATCCAGATCAATATCACCGAGAGGGGTTTGAAATATTTCTACAGTGGGAAGTGCTAATCCTTGGAGCGGGATGCGATGGGACGGCCCTAATAGTATAACAGTTTTTATCTGCGCAGCTACTGCCTGTAAGGTGTCATAGGCTGTAGCGGCCACAATTCCCGAGTAGATATAACCGGCATGGGGGACGATAATAGCTTTCGGGGCTTGTCCTTGAACTGCAGGTATGTCTGCTAAAAATGAGTCGATCCGTTGTCTGATCTCAGCGGCTGTGCCTGGATAGAACATTCCTGCAACGGCTGGGGGTCTGGTATTTGAATAATGGGACATGATAGGTGCCTTCTCGGTCAAATATAGCTGTTTCGATCCAAACGGCAACTGGCAGCGCAAATTCCTGATTGCCATAACTCAAAATCGTTGGATACTGGAAGGAGAGACCTATATTCAAAACACAATGAATTGGCGAAATACATATTATTTTTTTATGCGATCAGGGTGACTGTGTTTAGATAAGTACGTTTAAACTTATTCACCCTCGTCACATGACGGGGGTTTTTTTTGCCCAAAAGGGGAACGTGAGGCAACCACGCCGAAGCATTTCAAGTATTGACAGGTAATGATACATAGAAGGATGTAATAAAATGGGGAATACTGAGAATAAGATTAAAAAACAAGTTGGACTCATTGGGTATGGAAGGTTTGGCTCTCTTTTAGCTGAATTGCTTTCATCTGATTTTGACCTTGTGATCTACGATCAGCTGGACCTGTCAAGTACGGTCAGATCGAAAGGCTATGCATGGGGAGATCTACCAACTGTAATGGAGCAAGATACCTTATTCCTAGCTGTTCCTATCAGCCACATAAAGGCCCTGCTGGAAACAATTTCATCTAGGTGCAAGCCGGGTCAATTGATCATAGATGTAGGCTCGGTTAAGACAAGAATTCGGGACTGGATGTTGGACATTCTTCCGGAAACGGTTGGGATCATGAATACGCACCCCATGTTTGGACCTGATTCCTATAAAAAGGACAGGGACCTGCGTATGGTGGTCTGTCCAACCAGGGTTGAACAAACAGACGATGCGTTTTGGCGCGAGATATTCGAATCCTGGGGCTGTCGTATCCTGGAAATGACCGCAGAAGAGCATGATCGACAGGCCGCCAGATCCCAGGGGATCACCCATTTTGTTGGACGTGTGATGAATGGGATGAATCTGCAGGCAACGGAAGTTGACACCCACGGTTTTCGACAGGTACACCATGTGGTTGAACAGACCTGTCAGGATACTGAGGAGCTTTTCCACGATCTCCAGTTTTACAACCCCTACACAGCTGAGATGCTCACCGATTTTTCCCGCTCCGTACACAAAATAAAAACCAAGGTCTTTCGACCGGAGGACACACCGGAGCACATTGGCTATCAGGGTATTCCCGGAAGCTTTTCTGAAGAAGCAGCGCTGTCATATATGAAAGAAGTGGGTTTGGATGGTGTGGAGACCATGCCCTGTCTGAGCAGTCGCGGGGTAATGGATGCCTTGGCCACTTTCAAGATCGATCGCGGGATCCTGGCCATGGAAAATGCACGAGGAGGCGTGGTCCATGAAAGTATTCATGCGCTGGCTCGAGCCAGATGCAGTGTCCGGTCCATGTTTCACATTCAGGTCAACCAGTGTCTGCTTACCAAACCAGGCTTGACGGTCGAAGAAATAACAGAGGTGAGATCCCATCCCCAGGCATTGAAACAGTGTTCAAGGTATTTGCAGGATAATTTCAAGCATATACCCCACATCGAATCAAAGGATACAGCTGAATCCGCCAGGAAACTGGCTGCTGATGAGTATTCCGATACAACTGCTGTGATCGCTCCGGCTCGATCTGCTGAGATCTATCACCTACAGGTGATGGAGTTGGGGATCCAGGACCTGAAGGAAAAAAACAAGACATTATTTCTGGTCGTAGAACGAACAGGAACACCATTTTAGGTTGCAAAACCTGATACGACATAAAACCTTATAAGGTAAATAAGAAAGAACCATACGCATGATCGTCATAATGAAAGTTAACGCCTCATCGGAGGCGATCGATAGAGTACAGCAGGAGATAGAGAAATTAAGCTATGAACACCACCTGATCGAAGGTGCTACCCGCACCGTTATCGGTGTACTTGGCAATAAGCCCCTGCGCGGCAAACAGCATCTCCAGTCACTCCCCGAGGTCGCTGATGTCATGGAGGTGAGTTCGCCCTACAAACTGGCCTCCCGCGAGTGGAAGCAAGCTGACACGATCGTAAAGGTAGGGTCAGCCAGTATTGGCGGTGATCGGGTATCAGTCATTGCTGGCCCCTGTTCCATCGAGTCTTATGAACAGACCAAAACCGTGGGTGAAGTGGTGAAAGCTGCTGGTGGTAATTTGTTACGGGGCGGTGCATTCAAACCCAGAACCTCGCCCTATTCGTTCCAGGGCCTCGGTGAAGAAGGCTTGAAGATCATCAACCAAGTGGGTAAGGAAGTCGGATTGCCCACGGTGGTTGAGGTCACCGATACAGAGGTCATGGATGTCTGCGTGGAATACACGGACATGCTGCAGATCGGGACACGCAACATGCAGAACTACACGCTGTTAAAGGAAGCGGCCCGAACGATGAAACCAATTCTCTTGAAGCGCGGGATGTCAGCCACCATTAACGAAACGCTGCTGGCTGCTGAATATATCCTGAATGAAGGGAATGATCAGGTCGTGCTGTGCGAGCGTGGAATTCGAACATTTGTTGACCATACACGGAACACATTGGATGTGAGTGCTATCCCTGCATTTAACCGCTTGTCCCACTTACCGGTGATCGTTGATCCCAGCCATGCAGCCGGGAAACGTCATAAAGTTCTTCCCCTGGCATTGGCGGGTGTGGCCGCTGGCGCACATGGTGTCATGGTAGAAGTACACCCAAACCCTGAGCAAGCTCTGAGCGATGGTCCCCAGCAACTGGTTCCTGAGGACTTTAAGGACCTGGTCGATCGGATTCGTATTGTGGCTCAGGCAGTCGGTAGAGAATTGGACTAGAGCAAAAGGAAACGAATGGCGCTAAAAGGCGAAATAAAATTACCGGGTGACAAATCTATCAGTCATCGAGCGCTCATGCTAAATGCATTGGGGGATGGTCAGAGTCGTATCAGTAATCTGAATCCAGGTGCCGATGTCCAGACGACCAGAGATGTCCTGGTCACCTGTGGTATTCAGATCGAACAGAAACATAAAGCCCTTTATGTTCAGGGAGGTGGATTAAGACCTTTCAGTCAACCAGAGCATGCTCTGGATTGTGGAAATTCAGGCACAACCACCCGCCTGATGATGGGGCTCCTGGCGGCTCATCCCATTCACGTTCGTTTTGAGGGGGATCAATCCCTGAGCAATAGACCCATGGACCGTGTATTCAGACCGCTACAGCAGATGGGCGCCAATGTCTCGGCCCGGGACGGCCGTCTCTTACCCGTCATGCTTAGTGGTAGAGATCTCTGGGCGCTGGATTACACGCTTCCTTTTGCCAGTGCGCAGGTTAAATCTGCCATCCTTTTGGCAGGACTGCATGCCAAGGGTGAGACAGCCGTCCACTCTCCAGCATATAGCCGAGACCATACTGAGCAGATGCTGAAAGCTATGGGTGCCGATATTACTGTGAATGGCCGGCATGTCACCATCAAACCCTTGACACGACCACTTCACTCAAGTGACATGGAAATTCCTGGAGATTTTTCTGCGGCTGCCTTTTTCATTACAGCAGGCCTTATCGTCCCAGACTCTGATATCATCTTGCGAAAAGTGGGGGTGAATCCCTCCCGGACTGCCTTTTTGACTGTCCTTGAGAAAATGGGGGCCGATATTACCGTTGCGAATCAGCTAGACGTTAATGGTGAAGCGGTTGCTGATCTTAGAATTCGATCGTCTGCCTTAAAAGGGATCGTCGTACCGCTTGAGTATATTGCCAACATGATCGATGAACTGCCACTGCTGGCATTACTGGCCACTCAGGCAGAGGGGGAAACAGAGGTCAGGGGAGCTGAGGAATTGAGGGTCAAGGAATCGGACCGCATCAAGGCTATCGTAGAGAATATGGCGAATTGGGGAGCCACTATATTCGAAAGAGAAGATGGCTTCAGCATTGAGGGGCCCACGCAGCTTGAGGGTGGAAAGGTGACCACCTTTGCTGATCACCGTATTGCCATGACCATGTCAGTTGGGGGTTTGATCGCATCGAAACCAGCCGTGCTTGATGATGCGCGCTGTATGGATATCTCTCATCCAGGATTTCTGGATGAATTGAGAGGACTTTCTGCGTAAGATCTACAGAGTGGCAGATGACCTTGAAAGGAATGAGGAGTAAGCATTGAATTTAGCAGTTATCGGTGATCCTTTAAGACAGAGCGTGAGTGATTTCATGCATACCTGGCTCTATGAGCAACTCAGCCTGGAGGCCGAGTACAAAAAAAGAAAAGTAGTAGCAGGTGACCTGGAAAGATGGCTGGGCACGCCTACAGCAAAGAAATTATCAGGGTTCAATGTGACCATCCCGCACAAATCAGCCATTATTCCCTACCTGGATGAGATCAATGACCGCACCGCACCCATCGGGGCAGTGAACTGCGTGCGACGTCAGGACGATGGAACGTTGACTGGCTACAATACCGACTGGTATGGTTTTGTTAAATCACTGGAAGCGGCTGACGTTGATGTTTCGGGTAAACGGGTTGTTGTCCTGGGAAGTGGTGGGGCCGCTCGTGCCATTACGTTTGGCTTGGCCCGTGCAGGTGCCGACGAGACAACAGTTATTGGTCGCTCTCCCGAGAAAACCAAGTCACTGATCCATGACTTGCAGGATGCCTGTGAAGAAATGGACATCAGAGGGAATGCCTGGGATGCCAGTGCAGTGGAACCTATTGAGCATGCCTACTGTCTGGTCAACTGTACCCCCATCGGGATGAAAGGAAAACAGAATGCAACACCCTTGGATGGTGATCTTCTGGAACCAGTTGAAGTGGTCGTAGATACCATTTTTAACCCCCTGAATACGCGTCTGCTTTCAGAAGCCGTATTCGCAGGGTGTCAGACGGTTTCGGGGCTGGATATGTATCTCTACCAGGCCATGGCATCTGTGGATATCTGGTTTGGACCCCAGGATTGGGATAAACTAAATATGAACGAAATGCGGGAGACGGTGCACAATAAGGTTACCGGCTTCAAGCGTAAATTTGAATAATTTAGCCTCTCGCAGAGATCGCGACGCTGCAAAGCTATGATTGTACTTTCTACGTCTTTCCGTGCTTTGCGAGGGGTAAAAAGAAAAGTGGGTTTTGAAGATGCTCAGTAAGTTAAAATTTCTAACAGCAGGAGAGTCCCATGGTAAAGGTCTTTCAGGTATCCTGGAAGGATTTCCTGCAGGTGTGAGCCTCTCAGAAGCCATGATCGCAACAGATCTGGCCAGAAGACAGTTGGGTCATGGACGTGGTGGACGTATGACGATCGAAACGGACCACGCGGAGATACTGAGTGGTCTGCGCCATGGTAAAACCCTGGGATCTCCCATCGCCCTGTGGATCCAGAATAAGGATTGGGAGAACTGGAAAGAAGACAGAATGTCCCATGAACAGCCCAAGACCGCTGTTGATCCGGTCACCTTACCCAGACCGGGCCACGCAGACCTTGCCGGCGTACAGAAATTTGGTTTCTCGGATATTCGGAACGTGTTGGAGCGTTCATCTGCAAGAGAGACGGCCATGCGCGTTGGACTGGGCGCCATCTGCAGGGTCTTGCTGAGGGAGCTCGGCATTGAAATAGCAAGTCATGTGAAGCAGATCGGCCCAGAGCTGTCGACTGCTACACCGGCCAGTGATTTGAGATCGATAAATAGAGCAGCAGATGAATCACCGGTGCGTTGCCTGGACAAACAGGCAGAAGCTAAGATGGTCGAGCACATCAACGCTCTGCGAAAGGCCGGAGATTCAATTGGTGGGGTATTTGAGGTTGTAGCATCTGGTGTACCCGCCGGTTTAGGCTCCTATACCCACTGGGATCGGAAGCTCAGTACCCGGATCTCTGCGGCCATGATGTCCATAAACGCTATGAAATCTGTTAGCATTGGTGATGGTCTGGATATGGCTGATACACCGGGTTCAAAGGTTCATGATGAGATCATCAAAGAGCATGGAAAAGTAAGGCGGGCAACCAATCATGCCGGAGGTGTGGAAGGTGGTATGTCCAATGGAGAGCTTATTCAGGTTCAGGTTGGCATGAAGCCCATACCGACTCTGGCGAAACCCTTGCGCTCTGTTGATATTGCCAGTGGTGAAGCGGGCTCTGCCCATAAAGAGCGCACGGATGCCTGTGCTGTTCCTGCAGCGGCGGTCATAGGCGAGGCTATGCTGGCCCTTGTGCTGGCCGATGCTGTTCTCGAAAAATTTGGAGGGGATTCCCTGGAGCAGGTCAAGGCCCACATAAAGGCAACGGGAGCCTGATTCATCATGCTAAGCCGAATGCTATTTTGACCCGGTCTTAGGAAAACTAGCAATGATCAAGAAGAATATTTATCTGATTGGGCTCATGGGGGCTGGAAAAAGCACCGTTGGAAAATTACTCGCCCAAAAATTAGACTGGCATTTTCAGGATCTGGATGAGGAAATAGAGAGGGAAAGTGATCAAACCATTGCCCAGATCTTTTCTGAATCCGGCGAAGCGGTCTTTAGACAAATGGAATCAGCTACTTTGCTGAGAACGGAAATGCTTCAGAATACCATCATTGCCTGTGGTGGCGGCGTTGTCACAAGCACAGAAAATCTTGAGTTTCTGAAAGAGCAAAGCACGATCTGGCTGGTACTGTCACCGGAAGAAGCAGCCGCTCGTCTGGAATATGCCACTGATCGACCACTTCTCAGTAGGTGTAAAGATACCTTACAGAAATTAGGCAATATTCTTGAAGCTAGACAGGAAGCCTATGCCAGAGCATCAACACTGCAGATAAATGTTGGTGAAAAATCACCTGATACAATTGTAGATCAGGTCATGAAGGAGTTAAGCATACGGCATGTCTGAAACAACTCGAATAAAGATCAAGCACGAAATCGGTCAATATGAATGTCTGATCGGAGGGGAGCTCATAAGCAATGCCGCTGAGCATTTGAAAGCGATCGAAGCGGCAGGACCGATTGGCATCATCTCCAACAATACGGTGAATGAATTATATGGGACCCTCCTGAGAGATTCACTGCAAGCTGCAGGTTTCGTTACGCGGACCATTCTTATTCCTGAGGGTGAGGCATACAAGAACCTGGCAACCGTGGAGCAGGTCATGGATGCCCTCATCGCACAGGGAATGGAACGGACGGGTACCATTGTCACCCTGGGTGGTGGCGTGACCACGGACCTGGGGGGCTTTGTCGCTGCCATTCTCTTTCGAGGTATTAAGCTGGTCCATATCCCGACAACTCTGTTATCCATGGTGGATGCAGCCGTCGGTGGTAAAACGGGTGTTAACCACAAGAGTGGGAAGAATCTCATCGGCAGTTTTTATCAACCTGACCTGGTCCTTATGGATGTGCATTCCCTTGCCAGCCTTGATGAGCGGGACAGGATCTCGGGTTATGCTGAAATGTTTAAGATGGGTGCTGTCTGTGATCTGGACTATTTTAATTTTCTCACAGAAAATATGCATGAGCTGCTTGCGTCTGAGCCAAACGATAAACTCATCCAGGCGATCTCAAAGAGTTGTGAACTCAAGGCTGAGGTGGTTGAGGCTGATGAAAAAGAAGCAGGTCTCCGCCGTATCCTGAATTTTGGACACACCCTGGGTCATGCCATCGAAGCAAAGCTGGGGTATGGCAAGATCAGGCATGGGGAAGCTGTCATTCTGGGGATGTATGGTGCCGGCTGGCTCTCCAACCAGGCCGGAGATCTACCCGATGCTGAATGGCAGGTTTTGGCTGACAACCTTAGACATATTCCATTGAAAACACCCCCAGGTGAACTTGATCCAGCAGAAATTGAGGCGATCACACACCTGGATAAGAAGGTGGCCCATTCAGAGTTACACTGGGTGCTATTGAGCAAGCTGGGTCAACACGATATTCGTTCAGGCATTCCGACGGTCATGGTAAGACTGGCAGTTGAGGCAATCAATAAAGCGTGGCAAGGCAGGGAAGCCTGATGGATCTCAGCGCATTCATGCATTCATTTGTCACCCTGCTGGTCATTATGGACCCCTTCGGTGGATTACCTGTGTTCATGACCTTGACCAAGGATTACTCACCTGAACGGCAACAGAAGAGTGCCCACCGAGCCATCAGGGTTTCCTTCCTCCTGCTCACTGTCTTTGTTTTTGTTGGCAAGGGTGTTCTAGATTTTTTCAGCATATCACTTTTTTCATTCCAGGTAGGTGGTGGACTGATCCTGCTTATCATCGGTTTGATGTATGTTTTGAATATCAATCAGCATGAAGATGTCAATTATGAGAAGGATATCGTCGTTCCTATGGCGACACCACTCATCGCCGGTCCTGGTGCCATCACAGCGATCATTCTCTTGGTGGCGCAATATGGTATTCTGGTGCCCTACGTGGCTATGATCGCCAATCTAGTTATTTTTTGGGTTGCCATGTATTACGCACGCCACATCAACAAAGCCCTGGGAGAACAGGGCCTGGAGATCATGAGCAGGATCATGGGCCTCTTGTTGGTTGCCCTGGCCATTGAGATGATCCGGACAGCCTGGATGGAGTTATTGTAAATTCTGGTTTTCATGTTGTATTTTTAACATGGACAGGACACATTATTGAAAATTGGTCGATTGGCTTCCCGCTTCGTCCCTCGCCAAGCTCGAGACTACGCTGGGACAGGCAGTTGGTCCGGATTGATGTTTTTTCACAATGAATTGGACGAAAACCACGAAATTGAATTAATGATGATCAATACATACAATTCGTTAAATTCGTTGGATTCGTTGTTAAGTTATATTTTTGGTCGATTGGCTCAGCTGGTTAGAGCGTCCGGTTCACATCCGGGAGGTCACTGGTTCGAATCCAGTATCGACCACCATTTGGAGGTCTCTGTGCGAGACCTCTTTTCTTTTTATCATAGTAGGTTCGAGCCGGAGCCACGTATCAACGTGGCGGAGACGGTGGAGCGGAGCGAACACCAATCCTACATCGACCACATTACTAAGGTCACTTTACGGTGACCTGTTTGTCTTTGTTACATAAATAGTAATTATTTCTATTTGTATTAAACAGAGATGGGTTTTAATCTTGTCGCCATGCAACAGAGGAATGACATACTTAACCTGATTCGAATATCCGCTCTCGCTGGTATTCTTTTGATCACATCCCTGATTCTCATGCAGGCTTTCCATCATCATTCTTTCCAGGATGAGCAATCCTGCAAGTGGCACAATATTATCCCTGCCAGCTTCCTCTTAATTGCGATTCTAGGTGTGCCTACAATTATTGTGAATGTGTCACAATCGACTCCTGTTCTACAAGAGACAAAGACAGTATTCAGGCAGATCCTATCGCCTGATCTGCTCAATCTCCCACCTCCCGCTTCTCTGTAATCTTAAAAGACAGAAATGTTATCACCTGAGACCTCAGGTGTAATCCAATTAACGGGAGTAAACATGCTACACATTAAAAAATTACATATTTTGACAGGGGTTATCATAGTCCTCGTATTTGCTGTTTCCGGATGTGTCCAAAATGAAGAGGAAGAAGAAAGTCAGGATGCCCATGTTTGTGAGCACCTGACCTATGGGCCATCTATCGCCCTCCAGGCTAGTCCTTATTTTCAAGCAGCGCTAGACAGCCTGATCATAGTCGATAGCTACCGGGTCCAAGCTCAGTTGCACACTCGCTATGATGTTGAACTTACAACCACTTCGGGGAATAGTTACGCAGGATACATCCCCTACAAACCTATTGGTGATGAGGGCGATTATTTACTCTATTTGGACCATTCCGCAGATGTAACCCTGCTAAATGGGGGTGATTCCACAATTGTTCAGCCAGAAGCGGTCTATGGTCGCTCTGATGATTGTGCCACTATAGCCTTCAAGGCGGTCTTTCATCTCGAAGTAGAGAATACATATCTACTTGCATTTGAAAACAGCTCTGAGTCCGTGATCGGGATACTCTTTCCCATGTCAATTGAACAAAATGAGGATCATGATCATTAGGTCTGTCCAGCAGTATCTGGTCGTTTTCCTCTTTCTCAGCTTCTCTCTCTTGTTTGCTGAGGAAGACAGGGTAGAACATTTCAGTTGGCGGTCCCATATTGTTGATGAACACGGCCAGCCTGTTCCATATGCCAATGTGGTGGTGAATGAGCTGAACAGGGGTACCGTCAGTGATGAAACTGGGCATGTTCGCCTGGATCATCTGCCGTCCGGTGACTTTGAAGTGAATATCAGTGTCATCGGGTATGTCATGAAATCAGTTCGCATTGTCATTCCACAACCACCTGGGGAAGTAACCAGGGTGGTGCTAGAGCATACAATTCTTGAGGGATCCGTCGTCACAGTTTCTGTCACAGGCCTGCCCACAGATGTGCTGCACTCTGAAAGAACGGTCTCTGTCCTGGAGGGTGAAAACCTCCAGCGTCATGCTGGCCAATCCCTGAGTAGTACTATTGGCAACATTGCTGGCGTACAGGTGGTCTCCCAGGGGCATGCAATTACGAAACCCATTATTCGTGGAATGAGTAATCAAAGGATCGTAATCCTGAAAGACGGCATTCGCATGGAAGGTCAACAATGGGGTGGCCATCATACACCTGAGGCAGATGTGTTAAGCGTTGGGCGCATTGAAGTTGTCCGCGGCCCCATGGGGCTGATCTATGGATCAGATGCGTTGGGTGGTGTCGTTCATCTGGAATCACCTGCTCTGCAGACACTGGACGAAGGAGGTCAAAAGTTTCAACTCGCCAGTAGAGCAGGGTTTCATGCAAATTCTCAACAACTGATCGGTGGTTTTGGTATACAGAAAGCCGGGCAAACGACGGCGATGCATGTAAACTTTCAGGGGCGCTGGAGTGATGACTATGCCGCTCCAGGTGATGATGAATTTTTGTCCCGGGTCCCGGGGACAGCGTTCCAGCAACAGAGCGCTAGCTTGCATTGGGCAAAAAAATTCCATTCCAGCAAACTAGAACTTCTTGGAGGGTATTACCAGGAAGAGCAGACCTTGATCGGGGAAGGACACTGGCACAATACTGGCGGGGGTCCAGAGGGAACAGACTCTTGGTTTCATGTCTTGGGAAAAATTATCTCACCCACAGTAAATGATAATCTGACCATTAAAGGGAAATGGATGCTGGAACACAGCTGGCTGGAGTATGATGCCGGTGTTCAGCATAATCATCGAGAGGGTGGAGTGGAAAACGAGACCCCTGCTGTTGATATAACAACGGACACCTACTCTGCCAACATTCGTTGGCGGCACATTGTGCAGGATAAGTTGCCTGGGACCATCGGTCTCAGCTATATGAACAAATTGAGTCATTCGATCGGTCAAGAACGGCTCCTGCCAAACTACAACCTACTGGCTCTGGGCGCTTACAGTTATTATCGCTGGAAATGGTGGGATTTGACATTCTCAGGAGGACTTCGTGTTGATGCTCATACTTACGATATTCAAACGTCTACCTTCCCCATGATCAATGTGAGTGAGGATGTGAGCAGGAACTACTTCCCCGTCACCAGCGGTGGTGTGGGGTTGGTGTGGCACCGGGTGGAAGCTCCGTATTCATTGGCCCTCAACATAGGGACAGGGTGGCGTCCACCAAATCCCTACGAGCTTTATATTAATGGTGTCCATCATGGTGATTGGAAGATCGAGAGAGGTGATGCTGTACTGGCGGCAGAAAGCTCGATCAATACTGATCTGATCCTGCGGCATGTAGCAGGATCACACAGTGGTGAGTTCACATTTTTCTATAATCATTTGACCGACTACATCACCAGCGCACCGACTGGTACACGGGATGATCAGACAGGTATTCCTGTTTACCAGATCACTCAGGGAAATGCCAGAACCTATGGCAGCGAGATGCGCTTAGAGCATACTGTCGGCGGACATATGCGCGCCAATGTTGGTTGGGACATCATGTGGGGTGAATATCTGGAGGCGACCATCGATGCTGACCAGGATGGGAAAGTTGAAACTAATCTTCCTGCCATTAACCCACCCAGGATTCTCAGTGGTCTGTCATTTGAACTGGACAAACTATCCATCTTTCGCAAGATCTCACTTGAGCTATCAGGTGAATATTATTTTCCACAGGAAAATCTGGCAGAATATGAAAATATGATCGATGATGGGGATGGTGGAATACTTTTCGTAGAACCTGAAGGCTATACGCTTCTCAACCTTGCTGCCCATGCAAAACTACCCTTTGGTACCAGTTTTTTGGATATGTCCATGGGGGTTGATAATGTTTTAAATGCCCAGTACTATAGCCACCTTAGTCGTTATAAGGGATTGGTATACGACCAGGGTATCAACCTGTACGGCGAGATCAGGATAAAGATTTAAGCTGTTTATCCTCAAGAGCTGATATGCGGCCCTTGATATAGTCTTTCCTCTCCTCCCCGCCGAATTCTACCAATATGATTGGAAGGCAAAAAAGAAAGCCCCGATTTGGAGCTTTCAATACACATGATATGAATGAAAATGAGTTACAGAGACTTTGTCAAAACATCATTCAGGCGCTTTACAAAGTCAGCAGGATTCTCAAGTTTCATTCCCTCGAGTAACATTGCTTGCTCATACAGCAACTCCGTTGCATTGTCAAAATCCTTGGATTTCCGCATACCCTTCATCTTCTTCAAGATCGGATGCTTCAGGTTGATCTCGAGAATGGGCTTGGCTTCTGGCATGTCAAACTGACCCATGGCCCGCATCATTTCCTGCATCTGGAAGGTGGGGTCTTCAGCATCAGCTACCAGGACGGAAGGTGAGTCAGTGAGACGCGCAGAGATCTTCACATCCTTGACGCGCTCACCCAGGACCTTTTTCACTTTTTTGAGGAATGCATCCGCTTCCTTATCCTTGGTTTCATCATCCTGCTCATCATCCTGCTTCAGTTCATCACCGGCATTGCTGCGGTTCACAGATTTGAAGTCATGTTCGCCAAATTTAGCCACACCGGGGATAATGATCTCATCGATCTCATCATCTGCGATCAGAACTTCAATGTCCTTGGATGTGTACATTTCGATGAGCGGAGAGCGGCGCAGGCTAGCTTCATTGTCGCCTGTGATGTAGTAGATGCCCTTCTGATCTTCCTGCATTCTTCCGACATAATCCTCAAGAGTTGTATAGCCCTCAACCTTGGTTGACTTGAAACGCACCAGCTTTTCCAGTAGTTCGCGGTTCTCCTGATCCTGATAATAGCCTTCTTTGATGGGGCGGCCAAATTCCTTGTAGAACGTCAGGTAATCCTTGTCTTTTTTAGCCAGGGACTGAAAAGACTTCAGGAGTTTTTTCACTGAAGATTTGCGAATATTATCCAGAACTCTATTCTGCTGGAGGATCTCCCGGCTGACGTTCAGCGGTAGATCTTCAGAATCGATGATACCCTTAACAAATCGCAGATAGGTCGGTAGCAACTCTTTCTCATCATCTGTGATGAAAACACGTTTCACATAGAGCTTTACACCAGGTTTATAGTCAGCATAGAATAGATCAGCCGGTGCCTTCTCTGGTACGTAAAACAGGGTAGTGTAATCCAGAGCTCCTTCAGCTTGTGTATGCAGGTGGAGCAGGGGATCCTGAAAATCATTGCTGAGGGTTTTGTAGAATTCGTTATAATCTTTTTTCTTCAACTCACCCTTTGGTCGCTTCCAGAATGCAGTCGCATCATTGACCTGCTCGGATTTCAGTTCTTTGATCTCTTTTTTATCCTCACCCTCACCATCGAAGGTGCTCTCTTCGTATTCCAGGAAGATGGGGAATGCGATGTGGTTCGAGTACTTCTTAAGAATGTCAGTAATGGACCAGCGGTTAGCATACTCCTTACCCTCGTCATTGAAGTGGAGCGTGATCTCCGTTCCAGTTTCTTTTTTGACGACCTTGTCTATCTCATACCCGCTTTTTCCATCGCTGACCCAGCGGAAGCCCTGATCCTCTCCAGCCTTTTTTGAAATGACCTCAACTTCATCAGCCACCATAAAACAGGAGTAGAATCCGACACCGAATTGTCCGATAAGGTTTGAATCCTTCTTGGCATCACCGGAGAGCTTTCCCAGGAAATTCTTGGTACCTGATCGGGCGATGGTCCCCAGATGTTCGACAAGGTCCTCTTCGTTCATACCGATCCCAGTGTCTTTGATGGTCAGGGAGCGACCGTCGTCAGAGTCGTTGAAGGAAATGTCAATCCGTGGGTCGAAATTGATCTTCTTAAATTCATCCTCTGTCAGGGTCAGGTACTTCAGCTTGTCCAGGGCATCGGACGCATTGGATACCAGTTCCCGTAGAAAAATCTCTTTGTGTGAATACAGTGAATGAACAATAAGGTGAAGCAGTTCACTTACTTCGGTTTGGAATACATGTTTACTCATATCTATTTCTTCTCCATATTTTATTTCTGACAACGAATTGAACGAAGATCACGAAGCTACTGGTTTTTGTTTGTTGGGTTTGACCAATCGTTTGAACTGAAGCGGTATTTTGCCAAAATTGATGACATAGGCAACCTCGACATCTGTTGCTTGTAAATAATTGATCGCCTGGGCATAGTGTGCTTTAGAAAGGCTTTCCACCGCTTTGATCTCAACAATGATCTTGTCATCTACCACAAGATCTGCGACATAGATTCCAACGTTTCTGCCTCGAAAATAAACATTCAGATGTTTTTGTTGATCCACAGAAATGGTCTCATCCTGCAGCGCGACAACGAGCGAGTTTTCATAAACTCGCTCAAGGAAACCAACACCAAGTTCCTTCTGCACCTCTATTGCCAACTCTATAAGCTTGTCTGATAGTTGTTGGTGCAGAATTTCCATTACCATTCGCCTAGTATTCTATTTCGTTCGCTTCGTCTTTTTCGTTGTACCAATACCAATTTCCTTTTTCGCGGCGCAAATATAAAGTGTTTACACAGGCCTTCAATATTGAATTCAGCATTCATCCTGCCCGATACAATCCCCCTATTTGAGTCATTAAATGGGACCTGGTTACAGGTCCCTGTATAACTCGCCTGGAAAAATGCAGCGAGGGAACTAAATCTTGAATGTTACGCCCGTCAGCTCTTCTGAAACGGCCCACAATTTACTGGCGATCTCTTCGTCGTGGGCTAGCTCCTTGGCCTCAACCTTTTCCGGGAATCCACGCATCTCACCCACACCGTCCGGGCCAAAATAGTCACCGGCTCTCACTTCAGGGGCAGTGGCTGCACGTAACGTGGGCAGGGCTCCCATGGCTGCAGACTGGGCGACAATGATATTTAAAAATTTAAGGAATGCTAACTTTTGCAGTCCGGTAGCAGAATACCCAGGATGAGCAACAGCAACAAGCACCCTGGACTCACTGCTTTCAATTCGGCGTCTCAGTTCAAATGTGAAATAGAGGTTCGATATTTTACTGTCGCCATATGCGCGCCAGGGGATGTATCGACGATCTTCCCAGTGAAGATCATCAAAGTTAAGATTCCCCATTTTGTGCGCACCGCTACTCACATTTACAATGCGGCTACCCGGTGTGCTGTCCAACATGTCGAATAACTTGGCTGTCAGGGCAAAGTGACCCAAATGATTGGTGCCCATTTGAGACTCAAATCCATCTTCTGTTTTTGAATAGGGGGGGATCATGATCCCGGCATTATTGATCAACAGATCAAGTCTGGAGTTACTCCCGCTGAATTCTGACGCAAAAGAGTCGACTGTCTTGAGATTTGCCAGATCCAGGTGCATTACCTGTAGTTGAGCCTGTGGAAATTCTTTGAGGATGTTGTTTTTGGCTTGAGCACCTTTCTCCAGATCGCGTACCGCCAAAATCACCTGCGCGTTCTTCATGGCCAGTGTCTTGGCAGCCTCGTATCCAATACCATTATTACTTCCCGTTACGATGACAGTTCGTCCGGATTGATCAGGAATATTATTCGTGGTCCATTTTTCACTCATGTAAGTTTTTCCCCTCTTGTGCGGCGAGTGCCACAATATCTGCCACTTCAAGGATAGGTTTTTCATATCCTTCTTTCGTGGCCTGGATCATTGCCAGCCCTATCTCTTCAAGGCTTGAGATCATCCCGGGAAATAGCTTCCTGACCACAGGAAGGATTGGATTTAGAATTTTGTAAAAAGTATAGGTGTTTTTCAGCCCCCGGGTTGGGGTAATGATCCCGGCCCTGAACATGAAAGCCTGTTTGGCAGGTAGTTTAAGAAGATCATTCTCTGTTTTGCCTTTGACCCGGGTCCACATGAGCCTGCCTGCTTCGCTGGCATCCGTTCCTGCACCTGAGACATAGCAAAGTGTGATGTCTGGGTTTAACGCTACAAGTGGACGCGCCAGGGCCATGGTCAGGTCATAGGTTACATAGCTGTAGCTCTTCTCAGAGCTGAGAAATGAAGTGGTGCCCATGCAGAGGTAGGCTGCATTGTAGCCCCTAAGTTCCTCTTCAAGAGAGCTGAAATCTGAAAAGTCTGTATGGATGAGCTCCGTTACTTTAGGGTCGTTCACACCTGTTGGTTTACGGGTGATGACCAGGATCGATTCTATATCTGGATGTTTAATGCATTCATGTAGAACGCCTTCTCCGACCATACCAGTTGCACCGGTGATGATTGCTTTGATCATGGGGCTACCTCCGTTAATGCTTCGTTTATCTCTGGTAAGAATGGGATCCACCAATCTGTAGTTGTAAGAGAGTCTGGATACTCCAGTGTCTGTCCGAAAACAGGGGTTAAAAGTGAAACGCCTCTGCTGTCGGCAGCCAGTCTGGCTCGGACCATGGGATCGAACCAGTCATGCATGGCGAGTCTAAACGTTCCCCAGTGAATGGGATAAATATGCTGAGCATTTAGATCAATGCCCCCCTGTATGGTCTCCTCCGGAAACATGTGGACGGTGGACCAGGCGTCGTTGTAGGCTCCACATTCCATAAACGCGATATCAAAGGGGCCATATTTAGCACCGATCTCTTTGAATCCATCAAAGTAGCCCGTATCACCGCTGAAATAGAGCCGATGGTTGGCCGTCATGATGGTCCAGGATGTCCAGAGGGTCTTGTTCCTGTCTGTCAACCCGCGTCCAGAGAAATGCTGACTGGGGGTTGAGACCAGGGTCAGATCCGCGTTAAAACTAAATTCATCCCACCAGTCCAGTTCAGTGATTTTATCGCGGGAGACACCCCACTTTTCCAACTGGGCACCTACACCAAGAGGTACCAGAAAACGGGTGACCTCAGGATTCAATGTCTGGATTGAGAATTTGTTGAGATGATCATAGTGATTGTGGGAGATCACCACCACATCGATGTCTCTCAGGTCATTGATATTCACCGAAATCTCTTTATTGAACCGCGTGGGTCCAACAGGAGTGATTTTAGCCTCAAAAACTGGATCGGTCATGATGCGATAGCCATCGATATTGATCAGGAGTGAGGAGTGCCTGGCATTGGTTACATTGACTTGGTTGTTGTCTGTGGAGAAGAACGGCCTTAGATCAGCATACTGCTGGGGCAGGGTTTGTTCCGGTACGCGGATCTCATTTCCAAAGAACTGGTCCTTCATCATTTCTGTGAAGGAAGGATTTTTCATGGGAACTTGCTGTTTGAAGCGCTTACCATCAAACTGTGGCGAACCCATAATTTTTTCCATGGGAGATTCTCCCTTATTGTATTCTGCAGAGGACTGCACTGAATTTGCTGAGAAGGTCAATCCAGCCAGGACAACCGCCAGGGTCAGCAGTGTTTTGCCAGTCCGTTTGAGTGTTTTATTTAAACGAATGTTCATTCAGTTTTCCTTGAAATTTTTTTAAAGCTTGATCGCGTCCCAGGCCATGTTCATGGATATGTCAATGATCTCAGGCGTTGCTTTAAAATTGGGATGCAGCCGGGGGTTGACCAGATTAAAAATGGGTAGATACAGGTGAGCAAACAGGAGTTCGAAGGGAACATCCTTAATGATCTTCTGGTCTATCCCTTCTTGTATCCGATCATACATGGGCTTGAATGGTGCTTCGATCTTGTCTTTGTCAACCAGGTCAGTATAGGGTGAATTGGCGAACTGTTCCGTGAAGTAAAAGAGCTTGGGGTGTTTGTTTATATAGGCATACAGCTTTTTACCGGCAAGAAAGACAGCGTCTCTGATGGGTGTATCAGAATCGAAGTCTTCCATAATGGCATTGGCGAGGCAGGTTTTGATATCTACATAAGTGGAAACCAGCAGGTCGTCTTTATTTTTGAAGTAAATGTAAATAGTCGCAGGGGAGACGTCCGCCCGTTTGGCGATCTTTGACACAGAACTGGCAGCAAATCCGATCTCATTCACCAAGGAAACCGTGGCTTCTATAATTGCGTTACGTTTTATATCGTCTTTTACTCTCACGCATCTATAATAAACGAGCATTCATTTATAACCAAGAAAAAGATGTACCTTTTTGGATAATATTTTTAGCTGGTGGTTTGGAAGCGTTGGAAGGTTCGTTTTTAGATCATATCCAGCAATTTGTTCTTCTGCTTGCGGTATTCTCTCTCAGTCAGTACCTGTCTGCTCTTCATTTCATAGAGGTGCTCTATCTGAGTAATGATATCCTGGGTTGAAGCACCGACTGCCTCAGGATTAACCTGCATGCCAATGCGATTCAACAGTGTTTTCTTTGCTCCCTTATAATCATTTTCTGAGATGAGGTCGCGCAGAAAGGCGTCATGCAATGTTTCGATATCCCCCGTTACGGCTTCAGCAGTAATGGTAACCAGGTTCTTGGGATAGACTGTTTTGGTCACCCGGGTGACGTAGGCTGGTTGGTAGTATCTGACAGGTCCATATGAGTAGCGCAGATAATTGTAATGGGCTGGTCGATAATGATTGCTGTAGCGGTAGGGGTGGGAGTGATGGTGTGTGACCCGACGGTGGGGGCTCGCCTGGACTGTCGTTACCAGAACCAGGATGAGGATCAAAATTCTATGGGTCTTCATGTTTCACCTCCACTTTAAGTTAATTACTGGTTTTGACCGGTCTTGTTCCAGAATGGTTAAGATTTGATATAAACGAATTTACCGGTGTAGCGCTTGTCATCGATCCTGACAGAGGCGATCAGTAATTGGTCTGCAAGGAGTGTATCGTCTGGCAAATTCAGGCGCAGGGTGGTGCCCGAGACTTTTTCTACCGCAAGTTCTCCCAGATATTGGCCCCTAATATTGTACAATTTCGCATCGTCAACATCACCGGGAATGCGGTGGGGCAGTACCAGATGAATGAAATCATATGTGCTCGGATTCGGGAAGGTCAAATTATTCAGGAATTGATCACCACCAATGGGCTCAAATAAATAGGCAAATTGGGGAATACCATATCCATAAATATTATCAGGGTTGCTCGCCCGGTCTCCATTTGCTTTGAATATTGATATGATGGAATCGGGGCTGATATCGGGAGCTGCCTGGAGTAGTAATGCGGCAAGACCTGCAACTGCAGGCGTTGAGTAAGATGTTCCCTGACCAAGCTTGTACCCGCTGGTACCACTGACCATCTGAACGGATGAACCCTGTGCTACAACATCTGGCTTGATCCTGCCATCATAGGTCGGACCTCTGCCAGAAAAACCTGTTATGACCTCATCTGGTCCGACGGCACCGACTGAAAGAACGTCGGGGCTATCAGCAGGAGGCCAGAGTGTCATATCTCCTGGCCCATCATTCCCATTTGCGTTTACCACCAATATCCCCCGGGCAGCTGCGATGTTGGCCGCCTGCGCAACAATGGTTGTCTGGCCGTCCAGAGCGGAAATCGGATAATCTTCACCCGTACCGTCAAAATCAAAATAGACAAGGGAAGAGGAAATGATATCCACTCCCAGCGAATCTGCCCACTCCACAGCAGCCATCCAATTGTGCTCTTCCTGTCGTGTTTCACTGCCGATGTTCTCTGTGCGGGCCAATAGGTAGGATGCGCCATATGCCGGTCCGATCAGTTCACCAGGAGCATAGCCCCCGATGACACTCAGTACATCATCCCCATGATTGGAAAGGTAAGTGGTTGTAACATCCACCTCTTGGTCGACAAAATCATATGTCTTGACTATATCCATGGCATCAAAGGCAGGGTGGACCTGATTGAAACCGGTATCAAATATACCGATAAGGACACCAGCACCATCATAGCCATAGTTGTGCAATGCGGGTATTCCCAGCATGGCGTTCTGGGTGTAGGAGTCTCCATACTCAAATTGAGTGATTCGAGCCAGGCTGGTTTCTGAATCAAATGCTACTGGTTTTCTGCTTGGACGCTGTCCAACAGGCTGCATGTCAATGACGAACGGAAGTTGCTTAAGCGTATAGATATCCTCTTCGCTCTGAACATCAACACTGACAGCATTCAGAAAACGGGAAGCAGTCTTTATCTTGAATCCGAGGAACTCTATCTCAGCAATATGGTCGGGGAGGACGAGCTTGGATCCCGGTATCCTCAAATTCCCGCGGAGCGCCACCCTGTCGGCTGCTTTTTCTGAAATAACGGCTGGGGGTCTGCCGGGATCATCTACCAGGAATACCCAGTAAAGCCTGGCGTGCGCAGTGTTCAGCAGGAGCATAAGGATTAATATGGTGTGCAGGCGTTTCATGTCTTGCGTGACAGTCCTATTTAAGAGGCTTCATGCGGGCTGTAAAATGCCTGAGAACACTCGCCTCATACTCGATTTCGTAGCCACCGATATTTTCACGGTCCTGGAAAAGTTCAATGATATTCTCAGCAACATATTCCATCTGACTATTTGTGTAGACTCTGCGTGGAATCGCCAGTCGAACCAGTTCCAGGTCAGGATAATGGGTATTTCCTTTCTCATCCTGATGGGCGAACATCAAGCTGCCGATCTCCACGGCCCGAATTCCTGCATGGGTGTAGAGTGCAACGGTAAGGGCAATTCCTGGAAACTGGGACTGGGGTACATGTGGCAGGAAATTTTTAGCATCCAGGTAAACGGCGTGGCCACCGGTCGGCCTTAGGATGGGCACCCCTGCTGCAATGAGACGGTCACCAAGCTCTTCCACTTGAGAGATACGATAAGCCAGATAGTCTTCATGCAACACTTCCTCTAAACCACGTGCGATAGCCTCCAGATCACGTCCGGCAAGCCCACCATAGGTGGGGAATCCTTCAATGAGGATCAGGCGGTTTGTGATCTGCTCGGCTAGGTCTTTGTTGTTGGTAGCAAAGAAGCCACCCATGTTTACCAATCCATCTTTCTTGGCACTCATGGTGCAACCATCTGCGTAGGAAAACATCTCGTTGGCGATCTCCAGGATATTCTTCTCACCGTAACCCGATTCGCGCTTTTTAATGAAATAGGCATTTTCCGCAAAGCGGCAGGCATCAATGAAAAAAGGGATGCCATGCTGGTGCAACAATTCTGATGTTTTCCTTATATTTTCCATGGACACCGGTTGACCGCCACCAGAATTATTGGTGATGGTCAGCATGCCAATGGGGATGTTCTCAGCACCGACTTTCTGAACGAGTCTCTCGAGTTTATCCAGGTCAATATTCCCCTTGAAATCGGCAAGGGCCTGGGTGTCCTTGGCAATATCCACGACCAGGTCTTCTGCTATACCACCGTTATATTCCACATTGGCACGGGTAGTATCAAAATGATTATTGTTGGGGATAACCTGACCTGCACCCGCTTTTAGGATGGTGGAGAACAAAAGATTTTCAGCCACCCGTCCCTGGTGGGTGGGAATGACATACTTGAAGCCGAAGATCCGATGGATCATTGCCTCAAACCTGAAGTAATTCTTCGAACCAGCGTAGGATTCGTCACCTATCATCATGCCAGCCCATTGATTGTCACTCATAGCGCTGGTACCGCTGTCGGTCAGGAGGTCGATGTAGATCTTTTCAGCTGGGATGTTGAATACGTTGAATCCTGCATCCTGGATGGTGGAGAGGCGCTCCCACTCCGTCGTCCGTGAGATGGCCTCAACGGTCTTAATTCGAAATGGTTCTGGCGGATACTTCATGATTGGCTTCCTTGTGAAGAAATAGTTACCATCCCTTAAGTTAATTGATCGATCAAAAAAGTGTGAACCCGATTCCAGAAATCTGGATGATGATGACAATTGGAATGGCCGTAACCGTCCAGCGACCACAGTTCACATTGACCCGCATTGCCTGCTTTTTTGAGTTTCTCACCTTGTGAGTGTAAGACGACCTGGTCCTCCTCTCCATGAATGATCAGGAAGTGGGCTTTTGCCTTAGCAATATTGGTTTCAGGTGCAAAAGAATCAAAGGAAACACCAATCGCCTTTTCTATCTGTCTAAGGGCATACCACACAACAAAGCCAGGTAAATAATATTCCCTGAATCTACGGTACATGACATCGACAGGATGGGCTGGTGCACCAACAGTGACAACGGCTTTGATGGATGGTTCCAGGGAGGCAGCGTAAACCGACCCGGCTCCTCCCAGCGAGATGCCGATTGCCCCGAAACGACCTTGAGCCACTTTTATCGATTCCAGATACCGAACTGCATGTGTGATATCCTGACCAATTTTATACATAGAGGCATGATCATCCCGGTCGCTGCTGCCATGATGTCGTGAATCGAAGGTCAAGAGGTTATAACCCAGGGGATGCAAATTTTGAATATATCGCAGCATGTACCCCAGATTGCGATATAATCCATGGGCGAGAATTAGGGTAGGTGCGGTCTCGGAATGCTTCACCGCCGGAATCCACCAGCCATATAGTGTCTTATCATTCTCTGTCTTGAACCTGACTTCATCGAAGGGAATGCCGAATTTCGCTGGTGTTTCTTTGTGGGGAACCGGTTTGAAGGCGTAAACTTTCCGGATGAAAATCTGGATACCGCTATAGAAGAGTAAAATGATGAGGAGTGTCCAGAGTAAATATACCATGAGCACAGAAGCTAGCATGGTTCCACAGAAAATGCCAGGAGTGCCTTTCTTAGCATACTGACCCTAAAAAAAGTCCTGTTTTATATTGAAACAAAAATCATTTTAAGGCATGTACTTTAAGGTCATGACCAAGCAATTATTAAAAACCATCCTTTTGTCCGGATTTCTGGTTCAGGTCGGTATGGCAGAAACGCCATCGTATCAGATCCTGAACTATCCTTTCAGCAGTCGCTCCGCTGCCATGGGCGGTGGTCGGGCAATCGATCCCACTGGTGGGATGGATATTCAGGGTAATCCTGCCGGAATGACCTTTGCAGATAAATTATCCATCCAAACAGGATATGTTAATCATCTGGTCGGCATCAAGGGCTACTCAGCTGGGGGCCTACTTCCCCTGCAGAGGCACCGGCTCAGCCTGGAAACCACCTTTTTCGATTATGGTCAATTTGATGCCACCTCGCTCACGGGTGTGACGACCGGAGCCTTCGGGTACCAGGAGATGTCCGTCGCGCTTGGCTATGCCTTCAAATTTTCAGAGACGATGAGTCTGGGAACCCGGATCGGGCACTACACGCGCACAGTTGATCTTGAGTCCAACTCCGACTTCTATTATGACGTGGGCGCTGTGTATAACCAGGAGGCAGATTCTCTCAGCGTGGGTGTATATCTGGCAGCAACCCCTTTGGGTGATAGCCAGGAACCCATGCCGCGACAGCTCCGTGTCGGATCTTCCAAGGTACTCTCTCACCTTCCTTTGCGATTGAACCTGGAAGGTATCTATGCTTTCGATGAGCAATTACGCCTGGCCCTTGGTGCAGAGGTTTTGCTCCATCCAAGTTTTCGATTGAGGTTGGGTGTAAACTCGAACCGCTTCGATTTCCAGACAGGCGTCAATGAATCTGATTTTGTTGCCGGAGCTTCAGCTGGTTTTGTGATCGACTGGCATGGAATTCTCATCGAGTCTGCTACCCAGAGTTTTGGGGGCATCGGCTGGGTCAGCCAGATGTCGCTATCGTATCAACTTTAAAACCCAGATCCCTTAAAAATATATACCCAAATTAGCGGCTCCTCAGTATGGGGTGCCCTCAGCTTATGGGTGACGGGTAAAGTGCAGACTAACCGTTCAAATAATTTTGTAAAGTCTTTTCAAGCTCCCCAGTCACTTGGAAAACCCGGACATTTGGAAAATATCATATAAAAAAACCCCGACAAAATTGCCGGGGTCTTTCAGTCCTGTTTGGATGTAGGATCAAGACAGGAATTTTAGGATGAACATCGCGCCAATACCTGCCAGCGTGATGATAAAGGCTCCCATTTGACGCATGGGTGTTTTGGGATCTTCAAAGACATTAACCTCAAATTCATGCAAGTTGGTCGAGCCGCGCGAGTCAGTTAACTGAATAATGAATTTATTGGCTCCTTCGTTGGACTTATCTGGTGTCCAGGTGATCAAGCCTTCTTCTGTGTCCATATCCGCGCCACTTGGCAGAAGGACAGTTGAGTAGGTGATGCTGTCTTTATTCAAGTCCCGTGACTTGAGCTGATATCGGTACTTGCGATCAGCCAGTACTACCGCAGATGGTTTTGAGGTGACTTCAGGCAGGGCATTCACAAAGAGATCAACAGTTTGGACATTGGTGTCATGCCCATCTGTTACACTGACCTTGAATTGGGCTTTATCCAGCTGATCAAGAGTGGGTGTCCAGACCACAGCCGAGTTGTTACGAATGCTTACACCTTCCGGAGCATTCAAAACTTCAAACACCAGGGTCTGGTCTGTATTCAGGTCAAGTGCCTTTAATTCATAGACATACTCTTGTCCGGCTATAGCAAGTGTATCAGGTGTAGATACAATGATAGGCGGGGCATTGGCATACACCGCAAACTTATAGGTATCGGAGGCGTACTCATCAGAGACCTTGACAAAGACCTCATTCCAGCCCTTTTGACCCCGGGTTGGGGTCCACTCTATCTGACCGGCATTGGAAATAGTCATTCCATCAGGTGCAGAGAGGAAGGTATAATTCAATGCCTGACCCTTGTTGTGATCCGTGACCGGAACAGTGGTTGTAAATGGTCTGGCAACAATGGCAAGGGTATCAGTCACTTTCCCTAGCACAGGAGGGCTATTTACATAGATATCGACCTTTTGGAGATCGTCTCGCAAGCCATCCGACACAGACACGGTAAAGGTCTGCCGTCCGAGTTCAGCTTCTGTTGGCGTCCAGGTAATACGACCGCGCCGACTGATCGTCAAATTGGGGATGCTGCTTTCGGAGATCAGGAAGCCGATATCCTGATTGGCATTGGGGTCCTGGACCTCAACGTTATAATTCCAGGGTTTACCGACCGGCACATGTTTCTCATACCGGGATGAAATAATTGGTGGTGTATTGGCGAACAGTGTGAATGAGTCCAGGCTGGTTGACATGTCATCTGTGAGCTCAAACAGGACATCATGAAAACCGGTTTGCCTTTCTTCAGGCGTCCAGGTAATACGACCGGAGGATTCCAAAACCAGGTTCTGTGGTGCCCGAAGTGGAATCACGCGTGCCGTATTGGGTTCGTTCTTATCCTGAATGCCGATCTGTCCAACGTAGGGCTCATTGACAAATGCGACGGGTGCAGGTTTGTCCAGAACAAGGGGTAAGATGTTCACATAGAGTGCAAATTTTTGAAGCGTTCGTTCAAATCCATCGCTGATACTGAGTGTGACATACTGGGAGTCAAGCTGGGTATCGCTGGGAAGCCACCGAACCAGACCCTCCTCATCTACTGCCATTCCAGAGGGTGCTGAGATCAATTCGAATTCGCTATACTGCTCAGTATTCAGATCTTCCCACTGTACTTGATACAGATACTGCTGACCGGTTTGGGCCAGAGGTGGCGGCGTTGAAAAAATATCGGGTGGATGATTTACATACACGGTGATACTGGTATCCAGACTCTGTCCAAATGAATAAGAGATCTGATGATAGCCCAGTTGATCCTCTGTTGGGTTCCATCTCAAGACGAAATCCTTACCCAGTCTCATGCCTTCAGGGTAGGTGCGGAATTTCACGTAAGCCTGGCCTGGATCCATATCATCCTGGCGGGGGAT
Organism: Fidelibacterota bacterium; assembly: GCA_021734255.1. Taxonomy (GTDB): domain Bacteria; phylum Fidelibacterota; class UBA8477; order UBA8477; family JABMPR01; genus JABMPR01. The sequence continues at coordinate 104,864 of JAIPJM010000003.1, read as the reverse complement.
GTTGTGTACAAAACTTTCATTAACATGGAGGATAATGTCTGGTGCTTTTGGTTTTCTCTGGGGTTCGGAAATCATGGTGGTCTCGGCAGGTTCAGATACCAGTTTATCCAGGAGTGGTGGTTCTGCCTGCATGGGTTCCTCAGCTGCTTCTTCTGTGATCTCTTCTGTCGCTTCCTCCATCTCTTCCATATCCTCAGTCATATGGGGAGCGGATTCACCCACTGCCATGAATTGGTAGACCCCATGATTCTTGATAAGGAGGCCATCGCGGAAGGCAAGCACGTCCTGCCCACTGATCGTTGCATCAACAAGAGAGTGGAAACAATCAAAGCCAACGCCATTGGTCGCTTGTTCAAGAAAGTAGATCCGGTCGCCGCTTTGAATGAGCCCTTCGGTTAACCCGTTCCCATTCATGTCAGAAAAGGATAGGGTATTGATGGGGGATGAAAAGCGTTGCCAGACAGAGCCACCGATGGTGGGGTCATACTGGTAGATCGTACCCCCAGAACTACCGATGTAGACGAGGTTTGATCCACGCCCACCCAAGTCAGCTTTTGAGATAGTAGAATTATGAATGACCTCATCGCGGGCATTCAAGGTGAAAGTCGGTAAGGCTTGGTGCGAATATTTATCCTCGGCCATGGATACGATACCGGCCGTCATGACCTGTGATCCCTGTTTCTGCATGAGGATAATATCGTCATTATTGTCTGCATTTACATCTGCAACAGCGATGGATATGGAAGCAGGAATTTTTGTCATGGAGCTAGGCAGGCCGCTGTATTCGATCTCCACTTCAGCTGTCTTGAGATCACCATTGAATTCAAGAACCAGCAGATTGACCTGAGGTGCGCTTAAGGTGATAAATAATTCGCTTAATCCGTCTCTATCAATATCCGCTACCTCGATCTGGCCCGGTCGGGCAAACAGTCCACTCTCGGACTTCCAAGCCCATTGAAAACTGGGGATATATTCAAATTCACTACCAGTCCATTCGAAGCCATATAGCCAGGGCGCATTACTGCCAGAGCCTGCAGAGACCAGTTTCATGATAGCTACTAATTCAGGGCGGCCGTTCAGGTTTAAGTCAGCCAGGGTAAAGTCAACCCATTCACCAATAAGGTTTTCAGGCAGGGCAAACCGCCAGAAAATATCAAAATCACCGTCAGGATTGACTGAAAATCCGATCAGTTCAGTATTGGAACCGTTGCCTTTTCTGATTGCTCCAAAATCATTATTCCCATCATGATTCAAATCCCCCAGATCTGTAACATGGTGAATATCACGAAGGTTGCCAGCACCGAACAGACTCGTTATGGACAGTGCAACAATAAGCGGAGCCAGCAAGATATAACGCAGCATTACATGGCTAAAAAAATGTTTGCTCATCATGGAAACCCATTTCTTTACGGTTTAAACTTTGAATCCTACTCCAAACGTTAAGCCAATTTATTGGGCTAAACTCCTGTATGCAATATAAATTTACGCCAACACTTAAAGTAATTTCTTAAAAGACTTGTGTAAAAAATTGAGAGCACATATATTGTGTCAACAATTTGCATGTAGACAAAAAGCGAGACAAATTAGCGCCTGATTTTTACGCTGATCTCGATGTAAACCAGGGAACATCCAGCAGGACTATCCTTTTGGGAGGTAAAACAACAATGAGAAATTTTTCGAAACTATTTGTGATGGCAGGCTTGATCCTTGGATCCGTGCAGGCCCAGTTCTCAGAAGGTAAACCAGCCCTGCATTCTGGCATCGGACCCTCTTTCTCTTACATGATTTCCCTGAAAATGGACGAAGATGCATTTGCGGACCTGCCGACTTTTTCAACTGCACCGGAGTTTGATATAGCAAACGCTAGCCTGACAACCGGGATCAAAAGTTCGAATATGGTCTTCTCTGGTTTCGAGGGATTTGGAGAGGTGTCTCCCCACTGGACCATTGGTATGTATGCAGGAATTGGTGAATATAAAGCATCAGGTAATGATACGAATGATGATCAATTTTATATCAATTTTACTATAAATCAGGTTGGGCTGACGACTGAACTCAACACACATTCGCGTTCTCGATTGATGTTGTTGGGTGGATCCATGTTCGGTATCGGATATGTGTCGGTAAGTGCCCAATCCTCACCGGGTAATGAAAGCTGGCAGGATGTGATCTCAGGTACAGACACGGGTGCAGGCGTTACCGGAAGAAAAGCGTTTGAAGTTTCAGCCTGGACCTTGCCGGTTGTTCAGCCTTATTTGGGATTTCGCTTTGACGTCTCGCGTATGATCGGATTAAAAGCCGTGGTTGGTTATAACTATCAAATTGCTGCATCAGGCTCATGGAACCTGTATAATGCAGAATCGATTGTTGATTCTCCTGAGGTCTCTCTCTCTGCTCTGTTTTTGAGAACCCAGCTTTACGTTACCCTTTAAGCCCCATTTTTCGGTGCTTGGACACCTAAAACATCCCTGTTATAGAATTAATCGCCGGTGAAACCCATCGGCGATTATTATTTCCAGAGCCAAATGGGTGCTTTCATCGTTTGATGCGCTCAATTATTTTACAGGCTACGAGTAATGTTGGAACCGAATCAAGTAGTTTGGGTTATATAGATTGAGATTATGAAAGTATTTAGAAACATAGCGATTGCTAGCCTCGTCATCCTGGGTGCTATCGCACTGACCCCCTCAGGTGAGGTCATTTTTGCCCAGGGTAGCGACTTTTATAACAAATGGCGTGACTTCCAGGACATGGTAAAGATCATCAACACCAACTATGTGGATGATGTGGATTGGGACAAGACCATGATCGGAGCTCAGAATGGACTCATGGAAGCTCTGGACCCCCACTCCGTCTTCATTGGGGCTGACCGAACAGAACAGATCAATGAGAGCTTTAGAGGAAATTTTGAAGGTATTGGGATCGAATTTGACCTGATCGATGATTTTATTACCGTGATCACGCCCATTGTCGGCTCTCCTTCAGATGGTCTCCTGGAGCCAGGTGACCAGATCGTCACTATTGACGACGAGTCCGCATTCAAGATCACCCGCGATGGTGTGTTTGAAAAATTACGAGGTCCCAAGGGTTCAAAAGTTGACCTTGAGATCTCCAGACCTGGCGAAGATGAACTGATCCCGGTTACCATCATTCGTGATAAGATCCCGATCTATAGCGTTCTGGCCAAGTTCGTCATGGAAGACAGCACAGGATATATTCTGCTGAATCGATTTTCATCAACGACCTCAAATGAAGTCATCTCAGCCATCTCAGAACTACAGGCTCAGGGTATGAAACGACTGCTTATCGACCTGCGAAACAATAGCGGTGGCTACATGGATGAGGTCATCAAAATTGTTGATTATATCCTCCCCGGCGGCGAGAAGATCCTATCCACAAAGGGTCGGCTGAAGAATGCCAATGAAGAAATGTTTTCAAATCATAAGGCGACCTACTATAAACAACCCATCATTGCCATGATCAATCGCGGTTCAGCATCAGCCAGTGAGATTTTGGCCGGCGCACTCCAGGATCTGGACCGAGGCATTGTTGTGGGAGAGACAAGCTTTGGAAAAGGGCTGGTTCAGCGCCAGTACCCACTTCGGGATGGCTCTGCTATTCGGGTGACTGTTGCGAGATATTATACACCGAGCGGTCGTCTCATTCAGCGAGAATATGAGAACGGTGATGCCTATGAATATTATTCTGAACTCATGGACAGGGAACGGGGCGTTGACACCACCAAGCTGGAGGATAGACCCCAATTCAAGACCAAGACGGGACGTACCGTCTATGGTGGTGGTGGCATCACACCTGATATCACTCTCGAGGATCCAGCAACGATCTCCCGCGATCTGGCAAAGGTAAGGCGCAATGATATAAGGTTCTTTTTCCGAATTGCCGCAGATTATGCAGGAGAACATCCGGAGCTCGGTGATGATTGGCCGACCTTCAATCGCGAGTATGAAGTAAGCGATGAACTCTTGAATGAGGTTTACGAGAAGATCTTCGCTATTGAGGATCTTGAGCTTGATAAAGAGAAGATCCGCGAGGACGAAGAGACTATCCGGTACTACATCAAGAGCGAACTGGCCGCAAAACTTTTTGGCCGAAATGAGCAATATCAGATCAGGACCCAGATGGATAATCAGGTTCAGGAAGCACTGGGATATTTTGACCAGGCACGCGATATTGGCAGGGTAGCTGAATATTTTTGAAATTTGCCCTGAATAACTGAGAAACGACGGGGCATTAATAGGGAAATTGATTGACTTTACTTAGGTATCCGACTATGATTGAAGGATAAGGTAGGGTAAGTCAAATTCTGAAATCTACATAGGATTAGGAGGAATAACCGAAATGGTTCAGTGGTTTTTAAACGGTGGTCAATTCATGTGGCCGATTCTTATTGTCTTCATCTTCGGTCTGGTGTTCGTTGTTGAACGATTCATCAGCTTGATGAAAGCAACTATTCAGACAAAATCATTTCTCTCAGAGATCAATACGACCTTGAAAGAACAGGGTAAAGATGCGGCTATTGAAGTCTGTCGCAACACGCCTGGTTCAGTTCCAATGATCTATCTGGCAGGTCTATCCAGAGCTGACCGTGGTGTACTGGCAGCGGAAAAGGCGATCGAAAGTGCCGGCTCCATTGAGATGTCATTTCTTGAGAACAATATGATCTGGCTCTCAACAGTGGTATCACTCGCACCAATGCTTGGATTCACCGGAACAGTTTATGGTATGGTTAAGGCATTCGATTCTATCGCTGCTGCCAATGATATCCAGCCTGCTCTCGTTGCTGTTGGTATCTCAATGGCCCTGCTGACGACTCTCTTCGGGTTGATCGTTGCTATGGTTATCCAGTTCTCACAGAATCTTTTTACATTCATGATCGACAGACTGATCATCAAAATGGAAGAGGCTTCCATCGATCTACTGGATACGATTGAAGAGATGGAGAAGAGTTAATAAACACAATTGACCGGGTAATACTATGCTGGTAAAGAAAAAAAGAGATAAACCTGGGGGTGAGATTCCAACTGCCTCCCTTCCGGATATTGTGTTTATGCTATTGCTATTCTTCCTGGTGACCACAACCATCGATATGGACAAGGGACTGGGGCTTGTGCTTCCTGAAAAAGGGGACTCACAGGTGGAAGTACACAAGAAGAACATCACCAATATTCTTGTCAATGCTTCTGGAAAGATCGCATTGGATCACGAAGACGATGTTCGTCTTATCGATGTTCGCGAACTCAAGCACATTGCAAAACAGTTGATCGCGACCAATGACAAAATGATCTTTTCTGTGAAAACAGCATCCCAGACAAAGTATCGGGTCTATATCGAAGTGATAGACCAGTTGAAGCAGGCAAATGCAAAACGTATTTCCATCGTTGACCCGGAGAATTAGAGCATGCGACTAAAGAGAAAAACTAAAATTGATCCAGGAATTCCGACCTCGTCACTCCCTGATATCATCTTTATGCTGCTTATCTTCTTCATGGTCGTGACTGTTCTTCGAGAATTCCAGGGATTGAAGCTGATCCTGCCGGAAGCGAAGCAGATCGCAAAGCTGGAAGGAAATAAGCACGTATCTCACATCTGGGTGACGGCAGAAGGAACTGTATCCATCGATGATCAGATCATTGATGTGGGCAAGATTCGTACGATCATGTATGATAAAGTCGTAGCAGATCCCCAACTGACCACGTCATTGAAAGCAGATCGCCAGACCGAGATGGAGATCATCACAGATGTCCACCAGGAGTTGAGGGAGGCCTCAGCCCTGAAGATCAATTATTCTGCGAAGCCAAGGGAGTAAACTATGCTACCACAACAGTATCCCCATGCCTCGCTCAAGCTACAACACAGGAAGCATCTTGAAATTGGTGCCATTATCGTTTTGGCTGTATTCACAGTTGTGCTCTACGCAGTCCCGAAATTTGCTGTGGAAGAGATCGAACAGGAAGAATACGTAGCACCTATTGAAAGTATTGAGATCCCACCTGAAACGCAGCAATTTGACAAGCCACCACCACCAGCTCGTCCCTCGATCCCAATCGAATCTGAAGATGAGGAGATCGATGAAGATTTCACCATCGAAGAGACGGATCTGGAAGATTTTGAGATGTTGGACGAACCACCACCGCCACCAGAAAGCAATGTTATCTTTATTGCGTATGATGAACCACCGGAACCCATGGGTGGTTACGCAGCGATCCAGAAGGCTGTGGTTTATCCGGAGATCGCCAGAGAAGCTGGTATCGAGGGTACCGTCATCGTACAAGCCACCATTGGTAAAGATGGTCGCGTGATCGAGACTACCATCCTCAAGGGTATTCCCAAGACGGGCCTGGATGAAGCTGCCATGGATGCCATCAAGGTGATCAAGTGGAAACCGGCTTACCAGCGTGACAAGGCAGTGACGGTAAGGATCTCCGTCCCTGTTGTATTCAGGTTGAAGAACAACTAAATTCCTTAATCCTATTATTAAGAAGAAGACCCTGATAGAGATATCGGGGTCTTTTTTTTATGGTTCTGGATGCAGTTTTTTCTGTAATGCATCTGGAGAATTGATGGGTCGATCACAGGCAAAATTCTGACAGATATAGACTGTTGGTTTTTCATCCAGCATATCCATGTCAGCAGTGAAAGGAGCTACACGCGAAACGTGCTCCTGTTCCTCCGGATCTTTCAGGAGAATGACGCGAAACGGATCGTATTCTGCCTGGATAAGTGTGAGCATCTCCTGTGTTTGTGAGTGGTGGCGTGGTCCCACAATAACGACTTCCTGAGTATCTCCCTGAGCAAATTGCAGTGCGATGAGTGCTTGTGATATGTTTGAAGGGGATCGCTTCAATGCATCTGTATAGGCGCCTTCGATGGCTCCAGCCTGCTGTTCCAATTCAATCTTTCCTGTGAGCCTTGAAAGTTTGAGGAGGTTCAGCATATGCAGGGAGTTCCCGGAAGGTGTTGCCCCGTCATACAGGGACTTCGGACGTGTGATCAGCTCTTCCGCATGAATGGAGGTCATGAAATAACCCCCACCAGCCGCATCGATGAAATTGTCCTTCAAAATGTCGTTATACCGAAGGGCCTGGTCCAGATAATCAAGGTCAAGTGTAGATTCATATAGCTCAAGCAGACCTTGGGTTAGAAAGACATAGTCATCCATCTGACCGGGGACTGACACCTCCCCGTCACACCAGCGATGCCACAGCTCTCCTTCCTCGGTTGTCATTTGTGATTGAATGAATTGATTGGCTTTTTTCGCCAGGTCGAGATAGAACTCATCGTCCAGGACACGCGCCGCTCGTGCGAAAGCAGCGATCATGAGTCCATTCCAGTCAGCCAGGACCTTGGTGTCTTTCTGAGGGTGAATCCGGTTCTCACGAACTTCAAAGAGTGTTTGCCCTGCCTCGAGCAGCAGATCTCTATCCTGGTTGTTCGGCTTTCGACTCAAATGGGGAATATTAAAGGGGCTTGCCTCTCCGCTGGATTCATCTTTAAAGTTGCCCGCTTCTGAAATATTCCATAACTCACCCACGCGAGAATATTTGTCACCCAGGAGTTGCTTCAGCTCTGACGCAGACCAGATGTAGAAGAGACCTTCCTCTCCTTCAGAGTCGGCATCCTCAGCTGAGTAAAAACCTCCCAAGGGGTCGGTCATATCCCGGCTGACATAGAGCAGGATCTCTCTGGCTACATCAGCAAACGATTCCTCCTGGGTATATTCAAAGGCTTCCAGATAGGCGCAGGCCAAGAGGGCTTGATCGTACAGCATTTTCTCAAAATGGGGGAGCAGCCAATGGGGATCCGTTGAATATCGGTGAAAGCCAAATCCGATGTGGTCAAAAATACCACCCAACCGCATTTGGTGCAGGGTATGTCTGGCCGCTGACATGGCGTCAGTTTCCCCCTGACGCAGAAGCAAGATCAGTCGGTGGGGTGTTGGAAACTTAGGCGCTGAACCGAACCCACCATTCTTTTTGTCATACTGACCCATAAGCTCTCGATAGCCTTTTCCAACCAACTCAGGCTGCAATCCGCTTTCATCTCGTGACACCTGCTGTTGTACCAGCGTGTTGTAGATATCATGTGCAGAGTTCATCACCTCAGTTTTCTGGTGCTTCCAGGCATTCTTCAGCGCAGGGATCAATTTATCCATCCCCATCCTGCCGTAACGGTTCTCCGGTGGAATGTAGGTGGCTGCATAAAAGGGCTGTTTTTCCGGCGTCATAACAATACTTAGCGGCCAACCGCCTTGTCCTGTCATCATCTGGCAGGTCATCATGTAGATGGCATCAATATCAGGACGCTCTTCCCTGTCGACCTTGATACAGATGAAGGTGTCATTCATGGCAGCAGCAATTTCTGGACTCTCAAATGATTCATGTGCCATGACATGGCACCAGTGGCAGGTGGCGTATCCGATGGAAAGAAAGATAGGTTTATCAGCCTCTCGAGCTGCCTGAAAGGCTTCCTCTCCCCAGGAGAACCAATCCACTGGGTTTTCAGCATGTTGTAGCAGGTAGGGGCTCTTTTCCTGGGCAAGTCGATTCATACTATTCGCTTTCTTGTTGTTGTTCAGGAGGGACTCAACTGATCGCCTACCTGTATCAGTGCGTCTTTCCCAAACAGTAATATTGAGTTTTGTCCGAAGTAGGCGCCTTCCAGGCCTGGCTGGGTGTCCATCTGCAAAAGCGTTCGCAGGGGTTCTTTCGGTTCGATCTTCTGTCCAGTGGATTGATCGATCGTTGTGACATGACATCGCTGGCAGGGTTTGCGAATACCCAGCCCATATTCACCTGAGTTTGAAGCAAGTGTATCCAGTGAGTTTTCACCAAAGGGTTCAACACCACGAATGACGATATTGGGTCGAAAGCGGTTCATACCAACAGGCTGAGAACCATTGTTTTGAAGGACTTCATTGAGTTTGCCCAGGGATTCTACAGAAGTGATCAGAAAGGGGAATCCATCAGCAAAAGCGGTGTGGGCGGCTTCATCCCGCAGATGTTTTTGGCTCACGTGGCGTATATGATCAGGATGATAGCGTAGTAGTTTCAAGGAATGTCCGTCTATCGTCCCCAGAACCTGGGTTAACCATTGGGAAGCCTCTTTCCCTTCATCCATTGCCTTTACCTTATCATCCCAGATCGTTGCTTCCAATTGATCAGAATGGGAATCTTCCAGATCGACACAGAGAGGATCCATGGACGGGTGACTTAAGGTCATTTGGTCCTGCGTTAACTCAACCTGGATCCTTGCCAGCTTCGGGTAATGGCGCTGAGTGATGAATTTATTCTGGGCATCGGTCACCATCCAGGTCCGATCATACTGGAGACCTCGGATACCCAATCTGGCTGACTTCAGGTCGATTCCCTGAAGAGATTTTACGGGATAAATATGGAGGCTGTGTACTGAAATCATGATTTAAGGTAACCCTTGCTCTGTTCTACGAATGATCTCTTCCTGATGATCCTTATCCAGATCAACAAAATAATCGCTGTAACCTGCAACCCGAACCAGAAGGTTTTTATAGTCGTCTGGGTTCGCTTGGGCTTTGCGCAGGGTCGCTGTATCTACAACATTGAACTGCATATGATGACCACCAAGCTTGAAGTAGGTACGGATGAGACTCCCCAGGTTTTTCAGGTCCTGGTCCGAAGCAAGTACGTCAGGCAGGAATCGTTGATTCAGCAGAGTACCCCCGGACAAGGATTGATCCATTTTGCTCAGGGACTTTACCACAGCTGTGGGACCCTGCACATCTGCACCGTGTGAGGGAGAAGTGCCATCTGATTCTGGTAGATGAGCACGCCGTCCGTTGGGTGTGGCACCTAGCATTTTGCCAAAATATATATGACAGGTGGTGGAAAGCATATTGAGATGATAAACCGTTCCTTTGGTGTTGGGCTTGCCATCGATGGCTTTGAATAGATCGCCATAAACATCCAGCATGATCATGTCTGCCCGATCATCATCGTTACCATAGAAGGGGGTCTGATGCTGTAGTTGGGATCGGAGATCGTCGAAACCCTCAAAATTCGCTTCAAGTGCTGCCATTAACTCAGCCATGTCAAGCTCACCGCCGAAGACATGGGTCCTTAACGCAGAAAGACTGTCGGTCACCGTCCCGATCCCACAACACTGGATGTAGTTGGTGTTGTAACGGGGACCGCTGTTGTAATAGTCCTGACCCTTCTCGATACAATCATGAATCACAACTGATAAGAAGGGAGCCGGAGAGTAGTTGGCATACATCTGTTCGATATAGTTATTTACCCGGATCTTCAAATCGACGAAGTAGTGCAATTGTTTCAAAAATGCCGAGTACAACTCCTCATAGGTTGAAAAAGATTCAACGGGTCCGGTCTTTAGCCCCACTTGCTTGCCACTCAGGGGATCTGTACCATTATTCAGGGTAAGTTCCAATACCTTGGGGACGTTGAAATAACCTGTGAGAATATAGGCTTCTTTGCCAAAGGCACCGGTCTCGATACAGCCGCTGGTACCGCCTTCCAATGCATCTTGTGCGGATTTGCCGACACGGAGCTGTTCTTTCACCACCATCTCTGTGTTAAAGACGGAGGGGTAGCCGTACCCCTTGCGAATGACTTTACTGGCAGCCGTCAGGAATGCATCTGGCGTCTTCGAGCTGATGTGGACACTGGGCTGAGGCTGAAGCAGATGAAGTTCGTCCGATACTTCCAGGCCGATCAGGGACACCTCATTACTGGCATCGCTCCCATCCGGGTAGAGGCCACCAAGATTGATCTGGGTGAAATCGTTATAAGTGCCACTTTCCTTTGCTGTTACCCCAACTTTTGGCGGTGCAGTCTGGTTGTTCACCTTGATCCACAGGCAACTCATCAGTTCCTTTGCCCCCTCCCGGGTCAGGGTTCCGTCAACGATCTCCTTTTCGTAAAAGGGTATCAAATGATGGTCGATGTGTCCAGGTGTCATGGCGTCCCAGCCATTGAGTTCTGTGATGATGCCCAGGTGCACGAACCAGTACATCTGGATAGCTTCATGAAATGTTTGAGGAGCCTTCGCCGGAACATTTCGGCACACGTAAGCGATCGTTTTTAACTCCTGGACGCGTTCAGGATCGGCGGTTTGTTTGATCAGAGATTCAGCCAGCTCAGCGTGACGAGCGGCAAAAATGATAATGGCGTCGCAGGTGATATCCATGGCTTTGAGTTGCTCATACCGATCAGCTGCCTGAGGATCGCTATCATAATCCAAGCGCTGGATACGATCAGCGATGCGCGCCTTGAGATCGATCATACCCATTCGATAGATGGTTCCATCCAGGGCCGTATGTCCTGGTGCCCGCTGTTCCATGAACTCGGTGAAAAGTCCAGCCTCATAGGCAAGCTTCCAGTCTTCAGGCACTTTTGAGAATATCCGATCCCGCATGGACCGACCTTCCCAATACGGGATGACCTTTTCAGCGTAGATGGCTATATCAGTATCGGAAATATCGTAAGGTGTCATTTCACGACTTTTTAGAATCTTCAAGTCTTCAACGCTATGGCAGGTCAGCTCTGGAAATGTGGGAACAGATTTAGGTGACGGTCCCCTCTCGCCGACAATAAGTTCATCAGGTCCGAGATAGAGCGATTTGTTTTCACAGATGTGTTTAAAGGTCAGTGCGCGCAGAACCGGTAGCGAATAATTATCTGCATTATCCTGATAAAATTCAGTTTCAAGCAAGGCCCGCTCAATGGAGATGGATGGCTTTGCCTCAAAGCTTTCCTGTCTCAATCTATTGATACGGTCATTCATTCTTTAACCACCTATTTGGGCTGAGAGTCCATAGCTGCCCATCAATTCTATGAGCTGTTCTGGATTCAATGATTCTGGTCCGCTTGCTTGCACCTGGCGATAATCTAACCCCAGGGTTCGATATTTTGAAGCAGCCGTGTCATGATAGGGTAAGATATCAATGGGATGTTTACGTTCCAGATCACAGATGAATTTTGCTGACGCAGTCAGATTCTGTTCATCAGCATTCACTCCCGGGATCAAAGGGATGCGGATACGAATTTCCGCGCCCAATGCATCCAGCAGTTTGATATTTTGAAGGATCAAGCCGTTTTCTAAACCCGTATGCTTAAGATGCAGGGTATTATCCATGTGTTTAAGGTCCAATAACCAGAGCTCAGTTTCTCCTGCAACTGAACGAATGATCTCTGCAGGGGCATGGGCTGAGGTATCAACGCTTCGATGGATGTTCTCCTGGCCACAAGCCTTGAGGAGCGCCTGAAGAAACTCGGGCTGGTAGAGGGGATCACCACCAGAGAAAGTGACGCCACCACCGCTTTCCTGGAAGAAGGGCAGATCCTTGCGTATTTCCCCCATGATCTCAGAGACTGTACTTGTCCAGCCACCCAAAGGAACCAATTTTTCATCGCTGGACTCAAAGGTTTGCCGAGGGTTTGACTTGAACCGGACCTCTGGGGATTTCCCTTCCGGGTTGTGACACCACCAGCAGGAGAGGGAGCAACCCTTAAAGAAGACCGTGGTCCGGATGTTGGGTCCATCATGAATAGCGTATCGTTTAATGTTGAAAATATTTCCCGTGATCGACGTCATCAGTCCCGGTGTAAGTCCTTTTCCATGATATAGTCATCCATGATAAAGCCTTCACCGATGTCCATGTCAACTTCTTTTGTGATCCTAAACCCACGTTTCAGATACCAATTGATCGGTCCCGTGTTTCCGCGATTCACTGTGAGCCAGAGTGTATCAAGCCCTTCAGTGTTACATTTCTTTTCAATGAAATCCAGGAGCGTCTGACCAACACCGTTATCACGGGCATTCTCTTTCACATAAAGCTTGCTGATCATCAGCTTTTTTGCCTCTGCATCAGGTAGCAGGCCGGTATATCCAACAGCGAGGCCATCAATCTCAGCCAGAAAATAGTCATAGCCCTGCTCTAATTGCTCCAGTATGGCTGTTTCACTTTGAAACTTTTTAACCATGTATTCGACCTGAGCTTTACCAATGATCGGGGGAAAATGCTGCCACCAGATCTCACTGGCCAGACCAGCCAAGCGTTGTACATCAGTCTTCGCATGAACAGGAGTAATTAATAGACTCATCGATTATTCCGAATGAGATAGTGAGATTTCACCAGGCCATATCCCAGAACCTCCGTCTGTCTGTGTTCCAGAGTCTTGGACCGTTCCAACTTGCCAAAAAGTGATATGCCATCACCCAGTAAAACAGGAATATGAGTAATAATGAGCTCATCCAGCAGATCTGCCTGGATACAGGCCTGGACGATCTTCCCGCCATCAACATAAATATTTTGATGGCCATCTCCCTCGAGCTGGGCAAGTAACTCGTGAATATCCCCTTGAATGAGTTTAATGCGCTCCTGATAACCCTCAGGGATCAACTGGATGCTGTTACTGGCAACATACACAGGCTTATCGTAATACCAGTCACCGATCTGGAGGATGGTGCGGAAAGAGTTCGACCCCATGAGCAGGGCATCGATACCAGCCATGAATGTTGAGAACCCCAGATCATCACCCTCCGGGATGGGTAGCTCATTGAGCCAATCAACACCACCCGCTTTGTCAGCGATGTAGCCATCCAGACTTACCCCCATGTAGGCAATCATTTTCATCTTTGATCTGATCCCTTGGCTCGTCTTTCATTGCCAAATTTGAATTGTCCGGTGACTTTGGCCATGAGTAATTGTTGTTCACCCAGGGAGAGGGGGTCGATCTTTTGTATAAATTTGAGAGCTTCTTTGCCTTTGAGTGTTGTCACCACGCGATTATTGGCACTGATAAGAACCAACCCGGATTTGGTTTGCTGGTAGGTAAATGCACTATTCGCCATGATCTCTGTTATAGATGACAGGCATCTGACCTTTCCACTTGTTCCATAGTTCCGTGTTAAGGATCAATTCGGCCATGAAATGGGCCACATTGATACGGCTGGTTTGACCAGCATCAAAAATGGGATCACGAACGGGGGATGGGTGAACATCATATCCTGTTACCGCCTCTTCATCGATCAACCCATCTGGACGCACAGCAAGCCACTCTACTTTGTCATCGGTCTGGCCCACGTGTACTCGAAGGAAGTTAGCAGCTGCCTCATTGTCAGCCTGGGGCGGGAGGAGAATACGCAGGAGAGCCACGACAATACGATGTTTGAGCGATATTTTTTCGTTCAGATCACGATTTCGGTTCCCTGTGGTATTCATCAGCAGAAATTTAACCGGCATCGGGTACTCATGGAGCTGAACAGCTTGATATAACTTGCGAATTGAATCTCTGACCAGTTTACGGGGAGGCAGGAACAGTCCCTTGAATGAGATGTTGTGTCCGAGACAGGAAACCACAGCATCACAATCCTTTACATGGGTGACCAGCTCCATATCCGGAAGATCCAGAACTGAGCCGTTAATGATGGTTAGATCCTTATGCCCTCTGACCCCTTCCGGTAGTTCACTACCCTCGCGAACAAAAGCTTTTACGGACTGCCCCCGCTCCAGCAATTGCTCAACCAGTCGTTTTCCAGTGGCGCCAGTAGCACCGACGATCAATATATTCATAATAATTCCTTCATCGTGTGGTCAAGCGTTAAAACCTGAGAGATAGACAGCTGAGCCCACCATCCAATTTTTGAAATTCAGACATATCGGTTTCAATAACAGGGTAGCCGGCGCTGCTGATCAGCTCCTTTGTTCTGGGAAACCCGGATGGGATGACCACGCGGTCGTTCACCCAAATGCAATTGGCTGAATAGGCATTTGCTTCAGTGATAACTATCCTGTTAAATTTTTCAAATTCAGCCTTTTCGGTGAATTCACCACATACAACCAGATTATTGTTTTCCAGATAGGCAGCACCCGTTTTCAGGTGGAGGACATGCTTCAGATCAACAGTAGATCCGCTCATTCCATATTGCTCCAGGATCTGGATCATTTGCCTGGCGCCCTCAGGGTTTGTACGCTCAGATAGGCCAATGTAGTAGTGTTCACCAACCATCATGATATCACCGGCATCGATGGTACCTGGTTCCCTTATCACCTCCACAGCCGAATAAAAGGGAGTAATGGCTCTCTGGATCCCTTCTGTTTCACCCTGTCGGGAGGGTGCACCCGGGCGGGTGATAATAGCACAATGCGGTGTCAGGAGAGCAACGTCCTCAACAAAAGTGGAATCAGGATATTTCTCATCTGGAGGAAGAATCGTGACCTCGACATTGCAAGATTCAAGTACTTTGATATATGCTTGATGCTGAATCATAGCGAGAGAATGATCTGGTTTCCCCAGACCAGCCCCTGTTAAACCGGCCACCATGTTTTTGCATGGTGTTCGAACAATGGCATGCTTAAACATATCTGACTACTCCTTCAGCTACCATATTCTGAATCTTTTATACGCAGGTTCTTGGTTCTTATTCCCGCGCTCCAGTATCCTCTCAATCAGCCATTGATACCATTCGAGGATATGCTCATTTGATTGTTCTTTGCGAACAGCATGAATCCAGGGACTAAGCCGTTTCCAAAGTGTAATTCCAACACCACCGATCAGATCCTCTACTGCATCGATGGGTACTACCTCACGGTGCACCAGGACCCCCATGGTCTCGTATTTCATACTGAGGGAATAGGCAGCATCTATGTATTCAGTTCCCTTGCTTTTGAACTCATCGGCTGAAATGTCCTCCGGCAAGGAATGGATCAAGCGAAAACCCCGTGTAAACTCAATATCCTGGAAGTTTCGCACTAGCTCTATGGCTGCCTGATCTCTTCTCTGACGCTTGAATTGTTGGATCTGGATCCAACCAAAAATAATAGCTGCCATAACGGCTACAAATCCAAATATTTCTGCAATTGATGCAATAGTCTGAAGATTCATAACTACTCCTTGACCCCCGATTTATTTCATACCCCATGTTTTACTGATGCTATAAGTACAAAGCAACGGCCTAATCGTACACGTACGGCTACTCCTGCATGTGAAGCTAGACCCAGCAAAAGATGTCACTACCTCTGGCTGGTAGATATTATTATACCTCTGTATAGTTGGGCGAAGGTAGGCTCAAATCTTGCTTCGCCACTCTCTTTGTAATAAACCATAGAACCCTGTGTCAGTGATCTCCCCATCCACGATCCACCGTTCCCTGAGTAAGCCCTCTTCCGTGAAGCCCAGTTTCTGGAGGATCCTTTCTGAAGCTTTATTGTTGGGGTCGATGTCGGCTTCGACCCGGTGGAAGTTCAATTCATCGAACCCGAAGTCCAGCAGTGTATGAAGCGCTTCATTCATGTAGCCCTGACCCCAGACTTTTGAACTCAGAATATAGCCGATCTCGGCCCGGCGACATTGCCAGTTTATGTCAAACAGGCTGCAAGTGCCGATCAATTTATTATCATCATTACGGATCACGCCGAGAATAAGCGATTCACTTTTTTTTAGCGCTTCCCGATCCAAACTTATTTTTTTTAGGGCCTGATCGATGGAAGTCCAGGGTGTTGAGCTCCCATAGCGCATGACCGTTGGATCCGAGAAAATGGCGTATAGATCCTCGGCATCACTCTCCTTTACCGGCCTCAGCGTGAGCCGTTCAGTCTGGAGGGATATGCTTATAAATGATTTCATCTTGGTGGCTCTGTTTTTAACGCTTATCAAGGGAAACCTGTCTCCCCAGATAGACATGATCGATTTTATGGCCAGCGACTTTTGCTATATCGAGTAAGCGGCCCCACTCTTCAAACTGATGCTTTTTAAAGAAGGAGATACTGCTCTGATTGCTGGCCAGGATGATAGCGATCAAGGCTTCAATTCCCATTGAGGGACACAGAGCTAGTGTATGCTTAAAAAGTGCTGATGCAATGCCCTGATTTTGGGAATCCTGTCTAATGTAGATGCTCACTTCTTTTGTCCCCTGTAATGCTTCACGCCCGTTTCGATAGGCGCTTAAGCTAAGGTACCCAAGGATAGTTTTTCCTTCTAAATAAGCGAGAAGCAGTTGCCTTTTCGCAGCGTGGTCAAGAAACCATTGCTTCCTCGAATCAATGGTTACCGGGTTCAAATGGGCAGTTTGATGCCCCTTGAGTATGGCTTGGTTATAAATTTCAACGAGTTGACCAAAGTCGTCTTTTATTACTTTGCGAATCATTACAACGAGTGCTTAAAACCCGGGAATGTCTGCCTTATCCTGGTGAAGCGGAATACCATCATCATAGACTTGTCGATCAGGAGCCTCTTGCATGAGACCAGGGAAGCGACGATGCAGACTTTCAGCAAATAGATAGTCCAGGTGCTCATTATCTTCAGGGCTCCAGCCCATGACCCGTTCCCAAATTTCGGCAGATTCCATACAGAAATAGATGAATAGATCCTCCCCGCCATATGTCTGTAATGCTTTATACACCGTTCGATACATGTCCAATCGCAGCGGTTTGGGATAGCGCATCTTGCCATCCATTCCGCGGATCAGTTCAGCGAACATGATCTTTGATTTGGGGAATTTTTCCAAAACCTTGTCTTTCATCTCCGGGGGAAAGCGGAGAGACCCGATGGAGACCCAGGTAACGTTTGTCGGGTCGACCACCTGGAAAAGTTGTTTGATCAGATCTGGGTAACTCTGTTCCCAACCCTCGTGAAAAAGGAGTGGGTCAAAATGGAAACCGATCTTATAACCGGCTGCCTGGACTTTGGCCATGGCTTCGAGCCGTTCCTGCAGTGAAGCAGCTTTATGTTCCTCGGCGTCAATAATGACCTGTGGATTCACTGACCAGGAGACCACGGTGTGTCCCTTGTGATCCAGGTCCAATAAGTTCTCGATCCGATTGGATTTGGTCTTCAACTCCAGAAGCACATTATCCAGATCAGCGAAATACGTCACAATGTCCCGGGAGAAATCGGATGAGGAGTCAAATGCCAAACTATCGGATAACTCACCGGTACCGATACGGAAAAAGCGCCTGGGTTGGGTGGCGATCTTCTCTTTTACCTCAGTCAGCAATTTCTCAGAGTTCGCATAGACAGTTGTTACGGGATTATTTAAGTAAAACTGAAGGATACAATAGGTGCAGTCAATGGGACAATTGCTTGTCTGGTTGATCACATGATAATTACAACAGCGATAGGTCCGATCTGTCCCTGGGCATTGTTTTACAGTATGTCCCTGTTTTTCTGTGAGCAGGATCTCCCGTTTAGCCGGTGTCGGTTCCTGACGGAACATGGATACTTTATACTCCTCAGTGAGTTCGATCCGGGTCACCGTGGCATCGGGATTATTTTTCTGGTAACGAGCTACCAACTCCTGGTTGGCGACCTTCTCATCAACAACGATCCGGGTGATCTTTGGCTCTTTCACAGGCTCAGACCTTCTTAAACAGTTCTTTAAATGATGGTGAGGATAACTTGCTCAGGGTCTGATCCAATTCTGCTTCATCCTTACTGTGAAATGAGATATCCAGACCTTGTCGTTCAAATTGGGGATCCCAGCTGACCTTGACAGAACTGGGAAGATCGGCTGCTTTCAGAAGCGCCTGAACATCTTCGCCAGCTTTGGTCAAAATTGGGAAACGAGCCTCAGATATTCGTTTCCGAATGTCTAATAGTACCTGCCTGTTATCCTCATAGTGAGTGTCAGCCATTTCCCAGAGCCCCATTTCCTGGGCTTTGGTTTTGAAGTCCACATCGTCCTGTTTTGCCATCTCCCAGATATTCTGGATGATCTCCGCTGTCATGTTGATCCCCACCTTCAGGTTGGAAATGAAGCGGGATACCCAGTTCAGGTTCCCTTCAGCTTTCTGGAAGATGAGAGCTCGTTTCAGGCTCAGGTCCTTATCTACGATGAAGTGTTGAAGATCGCTGGGCATATCGAGGAGAAACAAAACCTGGTCGATAAGTTTTTCCCTGGGCGGTAGGTCCATGAAGGGGAAGATATTTTCAGCTAGTGTGGGACGGGGTACACCAAGTTCGATGGCGGAGCGGGTGATGAGCGCTTTATCCATAAGGGTTAGGGGATCATAATATTCAATTATGGTCTGGAGCAATTCCAGAGTGCTTTCTGATTCCTGGATGAGATAGACCGGAACCGTGGGTAATCCCTGTTCCTGCGCTTTTAGAAAAGCATGAATATTTCCCACGATCTTGATGCAGGAAGGTGATTGATAGGCAAGCACGGGTTTTGGTACGCTTCCTGATCCACCGACATGCTTGATAAAAGGTAGATCCACAAAGGTGGAATGGATCGTTGGTCCGACAGTCGTCAGCTCTTTAACAGTGATCTTCATAGCGATCAGAGTCGATCGTCCTGCTTCCGTCTGACGAGCGACAGCCCACCAAACCCACTAATGATGGCCATATAAAAACCGAAATCATACCACCAGCCCGTATTGTTCGGTTCATATATACGGATATTGTCATTAAAAAAACCAACGATCAGTGAAAAGGGTGCGATCCAGCCATGCCAGACACCCTTGAAGAAACCTGCGGGGTGTGTATGGACCGCCATTGCGGGGTTGGGCATGCAAGCGCTCAAAAATCCCAATGTTAGAAGGATGACAAGAACCAGAATCAATGCTCTATTTCTATTCATGAATTGCCTCCTACAGGGTCTGGAAAAGACCCAATTCTTTATTCTTTTTTACATTATCGTGACGAAAATATTGTCCATTCATGGCAATATAAACACCGGGGTCCAGGGTTTGGACATAGGCCAGGGCAGCCCCCATATTGAACAATCCATCTGAACTGCCAAAGACAATGGGGATCATTGCTCCGGTCAGGACGATGGTCTTGTCCTTTATATGCTCCGCCAATAACTGTGCAGTTTCCACCATGGTGTCAGTTCCATGGGTGATGACGATGCCCTCAGCTTGAGATTTTTTGCAGTGGGTCAGAATGATCTCCCTGTCCTCTTCAGTCATATCGAGACTATCCACCATCATGAGGCTGCGGACATTCACATCGAGTTGGAAGCGGCTCTGGGTCAGCATTTCCTTCAGATGGGTATCTCGGAAGTACAATTCACCATTGAGCTCATTGTATTCCTTGTCAAAGGTTCCTCCAGTCACGAAAATTTGAATTTGCATAGTGAAATTATTCTCCTGGTTTCGCACTTTTCAACCTTCGAATCTCTACCATGAAGCCCTACGGAGCAAGGAAATACCATAGGCCAGAAAGAGGAGCCCGAGTATTTATGAGGGTCTCATAATAAAAAAATGCAAAAATCTTTCATCATTTTGACTTATACTTGAGCTTGTCTCTTGAAAGGAATATCTATGCTGGAAAAAACAGGCAGGCGCTGGTTGCGCGTCATTCATATTTTCTTTATTGCCTCACTTACAGGTGGACTGGCGTCTATTCTGACGATCAATCTTATTGGCAACCTGGACCCCAGGGAGCTATACATCGCTAACTATTCGATTTACGCCCTCTTTAATCGTGTGGTTACTTATTCCTTCTTCGGTGTGGTGGCCACAGGGATTGTTTATTCTGTTTTTACGCACTGGGGATTGACCAGGCATTGGTGGATCATCGGGAAATGGACCGGGACAGTGTTGCTGTTTCTCCTGGTATGGGTCGTATTGGGTCCGGCTATCAATGGTATGGTGGCACTCTCAGATATAGGCCTGGATAACTTGAAGGGATCCCTCGCTTATACGGAATACCATGGTGCGCTTGCCCCTGCAATTATTGCTGCCCTGGTTATTATTGCAGTGCTGATCTCGATCACGATATTCAGGCCCTGGGGACAGCGGGTGCAAAAGCATGAGATGCGGCGGAGCCTGGTCTTGACCCTGACAGGGGTTGGTGTGATTCTTGGGGTCAGCCTGGGGATCATGGGGTATCTGGATCTCGAATCCTATCGCAAAATGGAGATATCAACTCCTGATCTCAGTCAGATCTCTGATGGGAGTTATGAAGGAATCGCCAGTTATGCGGGATTTGATTATTCAGTCCAGGTACTGGTCATCAAGGGTAAGATCTCTGATATCAAAGTGAAGGAAAACAGGGAAAGTCCCTATGCCCGATTCGCCGAAGGCGTAATCGACCGGATACTGATCAAGCAGACGCCGAATGTGGATGCTATTACCGGCGCTACAACAACAAGTAAATGTCTTATGAAAGCAGTTGAAATTGCCCTTGAAGGAGCATCAGAATGAGTGTGGATAAACGCGTTGAACGAAAATTTGAACAGAAAAGCTGGAGTGAGGTCAAATCAAAGAACTCATGGCAGGTCTTCCGGATCATGGCAGAGTTTGTGGAGGGCTTTGATCTTCTGAATGAAATAGGACCTTCTGTGACCATCTTTGGCTCTGCCCGGACCAAACCAGATGATCCATACTATCATACCGCTTATGAGCTTGCGAAACTCCTGGCTCAGGAAGGTCTAAGTGTGATCACTGGGGGCGGGCCTGGTGTTATGGAGGCAGCAAACAAGGGGGCAAAAGAAGTGGGTGGTGTATCAGCAGGGATCGGCGTTGAACTACCCTTTGAAGCGTCCAATAATCCTTATGTTGATTCAGACAAGAATATATCCTTCAGATACTTTTTTGTCCGCAAACTCATGTTCCTGAAATATGCTCAAGCCTTTGTTGCCTTTCCCGGAGGGATGGGTACCCTGGACGAGCTTTTTGAAGCACTGACCTTATCCCAGACAGGTAAGACACCGAAATTTCCCATCTTTTTGGTGGGTCGCGATTACTGGTCCGGTATGGTAGACTGGCTGAATGACCAGGCGCTTGCAAATGGGAACATCAGCCAGGATGATTTCGAGCTATTCCGCGTGGTGGATACGGCAGAGGAAGTGGTTAAGTCGATCACTGGCTTCTTCGCGAAGTATCGCAAGGAGATGGTACCTAACTTCTAAATTTCTCGAACCACCTGGAGTGAAGAGTCTGGGTTCTGTGACCGAAGATAAATCCGAGATTCTTCGCTATGCTTAGAAAGACAATACAAGATGAATGGAGGAGGGGACCATTGTTAATCGCAAAAAAACCCCGCCAAAAAGACGGGGTTTGAACGAAGCAGACTAGATTAGAATCTGCAGAACATTTAACTCATTTTTTGCTTTAGCTTGGCTACATAACGCCTACTCATGACATAAGGTTCCTCAACACCTTTCATGTAGACCCGGTATGAATTATTGAACCATTCCTCCAGTCGATCCACATATTCCATATTGACGATGGTGGTGCGATGAATACGATTGAAGAAGGTCGCAGGTAAACGGGACTCCCATTCGGCCATGGATTTATGCACCAGAACCTTCTTCTTGTTGGTACAGAGAAGCTCAGAATAGTCGCCGGCCGAGGTAATGCAGATAATAGTGCTCACCTTGAGGAAACCAAGACTGGTATCCAGCTTGAGCAGGAGCCGGTCATTGTATTCCAGCTCTCGGAGGTCTGATTCCTCCAGCTCTTCAGGAATCTGTTCCAGGCGTTCAATGGACTGTTGCAGCCTTTCCGGATTTACCGGTTTCAGCAGGTAGTCCAGGGCATTCACTTCGAAGGCGCGCAGGGCATATTCATCAAAAGCTGTGACAAAAATGACATGAATATCGGAATTGATGTGCTCAAGCATGTCAAAACCATTCATTCCTGGCATCTGAATATCCAGAAAGACCAGATCAGGTTTCAGTTCATCAATCTTCTGCAGTCCGTCTTCAGCGTTGGAGGCTTCCCCGATAACCGTAATCTGCTTATGGTTCTCCAAAAGCAGACGCAGGTCATTACGAGAGAGTCGCTCGTCGTCTACGAGTAATGCTTTATAGTCTTTAGCCATCTTCTTTTGCTACCGTTCTTGAGATCTGGATCATTACAACGACGCATTCATCTTCTTCAAAATGCTTTAGCTCATAATTGCCATGAAATCTGTTTTCCAGGCGGTCCCTGACATTGTTCAGTCCGGTGCCTGTTCCGGCCGGTTTCGAACGTGTCGGGTCATCTTCTTGTAGCCACTTTCCTCGATTGCGGACATAGACAGTAAGGGTATTGCCGGTAACCTTCGCTTCGATCCGGACCTTTAGGGGCATTTGAGAGGTTTTCATGCCATATTTGACAGCGTTTTCAACCAGGGGATGGATCAGGAAACTGGGGATGGGGTAGTCTTCAGCCAGGGAATCTACCGCGAATTCTACCTGTAGATTCTCCTCGAAGCGTTTCTTTTCAATGGCAAAATAATGTTTGATGGCAGTGATCTCTTCACTCAGTGCCACGTCACCGTTCTTGTTGCTAACGAGTGAGTATCTCAAGAGTTCTGCCAGCTCAGAGACCATCTCCCTGGCCTTATTCTTATCCTCCAGAATGAGAGCCCGGATAGAATTAAGTGAGTTAAAGAGGAAGTGGGGATTGAGCTGGTAGCGTAGCATTTGTAATTGAGCGCTGTTGGCCAGCAATTCTGCTTTTTCAAGTCTTTGCTGATGCTCATTCCATTCCCGCCAGAAATTGATAAGGAAGTAGAGAGTGGACCATGTGAACAGAATGAATGTGTTCCAGAAGATCATGCCCAGGTTACTGCGGGTGGTGATCTTGGAGAGAAACATTTTGTATTTCTCATATTCATAGAGGGGATAAGAGATGAATCGATCAACATACAGCCAGATGATAGCAAAAATGACAGATGTGATCACCACCATCCCCGATACCTCCAGGATGGATCGATTATGATAATCCATTTTCTGGTAGATCTTCCGCATGATCAGCGTTACAAGGAACGCCACCACGTAGGTAATGGAGAATCCGAAGGTATTCCTCAGATCCAGGTCTCTGTGCGAATAGAAGACCAGGTAATAGATGATACCATATACCACCCAGCCTGTGATCTGAAGGACCCAAAAGAGGGAGAGTGTTGAGAATTTTGATTTGGTTTTCATGAACTGCAATTTCATTTCTATTAAGGTGTGCTGCCAGTCATTTTTTCAGCAAACATCCAGGGTTTTGGGGCCAACCTACTTTCATTGCTGCGAAAATAGAGTGAAACGGCACCTGAATCACGGGATTTAGCTGAACGGTCTGATTTTCCGACCAGCGGTAGCGGTGATCCCTTCATCCTGTCTGTCATTCATTGTTAACCTCTCGAACTTACCGCTTAGCAAGCTATAAGGCCACTGGTAGATAATCAGAATTCTTGACCAGGAGTGCCAATTATTTTCGCCTCCATATGATGACACTCGGATCAAAAATGAGAGTAATTGATGGGGAAGTGAGATAATTATGAAGGGAATATCCAATTTTCGCTTGTTGTTCATATTCGTGGTGGTGTTGGGGATCTCCAGCTGTTCAAGTGTTAGCCAGGTAAAGATTGGCATACAGGGACTGAAGCTGAATCAACTAGCCATGGATGCCTATCTGGAAAAAAATTATGAAAAAGCTGCTGACCTGTTCAGCCGTGCGCTGGAGATCAACCAGCAAAACACTGCAGCGGCCTACAATCTTGCCTGTTGTCACGCCTTACAGGGTGATGCTGTGGCAGCGGCGAAATTGCTTACCACTGCCTTTGCCAATGGCTTTCACGATATTGAATACATGCAGCATGACCCTGATTTTAATGAGGTCAGGGACACACCGGTCTTCAGATCTGTGGTCAAAAAAATAGAAAAGAGTATGGACTCTGAAGATGGGCTGAGCGCGTTGAGTGACATGAGGATCGAAGCATGATATCTACCCGCTTTCCTATGTTTCTCACTGTCATCGTCATTTTGGCAGGGTGTGTTTCTGAAAAGAACAGCACAGAAAATTCTGGCTTAATGGGCCCGTATCTGGGACAATCAGTTCCGGCAGATACGGCAGAACTTTTTGCTGAGTCAATTGTTTCTACACCATTGTACGCCAGGGACATCACATTCACACCCGATGGAAAGGAGATCTATTTCTGTGTCTCTGCCATGGGTTTCAACCTGATCTATATGGCGAAGGAAGTAAGTGGCGTCTGGAGTGATCCGCAATTGGCCAGTTTTATCACCAATACAGACTATATGTTCTATGAACCGCATATCACGCCTGACGGGAATCGCTTGCTCTTTCTTTCCAATATGCCGGAAGATGATGATTCCCCGGCCACAGAGGATATATGGGCTGTGGATAGACAGGGTGATGGCTGGGGTGAAGCGTACAATTTGGGTGCGCCTGTGAACACCGAGGGCTCAGAATTCTACCCGTCAACCACCAGGGATGGCACCCTGTATTTCACCCGGGCTGAAAAAGGCTCACGCACCAACGAGATCTTTCGTTCCCGCCTCGTGAATGGGACGTATGCTGAACCTGAGAAATTGGGGCCGGAGATCAATATCGGCACCAATCGTTACAATGCCTTCATTGACCCACAGGAAAGGTTTATGATCATCCCTGCTGTTGGCCTGGAAGACAGCCGGGGAGGTACAGATTATTACATATCATTCCGCAATGACGATGATACTTGGAGTCAAGCGGTGAACATGGGGGACAGGATCAATTCTGAGAACGGTCGCGAATTTTCTAGCAGCCTCTCACCAGATGGTGAGTATCTGTTCTTTATGTCAGCCAGAGCCGGGGAGAATCGATCACCAGAGATTGCCGAGCTTCAAAAGAATTTCGCAAGTCCCCTGAATGGAAATTCAAATATTTACTGGATCAGCTCGGACTTTATCTGGGGTCTAAAGCCCCAAGATGGACAAGGGGGCTCTAAACATTGACCCGGTTCGAGTAGCATCGCCGGGACAAGCATCTGGCTAATGTAGGTAATTCCGGCAGCCCATTCCGGGCCTATCTACAAAAGCATATGGATGTAGCAAGGTGGTCCAATTACAACCAATATCCTTCTTCTTGGACCAAAGAAAAAAGGCGATGAGTCACCATCGCCTTTTTTTATATAAGTTAGATCTTATCAGTCAAGCAGGGAGCGCATGACGTACTGCAGAATACCACCATGTCGGTAATATTCCAGTTCATTTTTCGTATCGATACGCGTCATGGCCTCAAATGAGAAGCTGCTTCCGTCTGGCTTAGTACCCTGAACTGTGAGAATTTTCCCCGGGGTCAGTCCATCTGCTATCCCTGAGATGGAGTAAACCTCTTCACCCGTCAGCCCTAGGTTTTCCCGACCTTCTCCATCCTTGAACTGGAGTGGCAGCACACCCATACCGATAAGGTTACTCCTGTGAATTCGTTCAAAAGTTTCAGCAATAACTGCCTTCACACCTAGGAGATTGGTCCCTTTGGCTGCCCAGTCACGACTGGATCCGGTACCATATTCCTTGCCTGAGATAACGATGAGAGGTGTACCCTCGGCTTTGTATGCCATGGCGCCATCATAGATGGTGGTTACTTCACCTTCAGGGAGTTTCCTGGTGAAACCACCTTCTGTTCCGGGAGCCAGGAGATTGCGAAGGCGAATATTACCAAATGTGCCGCGCATCATCACTTCATGATTTCCACGACGACTGCCATAGGAGTTGAAATCCTTGGGCTCCGTTCCATTTTCAATCAGGTACTTACCTGCCGGGCTGTCAGCATGGAATGCTCCGGCAGGAGATATGTGGTCGGTGGTCACTGAATTGCCCAACAGGGCCAGGACTCTGGCACCTTTAATATCGGTCAGTCCATCCGGTTGACGGTTCATACCTTCAAAGAATGACGGCTTGCGGATGTAAGTCGAATCCGCATCCCACTCGAAGGTATTACCCTGAGGTACTTTTAAATTTTGCCAGGCTTCGTCACCGGTGAATACATCGGCGTATTTACGTTTGAACTGTTCGGGTTTCACAGCCTGGGCAATGGCGTCGGCGATCTCCTTGGAGCTGGGCCAGATATCTTTCAAGAAGACATCCTGGCCATCTTTGTCCTGGCCAATTGCCTCGTTGTAGAGGTCGATATCCATGGTACCAGCCAGGGCGTAGGCAACTACCAGGGGCGGTGATGCCAGGTAATTTGCCTTCACATGGGGATTCACACGACCTTCGAAGTTGCGGTTCCCTGAAAGCACCGAGGTAACGACCAGGTCAGCACTTTCTACAGCATCAGCAATAGCGTCAGGTAAAGGTCCGCTATTACCGATACAGGTGGTACAGCCATATCCAACCAGGTTAAACTTCAATTTATCCAGATAGGGTGTAAGCCCTGCTGCTTCAAAATAGTCAGTAACGACTTTTGATCCTGGAGCGAGGCTGGGCTTGACCCAGGGTTTGATATCCATTCCCAGTTCAACAGCCTTCTTGGCCAGCAGGCCAGCGGCGACCATTACACTTGGGTTGGATGTATTTGTACAGGAGGTAATCGCGGCGATAACGACGGAACCATCCTTCAACTCATAGTCTTCACCTTCCACAGCTGATGATCCTTTGCTGCTGCCTTTGAGTGTCTCAAGATCGCGGATCCAGGTCGGTTTGGAGCTGCTCAACATGATCCTGTCCTGGGGGCGCTTTGGGCCTGAGATGGAAGGAACTACAGTGCTCACATCCAGCTCAAGGTTTGCCGAATAGGTGGGATCATCTCCACCAGCTTCATAAAACATGCCCTGTGCTCTGGTGTATGCTTCCACCAGCTGGACCTGATCTTCATCCCGACCACTGAAACGCAGATATTTCAGCGTTGCAGTATTCACCGGAAAATATCCCATGGTAGCCCCATATTCTGGAGCCATGTTGGCAATGGTTGCCTGGTCTTCCAGGCTGAGGTGGGTGATCCCATCTCCGTAAAATTCGACAAATTTACCGACAACACCCTCTGCTCTGAGCATCTCAACAACGGTTAGCACCAGGTCAGTAGCAGTTGTCCCTTCGGCAAGTTTGCCTGTAAGCTTGAAACCAACAACCTGGGGGATGAGCATGGAAATGGGTTGTCCCAGCATAGCTGCTTCAGCTTCGATGCCTCCAACACCCCATCCCAGCACACCCAGACCGTTGATCATGGTAGTGTGTGAGTCGGTTCCAACCAGAGAATCTGGATAGATCTGGGAACCCTCGTCCGTCTGATTCTTGAAAACAACCTGAGCCAGATACTCCAAGTTAATCTGATGAACGATACCGGTGTCCGGTGGGACAACATTAAAATTTTCAAAAGCATCCTGGCCCCAGCGCAGGAACCCGTACCGTTCCCGGTTTCGATCCATTTCAATATTTGCATTTTCGAGAAATGCCAAGGCTGAGCCAAATTTATCAACTTGAACAGAATGGTCGATGACCAGGTCAGCTGGCTGAAGCGGATTGATCTTCTCCGGGTCACCTCCCAGGTCCGCCATCGTATCCCGCATGACAGCCAGGTCGACAACTGCAGGTACACCGGTAAAATCCTGAAGGAGCACACGGCTTGGTCGAAATTGGATCTCATGTGTCGGTGCGGCGGCTGCATCCCAATTCAGGACAGCATGGACATCCTCTTTGCTGACGGTAAGATCATCTTCGAATCGCAGCATGTTCTCCAGCAGGATCTTATGAGCAATGGGTAGTTTTTTCAGCCGATCATCAGCAGCCAGTGCTTTCAGGGAAAAATATTCATGGTCAACACCATTCAATGTCAGGGTCGAACGGGTATTGAAGCTGTTGAGGGATTGTGAGTTCTTAGCCATAGGCACTCCTGAAAAATTATATCATTATTGATGAATTAATGGGGGATGGGTTACTATAAAAGAAGGTGTAAAACACCTGACAAACTACATTTTTTGGTGCTAAAAGCAATTGCCATGACCGCTGCCCTACAGGTGTAAATATTCAACTTGACAAATATAGTGAAAACTATATATTATGACAAATATTGTCTTAATAATGGTGATACAAAACATGACCGATACCGAGAAAGCTGAATTTTTCGCATCAGCCTCCAAGACCTTGAAAGCATTGGGGCATCCCGAACGATTACGGATCATTGAGTTTTTGCAGGAAGAAGAAAAGTCAGTCGGACAGATCCAACGTGAATTGGATCTCCCCCAGCCCATCACTTCCCAGCATCTGCGTTACATGCAAAGACGCAACATTCTGGCCTCCAGGCGTGAGGGCACCCGATTTTTTTATTTTTTAGCCAGTGATATGATCGTGAAAATCTTAAATTGCGTCAATTCATGCAAAATCGGATTGGAAGCTGGAGAATTCAAATTGGGGGAGCTTTTCCCGGAGAAAGAAGGAGTAGCTAAATGACAGAATTTAATGTGGATCAGGAACTGGATTGCAAAGGACTGAATTGCCCTCTTCCCGTGATCAAGACCAAGAAGGCAATTGATGCTATGGAGAGTGGTCAAATTCTAAAAATGGTAGCGACTGATCCAGGTTCAAAAAATGATATTTCTGCATGGACGTCCCGTACAGGCCATGAACTACTTGGTACTGATGAAAATGATGAAGGGTTCGTTTACTTCATCAAGAAGAAGTGAGCGGGTGATCCATGAGTGAAAACAGACCCAAGCGCTTGGCAATGATCGCCTCCCAGGGAACTCTGGACTGGGCTTATCCGCCATTTTTACTAGCCTCGACAGCAGCCGCCATGGATATGGAAGTTGCTGTATTCTTTACCTTCTATGGGCTGCCCCTGCTGAACAAAAAGATTGATGCCAAGGTGGCGCCACAGACCAATCCTGCCATGCCCATGAAGATGCCATTTGGGCCAAAGGGATTTCAGAATTTTGAGTGGCCCATCCCCAATATCCTGGGCAACAATGTTCCAGGCTATGAGGCCATGGCAACATCCTTCATGAAGAAGACCTTTGCGAAAAAAGGTGTCGCGACGGTGGAAGAGCTGCGTGAAATGTGCATCGATCTGGGTGTCAGACTGATTGGCTGTCAGATGACCATGGATGTCTTCGGATTTACACAGGATCAGTTCATCGATGGCGTTGAACTTGGCGGTGCAGCAACCTTCCTGGAGTTTGCGGCAGACGCTGATATATCACTTTTCATTTAGCACAATGAAGCATATGGACGTCAAATGGGATGTATCCATAGATCTGGGGGACTGCGGCATGGGAATGCCGGTGATTCGTTCGAACCAACAATTAAGAATGATGCAGATAGGTGAGATACTGAAAATTACAGCTGCTCATCCCTGAGCAGAATCAGATATCAAGGCCTGGTGCAGAGCCTCCGGACAAAAGGTTTTACAGATAGACGAAGTTGGACTCGATAAGATATTCTATGTCCAGCGTATGAAATGATTGCGAGGTAATTACATGCTTACTCCCTACTCAGCAAAGCAACTTTTTGACTGGCTCACCCAAGCGGAAGAACTCCTCATTCTGGATGTAAGAAATGAAGAGGACTTCAACCGCTTCAAAGTGGAAAGTCCCGTTGAAGTGGATATGATCAATGTCCCTTATTTTGACTTCATGGAAGAAGAGGAAGCATCGGTAGCCAAGGTCCCGCGTGATAAAAAGGTGAGGGTCGTCTGCGCGAAGGAAGGCTCAGCGAAATATGTAGGCGAGATCCTGATCGCCCATGGATTTGAAGATGTAGGGTATCTAACCCAGGGAATCGTTTCCTGGGGCAATATGTTGACAGACAAAAGAATTAACGATACTGCGGATACCTACGAACTGTGGCAGTTCGTTCGGCCTGGAAAAGCCTCTCTGAATTATGGTTTGATCTCTGAAGGTGAGCTGACTCTCTTTGATCCTTCGAGGAATATGGAGTTTTACTCTCAATTTGCGGAAGCGCATGATTGCAAGCTAACCCAAACTTTCGAAACACACCTTCAGGCTGATTATATCAGTGGCAGTCGCTTCCTGGCAGAAAAAACAGGGGCAGTGGTTCATGCACATGCCGGTGATTTTCTCGGTGCCAGTTTCGAATATGTTTCTATTCAGGACGGCGAGACCTACAAGGCTTCTCCCAAAGGCCCTGATATCAGGATCGTTCATACGCCGGGCCATACACCTGGCAGCACCTGCTACATCATTGACGGGAAATATGTGATATCTGGAGATACGATTTTCATCATATCGCTGGGGCGACCAGATCTAGGCGGTAAAGCAGTCGAATGGGCCACCATGCTTTATGAAACAGTAAACCAGAAGATCAAAAAGATGGATCCCAACCTTCAGGTGCTTCCCGGTCATTATATCCAGTGGAGCGAAGCAAATGAAGACCTGGTTTTTGAAAAATCACTGGGGAAGATCATTGAGGGTAATGCGTCCATTTATGGGATCGATAATGATAAGGATTTCCAAAAATTCATCCTGGAAAACATACGTAAGCAGCCTGATGTCTATGCTGAGATCAGAAAGGTGAATGCCGGTTGGCTGAATCCAGAGGATGATGAGCAGAGCACCATGGACCTTGGGAAGAACGAATGTGCAGCGTCTGCATATGCTGCTCAACAGGCTTCCTGAACCAACTGAATAAATGATTTTTACCCGAATTCTGAACGGGGGAGACCAACTACTATGAATTATGGCTTTGTCATAGACAACCGTAAATGTATTGGCTGTCATGCCTGTACGGTTGCCTGTAAATCTGAACACGATGTGGCCATCGGTGTCAATCGCACCCATGTGAAATACATCGAAAAAGGTGTCTTTCCGGACACCAGTCGTTCCTTCTCAGTCCACCGTTGCAATCATTGTGAAGATGCTCCCTGCACGGAGATCTGTCCCACGTCTGCCCTGTATACACGTATGGACGGAATCGTAGATTTCGATAATGCGCGTTGTATCGGCTGCAAGTCCTGTATGCAGGCTTGTCCCTACGATGCACTCTATATCGACCCCAATGACAATACGGCGGCCAAGTGTAATTACTGTGCCCACAGGATCGATGGCGGATATGAACCAGCATGTGTTGTGATCTGTCCGACGGAGGCCATCGTTTCAGGGGATCTGGATGATCCGCATTCAAAAATATCATCTTTTGTTGCTATGGAGCACGTGGTCACCAGAAAACCAGAAAAGGGGACCACCCCCAATCTCTGGTATGTGGAAGGTGATTCAGATATGCTGACACCGACCCAGACCGATCGTCGCGATAATTATATTTGGAGTGAGCAGTCCAGTGGTGTTGGTCATTTTGCCAAACATGCCAGTGACCCTGCAAGCACAGAGGCCCAAGCCGATCTCCTGGTACAGATGGCCATGGAATCCCATGCGAAAAATGGCACCCAACCGGATCAAAGAGCTATCGATAATGTGCTGGCAGAATTAAAAGAACAGGCATCCAGCAAAGCAACCCGTGTCTACGACTCACCTGCCAAAGGTGTGCTTTGGGGCTGGGAAGTCCCGGCTTACATCTGGACCAAATCTGTGGCGACGGGGCTCATGCTGATCATGGCCCTGTTATCATGGTTCGGTGGTGTCTCAAATTCAAGCCTTGAGTTTTCTGCTGCTATTGGGACCCTGGTATTCATGCTGTTCACTGGCGGTTTGTTGGTGAAAGATCTGGATCGACCGGATCGCTTCCCCTATGTACTACTGAGACCCAACTGGTCCAGCTGGCTGGTTCGCGGTGGATACTTGATCACAGCCTTTGGTGGTGTTGTAACCCTGCTCCTGCTTGATAACCTTTTCGACCTGGGCTTTCGCAAGTTGCTGATCAATCTAACGGCCCCAATTGCGGTCATGACGGCTATTTATACGGCCTTCCTGCTGGCTCAGGCTAAAGGAAGAGATCTGTGGGCCAATCATCTGGCTCCTGTTCACATGCTGATCCATGCTCTGATCGCTGGTGCGGCAGGTTGGATTTTCCTGGCCAGTGATGGAGGTGGACTGGTCCTCACGGTACTCAAGGTTGCCGTTTCTCTGAATCTGGCTCTTCTCGTACTTGAATTCCTGAGCCCGCATGCCACATCGGATACCAAACGTGCCCATAAACTCATGACCGGGGGCTATTATAGCCGCTATTTCTATCTGGGAATACTCATGGGAAATATTGTTCCGCTGGCTATGCTTTATACTCTGGATACGGATCTCATGGTCTTCATCGCTGCTGGCCTGGCTGCTGTCGGTATTTATCTCACCGAGTTTGTGAGGATCCGGGTACCCCAGTTGATTCCGTTGAGCTAGGAGGATACAGATGAACCTTATTCAACATTATATATCTGAAAAGAAGATCGAGGGGATCAGACTATGAAACGTTCATGGATAGAAAAATTTGCCGAAGGGATCGGGGTGATCCCCAGGATATCCCAACATGAAGACACTTCAGAGGTCTATGCTCTTGAAGGACCGCGACCCCTGTATAAATATCCCCCCCCGGATCAGTGGGAAGATTTTGCAGAATTGGATCCCAAATCCTGGCCCGTAAAAAAAGAGCGACGCTATAGTATCGTTCCGACCACCTGTTTCAATTGCGAATCAGCCTGTGGTTTGTTGGCATATATCGACAAAGAAGACGGCAAGATCCGTAAATTTGAGGGAAATCCTCACCACCCAGGTTCCCGCGGAAGGAACTGTGCCAAAGGTCCTGCAACCATTAACCAGGTGAATGATACTGAACGTATCATGTATCCTCTGAAACGGGCGGGTGAGCGTGGAGAAGGGAAGTGGGAGACCATTTCCTGGGAGCAGGCTCTGGATGAGATCGCAGCCAAGATCCAGAAATCTTTGAAAGCTGAGCGCCGGGATAAGGTTGTTTACCATGTCGGTCGTCCTGGACATGAAGGCTATATGGAACGTGTTCTCAAGGCCTGGGGAGTTGATGGACATAATTCCCACACCAATATTTGTTCAGCAGGTGCACGTGCCGGATATGCCATGTGGCATAAATTCGATCGACCATCTCCGGATCACACCAACGCCAAGGTTATCATCCTGGCCAGTTCGCATCTTGAAACCGGTCACTATTTCAATCCCCATGCTCAGCGTATCATGGAAGGCAAGCTCAAGGGCGCCAAGCTTATCGTGCTGGATCCCCGCCTCTCCAATACAGCCAGTCATGCCGACTACTGGATGCCAACATACCCGGGATCTGAGGCAGCTGTGTTTCTGGCCATCGCCCGTATCATTCTTCAAGAAGGCTTGTATGATCGTGAGTATATGGAAACCTGGGTCAATTGGGATGAATATCTCAAGGCTGAGCATCCCGATCTTGACCTTACTTTTGACAATTTCGTGTCAGCTCTGATCGATGTCTACTCCGAGTTCACCCCTGAGTATGCAGCATCCGAAGCCGGTATTGAAGCAGAGCAGATCGTTGAGGTCGCTCATGTTATTGCTGGCGCCGGCTCGCAGTTGTCAAGTCATGTATGGCGCGGCGCTTCCATCGGAAACCTGGGCGGCTGGCAGGTATCAAGAACCCTGCATTTTCTGAATGTCCTCACAGGATCGGTTGGAACCCCCGGTGGCACCTCACCCAGCGCCTGGAATAAATTCCACCCTGAATTTTTTGACGTACCTCCCGGTCCCCCTGTCTGGAATGAACTCCACTTTCCACAGGAATACACTCTGAATCACTTCGAAATGAGTCAGATCCTGCCTCACCTGATCAAGGATGGTCGTGGGACCATGGATGTTTACTTTACGCGAGTCTTTAACCCGGTCTGGACCTATCCCGATGGATTTTCCTGGATCGAGATGCTGTCTGACCCAGAGAAAGTTGGCTGCCACATTGCACTGACGCCTACCTGGAATGAGACAGCATTTTTCGCAGACTATGTACTTCCCATGGGACACGGTCCCGAACGCCATGACCTCAATTCATATGAGACCCATTCCGGGGTCTGGATCGCCTATCGTCAGCCCGTTCTGAGAGAACAAGCCAGAAGGGAAGGCAGGCCAGTAGAGTACACCTACGAAGTGAACCCTGGCCAGGTCTGGGAAGAGGATGAATTCTGGATCGAACTATCCTGGCGTATCGATAAGGACAATGATCTGGGTATCAGGAAGCACTTTATGAGCCCCTATCGCGAGGGCGAGAAGATCAACATTGATGAATATTACCAGTACATCTTCGAACATACAGAGGGCCTAACGGAGACAGCGGAAAAGGAGGGTCTCACCGCTCTTGAGTATATGCGGAAGTATGGCGCGTACAATGTGGTTCCCAGCCTCTACGAGAAGAACAAGACGCCCCTATCTGAGATGGACGCAGAAGGAGCCACAGAGACCGCAACCGGAACACTGATAAAGGACGGTAAAGCGGTTGGTGTTGTTGACAAAGGGAAGAAATATGCAGGATTTCCGACACCCTCCAGGAAACAGGAGTTCTTTTCCCAGACCATGGTGGATTTTGGTTATCCGGATCAGGCCATACCGGGTTATATCAAATCCCATGTTCATAAGGATCATATGGATGAGGACAAACATGAATGTGTGCTGTTACCCAATTTCAGACTTCCGACCCACATTCACAGTCGCTCTGCCAATGCCAAATGGCTGACAGAGATCGCCCACAGGAACCCCATCTGGATCAATACCCTTGATGCGAAAAAACTGGGAGTAAAAACGGGTGAATTGCTCAAAATTGAGACAGAGATCGGTTGGTTCGTGGACAAAGTTTGGGTAACAGAGGCAATTAAACCTGGCGTGGTTGCCTGTTCCCATCATATTGGTCGTTGGCGTCGTCAGCAAGACCAGGGCAATAAATTTATGACCAATACAGTGAAGATCAGTCAAGAAGGCACAGGCAAGTGGCGCATGGAGACACTCACTGGCGTCGAACCCTGGAAGACCGACGATCCTGACACTCAGCGTGTCTGGTGGCGAGATGGAGGGGTTCATCAGAACATCACTCATGCCGTCCAACCGGATCCAGTATCAGGTGCCCATTGCTGGCTGCAAAAAGTGACCATCAGTGTGCCCAAAGCAGATGAAAAATATGGTGACGTCTTTGTAGATACCGAAAAGTCATTTGCTCACTTCAAGAAGTGGAATGACTGGGCAAAAGAACGTGAGACACACCCGGATGGCTTAAGAAGACCGCTCTGGATGGGCCGCCCCTTAGCCCCAAGCAAGGAGTTGTTCTATTTGAAGAACAATTCCACCGAATAGCAACTTTCATTGAACCGGCCAGTGGAGTGAGTTGAGTATGTATATCGATATCCTGTTCTGGATACGTCAGAAAAAGTGGCTGCTCATCGCCCTTTTGTATGGCCTTGTCATGCATACTTTCATCACACCTCCTGCCGATTTGACCATGGCGGCCTACGATACCCTGATCATCATATCCATGGCTCTGATCCTGATCATTACAGAGCCATTACCCCTTCCAGCCATCGCCATGCTCATGATCTTCATGCAAGTGGTTTTGGGAGTGGATACCGCCAATAATGTGGCGTCTTCATTTATGAATGATGCCGTTTTCTTCATCATGGGATCCCTCATGCTGGCGGTAGCCATCGTCAGTCAGGGACTGGATAAGCGTCTGGCCCTGGGGATCATCAAGATCACCGGCCATAAGACCTGGCGAATCGTCGTTGGGTTTACCGCCATATCTGCGATTCTGTCTTCATTTATTGGTGAACATACAGTAACCGCCATGATGATGCCCGTTGGTCTTACCCTGGTCCGCTATGCCCATAAAGACCCCAGAAAAGTTGCCGGCTTGACAGCGGCCCTGCTCTTTTCCATCGCCTATGGTGCCACGATAGGCTCTATTGGTACCCCCTCTGGTGGTGGACGGAATGTGATCATGATGAATTATTGGTCAGAATTTGGTGTGGGTACTGTCTCCTATCTGGAATGGATAAAATATGTGTATCCCATGGTTCTTTTTCAGATCCCATTTACAGTCATCATTCTGCTCTGGACCTTCAAACCTGAATACGACATTCTGGACAGCGCTGTACGAAAGTTAGTGGTGGATGTTGCCCATGCTGGCAAGATCAAAGGGAAGGAATGGCTGGCTCTGTTCCTCTTTGGCCTGGTGTTCCTGGGCTGGGTTTTCCTCAGTGAAGATGTTGGTCTGGGTGTGATCGCTCTGATCGGTGTCTTCCTATATCTTGCTTTCGGTTTGGTTGACTGGAGTGAACTGAATCAGCGGACGAATTGGGGGGTCATTCTCCTCTTTGGTGCCGCTATTTCCATTGGTATTCAGATGAATCAATCGGGTGCCGCCCAATGGGTAGCCAAGACCATAATCGTTAACCTCAGTCAAATTATTGAAAGTCCGGCGGTCTTGCAGGGGAGTGTCTCAGTCTTGCTTACTGGTGTGATGTCAAATGTTCTCAGCAGTTCTGCTACAGTT
Organism: Fidelibacterota bacterium; assembly: GCA_021734255.1. Lineage (GTDB taxonomy): Bacteria > Fidelibacterota > UBA8477 > UBA8477 > JABMPR01 > JABMPR01. The sequence continues at coordinate 67,790 of JAIPJM010000003.1, read as the reverse complement.
GCTGTAGTGGGGCCCATCGTGCTGGACCTGGGGGGCGACCCGATTCTCATTGGCTTCACCACCGCCATCGCCTCCGCCTTTGGCTATTTTACTGCCGTCGCTGCGCCAGCCTGTACTATTATCTACTCCAGCGGTCTTGTGCGATCGAAAGATTTTTTACGAGCGGGCTGGAAAATGGCTGTTTTATCTATTGTTAGCCTACTTGCATTATCCTTATTATGGTGGCCACTATTATGACGAAAAAACGAGAAAAGATCGACACCAAACCACTCAAGTTTCTAACGGCAGTCAGCAGTGAGAAGTACTCCAAACCGACGCTTACATTTGGGTCACTCATTGCCTCTGTATTTGATGCCAGCATGGGTGTAGCCTACGTCGGCAAGAAAGCCAGTGAGTTTCATGGAAGCTCAGTCAATCTGACGCGCCAGAATCTGACAGACTGGAATATCATTCATCCTGGTCTTGAAGTGTTGCAATGGGCACTCAAGGAGTTGAAGAAATTGAATCCCGAGAACGAAGCTTTGGCGAAGATCCAGTTCAACCCAGATCACGTCTATGAAGAGGATGGCAGGATCCGGGTTTTCATGCCAGATGTTGAAGGGAAGAAAATTGAGCTCGTTTTGCGCGAAGGAGAACTGGTCGGTGAGTTGCGTAAAGAGATGCAATTGGAAAAATATGATCTTGCTATCATTGGTGGGAGTCAAAACAAACGGAATCTGGCTCACTCCCTTATCCAATACCTGCCAGGCTCAATTTTTGTTTTGCAAAAATTCAATCCCCGGAAAAAATATAAACTCCTTCTGCTGGTTGACGATTCCACAGCCACAGCAAAATCTGTTGAATGGGGAGCTCTGATCGCCGAAAAATTGGGATGGCCGGTGAGAACCCTGACCGTTTCCAAGACCAGCCGGTTTGGCGCTGGTTACCAGGGCGCTGCGGACATGGCCAAAGCCTACTTTGATTCCAGGGGAATTGATGTGGAGCAATTTTTTCTCACAGGTGACCCGGTCCGAACCTTCGTAGAATTCGCCGGTGATAATCACATTGTCATTATGGGTGCCTCTACCTTAAATCCGCTTAAACAATTTCTTTTTGGAAGTAAGCCCATTCAGACCTTAAAGCAAACGGATGTCCCGATTCTGATCGTCCGCTAAGAAGCGCCCTACTTTGCACATATCAACGAATACGCTTTTTTGGATCCAACAGAAGCGTTGGCTTCTGGTCGCATTCGCTTTGGGAGGGATCCTCTACCTATTCGTCCCAGCTCCTGAAGGCTTGAGCGATGCTGGGTACCACATCCTGATCATCATCCTGATGACGCTGATCCTTATCCTGAAAGAACCCATTCCGCTACCAGCCATCGCCCTGCAACTACTGTTCTGGCAGGTAATTATCGGTGGGAGCACACCCAATGAAGTCGGCGCTTACTTTATGAATGATGCGGTCTTCTTTATCATGGGATCTCTCATGTTGGCTGTGGCCATTATCAGCCAGGGATTAGATAAGCGCCTCGCGCTGGGGATCATTCGTCTCACCGGTAATCGGACCTGGCGAATTGCCGCAGGATTTACGGCCATCTCAGCACTTTTATCCAGTTTTGTTGGACCCCACATGGTCACAGCCATGATGCTTCCCGTAGCGCTCACACTCATTCGTTTTACCAATAAAAAGGGCAAGGCAGACACAAACCTTGTTGCGGCTCTGCTGTTTTCCATCGCCTATGGCGCCACCATTGGTTCCATTGGTACTCCCAGTGGTGGTGGCCGTAATGTTATCATGCTGAATTATTGGGCAGAATTCGGGTCTGGGACAATGAGTTACCTGGAGTGGATGAAGATGGTATATCCCATGGTTTTGATCGAGATACCGATCACCATCCTCATTATTCTGAAGACCTTCCCGCCTGAATTAAAAATATTAGACACAGCCGTTCGTAAACTCTCCGTGAATGTTGCCCGCGCCGGGAAGATCTCCAGGAAAGAGATATTTTCCATGCTGCTTTTTCTGGGCATCCTCACCAGTTGGATAACCCTGAGCGAAAGGTATGGGATCGGAACCATAGCGCTCATGGGGGTTTTTCTGTTCATCGCGTTTGATCTGGTCTCGTGGGAGGACATTCGGCAGAATGTGAACTGGGGAGTAATTCTGCTCTTTGGAGCGACCATCTCCATTGGTGTTCAGATGAAAAACACAGGAGGCGCAGCCTGGCTGGCCGAGGGGAGTGTGAATCTGTTGAGTGGGATCATTCCCAATATAGACGCACTGCGGGCCGTGGTCTCAGTGGGCTTAAGCGGCGTGTTCTCAAATTTGCTGAGCAGTTCAGCAACCGTTGCCGTTGTCGGTCCCATCGTACTGAATTTAGGTGGAGATCCCATCCTTCTGGGTCTGGCTTCCGTCATTTCTTCAGCCTTTGGATATTTTACAGCCGTAGCCGCACCTGCCTGTACCATTATTTATTCCAGCGGGTTGGTCAGGGCACCTGACTTCCTGCGAGCGGGCTGGAAGATGGCTATCATGTCCATTGGATCACTACTGCTCCTGGCACTCCTGTGGTGGCCTCTGTTCAAATAGCAGTGTGACGGTATCATGGTAGGGCTTTTAGTCATTCAACGGCCCACCCCGCCGAAGCTGTCATCCTGAGCCTGTCGAAGGACAAAGCGTAGGCGGACAATCTCAGAATTTAAGATGCTGAATCATACATAATCTTGGCAATTGGGATCAAGTGGAGATCGCTTCTCCCGACATGCCTGTCGGGATCGCGAAGACGTGTAGGGCTTACTTCGAAATCAGGTTCAATATCCTGCGTTTATCCTGAGCTTAGTCGAAGGATTCAGGATGACATTTCCCAGTTATAAAACTCAGAATGACAATTCTCTGGAGTGTTTATTTGGGTTATCTTTAACTATGCAATCCTATGACGTCATCGTACTTGGCGCCGGTATCAATGGCTGTGGTGTGGCAGAGAATCTTGCCCGCCAAGGCAAACAGGTACTACTGCTGGACAAAAATGGCGTAGGGAGCGGAACGTCCTCCAAATCTTCACGACTCATTCATGGTGGTCTCCGCTATCTGGAAACCGCTCAGATCCACCTGGTCTATGAGGCTCTCCATGATCGGCAACGCCTGGTGGAGAAGTATCCCGACCTGGTGCACTACGAAAGATTCATACTTCCCATCTATAAAAGCAGCCCCCGTCCCGGTTGGATGATCCGTATTGGTTTGTGGATGTATGATATCCTCTCAGGCTCCAGGTCAGCTGGAAGATCACGGAAGGAAAGCATGGAAGCCTTTTTGGAGCGATTCCCGGCTTTTTCAGAGAATGGCTTGCGCTCAGTCCTCTCCTATGTGGATGCAAAAACCCACGATCGGGAGTTGACCCGCCGGGTTGCAGATGATTTTCAGGAATTTGGGGGGACGATCATCGTTCATGACGATATCGAATCAATAGATTGGGATCGATCTGGTTTTGTTGTGCATTCTGCTGCAGGAGAATTTCAGGCTCCCCTGCTCATCAATGCAACCGGTCCCTGGATGGATGAGGTGAACGAAGCATATCATTTCCCAGCCAGGTATCAGATCCGGAAAGTGAGTGGTATCCACCTGATCTTCGATGGCGTTATGGTTCCCAACCTCATGTTCATGCAGACCAGGGAAAAGCGAATCTTCTTTATCATTCCGGAACCTGAAAATGATCAGACGATCCTGGGGACAACAGAGCGCGAGGAAAATTGTGAGATGGATGAGGTGGAGGCTGCGGAAGCAGATATCCAATATCTGTTGGACCAGGTGAATGTTTATCTGAAAACGGATCACCAATTCCAGCGTGAGGATGTCAGGGATATTTACATTGGTGTTCGGCCCCTGGTTCGAAAAAAAGGAAATATGTCAGATGTGAGCAGGGAGTATAAGCTGGATGTCCATCAAAAGGGTGAGAGCAAATTGATCCATATTTTTGGCGGAAAACTGACCACCTACCTTTCATTGGCTGAAAAGGTCGCGAAGACCATCCTGAAGTGAGGAAAAATACCCAATAATATTGTCTTTGCCAATTAGGGATAATTCGAGATCGCCACGCCCTAAGGGCTCGCGAAGACGTGTAAGGTTTACTCCGAAATCCAGATCAAGATTCTTCGTTGACGCCCAGAATGACAAAAGGAAATAATTGTTTCCAAAGAGAGTTCCTTTTGCTAAGCTATAGTCCACACAGTCAGAGGAAAGAGGGGAGTAATGGGGAAGAAAATATTCATAGCTATCGTGTTTGTGCTCCTGCTCGCAGGTGTTTATATCAATCATTTCCTGCATGTAGGTATACCACACCACTCAGGTGAAGTAAGGGTTTCTGGGCTGGAGGGCGAAGTTGAGATCCTGAGAGACGATTCCGGGATCCCGCACATCTTTGCATCCAGCGAAACTGATGCCTACTTCGCATTGGGTTATGCTATGAGTCAAGACCGACTCTTTCAGATGGAGTTTCTCAGAGCTGCAGGCAATGGCAGTCTGAGCGAGATCCTTGGTGAAAGCATGGTCGGTGCAGATAAGTTTTTGAAAAAGATCATGCTGAGACCCAAAGATCCAGCGGCGATCGCTGATGAATTGCCTCAATCGGTTCAGGCCATGCTCAGCCACTTTATCGACGGTATCAATAGCTATCTTATCTCAGATCCTGATCTTCCCATTGAATTCAGACTATTAGGACATGTCCCTGCAGCCTGGGATGTGGGCGATATTCTGGCTATCGCCAAACTGCAGAGTTGGCAACTTTCCTATAACTATGATTCAGAGCTCATCTATAGGCAGTTGAATGAAAAGCTGGGTGCGGAACGAACGGCAGAATTATTTCCCTACTATGCACCTGAACATATCAAGATCATGGACGAATTCGGTGGGAATGCCCAGGGTGATATGGCACTCTTGTCACAGTCCAAACAACTCCGAGAACTCCTTGGCACGAACGGCGGGAGCAATAACTGGGTCGTCTCTGGCGAAAGGACGACCTCAGGAAAACCCATGCTTTGCAGCGATCCCCATCTTCATGGTTCCAGCCTGCCCGGGCCCTGGTATTTCGCACAATTGAATGCACCCGGTTTGGACGTAGCGGGTGGTTTCTTCCCCGGTCTACCAGCCTGCCTCATTGGCCACAACAGGAACATCGCCTGGGGCCTCACCAATATGGGACCGGATGTCCAGGATCTGTTCATCGAGGAGGTGAACCCAGATGATCCCTACCAATACCTCTATCAGGAGCAATGGCTGGACTTCGAGATCATTCCTGAGGCTCTCAGGATCAAAGATGATGACGCTGAGAATGGGTTCAGATACGAAGAATTCGAGATCCGGAAATCCATTCATGGTCCGCTGATCAAGGATGAGGATGAGGTTCTGGCTTTAGCCTGGACCGGACATCATTTTTTTGGTGAGATCGAAGCACTTTACCGAGTGAACCATGCCAGTGACTGGGGTGAATTCACAGTGGCCCTATCACATTTCTCCACAGCACCCCAGAATTTTGTCTATGCTGATGTTGAAGGAAATATTGGCTACTATGGGGCCGGTAAGGTCCCCATCCGAAAAAGTGGCTCTGGTCTCTTTCCTGTTCCCGGTCATACAGGTGAATATGACTGGTCGGGATATATCCCTTTTGAGGATCTGCCGCATCTATATAACCCTGATGGTGGCATGATCGTCACTGCCAACGCTGAGCCTCACGGGGCTGATTATCCCTATCCTATGCCGGGAGAGTATGCCCCTGAATTCAGGACCAAAAGGATCCGTGACCTGATCAAGTCCAAAGAAAAATTAACAGCTGCAGATATGGGTCGTATCCAGCAGGACCAGCAATCCTACCTGGTACCCCTTGTACTGGAACATCTACTCCCTGTGATCCCCCAGGAGCATGTGGGGGTCAAAACAGCCTTATCAAACTGGGATCAGGTACTGGACGCAGATGGCTTCGAAGGGTCCATCTATCGACAGACCCTGGATACCTTTTTGCGGTTGATCCTGACAGATGATCTGGGACCTGAGTTGGCTGAAGAATATTTGAGCACCTGGTATATCGCCACCAACCGCTGGTTGCTGATGATGGAGGACAATGAGAATCCCTGGTTTGACAAAGTGGATACAGACAAAGTAGAAACCCGGGATGATCTGATGCTGGAAGCGTTCACCGCGGCCATGAGTCATTTAGAAGAAACCTTCGAGACTTCAGATTTTACATCCTGGAAGTGGGGGGAGATCCATGACATCGTTTTTCACCATGTTTTCGAAGCCCAGGGTGGTATCATCGAGAAATTCTTCAATTATGGCCCCTTCCCCATTGGAGGGGACGGTGAGACCGTGAACCGAGCTACCCATGTGTTCACCAAACCGTATCAGGCTGAGATGACCGCCTCCATGCGGATGATCGCTGATATGTCGGATGCATCTAGGAGTCTCATGGCCAATGCTTCCGGGCAGGTCGGCATGCCCTTGCAGGAGCACTACACGGATCTTATCGATGGCTGGCTGGCCGGAGAATACGTGGAGATGCATCTGGATCGGGATGAGCTGGGTGCGATAAATGAATTGATACTGGCACCAAAATAGGGTTTCTTTGCCTTATGTCATCATCTGCCACTGCTTTCAGTTCTGGCGCGCCTGTGCCGCTACCAATCGCCACCATCGGTGAAGGTTGAATTATGGCTTCGATGAAAGGTCATATTCTCATTTCCATGCCGCATATGCAGGACCCCTATTTCAATCGGGCACTGGTCTTAATCTGTGATCATGATGAAAAAGGTGCCATGGGCTTGATCTTCAACAAGACCTTCGATGATGAGGCAGTGAAAAAGATCTTCCCGACCCTCATTGTGAATGATACGGCAGTCAGTGAGGTGATTGATACCATGTATTTTGGCGGTCCCGTGGATCTTCAACGGGCATTCCTGCTCCACAGCACAGACTGGGAAGGTGGGGAAACGGTGGCTATTGATGAGCATTTTGCGCTTACCAGTGATGCTGAGATCCTGGATGCTATCAAAACTGGAGCAGGTCCCAAGCACTTCAAGATGATGCTGGGATATGCCGGTTGGGGCGAGAGTCAGCTGGAACGGGAGATCGAAAACGGTGACTGGTTGTTCCAGGAGACCACGGAAGACTTCATCTTTTCCGGTGAGGAAGGGGAGAAGTGGGCCTCAGCGGCCCAGAGTTTCGGGATCGGGGTGGCACCAAATTCGACCGGATTGGCTTAATATGACTTTCACCCATGCTTAAGCCATTGTATGCTATGATCTGAGAGTTACGTTCATTAAAGATTAGCCTAGTTAGAGGGGGAATCATGAAGCAGACCACCATCATTTGTTTATCACTCTGCATGGTGCTCATTTTTACTACTTGTGAAAAGGTCGACGATCCAGGACCTAAAGTTGTAATCAATTATGACACGCTTTTCTTTGACAGTTTTGATAAGTTTTCAAACTCTCTATGGAGAGGTACTTCCACGACCGCTCTGGATGAAAACTCACTGGAAATTGGATCGACTGGCAGAACAGCTTATATCTATCACATTTTCGATCACGATTCCATCGGTGAGCACTCATCGCTAGTATCTACCTTTGATCTGAAATTCTCTGACAACCTGTCTTACATGAACTTCCGAGGCCATGCTGAAGATGGCAGTATTGATTGGGCTCCTGAGATTCTCTTCAGGGATGGGGATATCATTTCTCATCTTCACAGTGGGAATGTCCCGACCTCATTTGCCTATGATCTAGACAAATGGTACCAATTCAAACTGACCATGTTTAATCATATGGGACCAAATGGGGCTTATATGCTAGCAGTCAAAACACCTGAATCAACTTCCTACACTCACCTCGGTAGCTATCCTTATTTTTCACATAATGGGCGACTGGTCGATCTTGTGCAGATCAGTTTTGGCACGGCACCAGGTGATTCTGCTGAAGGGTCACTACAAATCGATAATGTGCTGATCTTAAAACCGAGAGAGTAAACTACTTAATCGTGGTAACTGCTAAAATCTAAAAGTTGATAGAGAAGTGGGCCTCAGCAGCCCAGAGTTTCGGGATCGGGGTGGCGTCCAACTCGACCGGATTAGCTTGACCCAAGCACACTTTAAATTTAGTGGTAGAATTGGAAAGAACGTAGCGCGCTACGTTCCTTTCTAACTCCCCTCAAACAATCTTGCTATTTCAAGAAAACCATTTTAATCGTCGCACTGAACTGAACCCCGTCAGGCTGCGGGGCACCAGCCTGAAGTCTGGCAAAGTAAAGTCCTGTACTAACCGGGTTCCCCAGTGCATCCGTTCCATTCCACCCGACTTCATAATGTCCTGATGGCTGCTCCTCATCCAGCAGTTTTACCACCTCCCGACCGGTCACGTCGTAGATGGTGAGATTGACATGTGAGTCCTCTGGCAGGTCGTAGGTGATGGTTGTGTTGGGGTTGAAGGGGTTGGGGTAAATACCTAAAGATAAATTGCGAGGCAAGGCTGGAATCTCCTGGATGTAAACCGGATCGCTGATATCACCCCAATTCGCCCCATCTATGCTATAGCCCAGAAGCGATATATCACCTCCACCTTCAAAATCTCCATCTACAAGGCCAATCCCATAGGTCCAATGAAAACCACCACCCATGGTAACCTCCCGAAAGTTTGTATTACCTGTAGGCGTGATAATGATGCTATTATAAAACCGAGAGGTATGGTTTTCTTCGTAGGGATAAAAATCTCCCCAGTGCCAGGGGAATCCATAAGGGAGCGCTATAATGCTATAGGGATTGTCAATGCTTGTTTTGAGGTGGAGTGTATCATATGTCAAATATTTTCGCTCATAGCCATCAAGCTGCTGTCGGGCGAGCCAATAGTTTGTAGCGAGTGAGTCTTCGGAAACTGATACCACTTTCAGCTTTGATTCGGATTTATCTGGCCAGGGACCTGAGTACTTCCAGGTGTTCCCAAGTGCTAAGGGATAAAATGCTAACCAATCTCCAAGGGTATCAGCACTGTATGTGAGACGGAAACGATCTCTCGAAAGATTCTCATGGTCAAATTCAATAATAATTTTGGTCTCCAGGCTATCAGGAGTATCTATCACTCCAAAACCTGAGACAAAAACAGAGTCCCTCGTCTCCTGATAATAAAAGATAGAATCATCACGCGCATCGAGTGTAACACTGTAAGAATTCAGCGTATCATATTGTCGCTCGTCGTATTCAAAATCGATTCCAACAAATGTTGAAAACCGATATTCGAGTGTCCTGTTAGTTGTATTGGTACATAAAATGATGAGTGAATCCAATTCAAAGTATGGTGGGTCTGGGTAAATCGCTCCATTTTCGATGTACACAAATCGATCCAAGGTATCCAAAGGGACCACACAAGTGGTATCCATACGATTGAACCGCATCTTTAATAGTGGGACATCAGAGATTGCCATCACTGGCAGCAAGCTGGCTAGCAGTGAAAAAATAAGTATTCGGGTAAGCCTAATTTTAAATCCCCCAAAGCACTCATAATTGAGTATTTAGACCACTAAGTTAGTGTAAATAACCAGTTATTCAAGGTGCAGAGCGTTAACCGGCTATATGTCGAGAAGGGGGACGCAGGCTTAGAGGTACAGGAAGGGTGTATCCTGCAGAGTCGGTGAGACTGCATCAGCCCCAAGATGTAAAGCGAGAAAGTATTCCTCTGAATTCCCAAGCTCTAGATATACAGTATCTGTTGTCCAATAGTCAGCAGCCCACATAACTTCAATCTCAAGTTCCCCTCGTTCTAGCTGCGTGCTGAATTTTAATTTAGGAGCAGAGAATGGACTGGATTCAGATAGTTGAGCATTCAGGTGTTCCTCACCATTGATTGATAATATTACATGCTTGCCAGCAAATCCTGATGTCAAATGGATCTCAACAGGAACCATGTCATCTGGATCAATGGGATTTTCACAACTGACCATCAATAAGACTGATAGAAATAATATGATTGCAATGCTATGTCTATTCATGGGAATTCACTCTTAGTTAATACAATTAGAAGCGACAGATTAGTGTTATCTTACCAATCTCTCAAGATCGCTGAACGTCCTAACGATCTCTTCATCAACTATCATTGAATCAATATCTATAGAAATATATGATGGATACCCAAAGCGCTCGTCATATTCAACCACGAGTCTGTAGGCAGTCGATTCGTGTTCATCAATCAGTGAAAACGCTTCTTCCACACTCATAGCAAGGTCTTTAGTGTACGTGTAGATCTGATCTTCAGTTCGACCGACGTATCCTTCCTCTGGCAGCTGGTATTCTACATCAAACACATCTCCATCACTCATGTACGCTGTGAAGGAATTTGGTCCAAAACACTCACATGATCTGCCTTCTTTGAGGGCATAATCCGACAAGTCATAAGTCCGCCATCTTAATAGAGGATTTTCTATTGAGCTAAAGTTCTCAGAAATAGAGGCAGTCGTGTAGGGGGGTTCAAGCTTTGATTCCTCGCATGCAGCAACAAAGATGATGCAGATCAAGAGAGTTAAATATCTTTTCATGGTTATGTCCTCATTTCAAATACACCTGTCCTCCGTAGCTTTAGCGCAGGAGGACCATCTTAATCGTCTCACTGAACTGTACCCCGTCAGGCTGCGGGGCTCTTGCTTGAAGCCGTGCGAAGTATATACCAGTACTAACCTGGTTGCCAAGGCCGTCCGTTCCGTTCCACTGGACATCATAGTGTCCGCCAGGTTGCTCCACACCCTGAAGCATCACAACCTCCCGACCATTCACATCGTAGATGGTCAGGTTGACGTGGGAATGGTCTGGCAGATCGTAGCCGATCGTTGTGTTGGGATTGAAGGGGTTGGGATAGTTTTGGTCTAAATGGAGCTGAACGGGAATGAGTTTCGTATGGTCCAGGTTGACTGTCGATTCAGTTCTAAAAACAGTTGAGCGAGTGAGGACCCAGCCCTTTTTTGTCTCTGTGATCACGATATCGATAGGATTCGATGTATTGAGTTGATTCGTCCATGTTCTCCCGGTGTCATTGCTAAAAAAAAGCTGATTACCAGCACAATACCAGACGAGAGAGGGGTCTTCGGGATGAAATTCTATATCCATGCCCCAACTTTCAGCTTTCGGCAATATCTCCCAGGTCGCTCCCCCATCCCTTGTGATACTGTACTGACTCCAGGCCACACTCAGTCCGATTTCTTCGTCATAAAACTTCATGACATGCAGGCGATTCTCTGGGTGAGGTGTAGTGGACCATGTCTGGCAACTATCCACAGTCTTATAGAGTTGATTTGGCGAAATGCCCGACACAAAGAAGTATCCGGTCTGTGTATCGATAAAGTCCAGGCGTCTCCAGAGATCTCCAGACCAGGCATCGATAAGCGCATGATCAATTGAGATCCAATGTTGACCGCCGTCATTTGTCTTGAGTATTAAGGCAGGCTGGCCGCTCAGCGCATCACCCATGGCGATCCCGTTTAAGGAGTCAAACATTTCGATGTAGTTAAAGTAGTCTGTTTTGCCTGCTCCATAGTACTGCACATGCCATGTGTCACCGCCATCTGAGGAGGCCTGAACTGTAAATGGATAATTCGTGCATATCCAAATGTTCTGACTATCGATCAGGCTTACATCATCTATGAATATCCCGCTGTCAGGGCTGATGTCCGTCCAGGTGACGCCTGCATCATCTGTTCTGTAGATGTGATTATTGGCAGTCACCACGGCGATCTGGTCGCCTACTGCATCAATGGCTTGGCCAATACCAGGGGGAACGGTTGAGACTTCCTGCCACTGGGCGAGCAGGTTTGAGCTAGTGAGTAATACAATCAGTAAGAGTACTTGCTGAGAGCGGACTTGTATCGTCCTGGTCATTTATTCACCCGATCCTTACAATTTTTAGAGTTGCTTTGAATTCTCCCGCCAGAAGCCGGACGAAATACAGGCCCGATGCCACTGAGTTTCCATGAACTGTGTGGCCATCCCATCTGATTTGGTAATCCCCAGGAGAAAGGGTGTCATCAATCAGGGTTTTCACGAGTCTTCCACGAACATCAAAGACCTCCATTCGGACCAGGCTCTCTTGTGGGACAGAAATTGAAATCTCAGTGGAGGGGTTGAACGGATTGGGATACGCGCAAACCTTCAGTTTATCTGGTAGTACGACGGGCTCTTCTGGTTCAACAGTTGTCATGATCCATTTCGTAGAATAGAGATACAGACTATCATCAAGAGTCAGTACAAGCCAATCGTCAGTCAGTGTGATTGAATGAGGCTGCATCCTGATTTTGCATTCGGCCATAGGCTCTGGCCTGTCAGCTACCATTCTATATGTATGAACAACTCCACTTCCAGAATTGTACCCAGCCAGATAGCCAGACTGGGTCCCAGCTTTGGGTTCAAAGCGCAGATCACCAAACCAAAGGGCTGAAGGCTTGTTATCGTTATCTTTATAAGACAATTGACCCTCTAGTGAAAGCTGTAGGACTCTTTCTCTTGTGGGGGTTCCATCCTTGGTTGCGACCAGATATTCTCCGAATGGAACGATCTGTCTGAAAACATCTAAAATGCTTTGATCTACCCCTGTTGGATCAGCGGGATCACTAATATCCAATACAAATGGAGGACGATTGAATACTAAATAGGGGTGACCAAAATCATGAACTACCATAGGATAGTAAGGAGACACAGCTATTGCATTGGTTGGGAGAGGTGCTGAAGGCACTGAGAAATCGAAGGTCACCAGGTTCGTGGAGCCGATCATTGGTCGCCAATTCAGAGCGTAGACAAAATCATGGTATACTGCTAGAATTCCTGAAATAGACCAAAAGCTATAGGTGGTATCAGGGTGCACTATCTCTCTTGGTTTACCATCATTTAAAATCTCATAGGCTGAAACTCCTTCATGTGACACAAATAGGTATTCTCCATTCGAGTCGAGTATTTTTGGATCCCAGATACCTCCATAGAGCTCTTGGGTATCTATTGGTACTATGGAAAAGTCAGGCTGAATGTGATAAGTATACAGCCCTCCACCGAACGCAATGTGTGCATAATAGATGTTGTCACCAACGACCTCAATGTCCCGGTAATCAGAGACCTCTTCAGGAAGGGCAATCTTTGTGATCGGTTCTACAGCAGGCACTTGGGAGAAACCAAATACTGCTATCAGTATTGTGAGTACACGCATGCTCATTTTAAGTGAACCATCTTAATCGTCTCACTGAACTGTACCCCGTCAGGCTGCGGGGCTCCTGCTTGAAGCTGTGCGAAGTAGACGCCTGTGCTCACCTGGTTCCCCCTTGCGTCAGTTCCGTTCCACTGAACTTCGTAGTACCCTGCTGATCGCTCCACATCCTGCAGAGTCACCACCTCTCGACCTGTCACATCATAGATGGTCAGAGTGACATGCGTGTACTCAGGAAGATCGTAGCTGATTGTTGTGGTGGGATTGAAGGGGTTGGGGTAATTTTCGATGACGACGTGCTTGATTGGTACTTGATGTTTATGACTGTCTATGCTGACTAGATTATTCACCCCATAGTAATACAGCCTTGAATAATCAGGGGTGCGCGTTCCTATTAAGCTATGGAAATTCTTGCCATCATTTGAGATTCGATGACGAATAATATCAGTCTGGTCCTCAAAAATAAAAATTGTATCAATAGCTGTAACTGAATGAGTGCTGAGGGAGATTCTCTTGTTGATCAAACCGTACCAATTTAAAGGATCCATTGAGGATTGATCAGCGAGAATTGGAATCTGCAAAACCAATTCATCAGCAGTCAGAGATGAGAAATATCCATTGATATACTCATTTGACCCAGATGGTGATGTGTAAATATCCACTACTGTAGATGTGAGCGTATTTGTGTCAAAGTTCCAAAGCTTGATTGCAGCCCCAATTGTTGGCGGCAAGTGCAGCACCCAAAACATTCCATCTGTAGAATGAATTTGATATCTTCCTCTTCCATCGGGTAGAATTGAATTGCTTTGAGTTATTACGCTATCATTATTGAGGTAGATGAAGCCTAGACTATCATTTTGGAGCACATGGAAAACTGCTATAAAAGAATTACTATCTCTCATTTTTGTAGTGGAGTAATTAGTAATACCAGAAAAGTGCACAATTGTGTCACCACTCACTACGAAGCTTGAATCATGCAAATTTTGATGATCATTGAATAGCTCTATGTTACTAATGAAGTTTAGTAAACCCACTCCACCCACAGGCTGATTTTCACTAAAGATACTTGCGTGTGATGAATCTGTCTTCCAAAGACCCCTGACGTGACTGTACTTCGTATAGAAAAACTGTTCTGAGTGAGCATTGTCAGCTGTCAGGTCAAGAGAAGAAAGCCTGTGGGTAGTATACGGCTCGATCAAATCCCCATAATACGTCGCCCGAACGAGCAGTTTTTGATTATAAAACCCACTGATAGCAGGATCATACCAACCACTGTTTCCAAGATATCCCCCAACTGAATAGGCAGTGGCTGGTTCGTTTTGTGGATAATGCCTGACTCTATAAGAGACCTCACCCCAGGCGATTAATCCGTATAAGGCAAGCAAATTTCCGGACTCAGCCATGGTGCTACTGAAGGTGGAGTATCTATCACTGAAGCCATGATCTGAATCGGGGAAATATGTATCCAACATTATTAGCTCTTGAGCTGGTAGCAGGGTAATAGCTGTTACTATTACAATAAGACTCTGCAAGATAGGTTTCATTGGAGAAACACCATTTTGATTGTTTCACTGAACTGAACCCCGTCAGGCTGCGGGGCGCCTGCTTGAAGCCGTGCGAAGTAGACACCTGTGCTCACCTTATTCCCCCTTGCATCAGTTCCGTTCCACTGCAGCTCGAAGTGTCCTGCAGGCTTTTCGTTATCCTGAAGCGTTACCACCTCTCTACCATTCACGTCGTAGATGGTTAGCTTAACATGTGAGTGCTCAGGCAGGTCGTAGCTGATCGTTGTGCTGGGATTGAAGGGGTTGGGGTAAGTATTGAAGAGGATAGGGCTGTCTGACTTATTATTGCCAGGGCCTATGGACATAGTCAGTGGATTTCGATATAAGAAGGTGATAAACTTTGCATTTTGAGGTGGGACTCCCACGACGCCCACTGAAGGCATATACAGACACACCAGAGCTGAGTATCCATACTCTGCAAACTGATGCGTTAAAGAAAGTTTTGATAGATCAGTCCATACACTATCAGCTTTCAGCATTGTGGAATCCTCTGTTATAGGGTTACCCCCATTATTGATAAATCCCAGGAAGTGAGGCTCCCTCGCACTGACGGAGTCGCGACCAAACGTTGAGGCCGGGTGTATGGCCCTTGGTATGATCATTTCCCCCATACCTGCCCATACAATGGTACCATGGAAAAGCGTGTCCGACCGTGTGGAGCTCAAGATGGTCATAAATCCAAAGTCCACTGGTGATCGATAGTCCATAACCATGGGAAAATCCAAACTATCAACCCGCTCGAGTTCACCGCCATTGATCACTTTCCCCCCTTCGAACTCAAGCGTTTCATAGTCAGAGATCAATACTGCATAACTGGTTGAGTCATCAGGAAGGTCATACACATCTCCGATGATGCCAGAGTGGATTAGACGTACAGCATAGTCCCAATTTGTAGACCAACGTTCTGGTCCAAATGAATAGAGACGCGAATGACCGGATGGTTGAAGCGTATCCCAGGCCATATCTGCAAAACCGAATGAGCTTATCCAGAAGTTTGGCGGGAGGTCCTGTAGTTTTGTGTGTGCACTGAGGTCTACCTGAGTCCAATTTGGATATAGACTTTCCAGCGAATCGTTTACTACAACTTCAAAAGTATCAATAATACCCGGTCCCGGTGCTGAATCGGATATGGCCTCATGAACAATAAAGGGTATAGTCATTGGCAACGGTCCGCCATAGGAGCTGTGGAGTCTCGAGGAAAACAGAAATTCCATGGAGTTGACCGAAACACGACTCCACTCTGCTCCAGCATCAAATCGAACCCCGAAGCCAGCAACATTCCCTGTGTATATCCGCGAACGATCAACAAGCTCCGATTCATCAAAATAGGAGAGTGTATCAGAGAGGGCAAGAAGTGGTAGGCATGCAATTAGGGCAATGATGCGTCTCATGATTTCTCCACTACCGAAGCAGGGCGATTTTCAATGTTTCACTTTTGTTCTCGGACCGGATCCTCAGCAAATAAATTCCAGTTCCGACCAGATCCCCAGAATTGTTAAAACCCTGCCACTGAATGTCATAGTGACCCGATTGCTGGCTAGTATTTACCAGCGTATTGACTGATTTTCCTTGAAGATCATATACGGTCAGTTCAACCCGGGACGCTTCTGGCAAATCATAGCTGATGGTGACTGAGGGGTTAAAGGGATTGGGATATGCCTCCAGGAGAAATGCCGAGGCAGGCGTTATCTGGCCAGGATCAGTGCTCAATAAAGTACCATGGACGATACCATCGATGATGCAGCCTTTCAGGATCTCAGAGTAAGCTGTTATTTCTGATGTGAGGCTGGAGCTGAGACCAATGGAATCCCGGAATTCATGCTTCTGATAGATGAGCCCATCGTACTCGCTTGTAAGGTACGGATCGCCACCCTCAGGGTCATGATAAACATTGATCATACGCCATGAATCGCCACAAGCAGTCCAGCGAAACTCACCGTCATCACTATAGTTTAAATTGTATTCCACCCTCTCGTCATTGTCGCAGGCTCCTGGAGCATAGTGGTATACAATACCGTCTTCCTCATCATATCGTTGATAATAGATTCTTTCCAGGGAGCCATCATTAAGATCGATCTCTTCAGTTCGCCAGTACAGCTCACCATTGGGCATGAGCGTGTCTGATATGACCCTGTGCACAGTGTTCTGAATGCCCCAATTATAATCATCTGGTGTCCAGGATCCCGAATAGTGCCATTCATTGCCAGCAGACAGGGGGTAGTGCAGAGCGTTTGTAGGGCTATAGTGACATTGAGACTGCTGGTGAAATCGTCCATCCATGGTGAAATCGGAGCTAACTGAAAGAGCAACCTGTCCCTGGTAGTAAAGTGAATCTCCCATCCAGGGAGCAGAATAGCGTCTGAACACATGAATGGTGTAATCCCCGGGGGGTGGGTTTTCAAAGACGAATTCCAGATCGAAAAAACACTTACAGGTCGTCATGTCTGTCATCTGGTCATGCTCGATAACCACCAGGGAGTCCCCATTACTCAGATCCAGCGTGAATTCCGGATAAAAGCCGCAGTGGTCTTGAGTACCCAGGTGTTCAAGCCTGACCCGCCCCAGTAAATGGCTGACCTGTAACTGACCGTAGCAGATGGATTGAAAACAGACTAAAATCATAAAATATGAAAGATGGACTAATCTCATAAATCCCCCAAACCACTCAAAATTGAGTATTTAGACCACTAAGTTAGTGGCTGATCTCAATTATTCAATGGATTCATTGAGACAAAAAATTTATGGCAGATTCTCATTAGCCCCGGGTTTTAACCCGGGGTTCTTAATCCCAGATAACAAGGGTAACCGTTTCAACGGTTTATAAAGACATCTTTAATGGAGAATAAACCGTTGAAACGGTTAGCAACTATTTAAGGGGTATTCCACCTGACTGCAGTCTACGCTCATTCCCCGCCGTGACGGGGTTCGAGCTACGCCTCGCCAAGGAAGTCAGGTGTAAGCGGGAGCGATCCATTACAAGCAAATATTAGATCAGGAGACAGCTGGTTCCAATAAGGTGATCTTTCCGGATCCGGCATCAATCTCTGCCTCAACACCCAGGGGCATGGTGAACTTATCCTCGATATGCCCGATCATGGAGCCATACCAGGCCGGGATGCCCAGTGGTTTGATGTGATCATCCAGAACCTCGGTCATGGTTAGGGCACCATAACCTTCGCCAGGGCCGCATTTGCTACACTTGCCAAACACAAAACCAGCCAATTTGTCCAATACACCGGCCAGCTTCAGCTGGGTCAACATGCGGTCTACGCGATAAATATCCTCCCGCACATCCTCCAGGAACAGGATCCTGCCCTTCCAATCCGGCAAATATTCCGACCCGATCATGGCTGTCAGCACCGTCAGGTTACCGCCGGTAAGCCGTCCTGTGGCTTTCCCCGGGGTAATGGTCCAGATCCGGTCATCCACCTGTGTCAAATTGTCACCTGTGTCCCTTGGATTCTCCATGCTGAAGGCTTCGGCATCAAACAGGAGACGCTTTACATAATCAGTGGAGAACTCATTCCAGGTCGAGGTACCTACGGGTCCGTGGAAGGTGACCAGGTCCGTTTTCGCATTCAGGGCGATGAGTAGACTGGTCACATCACTGTAGCCCATGAGGATCTTGGGATGCTTGGCGATCATTTTATAATCCAGCTTGTCCAGTAGTCGGTTGCAGCCCCACCCGCCCCTGAGCGACACCAGTGCATCAACCGTAGGATCTGCGAACATATCATTGACGTCAGCCGCCCGGGCTTCATCCGTACCAGCCAGATAGCCATAACGATCCAGGAGGTGTTTCCCGGGCTTCATCTTCAGGCCCAGCGCAGCGAAGGTCTCTTCAGCAATATTGACCTCATCCTCATAATAGGTGACGCCTGCCGGGTTGATCAAGCCGATGGTATCACCTGCTTTGAGACGGGGTGGTTTCAGGGCACCCTTAGAAAATATGCCGGAAGCTGAGAGCGTTGGAACCTGCGTTGCCAGAACGCCTGTACCGATCATATGCAATATCTGTCGTCGTGTCAAACTCATGAGATTCTCCATTTAGATGCTTGCTTCAAACTAACTTAATTCTTGGAGTGTGGCAATTGGTAGCTAAGATATAAACCGGAGACAAGGGCTAAAATTGACGGGGATTACCAGCATGAAATATGAACATATCGGACAATTGATCAACGACAGTGTCACCCGGTTTGCTGACTTGCCAGCCCTCAGGTTTAAGAAAGATGGCGAATGGAAGACCTTGAGCTATGCTCAATTCGGAGAAAAGATCCAGAGACTGAGTGCCGCCTTGATCAAAGCGGGCATTAACCAGGGTGATGCAGTAGGCATTTACTCGGCCAATCGCTACGAATGGGCTGTTTCAGATTTTGCCTGTACCCAGATCGGT
This sequence comes from Fidelibacterota bacterium, assembly GCA_021734255.1. Classification (GTDB taxonomy): domain Bacteria; phylum Fidelibacterota; class UBA8477; order UBA8477; family JABMPR01; genus JABMPR01. The sequence continues at coordinate 48,642 of JAIPJM010000003.1, read as the reverse complement.
GCCGTTTCAGTTCCGATCTATGCAACGAACACCATGGAACAGGCACGCTTCATCATTGAAGACGCCAATATCAAGCTGGTTTTCTCTGGCAACAGAGATCAGTACAACAACCTGGCTGCGGTCCACGCTTCCGGTATCCCGCTGCAGGTCATCAGCTTTGACGATTACCCAGATGCAAATTCTGATTTCACCCAATGCTTTCAACACTTCCTGGACATTATGGATGCCGATGACTACGAAGACGAGCGGAATCGCAGATCAGATGCCATTCGTAGTGGAGACCTTACAACCATTATTTACACCTCAGGGACAACCGGGAATCCAAAGGGTGTCATGCTGACCCATGCCAATCTCTTTCATCAAATGGAATGTGTAGACGCCAACTTTGATGTGAGCAGTGACGATACCTCCCTGTGTTTCCTGCCCCTGAGTCACGTCTATGAGCGGATGTGGTCATATTACGTCTATTTCAAAGGCGCTTACCACGCTTATCTGGAAGATCCGAAGCAGGTGATCGAAACCTTGCAGGAACTAAAACCAACAGCCATGGTCTCTGTACCCAGACTATATGAAAAGATCTATTCGGCAGTGATGAATAGCCAGGAGAATGCATCTGCGATCAAGAAGGCACTCTTCAAGGCAGCAATTGCCACTGGTGATAAATACAACAATTTATTCTTTCGGGATCAGCCCGTACCAACTGGTTTAAAGGTCAAATACAAGATCCTCGATGCGCTTGTGCTGAAGAAAGTGCGAGCCGTTGTGGGCGGGGAGAAGAATTTCTTTTCTGCCGGTGGCGCCCCCCTGGAAAAGAGCATCGAGGAATTCTTTCTGTCTTGCGGTCTGCTGATCTGTCAGGGGTATGGTCTAACCGAAACATCACCTATGGTCTCTTACAATACCCCCCAGAATTTCAAGTTCGGAACCGTTGGAAAACCGGTACCCAATTGTGACGTGAGAATTGGCGAGGGGGGTGAGGTCCAGGTTAAGGGTCCACAGGTCATGCTGGGTTATTTCAACAACCCAAGCGCCACAGATAAGGTCATGGAGAATGGCTGGTTCAAAACAGGTGATGTTGGAGAATTCGATGAAGATGGTTATCTCCGGATCACGGATCGTATCAAGGATCTGATCATTACCTCAGGCGGGAAGAATATCGCACCCCTGAATATTGAAACCCGGGTCGGTAAGGATTTCTATATCGAGCAGATCATCGCTATTGGGGATAAACGTAATTTTATTTCTGCTCTGATCGTGCCGGCCTTTGAGAGTCTGGAAGAATGGGCTCACAAAAAGAAGATCAAATTCCAGGATCAGGAAGAGCTGATCACACATCCCCATGTCGTCGATTTTTTCCGGAAGCGTATCGATGAGCAATCGAAAAAGCTGGCCCAATACGAAACTATCAAAAAGTTCAAGTTATTGGCGAAACCCTTCACCATGGAAGGGGGCGAGATCACCCCGACCTTGAAATTGAAGCGCAAGCAGATCAATGAGAAGTTTCAAGCCTTGATCGATTCCATGTATAACAAGAAGGATCAGGAATAGTAGCCGGACCCTGAGGTCCTCGAAGGGAACGGCGCTGTCACTTCGGGAGCCTCAGTGTCCAGCCCCGTGAGTCTGTCTAGATTTTCCGGAGACCGAAGATAAGTTTTACTAGTCCCCGAAGCTTTACCTGCCAGGGTCCACCGAGGAGCATGGTGAATCCTACCCAGCGGCGATACACAAACCCGCTTACCGGCGTCCAGAAAAATTGAAGCCCATTTGGCAGGTAATCCGTCACAATGACCCGTGTTTCTGTCATTGCCTGGAGACCGAACTCCCCATGCGTTCTGCCCAGACTGCTATCCTTAAACCCTCCCCAGGGCAGGTTTGCCATTCCATGGGTGAACAGGTGACCATTAATGGTCACCACGCCGGCTTCAAGCTGATTTGCGATCTGACGTCCCAGGCGATGGTTGGTGGTCCATACGGATGCAGTCAATCCAACACTGGAGTCATTGGCCAGATCAATAGCTTCATCGATACTTGAAAATTTCATAATGCCAACCACCGGTCCAAATGTTTCTTCCTGCATGATCTCCATGTCGTGAGTGACATCAGTAAGAATGGTAGCCGGCATGGCCTGTTTGACTTTTTTATCCACCTGGGATTGACCGGCGATCCTCGCGCCGGCTTTGATGGCGTCATCCAGCATACGCTGAACGCTTTCCTGTTGGCGCGCAGTGGTCATAGTGCCAATATGGATGCCATCAGATTCAGGATCTCCCACCTTGATGCGCAGGAGACGTTCACGTAGAATGGCGATGAACTCGTCATAAACAGCTTCATGAACATAAACGCGTTCGATACCGGCACAACTCTGGCCAGAATTCGACATACCGGCCCAGATGGCACCGTTAGCCGCTTTTTTCAGGTTGGCTTCTGCGCAGACGATCATTGGATCATTTCCACCCAATTCCAGGGATACCGGTGTCAGGGTCTCTGAGGCTTTTTTCATGAGGATCTTGCCAACCGGGACACTCCCTGTAAAGAAAAGTTTGTCTATTCCGGCATTCAGGAATGCGTCTCCGGCTAATCTTCCGGCGATATTTACCTGGACAAAGAGGTCCTCTGGTAACCCACCAGATGCAATGATCTTTTGGATCACCTGTCCCACCATCTGGGTCTCAGACGCAGCTTTGTAGATGGCACCATTTCCGGCCATGAGCGCCATCAGTATCTCGTGAATGGGGATGGTCAGGGGATAGTTCCACGGCGAGATGACTCCGATCACGCCTCGGGGTACAAATTGAAGTTTATTTCTGGTGTAGAGACCGAATATGTGTGATCCTTTCACCTTTCGTTGGCGCAGGACACGAGCTGTATGTTTGATGTAATAATCAAAGGCCATGATGGCTGGTGTAATTTCAGTCATATAGGCATCGGCAAGTGACTTTCCATTGTCCTGTGCAATGACCCGCGCATATTCCTCGCCGTGTTCTGTCAGGTGGCGCTGCATCTTTCTGAGGTAGTCACCTCGCTCCCGGAATGAGAGCTCAGCCCAGGATCTCTGGACCTGGCGAATGCGCTGCACTGCGGACTTAATATCCTTGCTTGTGTGGAGGGGTGTCTCCCCAATTACTTTTCCAGTCGCTGGACTGATCGATTCACTATGACTTTGTTCTGACATTCACTTCCCCTTCATGCAGGAGAATGTATTTATGCCGGGATTGATTAGTAGGAATTTTTATGGTGGGCAAGAAACCGTTAAAACGGTTAGACGGGTTTAAGTTGGCTGGAAGCACCTGGCTGAAGCCAAGTGTTACCGAGAATGTGCAGTCAATGCGTTTATGATGGCAGGTTTCCACTAGCCCCGGGTTTTCCTGCCAGGGCGAAGCTGAGCAGGCGATGCGTAGACTGAAACCCGGGGTTTCGATCCAAAACGACATGGCAAGCGTTTCAACGGTTTGTTCGAAATGATTTTCAGGATGCAGTGGAACAGAAAGTGCGCATTTCTGCTAATTTCGTGTATCTTTGAAACGAAAAATCACAACAGGATGTCAATATGAGAGAACTTAGTAGAACAGATCTGTGCAAGACAACAAATGGAAAAGCCCTAGCGTTCAAATCCACCGCTGAACTACCCAGCTTGAAGCAAGTAATTGGTCAGGAACGGGCGGTCCGGGCGCTTGAGTTTGGGCTGGAGATGCTCGCCCCTGGCTACAATGTCTTTGTCGGTGGACTGCCGGGGACAGGCAAGAGCACTATCGTGAAGGATCTGGTGGAAAAATTTGCTGCCACCAAGGAGACCCCTCCGGATTGGATCGTTGTCTTCAATTTTGAAGATGAGTATCAACCCCGAGTATTCAGTTTACCCCCAGGCGAGGGCCTCAAATTCTCAAAACAGATCAAACGACTTATCACCAGCCTGAGTACTGATCTACCCAAGGTTTTCAAGGGTGAGCTCTACGCCAAACGAAAAACAGATATAACGGCTGATTTTGACACGCGTCGTGATGAGATCATCGCTGGTGTCAATGCAAAAGCTGCAGAACAGGATGTGAAGCTGATCATTAATCAGGAAGGATTCAAGACAATCCCTCTGATCAATGGCGAGGAGATCACTGAAGAGAGTTTTAGTGCCCTGAATGAAGCAGATCAGCAAGCATTGAATGAGAAGATCGCAGTCGTTCAAGAGGATATCCGTCAGGCTTTGCGAGAAATGGCTGAGCTGGAAGAAGAGCGCGTCGATGTCGTTGAGAATCTACAGGAAAAAATTACGCTGGACTCAGTAGGGCACCGAATTGGCAGGCTTCTGGAGAATTATGCCAGCTACCCTGGTATCATTCGATACCTTGAGCAAGTGCGGGATGATATTGCGGAAAATGTCCAACAGTTTATTGGTATGGACACCGTACAACAGAAAGATGGTCTGACACCCCTGCAGGCCCAACAGGCACTCATGCAGCGCTATCAGGTGAATCTACTGGTAGATAATAGCAGGCAAAAAGGTGCTCCCCTGGTCATCAACAATAACCCATCCTATTACAATTTATTCGGCCGGATCGAGAAGAAAGCCATCATGGGTGCGTGGTACAGTGATTTTACCATGATCACAGCAGGATCACTGCTGAAAGCCAATGGTGGGTTTCTGATACTGGACATTCATAATATTTTGCAGAATACCAATGTATGGGAACCTCTGAAACGCATGCTGAAGAATAAATCACTCCAGATCGAGGATGTAAGTGAGCAATTTGGGTTTTCCTCAATTACTGCCCTGAAGCCAGAACCCATTCCCCTGGATCTAAATGTCATTGTCCTGGGGCGCTCAGATTATTTCCATTATCTCCAGGAAGTGGACGAGACCTTCAATACGACATTTAAGGTGCGGGCAGATTTTGATTACGAGGTGGCGAGGACACCTGAAAATGAACACCTCCTGTGTCAATTTATCTCCCGGGTATGTCGTCAGAGTAAAATGCCCCACTTCACGTCACCTGCAGCATCCCGTATCATCACCTTTAGTTCCAGATTGGCAGGGGACCAGGAGAAGCTTTCGCTGCAGTTCGGTAAACTGGTAGGTGTTATCAATGAGTCAGTTTATTGGGCCAAACGTAAAAAACATCGCCAGGTCCAGGATGAAGATGTCAGACAAGCCATCCAGGAGAAGCGTTTCCGGGGGTCGCTATATGAGGAAAAGGTTTGGGAAAACATTGAGAGTGAAACGCTGCTTATCGATGTGGAGGGGTCTCGCGTGGGTCAGATCAATGGTCTGGCAGTCTACTCCACAGGAGATAACTCGTTCGGGAAACCGGCACGGATCACGGCCACAACCTATATGGGTAGACCTGGTATCATTTCTGTCGAGCGCGAAGCCAAGCTCTCAGGGAAAACCTATGATAAAGGAAATTTGATCATCAATGGCTATCTGGGAAACACCTTTGCCCAGAATTTCCCGCTGTCCGTTGCAGTCACCTTGACCTTTGAACAATCCTACTCGGGGATCGACGGGGATAGTGCCAGTTCGACTGAAATATATGCCATTTTGTCTGCGCTGTCAGGTTATCCCATTGATCAGGGACGGGCAGTGACCGGTTCTGTAAATCAGTGGGGTCAGATCCAGGCGATCGGTGGTGTGAATGAGAAGATCGAAGGATTTTTCCATCTTTGTGAGATGCGAGGGCTCACGGGTGAACAGGGTGTGATCATTCCGGAAGCCAATGTGGTGCATCTCATGCTGGCTCATGAAGTGCAGGAAGCTGTTGAAGCAGGGAAATTCAATATCTGGGCTATTAATAATATTGCCGAAGGGATTGAGATCTTAAGTGGTGTAAAAGCTGGAGAGCTGAACAAACACGGGAATTATCCGGCAAAGACAGTCTTTGGCGACGCTCAAAAACGCTTGAAAAAGTACTTTGACCGAGTTCAAAATTTAAAAGATCCTTCAAAACAATGACCTTGAGGTGATTTTCCGGCGCAGTATTTGCCTAAACCGTTAGTTGTGAAAATTAAAACGAATTGGTGTTCATTCAGCATTGTATTAATGGAAATAAGGCCTTAATTATTAGTGATGAATGGAGTGACCGACCTGGTAGAAAATCCAGGTGCAAAAGTAATATTCATGGGGGGAACCAGACGGGAGCATCAGCAACGTTCTGTCCCTTCAAAAATCCGCATTCAAAAACCCTTTCAAAATCATAGAAATCACACAATGTGTGCATAGGGAGCCCTAATAAATGACTAAGAAAGTAACCCGTGTCAACGAGGCTACGATCCGCTTCGCTGGAGACTCTGGCGACGGTATGCAGTTGACCGGTACACGATTCACAGAAGCCACAGCAATTTTGGGAAATGACCTGAAAGCGATCCCCAATTATCCTTCAGAGATCCGCGCCCCAACTGGAACCCTGGCCGGCGTCAGTGCCTTTCAGCTTATGTTCGGGTCCAGCCGGGTATTCACCCCGGGAGATCTACCGGATACATTGGTAGCCATGAACCCAGCTGCGCTCAAGGTTCACTTGAAGGATCTGAAGAAAGGTGGCAGCATCCTGGCCAACGCCAATGCCTTTACTGACAAAAACTTGAAAATGGCTGGTTGGGAAAGCAACCCCCTTGAAGATGACACCCTCGCCGGTTATACCGTCTTTAGCATTGAGATGTCCAAGTTAGTTGGAATAGCGCTTGAGGAGTCAGATCTCACCAAGAAAGAGATAGAGCGAACCAAGAACATGTTCGCCCTCGGGGTTCTATTCTGGATGTATAATCGACCACTTGAACCCACAGAAGCCTGGCTGAAGAAAAAATTTGCCAAGATCCCGTCCGTTGCCGAAGCAAATATCATTGCCATGCGAACCGGTTTCAATTATGGCGAGACCACAGAGATCTTCACAACATCCTATTCTGTGGAGAAGGCGGAGCTTCCAAAAGGTAAATATCGCAATATCACGGGTAATGAAGCCGTTACCTATGGTCTGGTCGCTGCAGCCCAGAAATCCGGGAAGGAATTATTCCTGGGATCTTATCCCATCACGCCTGCCAGCGAGATCCTGCACAACATGTCCAATCTCCGTAATTTCAAGGTCAAGACCTTCCAGGCCGAGGATGAGATCGCCGGTATCGCATCTGCCATCGGAGCTGCCTATGCAGGTGACCTGGCAGTTACGACGACCTCTGGTCCAGGAATGGCCTTGAAGACTGAATCTATTGGACTGGCGGTCACAACCGAATTACCCCTGGTCATTGTTAATGTCCAGCGCGGTGGCCCCAGTACTGGGATGCCCACCAAAATGGAACAGGCAGATCTGTTTCAGGCGATCATGGGCCGTAATGGTGAAACGCCAGTACCCGTGCTTGCAGCCATGGATCCGGCAGATTGTTTTGAGTGTGCCTTTGAGGCAGCCAGGGTTGCCATGAAGTACATGACACCGGTTATCCTGCTCAGCGATGGATATTTAGGACAGGGCTCAGGCCCATGGAAAATCCCAAACCCAGATGATATTCCTGAGATCGAGATCTCACATCCAGATACATCCGCGGCTGGAGAGGAAGGGTTTATGCCTTACCAACGGGATGAGAAAGAAGCCCGTCCCTGGGCTATACCTGGAACACCTGGTCTGGAACACCGTATCGGTGGACTTGAGAAGGAGAATATCACCGGAATGGTCAGTCAGGATCCTGAGAACCATCAGATCATGTCTGATCTTCGGGCACGTAAGGTGAGGAATATCGCGAAGGAATTTGATCCTCTGGAGGTCTATGGAGAAAAGCAGGGTAAACTGCTGGTGATCACCTGGGGAAGTTCCCATGGATCAGCCCACGTTGCTGTCGATCGTTCCCACAAAGCTGGCAAGTCTGTGAGTCAGCTGCATCTGAGATGGTTGAACCCCTTACCGTCTGACCTGAAATCAGTTACTGATAACTTCGATGAACTACTGATCCCCGAGGTGAATATGGGCCAGCTGGCGCTGCTCTTGAAAGCAGAGTTGATCAGGCCCATCCATCAGTTGAACAAGATGAAGGGTGAACCCTTAAGAGCGTCCGAGATCGAAACGAAAATAGACGAGATCCTGGGTTGACCCCTGGTCCCTCGCATTTATAAAAAGGTATAGCACTATGAGTGAAACCACAAAACAAGTAGAAACACTTCATCTGACCCGAAAGGACTTCGTACCGGATAATGATGTCCGTTGGTGTCCAGGTTGTGGAGATTATTCCATCCTGGCCAATATGCAGAAGACCTTACCCAGTCTTGAAGTCGAGAAAGAGAAATATGTCTTTGTTTCCGGGATCGGTTGTTCCAGTCGATTCCCATATTACATGGACACTTATGGATTTCATGGAATCCATGGTCGCGCACCGGCAATTGCCTCCGGTGTAAAACTGGCAAACCCAGATCTGTCTGTCTGGATCATCACTGGCGATGGCGATGGACTTTCCATCGGTGGAAACCACCTGATCCACGTTTTGCGACGTAACATTGATGTGAATATCATGTTGTTCAATAACCGGATCTACGGCTTAACCAAAGGTCAGTATTCACCCACATCCATGTTGGGTAAAAAGACCAAGTCCTCACCATTTGGCTCCATAGATCGTCCATTCAATCCCAGCGCTGTTGCAGCCGGGTCCAATGCGACTTTCATAGCCCGCGCACTTGACGTGGATGCCAGGGGACTGCAGGAAAGTATCAAACGTTCCCAGGATCACAAGGGTGCCTCGTTCATTGAGGTCTATCAGAACTGTATCATATTCAATGATGGTGAGTTCGCCGATGTTGAGAACAAGTCAACACGTCCGGATAATGCACTCTTTGTTGTTCATGGTGAACCCATGATCTTTGGTAAGGAGAACAATAAGGGAATCGTCGTAGACAATCACCATCCCAAGGTTGTGGAGCTGGGTGACAAATGGAAGGTAAAAGACCTGCTTGTTCACGATGAAACCAATATGCACATTACCAACCTGCTTCTGGAAATGACTTTTGATCCTGAAACGCCCACGCCATTTGGTATTTTGAGGGCAGTTGACCAACCGACCTACGATGATCTTCTCCATTCTCAGATCGATCAAGTGACTGAATTGAGAGGTGAGGGCAACTTGAAGGATCTATTCAACTCAGGAGACGTCTGGGAGGTAAAATAAGGGGGGGGAGGAAACATATGTTTCAATACGATGATAAAAAACTAAAGGATCAATTGCTTGAACTGATCCGACGGGCAGCGACTGACCTGCCTGAAGATGTTGTTGACAGTATGAGAGCAGCCTGGAAGAACGAGCCTGAAGGCTCTTCTGCGCGCTCTGTATTTGGTATGCTGCTTAAAAATATCGAGCTTGCCAAAGCGGAGTCCATACCGATGTGTCAGGATACAGGCACCAATATATACCTGGTTTATATCCCTGAAGGTTTTTCTATGCGGAAGTTGACTGCACTCATCCACGAGGCTACCGAAGAGGCTGTTGAGAAAAGCTACCTCAGACCCAATGCTGTGGACAGTATTACCGGGAAGAATTCAGGTAATAACCTTGGAGAAGGCCAGCCCTTCATCCACTTCGAAGAATGGGATGAGGATTATATCGAATTCAAGATCATGCTCAAGGGTGGTGGCTGCGAAAATGTATCTACCCAATACAAATTACCAGACGTGGATCTGGGAGCTGATCGCGATATGGATGGTGTCTATAAGGTTATCGTAGATGCTGTCAATGAAGCCCAGGGTCAGGGGTGTGCACCTGGAATTCTTGGTATTGGCATAGGAGGTGACAGAGCCTCTTCCAGTCTGGCAGCAAAGATACAGCTGTATCGAAAATTACCGGATACCAACGAAAACGCCGAAATGGCAAAAATGGAATCCAAACTTCTGGCTGACTTGAATGAACTGGGTGTCGGCCCCATGGGGTTTGGCGGAAAGACCACGATCCTTGGGGTGAAGATCGGCTCACTCCATCGTTTACCTGCTTCTTTCTTTGTCTCGATATCATACATGTGTTGGGCCTATCGCCGGCGCAGCATGACTCTGAACGCCAAAGGGGAGGTGACCTATGATTAAGCTGCAATTACCCATTTCGGAAGAAGCAATACGCGAATTGAAGATCGGTGATGAAGTTGCTATATCTGGTCCAATGATCACTGCCCGTGATGCTGCTCATAAGTATATTTACGAGAATTGGCCGGACTGGTTAAAGCCATTCATGAAAAATAGTATGATCTATCATTGTGGCCCGGTGGTAAAAAAACATGATGATGGTTCCTGGTCATTTGTTGCAGCAGGCCCGACGACCAGTATTCGGGAAGAGCCTTATGAAGCCTCAGTGATGGAACACTATCATGTGCGAGCTGTTATTGGCAAAGGCGGCATGGGTGAAACGACGCTTGCTGGTTTAGCTAAAACAGGGGGTGTTTACCTGCACGCTATCGGTGGCTTGGCAGCATCGCTGGCAAAGACAGTGGTAAAAGTTCATGATGTGTACATGTTGGAGGAACTGGGTGTTCCAGAGGCCTTCTGGCACATTGAGGTCAAGGATTTCCCTGCTGTCGTGACGATGGACAGTCATGGTGGTTCACTACATAAAACCATCAAATCGCAGTCCGACAAAGTCGCGAAGAAATTGATCTTCGGGTAATCCTGAACATCCTGAACACAATTGGAGACCGGAGTCAAGACTCCGGTCTTCGTATTTTTGGGACATAAAGAAAAACGTGTGAACATACATCGCTGAAAAGTTTATAATTGTAAGACATGAAGAAACAGTTCAAGACCCGAGGCGCTAGGCAGAACATTAAAAAGCGTATCTATATAGCGCTATCTGTTTCACTAGCCGTTGTTGCCGGGATCGTCACCTGGCTATATTTCCTCTCAAAGGACCTGCCTTCCCTTGACGAGCTGGAGCGCTATGACCCAGACTTGATCACCCGGATCGTTTCGGCAGACGATCAGGTCGTTCAGGAGTTATTCACGACGAAACGAACCTTGGTCAAATCAAACGAGATCCCACCCCATGTAAAAAAAGCGCTCATCGTTACCGAAGACCAACGATTTTACAGTCACTGGGGCATGAACTTCTTTCGGACGGTCTATAACCTGACCTTGAATACGATCACAGGCCAGATCCACGGTGGTTCTTCTTCATTGACCCAGCAGTTGGCCAGGAGTCTCTATGCCCGCATCGGGTTCAAACAGACCTATACGCGCAAACTCCGGGAGCTGATCACCGCTGTTCAGATAGAACACACTTTCACCAAGGAAGAGATCCTGACCATGTACCTGAATACCGTGTATTTCGGTCATGGGACCTATGGTATTCAAGCTGCGGCAACCAAGTATTTCAATAAACGGGTGGAGAACTTGACCCTTGATGAAGGTGCCATTCTTGTTGGTATGCTTCGTTCTCCTGCCCATTATTCTCCCATCACCCATCCAGAGCGGTCCAGACATATTCGAAACGTGGTCATCAATAACATGTTCAGGGAAAAAGCCATCAACGCTGTGGAGCGCAATTATTTTAAATCACTCCCTGTCTCCGTGTTCAAACCGGATAGCGTGGATGAAGGTAATGTTGCCCCTTACTTTGGTGAATACGTGCGTCGTCAGCTAGAGAAAGAAGATGAAGACCTCGGGGTTGATCTGTATCGTGATGGTCTGACTATCTATACCAGTCTGGACACACGAATGCAAACCATTGCCAATTATGTTGTTGCCAAGGAGCTGGAGCGTGTGCAAGCCATCGTTGACGCCAGAATGCTGGATACGACCAATCAGGTACTTGAAGATATTCTGGAAAAAAATGACGTGGAGTTGGCGGCGGACACTGTTCGTCTCATGCTCATGGACTCTATTGAGATCACACCACGAATTGAGCGTTTGCTAACCGTTCAGGCTCAGTTGATCGCGCTTGATATTAAAACGGGTGAGATCAAGGCAATGGTGGGAGGAAAAGATTTTTCCAAATCAAGTTGGAATCGATCCACTCAGATGATCAGACAGCCGGGATCCTCCTTTAAACCATTCGTATATACAGCCGCTATTGACAATGGATATCCCGTGACGACAACCCTGCTGAACCAGCCTGTTGTGATCAAGCACGGAACGAACGATTCTCTGGACTGGCGTCCCAAGAATTATGATCATAGCATGGGTGGTGAGACCACACTGAGAGAGGGTATTCGCCGCTCATTGAATCTGATCGCGGTCAGGGTGGTCCAGGAACTCATTGCACCGGCAGCAGTGGTTGAAACCGCCCATGACATGGGGATCAGTACCTACCTGTATCCAGGCGACGCCCTGGCCCTGGGTTCCTCAGCCGTGCGGCCCATCGAGATGGCTGCTGCATATGCCGTCTATCCCCGCCTGGGAATATGGATCGAACCAAAGGGTATCCTTTCAATCGAAGACCGTTTTGGTGGTACCCTGAGAACCTATTCTGCTGACCGGAAAGAAGTGCTGGGAAGAGGTACCTCCTATGTCATGCTATCCATGCTGGAAACTGTTGCCAATGCAGGTACTGGTGTGGGTGCGCGAACACGATTTGGTTTTCATGAACCAGCCGGTGGAAAGACCGGAACAACCAGTGGTTTCACCGATGCCTGGTATGTTGGTTTTACAACAAGACTATCAACTGCAGTCTGGGTAGGCATGGATAACCACACCATGAGTCTTGGGCCGGGAATGGCAGGCTCCGCTGTGGGTGTCCCCATATGGGCACAATTCATGAAAGCTGTCTATGACAGTCTGGACTGGGAACGAGAAAAATTTGAAGTTGCTGAGGATGCCGTTGAATTTGCGAATGTTTGCTCAGAAACGCATCGATTGGCCACTGAATATTGCACCCCCACAAAGGAAGTCTTCCTGCCCGGCACAGCTCCCACACAATCGTGTGATGTCCACGGTGTCGGCATCAGACCAACTGTCATCGATTTCTAGATACCCCATAATACTCATAGTGCTCCAATAACAACCCGGATGAAATCCGGCCCAGTTCCTTCGTTTCAGAATGTCCTTTGCAGCCAGGTGTTTTAACTATTAAATTCGTGTGTCAAATCACATCTTTTGACGGGGTTTATGTTTATGTTTTGTGAACGATGAACAATTGTGCATAGGAGGTGAGTTATGAAATTCCTGCAAGCAAAAGGTTTTCAAGCCACGTTAATGCTGGTTCTTTTCGCAGTACTGCTTCCAGTACTTGTCTTGGCAGCATCAGAGGTCCAGTCGATTGAAACACTGAAGCAGCTGAGAGAAACTCAGAACAGACAGGTCATGATCGAGAACATGAAGGCGAACTCGATCCAGGTGGGTAATCCTGTCGAAAAAGTTGTCGAGACCAGCTTCAAAAAGAAGCTGATGGATCAGAAGAAACGATCAATACCCATGGTCTCAACCAGCAGGGCGCCAAAAATTCACCGCATTGACCCCCGGTTGGGGCAGCTCAATACGGCTGATCGCCTTATGGGATCTCCATCACCTGTCATGTATGGAAGCGGTCATCTCCAGGACGAACCCGGTCTGGAATATTTCAATTTTTATAACATGACGAACAGTGCCGATTCAGCGGGTATGGATGTCCGCTGGACAGGCAATGAATCAAATAATTTTGGTAATGAATACGCCAATTACGCTGATCCAAGTTTGCTTTATTTCCATGCTGATACCAGCATGCACCTTAGCCTGGATGATATTTCAATTGTTGCACCCATTGATGATCCAGATACGGTTTGGACCGATGTGAGCTGGGATTGGGACGGAGGTAATAATGGTGGTCAGATGCACGTTGGTGAGATCTGGGTTGTATATACCAGGACGACTCATATGTATGTGGTCATGGAAATCACCGGAATAGACTCAACGGGCGAGTCCTGGCCAGCCGTGAACGGATTCACTTTTGATTACAAGATCCAGACAGATGGGACCAACCTCTTTGGTGGTTCTCCACCTCCTCCCGCCGATTCACTGGAAATATTGGTGAACGGCAGGTTGGCAGATACACTGCTTATTGGCTCTGAGCCAACCTTCTCCATTGATCTTGGAAGTTTCACAGAGGGTGAGCTGGTTGTTTCCTGGGACGCTAACCATAACGGAGAGACTGACGAGGAAGATATTCCCATCGAAACCTATGACTTTCAGGATAACGATGAAAATGACCTGAATCCGGCGGATAGTGTTTTTCAATTCATTTACAACAGCAACATGGCCGACGGCGTGAATTACATAGTCGATGATTTCCTGTACACGGTTTATGCCGGTGAGGAGATGGCCGATGCGAGTGTTCGATATTATGTTGAACCTACACCATATAGGGTATCAGGAACGGTAACTGATTCACTGACAGACGCTCCAATTGGTGGAATCATTGTCTGGGGTGATTACATGTGGTACGATATGGGTCCGGCCCCAGAGGAAAATGATAACCCCACCATCATTGCCATCACAGACACACTGGGTCAATACACGCTGACTTTCCCAGACTCGGGAATGGTCATGGTAGGCTCCTGGGATTACCTCATGGTCACCAACGGTCAGGTACCAGTTGAATCAGAATACGAACTCGGTCTTTATAGTGGTCTGAAAAACATTGATTTCCTATACCGAGATCCTGAAGCCTGGATCGAGGGCTATGTGCTGGACGATATGGGAATGCCACTGGTTGATGTTCGCGTTGTTGCAGCTATGGCTCCAGACAGCTTCAGCTACGAGGATGGTGGTCCAAAATTCGAGGCATATACGGATGAAGCAGGATTCTACTCCATTGGCGTGGATGTCGGTTCCTATGATATATGGGTAGAGCCTGAAGATCTGGTTCCCATGTACATGGTTCCCGATCCTGTATATCTGCCGGTGACCCCTGCGGGTCCGAATTCAGCAGATATTACCGTGCGGGCCACCAATTCTACCATCAGTGGTGTGGTTTATCTTGATGATGTGCCCTATGGCAGTGCCCGTGTATTTGCCTGGAATTGGGAATACGGCTGGAATACGGTCATGCAGGACCCCAGTGGTAGTTATGTGATTCCTGTTTACGATCCAGTAGTACCCACATTCCGTGATACGTCCTTTACAGGATATGATCTTTTCGCTGAGGTGGATGATGAGATGTTCACCCTGGAGGTTGTTCAGGTATCAGAGAATTGGGGCGTTATGCCCGGCACTGTTGGAGAGGATATCATGTTGGTGACTCTCTCTGGTGGTCTGTTCGGAACATTCAGAGATACACAAACCAATGATCCCATTCTGGATGAATGGAGTGTCGGTATGGAGGCAAGGAGTCTGGACAATGGTATGAACTTTTGGGTCAGCCCTGATCCAATGGATGGTTCCTATGAGCTGTATCTACCAGCTGGTCTCTATGAAATTAACGCAGGTGGCATGGACTACTACCCGACTGACCCAGATACAGTGCTTGTGACCGATTATCTCGTTCAATATGATATACTACTCGATCCAATTGCCTATGCAGGCATCTTTGAAGGTCGTGTACTTAACGACGTAACCAGTATGCCCATTGGTGGTGCTGATGTTGAGATCGGGTCAGACATGTATTGGGATCTGACAACGACCGGTCCAGATGGATACTTTCACTTCGATCTTCCCAATGGCAGTTACCACTATCGCGTTTCTGCTATGGGATATCTGGATCACTATGGAGACATAGACATTCATGATAATTATCAGAATCATGAGATCAGGCTTCAGGAGTTGGTCATAAATGGCGCAATTTCGGGTTTTGTATTTGATGCAAGCCCTGCAGCGGACGGTGTAGGCTCGGCCATCAATCGGGTGGCAAATGCGATGGTAAATGTCTGGAATCCATCTACAGCCACAGGTTTTTACATGATGACAGACTCTCTGGGTCAGTTCTGGTTCGACTTGCCCAACGGTATCTATGACATCTATGTGGAACACCCTGACTTTCTGCCCTACTGGGATAATGGCTTATTTGTCTCCAATGATACACTCTACTATGACGTCCCCATGATGCCAGCGGAAGGATATATATCTGGTCGTGTTTTCGATGGTGGTAATGGACAGCCCTTATGGGATGCTCAGGTGGCAGTTATTGATAGGGATTCTACTCGAATGTTCAATTTTCAATCAGGAGTGGATGACTCTGGTCGTTTCCATATCCCGGTGGTGAATGGAACCTTTGATGTCTTCGTAGATGCTCCTGGATATGAATGGATGCATATTCCTGAAGTGGTGGTGAATTTCAATGATGTCTGGCTTGAAGTACCACTCGTGCAGAAAGCATTCATGGGTCCTGTGATGCATATGGTCATCGACCAGCCCCTAGATCAGGGACGCTGGGTCCGGCTGGCATTTGGACCTGAGGATAATGATTTCAACAGGTATGTTGCCTATAGTATCTGGAGACTGACGGACACACCAATGGGTACTTTGTATGACTTTATCACATACATGCCGAATCGGGGTGAACCGTTCTATAACTATGTTGCTCCAACCCTTATCGACTCAAACATGTACACAACTCCAGAACAGTATACCTCAGAGTTCATGGTAACTGGTCATTATGATGACTGGAATTTTGTGGATGGGGGTCATGGGTTTGGATGGTCCATCGATAATATCCAACCCGGTGTTCCAGGTGGATTTGTGCTGAGTGAAAATGGCAATGGCTACAACATGCTGGCCTGGGAACCCAATACCGATGTTGATTTTCAATACTATGAATTGTTTCGATCTGAAAGTGATGACTTCAGTGAAGCACCACTCGTGGCACAAGTGATTGAAACAAGCTATAGTGATGAGGATATTGTTACGGATCAGGAATACTTCTATATGTTGAGAGCTATTGATGCCAATGGGAACGCCAGCGAAGGCGCTATTGTTCGCTCTGTCGTTGCAGTTGATGGCGTCGGGCAAATACCAGAGGCATATAGTCTGTCGCAGAACTATCCGAACCCCTTCAATCCGACGACGGTGATCGATTTTGCCATCCCGGAAGCCTCGGAGGTAAGTTTGGAAATATACAATATCCGTGGTCAGAAGGTCAGGACTCTCCTGAATGGGCATATTCCAGCAGGATTCTACGCCAGTAGCTGGAATGGTTTGGATGATCATGGTATGGGTGTTGCCAGCGGGACATACATCTATCTCATGAAGACTGCTGACCACACCTTCAGTAAGAAATTGGTGTATATGAAGTAAGTTTCCTGCTAACGGATATAACAAACCAAAAAGCGGGGTGTTTTCACCCCGCTTTTTTATGTTTTGAACAATCAAGTTGTTGTCTGTCCGAGTGAAACGAAGAATCTCGGATAGACATTGTTTGGCAAGCTTTATTATGAGAAGAAAAACATCTAAGAGCAGAGATTCTTCACCCCATTTCATTCCGTTCAGATAGACAATAGAAAACAGGTCTTAATCATTGACTGCAAAGAGGACAGCGTATACTTTTGGCGGCTCATAAACCATTCCCACGATTTTGGGAAGGGTGGATTGAGAATAGTGTCTCATTGGGGAACAAATCTCAACGGAAATGGTTGACTAGAAACAATGAAAATACTCCTTGCCACGCAAAATCAGCATAAGCTTGAAGAGATTTCGCATCTCTTGAGACCGTTTGATCTGGATCTGGTCTCTCTGCTGGATTATCCAGAGATCGGTGAGGTCGTTGAAGATGGTTCTACACTGGAGGCAAACGCCCTCATCAAAGCCAGAGCTGGTTATGATCACACCGGGCTGCCTACCCTGGCAGACGATACCGGTTTGTCTGTTGATGCTCTTGATGGTGCCCCAGGCGTTTATGCAGCTCGATATGCCGGTGAGAAGGCCACTTACGATGACAATGTGAACAAAATGCTCCTGGAAATGGATGGGGTGCCAGACGAAGCACGTCAGGCAAAGTTCCAGACAGTTGCTATTTACTTTGATGGACAATCCAGTACCTCTGCTTTAGGAGAAGTAAATGGTAGCATTACCAGCGAGCGAATAGGGACAGCCGGATTCGGCTATGACCCCATTTTTTACATCCCGGAGAAGGATAAGACCTATTCACAGATGGATGTGAAGGAAAAAAATCAATTGAGTCATCGAAGGAGAGCCTTTGAAAAACTCTTTAATATTCTCAAGAATACCCACCAGGCTTTTAATACGGAGCTGCGATAAGACCCTAAGCTAATCTCTTAATCCTTTACGGATCCCAAACAAGAAGACATTAGAACAACGTGAGAACGCTTGCAGCGACCATATTATCCCTATGCCTGTTAACTGGCCATATTTTTGGTCAGGAAGGCTCTGCCTATAGGTCAGATGTTGGCGGCATTCCAACTGCGCGTCAGATCTTTAAGACCAGTGAATTTTTCAGCTTCCAAGCGCCCCAGGCAAGTCTGCTCCAGTATGAGAACGGAAACCTGGTTCTCGATGTTAAAGCCTGGATAGAGCAAAATCAGAGTAGAACCACCCTGGTCATGGACAGTACGGCGACCTATTTTACCATATCCAAAACCATCTTCGGTATCCCTACAAGCCGACCGATCGTCATGACCATCGATGACTATGTGAATTTGCACTCTGGGGAACAGACAGCAGATCACTTCAGGAATGTCGTCGCTGGCAAGCTGCAGATAGAGGAGCGGAGTGGTGACCAATCCTTTGAATTGATCGGGGCGGATATTGCCGGTCAGAGGGTCTCGCTCCGCGTGAGGGGAAACGTCAATATCACTGGTAAATTGAGGAACGAGGATCGCACCAAAACGACCAATGTGAATCAACAGAATCAGTCCAACACTTTCCAGATCGAGCAGAAACAGGCCTTCAAGATCGAAGGAAAGATCGGCGATCGGATCAGCATTCAGGTGGATCAGGACAGTGAACGCGATTTTGACTTCGAAAACAATATGGAGATCTATTATAACGGGAACGAGGATGAGATCATCCAGCGGGTGGAAGCTGGTAACATCTCACTCAGCTTACCCGGTACGAAACTGGCGATGTTCTCCGGTCAAAACAATGGTCTTTTTGGACTGAAAGCCCTGGCAAAGATCGGTCCCGTTGATATTACCACCATCGCCTCCCTGGAGCGGGGTCGCAAAGAAAAACTCAGCCTCAGCGGTAGCTCCAAAGCCTCTGAGATCTCTATTGAAGATTATAATCGTCAGCGAAACACATATTTCTATATCAACAAATTCTACAGACGAAAATCCTATCCGCTGACAGATAAAAGACTCTACGCCCGCACCGGACGCTCGATTCAGCAGATCAAGGTCTACAAGTACACCTCCTACACCCAGGGCGATGAGATCACCAATTATGCACGCATTTATAATTATCCGAACACTGATTCGGCAGTGGTTACCAGCCGACGGGTGATCCAGCTGGAGCAGGGAATTGATAAGGACTTTGTTGTTTACGAAGAACTGGGCGTTATCCGCATGAACCGTCCTGTGCCAGAAAATGAGATTCTGGCCATTGCCTACAAGGATACATTTATTGCGGAAGATGTTAACGGAAATACCACCAACCTGTTCGTCAATGAATACGATCCAGACCGATTGGGGGTCACTCCATACCCGAACTATCAGGAAGGTAGCGATGTTGCGCTGGGTACGCCGGGCCTAGCCGATACTCTTGATCTTAAAATGATCAAAACGGATAATGCTCTCCCCAGTGATGAGACCTGGGATCTGGAATGGAAGAATGTGTTCAGTCTAAAATCCACCTCCATCAATAAGGAGGGATTCGACCTCAAGCTTGTTAGAAGCTTAGGTGGCGAAAATGAGGAATTAGCCGCAGATGGTAAACCCTTCCTCCAGCTTTTCGGTCTGGATAAACGTGGTATTGGTGACGATCCTACCCCTGATGGTATCATCGACCTTGACTATCAAGCCATTCTTAACCTCAGAAGTGGTGAGCTGATTCTGCCCTATCTGAAGCCCTTTATGGCAGACAGCGCGGTTGCTGGAACCCCTGATTGGAAAACCGATGCCAGTGGAAATGTCATTGGTAATGGCGGAAACCCAAACCTGGTGAATTATCCAGAGTATCAGAGCAGTTCATTTTATACCAACACGATCAATTCTCCCGATTATAGAAAAGACAGCAAATTCCGTATCGATGTCACTTATTCCAATCCCAGTTCAAATTTCAGCCTGGGTTTTAACGTTATCGAAGGCTCAGAAGAAGTCACTCTGAACGGCGTACCTTTGGTCAGAGGTGCCTCCAATGATTATACCATCGACTATTTTACCGGGCAATTGACCATCCTCAATGAGGCGGCCCTGGCCCCAGGCGCCAATCTGGATATCAAATATGAGCTGAATGAGTTTTTCCAACTCGATAAGAAAGTCATTATGGGATCCCGGGCAGAGATCAAATTTGGAGAGGACAAAAACTCCTTCGTTGGTTTGAGTGCCATATATTTTTCCAAAAGTAGTATCGATGAGAAGGTCCGTGTGGGGAAAGAACCGATGGAGAACTTTATCTGGGATCTGAACACGCGCATCAGCAAAGAATTACCGTGGTTGACCCGTGGACTGGATTGGCTTCCACTCATTACAACAGATGCTAATTCAAATGTAACGCTTAGCGGTGAGATCGCCCAGGTCATTCCGAATCCGAACACGGCTGAGAACAAAGAACTCAATGATTTTGGTGTGGCATACCTGGATGATTTTGAAGGCAGCCGCCGCGTTTCTCAGCTCAGCATCCTGCGTGGGTCCTGGGGCCAGGCATCCATACCCATGGATAATTCAGGCCGTGACAACTACGATCGTGCATATACATACTGGTATAATCCGTACAACCGGGTGTTTACCAAGAGCATTTGGCCTAATAAGGAGACCAGTGCCCAGGCTCAGAATGATGTAACCGATATTCTCAGTTTGCGTGTGATCCCGGATTCATCTTTTTCCGTGCAGGCGGGAGATGCACCAGGCAATGCCTGGGGTGGTATCATGCGCGCGCTGTCCTCAGGTTATTATGACCAGACCGAATCAAAATTCCTCGAACTCTGGGTAAGAGGGGAGGTCGGAAGACTGCACCTGGACCTGGGTTATATCAGTGAGGATCAACATCAGCCAGGTCAGAGTTGGGTCCAGACCTTTGTCCAGGATGGTGATACCGTCAAAGTTCGCAAGGGCTACGGTGGCCAACCGGATACGGAAGATGTCCCTTCCACTGCCTTCCCGCAGGGTGACGGATTTGTGGTCGAGAGTGAGGATCTGGGTATCGATGGGCTTCCCAGCAATACACCAGTTGATCTTAACAAATATGGACCGCTTCATCCTTCCTGGGATCATTATGAATTCAACCCGCAGGAAACGCCAATTGATTATACCCATATCAACGGTGCAGAAGGCAATCTGAACATTGAAGGCGGGACCTACCCAAATACAGAGGATCTGAATAATGATGGTGCTCTGGATACCCGTAATGCCTATTTCACGAAAGTTGTCGATCTATCAACTGAAGAGTATGTAGCCGGACGGACCAAATTTAGTGATGGGTCTGAAACTGGCTGGAAGCTGATCAGTATTCCACTTACAGATTTTGATGCGGCAGGGGATGGGGAAGCACTCTGGTCACAGATCAAATTTGCCAGGCTCTGGATGGATGAAGTCCCCATGGGTGGCGCACAATTACAGATCGCAACCGTCGATATCGTCGGGAATGAATGGCAGGAGCGTGGTGTTTTCTCACAGTATGACAGAAGTGAGATCATGGTTACAGATTCACTGAGTGGGACTCTGAATGTATCAGTGATCAATACTGAGGACAACCCGGGTCGCTACAACGCTGAAGCTTCTCCAGGTAGCTATTCAGCACCACCGGCAGGCGTTGAAGGTATTCTGGATCCCATCACTCAACTCAGATCAAAGGAACAGTCCCTGGTGATCCGTGCGGATGACCTTGAACCAGGACATACGGTCATAACCGATAAGCAGTTCCGCGCAGCCAAGGCTAAAGATTTTATCCACTACCGGACGCTGAAAATGTTCATCCATGGGTGGGACAAGAGTCGCGGCGGCGCCTATGAAGCGGGGTTCACCGATTATGTGGTGGCAGGGGAATCCAAAGCAGAATTCATCTTCCGTTTCGGTGAAACCGACAATGATTTCTATGAGATCAGGAAACCAATATATCCAGGCTGGGATGAGCGTAACCACCTGGAGATCAATATGGCTGATCTGGCAAATTTTAAACTAGCCCTCAATGATTCTCTTTTCGCGAATGTGCCAGTAACGGCGGATAGCATGGTCTACGACACCTCACTGTATTGGTATGAACTTCCGGCAGATTTTAAATATGCTACCAAAACACTGCCTGATGGTACGACAATAGCGGTCAAAGGTGGCCCCTCTCTCTCCCGTGTAAAGATTCTAAAATCGGGAATTAAAAACCTTTCTGACCTGCCCATGAGTGGTGAGATCTGGTTGGATGAATTGCGCTTGAGTGATGTGGAGAAGAATGTTGCCACGGCTTATCGGGCGAACCTCAATGTGCAGCTGGCTGATGTGGCAAAGTTCAATATGGATATCCAGCGAAATCAAGCCGATTTCCATAATGTTCAAGAACAGTTTGGGTCCGGTGATAATTTGGATGCTTTAAACCTGAGTGGAAGTTTCTCTGCCCATAAGCTTTTACCCTCATCTTGGGGATTGTCTGTTCCGGTTACAGCCTCATATCGTAAGAGTGAGAGACAGCCCAAGTATATGACGGGTAGTGATATTCGTATTTCAGATCTGGCACCAGAGCTGCGGGATACGGTGGAGACCATGACCACCAGAAATGAAAGCCGCTCCTGGAATTTTTCTGTTTCCAAAACGACCAAATCCGAGCACTGGCTGCCAAAGTATACCATTGATAATATGAATTTCAAGTTGGGTGGGACGAAAAGTACGGCATCTGACTTCAAGCGCAAAGAACAGGGGGGCGAAAAGACAGATGGTAGCTTCTCTTATAACCTGAACCTGGGAGATGCGTTTAAGATTAATCCATTTACCATGGCTGAGAATGTACCGCTCGTTGGAAAGAATCTGGCTCGAACTGAGCTGTCCTACCTGCCATCGAAAGTAGGGTTCAGCAGTTCCGTGGTGGAAAATAAATCGCATACGATCTACCGAAATCCCAATTCAACCCCGCTCACACCGGTCCACCAGCTTTCCATGAACCGCAATTACAGTGTGGATTGGGCCTTCCTCACAGCCATGAATGCTCGGTATTCTGCAACCTTGAGCAACAATCTGGATAGTCTGAAAAACCGAAAACAAGATATCCTAAAATATCTCGATTTTGGACACCTTGGCAACTATAAGGAGTCGTTTAGCCTGAACTGGAGCCCGCGCTCACTCAAGCTACTTTCTCCCACCTTTTCCTATTCATCCAATTTTTCAGCTAATGATCAGATTCAGTCCGACCAACCTGGTCTTACCATGAATGTAAATGCAACCACTTCGGCTAATATGACCGTGTCAGCGACCGAATTTTTCAAATTGATCTACGAACCGGACCAGAAATCCAAAGCTGCCAACAACTCACAGGTCCAGGCTGGAAGGGGACGAGGGCGAGCGCGAACCACACCCAAACCAGAAGATGAAGGAAGTAAGGAAGAGGGTAAAGCAGAAAAAGGTGAAGAGGAAAAAAGGAGTGCCCTGACATTTGTTATGGAGCAGACCTATTCACTCCTCGAGCGGATTGATCCAATTTCATTTAATGTTTCGCAGGGACGGCAAACAGCCAGTCAAAGGCAGATTGCTTCCATCGATACTCTAGTAATCCAGAGAGAGGCCTTGCCTGATACAACCGTGTATGATGTGGTCGAAGCTGAATTAAGTGATATTGATTACCTGTATCGCATGGGCTTGGAACTGGGAGGAAACCGGCTGAATCATCCAGATGTCACCAATCCGCTTACGACAGCGGATAATATCAAGCTTACGCTTCGGACGGGTTTGAAATTGACGAAGAAACTCACCAGTAAGATCAATTTTGCTTTCACACAGAATAATTCTCTGGCAAATCGGAGCCAGGGCCTGGTACAAAATGTCAATCATGACTATGTCCCCAGTGGTAAACTTTTTGGATTGCCTGAGAATAAACTGACCTCCTTCGGTAATCAGGGCATCCTGCTGCCATCTTTCAACCTGCGTTACTCTGGTCTCAATGATATCGAGTGGATCAAGAAGTACATCAGTAGTGCCAGTCTGGACATGAATTATGCGGGTAAGAAGACCGCCTACATGGAAAAGGGCTTCACCTCCAGGGAAAGTTATTCCATATCATTTTCTCCGCTTCTGGGATTGAATGTTTCTGGTAAGAAAAACATCAATGGCTCAGTGAATTATAGTTTGTCCAAGAATATTAATAACTCGATCAACAGTAGTTCCGGTTTCATTACCTCCAACCAAACCTTTAGTCAATCCATGAATGCCAGCTTGACCTACGAACATAAAGGTGGCTTGAGAATCCCATTGCCCATACTCAAGGATAAGCAGCTGGAAAACAATATTGATTTTCGTCTTGAGGTCTCTTACACCAACGAGCAGAACTATTCTGGATCAGAATCACCGACTGGGATCAGTTTTGAAGAAGCGACCTACAACAAGACCCTGTCCGTGCGTCCAGGGATGCAGTATAGCTTTACGGACAAGGTCTCCGGGAATGTATCTTATGAATACCGAATCGTGGATACACGCCAACTGGGTCGTCAGGATGTGAGCGATTTTCAATTTGGTGTCAATATTCAGATCAAAGGATAATGAGAGATGCTGCGTATCGTATTCACAAGAATTCTGCTGACCCTGAGCTTCATCAGTTTGGTTGCGCCCGCATTTGCTCAACCCGCGTTTGATTCCTATCGGGCTTATGATGATCTGGTCGCTCAGTGTGATCTGGGGCCGCGTGAGCCAAGCTCAATGGGCGCCCTCAAAGCTATCGCGTATTATCAAAATATTCTTGAGCCACTGGCGGATGAATTTCACCTCCAGGGCTTTACGTTGCCGGACCCCTATTCTGAAGGCCAACTGAATCTGGTGAACATCGTCGCACGATTTCAGTCTGAGAAAACAGACCGTGTTATATTATGTGCTCATTGGGATACGAGACCCCGGGCTGAATATGATCCGCATGAACCGGACAAGCCTATTATCGGAGCCAATGATGGCGCCAGTGGCGTTGCAGTTCTCTTAGAGCTTGCACGGGTTCTGTCTGTGGAACCAACAAAACCAGGCATTGATATTGTCCTTTTCGACGGTGAAGATTACGGAAAACCAGGGGATCTGCAGAATTACCTGCTGGGAAGCCGCTACTACGCTGAAAATCCCATCGATCCACTACCACAGCAGGTCATCCTGGTCGATATGGTCGGTGATGCTGAATTGAGTATCAAGATCGACCCGGTGTCCTATCGGTCAGCTCCAAGATTAGTTGAAGAGATCTGGATGATAGCAAGAAACCTGGGGTTTGATCAATTCAAGTATAGTTTTGGGGACGCAATGTATGATGACCATGTTCCTTTCATCGAAAAGGGAATTCCAGCCATCGATATCATCGATTTCGAGTATCCTGGACCGGGTAATCATTACTGGCATACACATGAGGATACGCCGGATAAATGTAGTCCTGAGAGTCTTGAAGCTGTCGGTAAAACGCTTGTTACCTGGCTATATTCGCAATGAGAATTAGATCTGTATGAAGGGAAAGAATAATGAGTAAAATCTATTCAAACCCATTTGTGTGGGGTGTACCAGTTACGGGTAGTCGATATCTTACCCGGCCAGTAGAAGAAGAACAGATCCATTCCTGTATCGAAAAGAAGCAGCCCCTGGTCTTGACCGGTTACCGCGGCTCAGGAAAAACCAGCATGATGCAGGCGGTGGCTTCCAAGTTTCACGGCGTTTCCATGTACCTGGATCTCGGCTTTGTTGTTGGTGAAGAAAGTACGATCAACCTCCTGAAGCAGCAGATCAAAGTCACTTTTCCAGAGTTGAAAGACGATGCAAGGCTCAATAGCAACACCACAGGTGAAGCAGAGGCCTTTGCTAGTGTCTCGCAGCTCCTCTTTGATCATATCAAGGATAAAGACAAGAAACTCATGATCATCTGGGATGAGTTCCAGCATGTCATCAAACTAAAGGAAGACGTGTTAGGACTTATAAAAAAGAATATTGCCGGTCGACGGGATGTCATGCATGTTTTTATCAGTCATCGTGAAGACCAGATGCAGCAGACATTTGGGGTCAAGGGCGACCGGTTCTTTCCCAAAACACAGTTTCTTCACCTGGAAAATCTTGGCCGTGAAGCAATTAAAAGTTACCTCACGAAGAATTTCAGGCAAATGGGACTCACTGATTTCGACCTACCAGAATCCATTATCAATTTTACCAATTGTCAACCCTGTCTGACTCAAAAGTTTGCGCACGCCATTGCCAGATGCTGGCTGGAAGGTACAACAACTCGGCTTATGGAAAGAGCCAGTAAGAAATTACTGGATGAGGAAGATACAAGTTTTGCCAGATGGTGGGATGGGTTTGGTGTAAACGAAAAGCGGCTGTTCCTGGGATTGGCGAATGGCTATTCCAGACCAACAGAGCTGGGATTCATTGATCAATTTGGTCTTTCTGCAACCAGTACAGCCCATAACACAGTATTAAAACTCCTCAGAGAGGGCTGGTTGGTCAACAGGGACGAGGGCTATTACATTTATGATCCACTGTTTCTCCTGTGGTTGAAGAACAGGAATAACATCACTTGAGCGCACCTGTCATGCAATGGATCACTCTGGATGTCACTATTTCTGACACAGTGAAAGACATCGCCATGAACCATGCCGGTTCACTCGGTGATGGCGCTGTTATTGAAAAGGATGGCGAGTTTCAGGTCAGTTATGCTGATGATGCAGCCGGCCACGCGGCCATTGACCAGTTAAACGTATTTCTAAGAGAAATTGACCCTGAGGTCCTGATCCGGGAAACTGTTGTACAACGTGAAAACTGGAACCGGGAATGGCAAGCATACTTCAAACCGGTGATCATTGGTGACAGCATCGTTATTTTACCAGACTGGGAGCAACCCGACCAGTTCCCTCAAAGGGTAAAAACCAGGATCAAACCGGCCATGGCGTTCGGAACAGGGACCCATGAGACAACGCAGCTCTGTCTGGAATTGTTGGATACGCTAGACTCAGTATCTGGTAAAGTATTGGATATTGGGACCGGAAGTGGAATACTCGGGATTACCGCACTGCATCTGGGTACTTCCCAGGTGGATGGGATCGATATCGATCCACTTGTCACAGAGAATGTTCTGGAAAATATTGCACTCAACCAGGTTTCAGGAAAGTTCAAGCTCCAGATATCCAGAGAGCCCCAGCTGAATAGGCCCTATGATATGCTGTTGGTCAACATGATCAGGTCAAACCTTTTTCCTGTTTTGCCCACATATTTCAATTCCTTGGTACCAGGGGGAACAGCCATCGTTTCCGGTCTGTTAAAAACAGAGGATAAGGAGTTTCAGGATCTCCTTTCCAACTCGTCGTGGACAATTCTGAGAACGCTCACAAAAAATGAATGGATCGCTTATTTATGCACCGTAAAATAAACCTTTTATTGGTCCTACTCCTGATATGGGGCTGTGATCAGTCACCGAATACCCTGGACCCTGAGCCCTACGAGGAGACGACAGTAGACACTGAATTTGAATTGAGCATCCGTTCCTTTGAATTTGATTTTTTCTCCCGATCCTTTTTTGCAGCGACCAAAGCGATTAGCCCTGATGGTATTCAGGCCATATCTGCCAAACTCTTTGCGCAGGATTCGCTGGTGACAGAGTTGGTTCTCAATGATCAGGGTCTGGGATTTGACATTCAGGCAGGTGATGATTCTTATGATCTGAATTGGACCCTAACAGATTCCCTCGTCCCAATGTTGAAGCAGAGATGGATGGTGAGGGTATCAGCAAAATCCAATGGTGAAGTCCTCTTGGATTCATCGTATCTGAACCCTGTGATACCCAGCGCACCAGTTATTGAGAATGTTGATCATCAAGACACCCTCCACCTACCCGCCAGTGGTCTTGTGTTTGACACCTTAAGGGTGACTGTATCCCATGCACAAGGCCTGGATGAAATCAGGGACGTTAGTTTCAAGTCCTTGAAACCCAATGGCGATTATGCCAGTGGCGGTAATCCGATTCCTCTGCTGGATGATGGAAGCCAGGTGATCCTTTATGAATATTTCGGAGTCGAGATAACCAGTGGGGATAAGGTAGAAGATGATGGTATTTTCAGTCTGACCCTGCCATTATCAGCGTCTGATCTGACCGGCATGTATCTGTGGACCTTCAGCTCTCGAAGCTGGGACGGATTGGTGTCGGATGTTTATGAGGATACGCTCCAGGTGCTTGCTGGTACAGGAGGGTCAGCAAAACCGGTAGTGGGTATAACAGGATCAGGAGCGTTCCAATGAAACAATTGATCCTAACACTACTCGCAATTAGTAGCTTATTCGGTCAGTTCCAGAAACCAACGATCCACGCGCTGGGAATTGCTGACACCGTGTATACCGGGCTCATCGGAAGCAGTATCTCTGATGTTGAAGGAATAGGTGATACGATATGGCTTGGTTCAGGACATGGTCTCGGGGCCAGTTTTGACAATGGCGCTACCCATGTGGGCTATAGCAGACAATTCTCTGAGCTGGGTAAGGGGGGCGTCTCGGCATTGGCTGTCCATGGTGATACTATCTGGGTTGC
This sequence comes from Fidelibacterota bacterium, assembly GCA_021734255.1. Classification (GTDB taxonomy): domain Bacteria; phylum Fidelibacterota; class UBA8477; order UBA8477; family JABMPR01; genus JABMPR01. Next base: position 19,963 of record JAIPJM010000003.1, on the reverse strand, counting down.
CATGGGTTTTGACACAACAACAGTTTTTGGCGATTTTAAGGCAGGCGGAGGTATCAGTAGATCAACCGATGCTGGTGCTTCCTGGACATATCTGGGCCAGCCCATGGATAGCCTTCAGATGACTGTCGTTGGAACAGACACGAGCTATGAAAAATATTCCAGCATCGATCTCTGGGGTGTCACCATCCTGGCTGTTGATGTGGTCACGCCCATTCAGAATATCACCTACGACCTGGCCTTCGATGGTACACGGCTCTGGGCAACTTCCTTTGGTGGTGGCCTAAGGGTTTCAGAAGATCTGGGCAATACCTGGAAACGGGTCATGTTGCCCTGGGATGACATGCCACTATTGGACTCAAGCACGGTTTATGCTCTCGAAGAGGATATTCTTGCCAATCCTGAATTTTTTGCCCAGGATGGCTTGATCCACCTGAATCATGTGGCCTTCTCAGTACAGGCCTGGAACGACACAATTTGGGCCGGGACCTCTGGTGGGATCAATCGCTCCATCGATGGGGGTAAAAGCTGGGAACATTATACCTGGCAAAACTCGAATATTTCCGGGAATTGGGTTATCGCAATGGACCGGCAGATCCTGACTAACGGGGAAGAGCGCATTTGGGCATCAACTGTGACCACTGGTGCTGGAGATAAGACAGGGGTCAGCTTCTTCGATTCTGAAACGGATTACTGGCGGGCACCTTTCCTGGGATATAAAGCATGGAATATCGATTCAGATGCAAACAGCATCTACGTGGCGACAGACCAGGCACTCTGGAAATCAAAAGATGGTCTCCATTTTATCCCTTTACCTCCATTCCAAAGTCCAGATCGATCTGAGAATATATATTCCAACAATGTCTATGCAGTTCTCGTGAATTCTGATGCTGCCGTTTGGGTGGGAACTGGAGATGGACTGGCCATCTCACGAGATGGTGGTTTGACCTGGGAAATTGAGAAAGCCCGTCCCCAGGACGAAGAGGATAAATTTTATGCCTACCCGAATCCTTTCACCCCCCGCCTGGATAAAGTGCTTTTTGGCCAGGGGAATCTCATTATTCGGTTTACTGCTGATCAGGGTGAAGCTGTGAGTATCACCCTCTATGATTTTGCCATGCACCAGGTAAAAGCCCTGGTAGTAGATGAGGCCGCCAGATTCGATGGTTCCCAGGAGTGGACCTGGAACGGTAGGAATGATAGTGGCTATCTGGTAGCAAATGGTACTTACTTCATCCGTTACGAGATCGGTTCAAAGATCCATTGGACGAAAGTGATGGTGATAAATTGAGCTTACGACACATGATCACCACAAAGAATACCATAACGGTAATGTTGATCTTTGTATCAGCATCGGTTTTCGCTTCCAATATTGGCGGATTTACTGGAAGTACTGCCCGCCTGGCTGCTGATCCTTTGGCTGCCGGCACCGGTGGTATTACACTTTTCCAGAACAGCAGCACAAACAGTTACGCCAGCAACCCAGCCTCGCAGGCATTCCTCACATCAAAACGATTTGACGCCAGTCTGGTAGACATGTCCCTGGGTCGATATCTGTATACGACCAGCGCAAGTGTGCCACTACCGCCTACAGCACAGCTAAGTGTTGGATTATTTGCTGCCGGGACAAAGGATATCACAGCCAGGGATTCCCGGGGGATTGATGCAGGCAAGCTGAGCGATGGAGAAATAACATATTCCGTATCCTTCTCCAACCAATTCTCAGACAAGCTCGCCATAGGGATATCCCTCAAGTTGTTAACCAGAAGCCTGAAATCTGAAGATGAATGGTTTGACCTGAGTGGGTCCGGATTTGGCGCTGGTGTCGGTGCCCTGTACACCATTAACGACCGATCGACCGTCGCCATGGCTATCAGGGATTGGAACAGCAGTTATAAGTGGAAGACTCAGGACCTGTTCGATCAGGGTAGCAGCTACAAAGACGAATTTCCAATGAGTCTTGCCTGGGGCTGGATGCAGGAGCTGAACCAATTCACCCTTGCGATTGAACATGACCACTATTTTGCAGGGGAAGAGATCTTCCGTACCGCTCTGCTCTGGCATGGGATCGAGGGTATTACGCTTCACACAGGGTTTAGCTACGAAGATGCTATTATTATTCCAGGCGTGAGTGCTCGGTTCGAAAAGGCATTGATCAAAGGCTTACCCATGCACATCGATATTGGTCTGATCAATGGGATCGTTGGTGAAGGAATACGAACATATATGGGATGGGGGATGACATTCTAATGAGAAAAAGATTAACACTCATCATCGTTCTCATCGGGTTGGTAAATGGGCAAAGTAGTTGGGATGTGCTTACACTCCCCACGGATGCCCGTGATGCAGCTCTCGGGATCAATCTAAATCCCCTGGTGAGACCTGCTGAACTGGCAGGTGACACGGAACCGGAAATGACCTTGTCCGGCTGGAGCTGGATCGAAGATATTCAAGGCGCCCATCTGGGGGTTGAACTACAGCAAGCATTTTTAGGTGTTACGGCAGTCAATTTCGGGGAATTTGAATACCGAGATGATGTGCCTTCTCTGGAACCGCTTAGCACCTTTGGATATTCCATTTTCTCCTTTGGCGGAGCCTATGCTCTGGAATGGGATCAACTCAGGTTGGGGCTAGCTACAGAACTTCTCTATGAAAGAACCGTAAATGCATCATCAGTGGGTCTCAGTATGAATCTGTCCGGTGCATACCCGATAAGTGACCAGCTTCAGGTTGGTGCTGGCATGCGTCATCTTGGCCTGGTGAGCGCTCTTGATTCTGAAGCAACCGATCTGCCTACAGAGGCCTGGTTGGCTGGCAAAGTGTACATCAATGAGCTTGATCTGTATACAGAACTGAGTTCGGGTTCCTTTCCACTCAGCTTGGGTATGTCATACGAATTTGCAGATATTTTCGAAGCCATCGGTGGCTTGCAGCTGGAAAGTACCGAGCCTTCATTGAGGGTACATCCATCCATTGGATTCACGGTCAATCTGGCCAATTTCAGACTGGGCTATTCCAATTATCAGATGAGTCATAAATTGGGCAGTAGACATTTCCTCTCATTGTACTGGAACTATTGATCATTAGCGATTCTGACCCAAAACAGTCGATCATCGATCGGTATTCTACCCACGTATCCAGGGGAAAAGCAGACTTCTTCAAAAAATACGGGATGGACTTTGTCATGGGTCGACGAGAAGGCCCCTGGCTATATGACTTGAATGAAGAAAAGCGCCTGTTCAACTGTCATTCAAATGGCGGTGTCTTCAATTTAGGCCACCGGAATACTGAGATCATGAACGCGCTGAAAGAGGGTCTGGAGACCCTGGATATTGGTAATCATCATCTCATGAGTCAGCATCGGGCAGACCTTGCGAAGCAGCTCACTGAGAGCATGCCGGGTGATCTAGAGGTATGCATTTTTGGTGTTGGTGGCGGAGAGGCAGTTGATCTGGCTTTAAAACTGGCCATGGGCCACACAGGGAGAGGCACCATTATTTCAGCACAGGGAGGATATCACGGCCACACCGGTCTGGCTTTGGCTGTAGGTGATGCCCACTATCGGGACCCATTTGGTATCCACTCACCTGAGATGCTGCAAGTCCCTTTCAATGATGTGGCATCCCTGGAAGCCTCAATGAGTGATGCAGTAGCCGCGGTAATTCTGGAAACGATTCCAGCAACGCTGGGTATGGTCATGCCTGAGCCAGGTTATCTGGAAAAAGTTCGGGAGATATGCGATGCCCATGGTGCCCTGCTGATCATGGATGAAGTACAGACAGGCTTGGGGCGCACTGGAAAGTTATGGGGCTTCGAACATGCCAATATCCAGCCCGATATGGTGATCATCGGCAAAGGACTGTCTGGAGGCATCTACCCCATTTCTGCGACGATCATTCGCGAAGCACTCAACCGCATTTTTGAAGAGGACCCGTTCATACACATCTCGACATTTGGTGGCTCAGAACTCGGCTGCCGAGTGGGGCAGGAAGTGCTACGTATCTCAGCGCAACCAGAATTTTTGAATCGGGTAAATTCTGCTGCCCTGGCGTTGAGGTCTCAACTTGACGGGCTTCAACAAAAATACCCCAAATTTTTTAAAGGGATCCGTCAGACCGGTCTTATGATCGGCTTGGAATTAAAGGATGAATACGCAGGACCCGCCCTGACGAAGGCAGGATATGACCATGACTTACTTGTCGTATATGCGAATAATGATACGTCAGTTGTCCAGTTTCTGGTGCCCTTGACCATCACTGATGATGAGATCGAATGGGTAATAAGGAAGCTGGATAAGGCCATGAATTCTGCCAGGAAACTGCGGTCGGCTCTAAAACTCAAATCGAAAGCAGACGGTCTAAAAGATCGTCTCTCCAGAGATTGAAGCTATGGAATTGACTCAGGAACGCATACAGGCATTCGAAACTGGCCTGGATCCTGCTGACCCGCTTGCTTCAGAGATCCCCTGTAAGGTTCTGGGTTATGGTGAGATCTCCACCGTGCTACAGATTGATAATAATGCTGAATACGCCGCCAAACGTATGCCCCTATTCCGTTCTGAAGCAGATGCACTTGCGTATATCAAAAACTACAATAATTACTGCAATAGACTGAGGGAGGCAGGATTGACCATTCCCCCGGATGATACCATTCTGGTGCAAGGGCATGCAGGTGGGACAGTTCTTTATATCATGCAAAAACAGCTTCCCCCGCACCGGTTTTGCCATAAGCTCATCCATTCTGAGAATGCAGTCACGATGACAAGGGTTGGCACCTCCATTATCTCCGCAATAGAAAAGGTTTGGAGCTACAACGATAAGCAGCATCCTGAGGTTCGATTAGCGATTGACGGGCAGCTCAGCAACTGGGTCTTTCTGGAATCAGGCGAATTGCTTTTTATTGATACCAGCACACCGCTCATGCACGAAAACGGTAAAGAGGTGCTGGATCCCGAGCTACTCCTGCAGAGTGCGCCTTCTTTCTTGCGCTGGCTCATTCGCTGGTTATTTCTTGAGGGAGTGATGAATCGCTATTATGACCGCCGACTGGTCTACACCGATCTTATCGCAAACTTGTTCAAAGAACAGCGACCAGATCTTGTGGAGGAATGGATTCAACAGATCAATGCTGACCTGGGAACTAAGATGGAGCCTCTGGATAGGCTTGAAATAAAAAAATATTACACTGAAGATAAACGGATCTGGGTTCTGTTTCTTGCCTTGCGAAGACTGGATCGATTTATTAAGGTCAAACTACTTGGTCAACGGTACGATTTTGTTCTGCCGGGAAGGATAGATAGATGAAGAAAGACGATACATATGTGTGATACATTCGTAGCATTACCCTCCGTCACCCAGGATAGGAGTATGATCTTCGGGAAGAACAGTGATCGCGAAGTTTCAGAACTTCAGCTGCTGGAATATCATCCCGAATGTGTGCATGATCCAGGTGAAATGGTGGATTGTACCTACATCAGTATCCCCCAGGTTGAGGAGACCAATGCCATCCTTATCAGCCGACCGTTCTGGATGTGGGGCGCAGAGATCGGGTCCAACGCCAAGGGGCTGGTCATTGGGAATGAGGCTGTGTGGACGAAAATGCCATTTCTCAAGGAAGGCGGGTTGACAGGTATGGACCTCCTCCGTCTCGCCCTGGAGCGTCGTAGTACTGCCCGCGGCGCCCTGGACACGATAACGGAGCTGATCGCTGAGCATGGTCAGGGAGGCAATGGCGGCTATCAAAACGACTCCTTCTATTATCACAATAGTTTTCTCATTGCAGACCCGCATGAAGCCTGGGTGCTGGAAACGGCGGGTCATTTATGGGTAGCAAAAAAGGTTGAGGACTATTACGCTATCAGCAATGGCCTGACCATTGGTTCCGACTTTGATCTCATGCATGAAGATCTGATCTACCATGCTCTGGAAAAAGGGTGGGTGAAGAAAAAAGCGGATTTCAACTTTGCCCAATGTTACTCAGATAGATTTTATACCAAATTTTCAGCCTGTAGGATCCGCCAGGCTCGATCCAGTGATCTGCTAAGCCAAAAGTCCTATGGTTTGGAAGAAGCGTTTGCGCATTTGAGAGACCATGGTGATGACGCCTATCGTCCAGATACACATTTTCTTATGAATCAGGTTTGTGCTCATGCTGGATCAAGTCCAGCCCGCAAGGCATCACAGACCACAGCATCTATGGTGGCTCACCTGACAGAGGACCTGAATACATTCTGGATAACAGCCACATCCAGTCCCTGTACCTCCGTTTTCAAACCGGTGTGGTTTAATGAAAGACCGCTTCCGACATCTTTCGTTAGCGATAGAGGCGAAAGCTATGACGAGGAGATCTTCTGGTGGCAGCACGAGGAGTTGCACAGACAAATTCTCAGGGATTTTAATTATCGCCATGATCTGGTCAGGAAAGAATTCGACCCCTTGGAAAAGGAGTGGCTGGAACAAGCCAAGTCAATGAAGCGTGAGGAGGGGTCTGCACTCACAGAGAAAGCATTTTCCCTGGAGCGGGAGACAACAGATGCCCTGGTCGCTACACTGGAAACTGAAAGCATTAACAGGAAGCCCCGGTTTGGCTACCGACGTTTTTGGGAAAAGCAAAATAGACTTGTAGGGATATCTTTGAAATAGATTCAGAACGCCATGAATCCTCACAATCCTCAGTGAATATCACGCGTCATTAAGCCATATTTTCTGATCGTTTGATTAGAAAATCATGAGCCTGAGATTTTCTCTTCCAACAGGTGGGAGTCGGGTTATCTTAATCAAATGCGGCTATCCAAATACGCACTTTATTTTCTCCTCATATGCACCTGTAATAATTCAGTTCAAGCCCAGATAAATAAAGCCTCCATCGATGATTATGATAACTATACCATCGTTGGTGAAATGGGTCTTACCGTTACAAATTTTGGGATCATTGGTGAAGGGTGGAACAACCCGGATCAACCCTCAGCCCGCTACAAACAGTATGGCACGGATCGAGAGATGGTCGAGCTCATGAGCTATGGCGGATTGTGGCTGGGAGGCATTCCAATAATCGAAGGCATAGAACAGGCCGCTCGCGTATCGACAGCAATTGTTGATGGTGCCTTTGATTATGGGGAAGAAGGCTTTGAATTCAACACCTCCAGTTCCGATGCGGATACGATTCACACCCGATCCACCATATCATCTGCCGGGACGTCCCCCCTGGCCAGTTACTTCTCCCTGGAAGCGGTAAGTCACCAGGATCTGCTGTCAACTTTCAATGATTTCAATCCTGATATTATCAACCATGAACCCCTGGGGGTGGAAGTTGACCTGGAATCATATGCCTGGAGCCACTCCTTTATGGAGTCTTTTGTTATTCTGGATTACACCATCACCAACAAAAGTGATCTTGTGGATACGAGTGGTACCGGTTGGGGTATCAAGAATCTGTTCGCTGGGATCTGGGCAGATGCATCGGTAAACAATATGAATTATAAAAGCCGTTGGGAGCCGGGATCAGGGTTTAGTTGGTACGACAACATTAACAGTTTTGAGCGCTCTTATAATGCCAATGGATTTCCGAGAAACATAGGGTACCAATACGATTTCGATGGAGATGATGGCTGGTCCAGGGTTTATTTTGGCCTGATGGCCCTTCATGGACCCAATCAGCGGTCCACTTCTCATAATGACAATCAGGGAGATTGGTATACCTACTACAATCAATGGCGCTGGAACAGTCCGGAAAATATGGATATTCCAGAATTCAACATGCCTGAATCTGACGTTGAGCGCTATCAAAAATTATCGTCCTCTCCCTTTTATGATATCGATTTTATCCAGAAATATGATAGCGAGCCCTGGCTAAGCGCTCCCAACTCATGGATGATGCTTGTGTCAGCCGGACCCTTTGGAAGTGTCGCAGAAGGGGATGGTTTTATTTTACCCGTGGGTGGATCTGTCAACGTGGTATTTGCCGTGTTGGCTGCTCCCTGGTCCCATCAAGGCTCACACAATGATCTCACGCGTAGACAGGACCTCATCAAAAATGCTGACTGGGCGCAAAAAGCTTTTAATGGCGAAGATATCAATGGTAATTCGATTCTGGATAGCGGGGAAGATCTGAATGAGAATGGTATCCTGGATCGCTACATAGTCCCGGAACCACCACCATCCCCATCCATGACTGTGCTGGCAGAGGACCAGCGAGTGACGCTATACTGGGATAATGCGCCCGAATTCGCCCTCGATCCAGTATCCAGGAAATACGACTTTGCCGGATACCGGATCTATGGTTCTGCCAAGACCAGAGGAAGTGAGGAGCAATATTCGCTCCTGGCAGATTTTGATCTTATTGGAGATGAATTTGGTTATGATACTGGGTTTGACCTGATCAGAATTAAAAATAAGGATGGTGCACATGATTCGATCAACATCCAGGGTCATTACTATCATTACGTCTGGGTCAACGAAGGCGTTCAGAATGGCTGGCCAGACAATACAACCTATTCAATTACTGCCTATGATAGTGGGGATGAGAATACCGGACTGGAAAGTTTGGAAAGCTCCAGAAATGAAAACCGCAGAGCTGTTGTTCCAGGCACTGTAGCCACAAATGACAGCAGACTCAAACCGGCAAGTGTTTACCCCAACCCCTATCGTGCAAGGGCAAGCTGGGATGGGAATGGTCAAAGAGATCGACTCATCTGGTTCAGGCATCTCCCCGAACATTCTACGATCAGAATTTATACCCTGGGAGGCGATATGGTAGATGAGATCGATCATAATGGTGATACCTACCAGGGTGAGGATATCGCTCGTTTGTCCAGTGAGAACAAGGTCTATGCAGGTGGGGAGCATGCCTGGGATCTCATTACCCAATATGATGAACCCATTGCCACAGGCATGTATGTTTTTACAGTCGAGAACTTGAATAACAATGAAATTCAAGTTGGCAAATTTTTAGTTATTAAATAAGAAGGAAATTAGTATGAAACGATTGATACTGGTGACGTTGCTGATCACATCTGCCATCTTAGGGCAGACGATTGACTATGATACACAGATCCAACCTATCTTTGACAGCAAGTGTATTGCCTGTCATAGTGGAGCCAGCCCGGAGGCGGGTATGGATCTCTCCACAGGTGTTAGTTATGCGAATATTGTTAATGTTGTAAGCGCCGGATATGCACCTGAGTTAAGAGTTGCCAGCGGTGATACGACCCATTCAGTTCTCTTTGGCAAGATCAAGAATTCAGGCGATTACGGTAATGTGATGCCGCCTACATCAACAGGTAATACTGTTTCAGCGGCTGAGCTCACAACATTCAGGACCTGGATCAGTGAACTGACACCTCTGGTTACTATTGCAGAAGCAAAGACACTGCCGCTTGAGACTATGGTCAGTATCGAAGGGATTGTGACCAGCCCAAATTTTCAGGGCAGCTATACCGAACACTCTGTGCAGGACGCGACGGGTGGTTTGATCGTGTTTGGATATTTTGATGCAGGGTTGGTTGTCGGGGATTCTGTTCGTCTTACCGGCGAGCTTGATTCATATAATGGAAAATTTGAGATCATTATCTCTGATCCCAGCGATGTAACAGTATTAAGTAGTGAAAACACTTTACCTGAGTTTCAGGATCTCAGTATCGCTCAAATTCTGGCAGCTCCTGAGGATTATGAATCAGAATTGGTCCGCATCGATAGTGTAAGCATCACTGATGGTAGCTGGCCGACTGCCGGCAATAATTCAAATATGGATATTACCGACCCTTCCGGTGCTGCTACTGTCATGCGTATCGATAAAGAGACGGATGTAGATGGCCAGGATCCCATGCTCGGTTTATTTGAATTACAGGGCATTGTTGGTCAGTATGACAACTCAGATCCCTACGACAGTGGTTACCAGATATTTCCACGTTTCTATACAGACTTCAAACCCATCGGAAATCCCTCGCCTCTCATCACTGATGTGGTTCATGATCCAGCTGGTCCCACCCCCTCTGATGCAGTGACAGTGACAGCCAACATCATTGACGATGGGTCTGTGGCTTCAGCTTCACTAAACTACACCGTTGACAGCGGTGTTGAAATGGTGGTTGCTATGACAGCTGGCAGCGGAGATAACTTTAGCGGTACGATCCCGGCCCAGGTTGGGAATGCGCTTGTGGAGTATAGTATTAGTGCCACAGATAATTTTGGTGGCGTCGGTACATCTTCCGTCTTCTCCTATATCGTATATGGGGGTACTGTGACGAGCGTCGCTTCCATTCAGGGTGGTGAGGTTGCAGTGGATTCAATCGTAACCATCCAGGGAGTTGTCACGGCAGAGCCATATGCGTTTTATCCAGAGGATGATCTGAGATATTACTTTATTCAAGATGCTGACACAGCCTTATCAGGTATCAAGGTATATGATCCAGATCGTGCGCTAGCCGAAGGTGATGAAATTCGTATCACTGGCTCGGTAGCTGAATATTTTGACATGACGGAGATTCTGGATGTAACAGCTTTCGAGCTCTTAAGCACAGGACAAACTATAGAACCTATTACCATCACGCTTGATGAAGATATGGAGCGTTTTGAGGGCTGCCTGGTCAAAGTTACTGGTATTAATGTCTCAAATCCTGACCTGGGATATGGTGAGTGGAGCATCAGTGATGGTACAGATACGTTGCGGGTAGATGATGCAGCGGATTACTATTATACACCAATAGCAAATGAGGCGCTGGCTTCCATCACAGGTATAATGGATTATTCTTTCGGAGATTTTAAGATTCAACCCCGTCTTGCCCGCGACATTAGCACGGCAGACGGACTAACAAGGATCCAGGCCATTCAACAGGTCAATTATTCCGACCTACTCCCCAGACTCGATGGTGTGGACCCGATCCCCTCATTCAGTGATACCAGCTATTTTGATGAGGCCTTCACGGATACGATGATCGTGACCGTTAAAGGAATTGTGACCATGCCTACGGGTCTCTCCTATGCAGGGAATGGGATCAAATTCATTCTCCAGGATGTGAACGGTGGTCCCTGGTCATCCATCCTTAGCTATCACCCAGATTCTACTGCTTATCCGGTCCTTTTTGAGGGTGACCTGGTACAAATGCAGGGCAGGATCAGCGAATTTGTCACCACGGAGGGCTCAAGCCGTTCCAACATGACTGAATTATGGATCACTTCCGAAATTCAGCTCCTTGATATCGGTTTACCAGTACCTGAAGAACCGGTAGTCGCAACGGGTGACTTGCGCTGGCCCACTACAGCTGAACAATGGGGAAATGTTGTGGTTAAGGTTGAAGATGCCAAGATCATTAAAAACAACCCCACGAATTTCGATATTCTGCTCATTGATGATGGAAGTGGTGGGGTTCTTGTGGATGATGATTCGGACAGTCTAGATGCTGGTGCCTACATACAGCCACCTGCAGGAACAACATACGAGTCAGTGCGCGGATGGGTGTATCACCACTATGGCACCTACGCTGATTCTTCGACTTACAAATTGGTCCCGCTCTACAAGTCTGACTTTCTTCTGAGTACGGTATCTGTTGACAATGTGGTCACACCAGAGGATTTCGCACTCTCGAATTATCCGAACCCGTTCAATCCAACAACGACGATCGCCTTTCGGATTCCAGAAACACAGAAGGTGCAATTGGTGGTATATAATCAATTGGGACAACATGTGATCACTCTGGTTGATAAGTCGCTCTCAGCCGGGTCCTACGACGTCAGCTGGAATGGCCTTGATGCCAGCGGCCAGGCTGTATCTTCTGGCCTGTACTTCTACCGATTGGTTTCAGGTGAAACTCAATTGGTCGGAAAAATGACCTACCTGAAGTAGGCTGAATCCAATTATTCCTGCCTGGCGCTCACGTCAGGCAGGAATAATGACCATAAGAAAGTGATCGCTGGATAAATTGCTGAGTAACACAACATATCTACGCTCCATGAGACTGGGTGCTTCCTTAGGGGCTCTCCTTCTGTTTTTTGGGGGCTGTGATTCCTTGCAGAATCCATTCCTGGATGAATTACCAGTGGACAGTCTCCAGAATTTGAATCCGGAGACACATCTATCTCTTAATTTTGCTCCACTTTCTATTGATACCGTTCTTTCAGATACGAGTAATGATACAACTTTTGTCTATAACCATTATCTACCGGATACGACAACCAGTCAGCAGGTCTTGTACTGGTGGGGAGAGGACCCTGACGGTGAGGTTGTAGCATATCACTATCGTTGGAGTTTTCAGACGGAGTGGACCACAACCAGCGCCGAGACGGACACATTTTTTCTTCCCCTGGGAATTGTTTATGATGAATTTATTTTCGAGGTTAAAGCTGAAGATAACGACGGTAACTTGGATCCTACACCAGCAACCCTGAGGATTCCTGTTGCTAACTCTCCGCCTGAGATCGAATTTTCGATAAACAGTAATCCTTCTGCTGGAAGTGACCCAAATGTTACCCATATTACTTTCCCGACCAGGACCTTTGCCTGGACGGTCACCGACCTGGACGGTTTGGCATCTGTCAATCACATTCGTTATCGGTTGGATGATACCAATGCGTGGTCCTATTTAGCCGGGAATGTCTCTTCGGTTACCTTGAGCGATATTCCGGCTGGTCAGCATACTTTTTATGTCCAGGCTATTGATACAGCCGGTGCTGCCAGCAATTTGCTACAATTTCCAGATTCTACCGATCTCAGCACACCGAATCGGTGGATCGTCAAAGAACCGGTTGGCGATATTTTGCTGGTAGATGATTATAAGCTGGACGATGGCTCCACTCATCAATTCTATACTGATATACTGGATTCACTGGTTGGCTCAGGAAATTACTCAACCCTGGAATTAGGGTACAATGAGAAAGCGCTTCCCAGTTCTAATTCAGACCAGATGGCCATGTTCAATTATTTCAAAACAGTCATCTGGTATCATTATTCGGAGGCGCCTAGCCTCTCCGGTGCAGATGGAGCCTTAAGAGCCTATCTGGAGGCCGGGGGTAATGTCTTTGTCTCAAGTATATTTATTGACACGGATTATACCTACACAAGCATTGACTCCAATTGGGTCATCAATCCATCTGGTCGCCTCCTCACAGGCCTGACAATTGATTTCCTTGATACAGAAGCCAGTGGCTCCGGGGCTATCTTATCTGAATACTCCCTGAAGACATCGGCACTGATCGCCCGTCGCGTTAGTGCTTATTATCCAGCAGAATTAACTGAAGGCGAGATCAGTAAGGATCTGTTCATCTTGCAGGACCCCAGGACTTCGAATGATAACTGGGTCGGCAATCCTCCCATCGCTCAGCTCTTTCAGCCCTCACCTGGTTCGGGTAAATCCATATTTTTCAGTCTACCGTTTCATCTTTGCGGGGGGAATGGAAATGCGATAGGTGTGATGGATAAAATTCTGAATGAGGTCTTTCAGTAGTGAAAAACCTGTTCATAACCGTTCTGCTCATCTCCCTTGTTACAGGCGTCTTCGCCCAGGGTACCTGCACCATTGAAGGTCAAGTGGTCGACCAGTCCTCTGGCATGCCTCTACCTGGGGTGAATGTCATCATCAAAGGGACCTACTACGGTGGCGCCACAGACCTGGAGGGGCGCTTCTTGTTAACCGGGATGTCTCCAGGTATCTATGATATTGAATTCAGCATGATAGGGTATAAGATCGTCTTGAAGACGGGGGTTGCTGTGGCAACTGATATTCCCACAAGGATCTCCATGGAATTGGAGGAAACGACACTGGCACTGGGGCAAGAGATCGTCATCGAAGGACAGAGACCCCTGTTGGAGGTGGATAAGACCGCATCCAGTGTGCGGCTTTCCTCTGATGAGTTGAAATTGAATATCGTAGAGAACGTTTCAGATATTCTGGCTGAGCAGGTGGGGATCACATCCCAGGACAATGAGATCCACGTCAGGGGTGGCCGTGTGGATGAATCCATGTTCATCGTGGATGGAATTTCAGTGAAAGACCCGCTGTCAGGATATTCAAACAATCTCTATGTGAATGTTGATGCGATCGAAGAACTTGAAGTCATCACAGGCGGATTCAATGCTGAATATGGTCAGGCCATGTCCGGAATCATAAACATACGCATCAAGGAGGGCTCCCAGAAATACCACGGGACACTGGCCTATTCCAGTGATGACTTTGGACTCTCCGAATTGCCCTGGGAAAGCTTCAATAAGGATAGAATTGAATTTACCCTGAGTGGACCAGAACCGATCACCAGCACCATGAATGCCATAGGCTTATCATTGCCAGGTAAGGTCAGTTTTTTTGCCAACGCCTACATGCATTTGAATGACTCCTACCTGCCACAGGCGCATAAACTTGTCCCCTCCCAGGAATGGATGAAAAAACTCACTTTTCGACAGGAAAACGATTGGCATGCTCTCTACAAATTGACCTGGCGTATCAATGATCAGCAAAAATTAAGTGCCTCATACGATCGATCCCTCAATATCAACCAGGGCTATTTCATGTCCCGCTTTCAAGGAAGTAGTGGATTCCCTTATCCCTACAAGGAGATGCTGGACAATTACAACACCCTGACAAAAGAATCGATACTTACGACCTTGCTCTACACTCATACGCTCTCTCCCAAACTTTTCTATGAGGTCACTGCTGGTCGATTCTTCACCAACCTCCATTCTGCCGTTCAGGGGAAGCATTGGACCGAGTATGAGCAGACCACTGATATAGAACCCATCTATTATTACCAAACTGGAATAGATGGGTCTGTTGGCATTGCCTATGGTGATGAATTCTGGGATCACGGAGATGCCCCCGATTGGTACGATTACTATTCTGATAACCTCTCAATTGATTTTGACCTGAACTATCAACCGTCCCAGCGGCATAGTTTCAAGACAGGCTTTGATCACAAACAGTCAGAATTACAGGTGATCGATATTGATTCGCCCTGGCTTGGAGAGTCCGGACTTGGGCGTAATTATGACTATTTTAATGTCACAACGGATTACGGCTCCCTGTATCTGCAGGACAGGATCACCTTTGATGGCATGATCGCCAACCTCGGCTTGCGCTACGATTACTGGTTTCCTGGAGAATATCTGGAAAATGCCATTGCAGACCCTGAAGTCCTGACGATCACTGATGCTGCCCGGCAAAAATTTTATGATGAGACCTTCGAGATATTCAACAAACGGGGGAAGGGTCATTTAAGCCCTCGCCTGGGTATTTCGCATCCAGTTACAGATTCAGATGTCCTGTATTTCAATTATGGACATTTTTCCCAGCTACCAACGTTTAATTATGTGTACGCCAAACTGCGTTCCACAGCAGAGGCAACCTACCAGTTGTTTGGAAATCCAAATCTGGATCCCAAAACAACGGTAGCCTATGAGATCGGTATCAAACACAAATTTGATGATAACCAGGTTCTGGAGATCAAAGCCTTCTACAAAGATATGTTCGACTATGAGACCAGTCAGCGCGTGACCCTTTTCAACCCGCGTTATGGTCATCTTTCCTATCTGATCTACATCAATATGGATTATGCACGATCAAGAGGAATTGAAGTAAAATTCAAACGTCGTTTTGCCCGGTTATTCTCTGCAGATGCCAACCTGAGTTACAGTATCACCACCGGTAAGAGCTCCACACCCTTAGATAATCTTCTGGTTGAAGCAGGTCGCCTGGATGAAAAACCCCTGGGGGAGAATTTTCTCCGCTGGGACCAGCCTCTGAGCATTTTTACAAATCTCCATTTCAATGTGGGACCTAAGGATAAGCTAAGCTTCCTGGGCCTTTCCCTACCTCGAAACTGGGGCATCTCATCCCGAATTGAATACGAGAGTGGCCGTAGATATACAGCCATGGAAAATGTGAGTTTGCGAGAAGAAGACGGACGGGTCTATTATGAGGGGACACCCAATAGTGATACCCCCTATACCGAGCTTGCTGACCCTATCACGACAGTTGACCTGAAGTTCAACAAGTACATCCAGACGGGAGCCCTGGAGTGGAAACTGTATTGCACAATTGAAAACCTCTTCGATACCAAACGACCACGGATGATTAATGCATTCACAGGTCAGGCCTATGACCCCGGTGAGATTTACTCGTATGGATATATCAATAGTCCCAACCCCAATTTTAACGAAGGCCGTTACTATACACCTCGGACCATAGAGATGGGCATAAGTCTCAGGTTTTAATGAAGAATAGATCAATCATAATACTCCTTCTGATCCTGGTCCAGTCCGCATTCGGCCAGGGTAATCTCTTTCCAGAGCTGGGTGGCCAGCGTGCAGGAACGTCTTCATTCCCATTCTTAAAGATTCCCATCCATGCTAGAGCCCATGGGATGGCTGGTGCTTACACGGCCATTGCCAATGACGCCAGCAGCCTGTTTTGGAATCCTGCAGGTGCCGCTCAGATCGATGAGCAATTCAATGTCATGGTTGATCAGAGTAATTGGATCGCTGACTTTACCCTCTCCAGTTTTGCCGGGATCTGGCGATTTGGGGATATTCATCATATCGGTGTGCATGCTTTAGCGCTATACGCCCCTCCCATGGAGATCACTACCGAGTATCAACCGGATGGCACCGGTGAATATTTCAACTATGGCGATGTTCTGCTTGGGCTCACTTATGCACTTAGAATGACAGACAGGTTCTCTTTTGGAATAGGAACGAAGATTGTGGAAGAGCAGCTAGCGGAGCTTCAGATGCGCGCATACCTCTTGGACCTGGGAACCTATTATCGGACGGGCTATAAAGATCTTCGTTTTGCGGTTTCTCTTTTGAATTTCGGAAGCCCGGCCGGACCGAAAGGCGAATACCTGGATCAGGATAGTATGGAAACTCACTATGATTCCTTTTCTCCCCCAACGATATTTCGCCTGGCGATTGCCCATGAGTGGCTGCAGTCCGAGCGTCAGCAGCTGACCACATCCCTTCAATTGAACCATCCTGTCGATAATGCCGAGAACATTTCTTTTGGTCTTGAATATGGATTCTCACAGTTGATCTATATCCGGGCCGGAAAGACCTTTGGTGATGACACCAGCCCCTGGTCAGCCGGAATTGGTATTCGCGGGGCAGGGTTCACATTTGATTACTCCTACTCTGACATGCGAGACTTGAACCGGTCCGAGCACTTTTCCTTCGGGTGGTCATTCTAATGCGAGCTATCACTTATACCTGCATCGTGGTCATCAGCTTTCTGATAATGGCTTGCGGCCAAAAGTTTGAGCTTCCCACCGAAAGTTACTCGGAACCACCCGTTTTTGGCGCTGGGAAGAAATCCTACATCCGCATCAGCCCAGACTGGGATGCAGGCCATGGTTATGACTTTCAAAAACCCTGGGACCTTGTTGTCGGTGCAGATGGGTACATTTTTGTGGCTGATCGTGAGCAGGGAGCTGTCCACACCATTTCAGCAGCAGGCGTTGAAATAATATCAGATGAATTCGGCAATGATTTCAGCACTCTCTCTTCACTGAACGCCCCAGACGGTTCACCCATCTATCCTATGGCCATCGCTCAAGACAGCCGGCTTAATCTGTTCATTGCTGATAGTAGCAATCGCTTATTTGTGTGGGATCAGTATTTGAATAATGTGGGTGTCGATTCCATGGCATCCGCAGTGCAACTGAGATCCAGTAATGATAGTTTAATATGGGTGACAAATTTTGATTCCATCAATACCCTCATGACAGATGGCTGGGATATTGAGACTATCAACTGGAGTGCTGAAAATCTTGACCAGTGGCTCTCTCCCCGACTTTTCTGGGATGCTGGTGTCACCCAGGAGGCGATCGAGGTTGCAAAATATTTTATCAAACCCGATTCTGTGCGGGTGACTGGTGTTGGGACGTCTGGTGATCTCTGTCGTCTGGCAGATGCTTTTTCAGATGCAATTTTAACACTCGCCTACGTACCCGAAGCACTTCTCAAGACAGCCGCCGGACAGGAGATTATCGTATACTCTGGAACGATTGTGGATCGTACGGTATCTACCGGCACGGGGAATGGGACAGTGAATGACCCCAGAGGCTTAACCCACGACCAGGAGGGGGCGATCTATTACACGCAATGGGGCGAAAACTTCAGTGTACATAAAGTGGGTGGTGGCAGTGGATTTGAATATGGCGAAGACGAGATAATGGAGATCGATCGCTTTGACCATGCCTCTGATGTCGCTCTGGATGGAGCAGGCAATATTTACATTGCAGATTCTGGCCACGATCTCATTCAGCAATTTTCACCCTTAGGCGCATTTGTGTATAATATTGGAACCAGTAAGGTTGTGGTGGATTCGAGCATTGTTGACTCAGTGTTGGTGGGATCGACATATGAGATGGTACGAAGAGATACGAGCATCCAGGTCGAAATAGCTGACAATTTAAGCAATCCCCGGAGTGTTGCTGTAGACGCAACCGGTGTGGTTTATATCGCTGACACCGAAAACAACAGAATCATGCGCTATCGGCTATCCACAGAGCTGGATTATAGTACCGGGAATTGATAATTTACACCATGTATTATGCTCGTATATCTATCACCAATACCAAGAGCATTTAGCTGAGAGCATCGATGCGTTTCGCAGTTCCCCTCATTATCATCCTGCTCCTGATCACACTCATCAGTGTGATGTTCCTGTCCATGGGTGATGTGCAGGAAATGACGGTTGTCTATCCGGACAACATGAGCAAGGATCCAGTCGAGATGGATAGAGAGCATTTCCAGTGCAGTGAATGTGGCATGGTCATTAGCGATCTCCATTTTGCAGCCCAGATAGTCTCTGCAGATGGTAAAACGTGGTTCTTCGATGACCTTGGCTGCATGGCCGCCTGGGAGAAGGGAGCTCGTTTTGACTATGAACCAACAATCTGGGTCCCGGACCTGATCAGCGGTGAATGGATCGATGGTCGAACAGCTTGGTACAGCAGGACCGATACGACGCCCATGTCCTACGGGTTTGGTGCCTATTCGGTGAAATCCGAACAGTATGTCGACTTTGAGAGCATGCAAAAGCATATGCTGCGAGGGGAGACATTAGCCAATCCTGAAATACGCAGGGAGCTACTGGAGAATTAATGGAAACCATAGATCTCATATCTGTCATCACCATCGCCTTTCTCGGGTCTTTTGGCCATTGCATTGGCATGTGTGGTGGGATCGTCATTGCCTACTCCAGTGCCGGGGCAAAGAAGGAGAAGAAGCGATCTTCGCAAGCGCTGGATCATATTCTCTACTCTCTGGGGCGAGTGACAACCTACACAACCCTGGGCGCTATTTTCGGGTTTTTAGGGGGAGTGGTTGTATTTGATCGCATGACAAATGGGGTCCTGTGGATCGTCGCTGGGGCTGCCATGATCCTGGCAGGAATGGCCTTGTCGGGGAAGTTCAGATTCATGCCAGCATTGGAATCATCTGTTGCCTCAAGCAAGTGGTACCAAAAGAGATTTAGAGCCTTGATACAATCGGAAGCCAGGTTTGGACATTACCTCCTGGGCATGCTGAATGGTCTGTTGCCCTGCGGATTCGTCTATGTCTTCGCGATCTCAGCAGCCAGTACAGCCAGTCCGATATATGGTGCACTGGTCATGTTTATTTTTGGCTTGAGCACAATTCCCGCACTCTTTAGCCTGGGCTTTTTTGTTGGTTTGTTCAAGGAATTTCGATTCCGACATATCATGACCCAATTAGCGGCCTGGACCGTGATCGGGTATGGGTTGTATACGCTATATAATGGTGTGGGATGGCTGACTGAACCCACTCGCACCATCCTTGAATGTCACTAAGAATTCACCACCCCAATCTCAAATCTCTCGAGGACGTCTTCGCGATTACTATGACCTAGTCAAGCGGATTTTAGTAATCTGGGATTAATTGATTGGTGACCTTTGATATATGGTTTTCTATCTCTGATCATGGCGCATAGGATCTTTACCAACTTGTTTGCCACATTATTGAGCAC
>JAIPJM010000048.1 GCA_021734255.1 Fidelibacterota bacterium | reverse complement strand
GAACAGGGTTACATTCATCTCGCCTCCGCTATTGTTGGGTTACAGAATGGCAGAGACACTCCTTATAGCCCTGCCCTCTAGTTGCGGGGCTATTCTATTTTATTAAAGCCAGATATTCAATCGTTTTGGACAGGTATGAAAAGATGTAACGCCAGCGCCAATCTTATTGGAAGTTTCTTGTTGGCTGTTATCTTTTAAATCAAGCTATATCAAAACATTAGGTTAACGAGTATACGAAGATTAGCGCTGGTGATCCGAACCACCATCATATCTCTTAGACGGAATATACATTTAGGTTCAATTGCATGGGGAGGATTTGACAGTGAGTTTGTTTTTATGGAAAGCAGAATACGCTATCGATCAGGGCACTATAGATAATGAACATCAACGTCTTTTTGGCATGGCCCGCCATATTCTTGATTTGGAGTTAGGCCCGGATAAACTTGAAGAATTCAAGACCATCGTTAGAGAGTTCTACGATTACACAGCCACCCACTTTGAACATGAAGAACGGTATATGACTGATATCCATTATCCAGATCTCAATGACCACAAAGCAAAACACAAGGCTATTATATCTGAAATGAATCACTACCTTAGTACTGATAGAAAGTTTTCACTACTTCTTTCTAATTTTAAATCGCTTGCTGTTAAATGGGTGTTTGATCACATCCTGGATGAGGACCTGAAAATCAAAAAATTCCTAACAATATAATTTTACATGTTTCCACCTTGCGTCAGCGTATTTGCAAATATTCCCATATATCCTGAGGATCACCCATGAAAACACTAGACACCGCCTTCGTACGTCAGCAGTTCCCCGCTTTTTCTGAGCCATCTTTGAAGGATTGGGCTCACTTTGAGAATGCCGGAGGGTCTTACGCCTGCCAGCAGGTCATTGATCGCTTAACCACTTATTACACCAGAACAAAAGTTCAACCCTACCACGCCCATCCTGTTGCCCAGGAAGCAGGCCTGGCATTGGACCATAGCTATCAACGCTTTGCTGAATACTTGAATGTGAGTGAGGACGAGGTGCATTTTGGCCCTTCCACCTCTCAGAATACTTACGTGCTGGCGCAGGCCTTCAAGGGCTATTTGCAGGCTGGAGATGAGATCATTGTCACCAATCAGGACCATGAGGCGAATTCAGGTGCCTGGCGGAAATTGGCGAATATGGGTGTTACTGTACATGAATGGTGCGTGGAAGCAGATACGGGAGTTCTGGAACTTGAACAACTTGACGGTCTGTTGAATGAAAAAACCAAGCTGCTTGCCTACCCACAATGCTCTAATATTGTTGGTCATTTGAATCCAGTCCTGGAGATCAATCGGATGGCTCATCGTGTTGGCGCTATCTGCGTTGTGGATGGCGTTGCTGGGGCGCCCCATGGTTTGCCCGATGTAATTGAACTTGGAGCCGATATCTATCTGGCTTCACTGTATAAGACCTGGGGTCCTCATCTGGGGCTGATGACCATCAAGCGCACGCTCCTGGATCAACTCTCCAACCAGGGTCATTTCTTTCATGAGGACCAGCCGCAGAAAAAGTTGCTCCCAGCAGGTCCTGATCACGCCCAGATCGCTGCAGCGAGCGGTGTTATCGATTATCTGGATGCTGTTTATGCCCATCATTTTGAGGAAACCAAAGACATACAGGCAAAAAGAAAGGCCGTGAACGGTCTCTTTAAAAACCACGAGAGTGAACTGTTGTCCCAGCTTCTGGAGTGTTTGAATAAAAGAGATGATGTACGCATTGTAGGACCAACTAACTCAGAGAATCGGGCACCTACAGTTTCCATTTGGCCGCTTCAAAAATCGATCAGCGAGGTTCAATCCATTTTAGCAGCCAATAAATTAATGGTGGGCACAGCTCACTTTTATGCTCCCCGACTATTGAATGCAATGAAACTGTCCCCGGATGCTGGTGTGCTCAGGATGTCCTTTCTGCATTATACCACAGCGGATGAGATAAATAGACTTATTCAAGGACTGACCTTAGCACTGGATTAAAGTAAATCCTGCAGATGGTGGAGTAGGTACAGGTAGATATTTTGCTACACTGGCATATTTCATCTTTTCCAGTAAAGGGTCGTCAGCATCCTTGAGTTTCCCGGGCTGGTCCTGGAGCTCAATCCGGATAATTCGCTGAATATTATCCCGACCTAACAAATTGTTATTAAAACAATTAGAGCCTATATGTGACATTTTTCACTTCATTTACATTTTCAGGAATTATATTTGCACGATTGCACACTCCACATGTAGGAATATGGATAGCATCACAGACAGAAAATGGCGACATTAAAATACATATCTGTGTATATGATTGAAATCTTGCGTATTGCGAAGAGACGCAGTCGGATATCGACTATTTTACTCGGTTTGCTAGCCTTTAGTGTCTTCCAATGTGAGCTACCTCCTTATGGTGTTTTGACCCTTTTTAATCCAGACAATCAAACCAGGTGGGAGGTAGGTCTGGATAGTACGGCACAGGTTAATTGGTTTGCGCAAAACCTGGAAGGTCCGATTAATATTAGCTTACTGCACGATCATGAACCTGTGATGTTGATAACTGATACAGTGGATGCCCGGAGTAAAAAATTCACATGGACGGTTCCCGGATTCATCCAGCCTGGTCAAGGATACTCCATATACCTTAAGAGCCCCACAGATTCAATGGCCTGGGTCGAGAGTAAAATTTTCCGGATAGATCCCTATGTGACAGATGCAAGCCTGGATATTATCCACCCCAGACAAAATGATAACTGGGAGGCGGGTGTGGAACTTGGTGCTGAAATCATCTGGGATGCTACGGGTTTGACTGGATTGATCAGAATTGAGTTATTAAATGGTCCAGACGTAGAGCTGCTTGTTGCGGACTCTATCCCAGCCATGCTGGAGACGTTCAAATGGACTGTTCCTACTTCGCTAACCCCAGGAGATGAGTATAGCATCAGATTATCTACCGATGAGGATGAGTATCTGTTCGCTTTTAGTAAGCCCTTCCACATCCGAGCCAAAGACGTCGAGTATGAACTTGATATCATACGTCCAATTTCCAGGACTCGCTGGGTACAGCAGCAGATCAACGGAGCAGTTATTGAATGGAGCGTTGAGGATCTGGACGGAACATTTTGCATTGATCTGATGCAGGATGATACCCTTGTACACACCATCAAAGACAGTGTAAATATCTCAGATCTGAAATATAGTTGGACTGTCCCACAAGATGTCCCCCCAGCTAACAACTATGTGATCAGACTTCGTTGGAATGAGCTGGAAACAATAAGCATTTTGAGTCGCCGTTTCAAAATAGAAGGGGAGGCTGACACACCCACACTGGAGATCACAGCTCCTACACGGGGTGACAAATGGTACATTGGTGAAGCGAATGCTGCCGGTATTAGCTGGGCTTACAGCAATATTTCAGGTAACGTTAAAATTGACCTGTATGACCGCAACTCATTCTATGGCAATATCGCTGAAGCAGTCTCCGTCGATAGTGGCGGCTTGATCTGGACGGTTCCGGACACGATACCGCAGGGAAAAGGTTACAAAGTATACCTTGAGTATCTGGACAACCCAGAGGTGAACAGCACAAGTGATCCATTTGATATTGTTTCCATAACAGAGGATCAGGAGATAGAGATAGTTGAACCACGTCAGAATGACGAATGGATTATTGGAATCGCTGATGCCGCCAACATTGAGTGGAATTCGCTCCATCTGGACAGCACGGTTCGTATCGATCTCTATGATAACAATACCTTTCTTTTCAATATTGTTAACGGGGTTGATGTTGTGGAAGGCTATTATGCCTGGACGGTACCTGATTCAGTACCGGCGGGTAAGGGATATAAGGTCTATGTAGAGAGTAATCGTAATCCCGACGCTAACGACATGAGTGGCCGGATTACGCTCGTGACACCTGAAGCTGATTTGGAGTTGCTGAGGCCAGATAAAGGTGACGAGTGGATAATAGCAGAGGTTGATGCTGCGTTTATTTCGTGGTCATCGGTCTGGCTTGATTCAACAATTAATATTCACCTGTATAATCAGTCCGAATTCTTTATGTCCATTGCGGAAGATATAGATATAGCCTTGGGGTCCTTCAATTGGACGGTTCCCACTTCGGTGCCCGCCGGTAAAGGATATAAGGTCTATGTGGAGAGTAATCGAAATCCCGATGTTAATGACATGAGTGACCGGATTGACATAGGGACAAATGAAACTGAATTGGAGCTGCTGAGACCAGATAAAGGGGAAGAGTGGGTTGTAGCAGAGACCGATGCTGCCCTGATCTCATGGTCATCCGTCCGACTCGATTCAACAATTAATATTCACCTGTATGATCAGTCCGGATACTACATGTCCATTGCAGAGGATATTGACATAGCCTTGGGATCCTTCAGGTGGACGGTTCCCAATACAGTGCCAGCTGGCAAGGGGTATACGGTCCATGTGGAGAGTACTCGTGACCCAGACGCGAATGACATGAGTGGCCGGATCACGCTTGTGACACCCGAAGCCGAATTGGAGTTGCTGAGACCAGATAAAAGTGATGAGTGGATCGTAACAGAGGCCGATGCTGCCTTGATCTCATGGTCATCCGTGCGGCTCGATTCAACAATTAATATTCACCTGCATGATCAGTCCGGATTCTATCTGTCCATTGCAGATGATGTTGAAGTGGACCTTGAATCCATCACCTGGACAGTTCCTGAATGGGTGATTCCGGGAAATGGTTACAAGGTATATATCGAGAGCAACAGGGATCTCTCTCTAAATGATTTGAGTAGCAGGTTAGAAATCAGCACACCGACACCTGTTCTAAGTCTTCGTTCACCAGAACAGGGTGATAAATGGATCATTGGACAAGAGGGAGGGGCTCAGATCTTTTGGGAATCCTCCTGGATCGATGGGGATGTTCGGATCGACCTGTACAACAAGAATGAATTAATTGCGATGATTTCAAACTCAACCGATATCACAACGGGAGCCTATACCTGGACTGTTCCAGACAGTATTCCAGCAGGACGAGGGTACCAGATACAATTAACAGCACTTGAGTTGCCAGACATAGTTGACGTGAGCAGTCAGTTCCAGATTTCAGAACCGGAAAGGTCCCTCACTATCCTAAAACCTGATAAAAATGATGAGTGGTTCATCGGAGATTCACTTGGGGCCCGCATTTCATGGTCAAGTATGAATATCGACGGTAGCCTGAAGATCGATCTCTACAATCAGAACAAATTTCAACTGACCATTGTTGAGGACTGGGATATTGAGGAGGGAGAATATCTCTGGACGGTACCCAATAGTAT
Source organism: Fidelibacterota bacterium (assembly GCA_021734255.1). Lineage (GTDB taxonomy): Bacteria > Fidelibacterota > UBA8477 > UBA8477 > JABMPR01 > JABMPR01. The sequence goes on along the minus strand of JAIPJM010000048.1, from coordinate 10,392 downwards.
AGAAGCTGGAAAAAGTTATAAAATTTCCCTCCATAGTTTAAGCTATCCGGATATTGAGCAACAGAGCGGCAATATCAGTATAAGCGACTTGTAAATCAGGATTATCTAAAGCGGCCTAAGATCTAAATCTACCCACGATATGTCTTTGTTTATTTTCTGGATGCACCTATTCACATCAAAAAATACCTTGGAACTCCTTGATACTTGCACGTATAATGTAGCGTGGACCGAATGAAAAACATAACCAGCTTCTTTGTCCTGCTATTCATGACAGTCGCTATGGTGACACCAATTTTTCCTCATACTGAGGCTGATGATTGTTGCTGTGGTGATTCGTGCATGTGTGAATCAATGGTCCCAATCGCTTGCGAAATGGAGATCACAAGCTGTGAAACACCCACCATCTTCCCCATACCAGTAGCCCCATTGAACAAGGTGAATGTGGACCAACCCGGATTTGATCACCAGCAAGTTAATTCATCTGAGGAGTTCACAGACCTTCAGGATTTTGTATACTTCCCATCGCTAACCTGCACCAGTGATCCCCCCCCTGCTTTTACTCAACCACTTCTGATCTAGATTCTCCATACGTTTAACTTTTTTGGATTTCTCAATGCCGGGAAACCAATAATGCTTTGTTTATGGAGAAAATTTTGTGTCACAATTAAAAAATCTGATCATCTGTCTAGTACTGGTCTTGTCATTTGGCCCTGCCCGTGCCCGGTCCGAAGTGCTGGATGGATCGTACAAGGAGTGGCTGAAGGAACTGAATATCGAGACCAGAGAGGATCTGCCCTCGGAGGCTGGCTTTTCTGACTATCTGTCAGTACTTCTATCCAATAATCCAGAATTAAGAACCCTCTACTATCGCTGGCAAGCCGCAGAAGAAAAAGTAGCTATTGTAAACGCCTGGCCTGACCCCCAGATAAAAGCAGGTATAGCAATTCAGCCTGTGGTAACCGCCCAGGGGCCGCAGGACCTTCGTCTCGGCCTTTCGCAAGTGATTCCAAGGGTAAAGGAGCGGAGAGCCTCCACCCAGGTTCAGGTACATCTATCTGAGGCTACCCAGGCTCAGTTAAACAGTCGTATAAATGATCTGAGCCTTGAGCTAAAGCAGGTATATGCAGACCTGTATCTGCTTGGGCAGCAACTGAGCATTCAAAATCAGGTGCTACTGTTGCTTAGGAATTGGCAGGAGGTATTGTTAACGCGCTATAGGAGTGCAAGAGCTGATCACCCTGACCTGGTCAAGACACAATTGGAAGTGCTCCGATTGGAGGATCAGATCCAGAACACCGAAGTATTACTTGAAAATACAGAGGATGAGCTGAGACGCTTATTACATCTTGATTCCCGATCCTCCCTGATAGCACCCGCCAATCTGGATGCTGGTAAGAAATTATTATTAGCCAGGGAACCCCTTGAAACCGTTTCAGAGAATCCAAGATTGACCATGGAACGATCATATCGGGAAGCGGCCAGGAAAGCTGAAGCAGTGGCGATATCGAGAACACGTCCCCAATTGGTATTGGGCTTGGACTGGATAGTCACTGGGAATAGTGATCTCGTAAATCCAGCATTGGATGCTGGGGGGGATGCGATCTCATTAAGCGTGGGCTTTTCACTGCCAGTATGGGGAGGGAAGAATAAAGCGGTAAAAGCATCTGCACGCGCCGAGCTTGTTGCCCATGAATCCAAATATGAGGCGATAAATCATGAGCTGCTGGTTACAACCAGCCAGGCAACACGAGACTTGAAGAACGCTGAACGGCGGATAGCTCTCCTCGAAGATAGTCTGATCCCTAAATCACAGGAAGCCTACAATGTCCTGGAAACTGCCTACACGGCAGGGAATGCTGACCTTCTTTCACTTTTAGATGCCGTTGAGGATTTGTTGGATCAACAGCTTCAGTTGGTCAAGGCAAACGTAACCTTGTGGCGGGCGCAGGCACGCTTGGACCACCTGAAAGGAATTGTCCTATGAATACATTAACCAAGATCTTTACAAAACTGAGATCATTAAACTGGACAATTTGGGTGTTCCTTATTGCAGCTTTTATTATGGGTCTCCTCATACCGAGGGGGACTGACGAGATCACTCACAATACATCGACGGTAAGGGATGAACAAGCCGAGGTCTGGACCTGTTCCATGCATCCTCAGGTCAAGTTACCGGAACCGGGTCAATGTCCCATCTGCTTTATGGATCTTATCCCACTGGAGAGTGGACCACAGGATATCTCAGAGGTTCAACTCCAGCTATCAGAAGCTGCCATTGCCCTGGCCGAGATTTCGACCACATTGGTCAAACGAGCACCTGCAGAACGGGAAGTTCGTTTATCCGGAAAACTTGCATATGATGAGACAAAGATAAGGAGGATGAGTGCCTGGATGCCTGGACGGCTCGACAGGCTCTTTGTTGACTATACAGGAACATCGGTTCAGAAAGGTGAACACCTGTTCGAGATCTATAGCCCTGAACTGTACGGGGCCCAGGAGGAACTTATCCAGGCCAGCGACCAATTGAGGCGTATGGGGTCAGCGAACAATGTAAGTAGACGAACATTTGAGGCGACCCTGGCTGCCGCACGCGAAAAACTGAAACTTCTTGGGTTGAATGCAAAACAGATACGCTCCATAGAATCAAAGGGAAGCGCTTCGGCCACCCAGACGGTTTATAGTCCGATCTCAGGTGTCGTACTAGAAAAGTCTGCATTGGAAGGCGGTTATGTGAACACAGGTACCCCGATCTATACGATCGCTGACCTGAATCAGTTGTGGGTGATTTTGGATGCCTATGAGAGTGATCTAACCTGGCTTAACTACGGTCAAAAAGTTGTCTTTGAAGCCGAAGCCCACCCCGGCCGAGAATTTGAGAGTATTATCTCATTTATCGACCCAACACTTGACGAACGGACCCGAACGGTTCGAGTGAGGGCCAACATTAAGAATGACGATGGGCTTCTGAAACCCGGGATGTTTGTCAGGGCGAAGGTTCGATCAACCCTGGATGCCCAGGGTCAGGTGATCAGTAGTGAACTGGCAGGGAAATGGGTGGGTCCTATGCATCCCGAGATCATTCGGGATCAAGCCGGAAACTGCGATATATGCGGTATGCCACTGGTTCCAGCAGAAAGTCTGGGATTTGTGAGGGGCGATCCAGACAAGTCACAGCCACTGCTGATCCCCGTTTCTGCTGTACTGATAACAGGTCCGCGCGCGATTGTCTATGTGCAGGTACCGAATATGAAGGAACCTACCTTTGAACTTCGGGAGGTAAAACTGGGTCCCAGAACGACTGATCATTATATCGTCCTTGAGGGATTGGAGGCGGGTGAGCGTGTCGTGGTAAATGGTAGTTTCAAGATCGACAGTGCCATGCAAATTGCAGCAAAGCCCAGCATGATGATGCCCCAGGGAGGTCAGGGTTCAAGAGGTCATGAACATCATGGTCTGGGAAAAAATGCTGAGACCAATCCATCAGCAATGGAGAGGCATGACGTCCCCGCAGACATGTTGGCTAGTCTGGATCCATTGTATGCAGCCTATTTCGACCTCCAGGAAGCCCTGGCAACTGATAATATCACGAATGCACGAAAAAGTACGCGTAAGCTGAGTCGTGCACTCAATTCAATCACGTTACCTCAAACACTTGACGAAAAGATACGCAAACGTTGGAATGAGATTAAAGAACAACTGCAAACTGATCTGGAACATATCGATCACTGGACAGATCTTAGCGCATTCCGCACACCCTTTGAAGATATTTCCGCACGCATGATTAGCCTCGAACAACACTTCGGACATAGCGGTATGGATATGACCTATGAGGTTTTCTGCCCAATGGCTTTCGATAACAAGGGTGCTTCCTGGCTGCAACAGGGTAAGTCGGTCAATAACCCATATTTTGGAACCAGTATGCAACGCTGTGGGGAGGTGCGAAAGGAATTCGCTTCCCATGCCGACCTGGAGCTTAACTGATGAAAGCAGATCTGACGCTGATGGAACGGGTCATCCAGTTCACGCTGGATAATAAACTGGTTGTATTCCTGTTATTGGTCGGACTCATTTTTTGGGGCATCCTTGTCGCTCCTTTTGACTGGGAAATTCCCGGAATTGCCAGAGACCCCGTACCCGTAGATGCCATTCCCGATATCGGTGAGAATCAGCAGATCGTTTTTTCCGAATGGATGGGACGCTCACCCCAGGACGTTGAGGATCAGATCACCTATCCGCTCACCGTTGCCTTACTGGGAATTCCAGAGGTCCGCACGATCCGTTCATACTCGATGTTCGGTTACTCGACCATCTATGTGATCTTTAATGAAGAGGCTGAATTTTACTGGTCGCGGTCACGCATTCTCGAAAAGCTCAATTCTCTGCCAGCAAACACATTACCTGAGGACGTTAAGCCAGCGCTGGGACCCGATGCAACTGCCTTGGGGCAGGTCTTCTGGTATACCCTGGAAGGTCGAGACAAAGCTGGAAATCCGGCTGGGGGTTGGGATCTTCATGAGTTACGTTCAGTTCAGGATTGGTATGTCAGGTACGGACTGCTATCGGCTGACGGTGTTGCGGAAGTTGCTTCGGTCGGAGGATTTGTCAGAGAATATCAGATCGATGTGGATCCGGCGGCCCTGCGTCAACACAATATAAAATTATCGCAGGTATTCAATGCCGTCCGCGGATCAAACGTGGACGTTGGCGCCAGAACCGTGGAGATCAACAGGGTCGAGTATCTGGTGCGTGGTTTAGGATTCATTAAAGACATTAAAGACATTGAATCAACCGTTGTAAAAGTTGAGGATAATGTTCCTCTATACGTGAAAGATGTGGCCCATGTGAGCCTGGGTCCAGCACTTCGCCGCGGTGCCCTGGACAAGGAAGGCAGTGAAGCGGTCGGGGGTGTCGTTGTGACCCGCTATGGTGAGAACCCACTGGCGACCATCAATAATGTGAAGGCAAAAATATCCGAGATAAGTGCAGGCTTGCCCTCAAAGACACTTCCTGACGGAAGGGTGTCACAGTTGACTATTGTGCCTTTCTATGATCGTACCGGGCTGATCCATGAGACGCTGGGGACCTTGAATCATGCACTTCGTGATGAAATTCTCATCACCATAATTGTTATCCTTGTGCTTCTCATGCATCTCAGGTCATCCCTGTTGATCAGTAGTATGATGCCCCTTACCGTACTCACTGTATTCATTGCCATGAAACTTTTTGGGGTTGATGCAAATATTGTCGCCCTGTCAGGGATCGCAATTGCCATCGGTACCATCGTTGATATGGGGATCATTGTTTCAGAGAATATTGTCAGTCACCTCGAGGCTAAGCAGGAAAATGAGAAGAGCAGTCACGCAATTCGAACAGCGGTATCTGAAGTGGGTGGTGCCGTGTTAACGGCGGTATCTACTACTGTTGTGAGTTTTCTGCCTGTATTCACGATGCAAGCAGCAGAAGGTAAGCTCTTCAGACCGCTTGCCTTCACCAAGACCTTTGCACTTCTGGCGTCGATTCTCTTTGCATTGTTGGTCCTCCCACCGCTTGCCCACAGTCTGTTTACTTTTCAGTGGCGGGGACGAGCCTTTCGTCAACTACTTATCTGGACATTGGGAGTGCTTGGATTGCTTGCGATGTTCTTTTTCCCCTGGTGGATAGCCATCTTGCTCATGCTTCCTGCGCTCTATGAGGGAGCAAGTATTCTGCTGACAGAATTCACAGAACGGTACGGCCGAATGGTGTTAAATGGTGTCCTCGTGGGTCTTGCCGGCTTTCTCTTGTCGATGACATGGGCACCCCTGGGTGAAGGCAGGAGTGTATTTGCCAACTTCAGTTTCGTTGGATTGATCATGGGCGTCGTGCTGGGATCCCTTTGGGCTTATACGAGAGCGTATCCCCGCTTTCTGGCCTGGGCCCTTGACAATAAGAGACTCGCGTTAAGTTTGCCAGCCACCCTACTTGTCCTTGGATTTACAGCCTGGCTTGGGTTCGGATCACTTACGTCATTTTTTCCTGGATTTGTGAAGAATACCAGACCGTACCAAGCCCTGGTTCATACTTTCCCCGGTTTTGGGAGGGAATTCATGCCTCCGCTGGATGAAGGATCCTATTTGTATATGCCCACCACCATGCCCCACGCCGGAATGGAGGAAAGTCTGGATGTATTGCGCAAGATCGATATGGCGCTATACTCAGTGCCTGAGGTGGAGCAGGTCGTCGGTAAAATTGGACGGGCAGAAACACCTCTGGATCCGGCGCCCATATCCATGGTTGAGACCATTGTCAATTACAAATCAGAATACAAAACGGATCAGAATGGCAAGCGCTTGAAGTTCAGCATAGACCGTGAAGGATCCTTCCGCAGGGATGATCAGGGAGAGCTGATCCCCGATCCGCGAGGCAAGCCGTTCAGGCAATGGCGTGAACACATACGAACAGAAGCCGATATTTGGGACGAATTGGTGGCAGTGGCCCGGCTCCCCGGAACGACATCAGCTCCGCGTCTACAACCCATCGCAGCCAGAATTGTCATGCTACAAAGTGGCATGCGGGCGCCCATGGGAATCAAGGTGAAGGGGCCTGATCTGCAGACCATCGAATCCTTTGGACTGCAGCTTGAATCTATTTTGAAGGACGTCCCTCAAGTGAATGCACCCAGTGTTTTTGCTGACAGAATCGTTGGTAAGCCATACCTGGAGATAGAGATCGATCGTTATGCCATCGCCCGTTTTGGTATTCCTCTAAGGGATGTTCAGCACCTGATTGAGGTAGCTATTGGTGGTCGCGAGATCACCTCCACAGTGGAGGGTAGAGAGCGGTATCCGGTTCGCGTTAGATATATGCGTGAATATCGGGATGATCTGGAAGCCCTTGAGGACATTCTGGTACCAGCCCCAGACGGGAAACAGGTCCCCTTGACTCAGTTGGCGACCATCAACTATGTCCGGGGTCCTCAGGTGATAAAAAGCGAGGACACCTTTCTGATCGGATATGTTCTGTTCGACAAGCGACCAGGTGTCGCTGAGGTGGATGTTGTTGAGCAGGCAAAAGCATTGATCGAAGGTAAGATCCGGGATGGAGATCTGATCGTTCCTCCCGGTGTCAGTTACAGCTTTGCCGGTTCATATGAGAATCAGATCCGCGCCGTAGAGCGTCTCAGGATCATCCTGCCCCTGGCACTTTTGCTGATATTTCTGATCCTCTATTTCCAGTTCAAGTCGGTATCGACCTCATTCATTGTGTTTTCTGGTGTGTTCGTTGCCTGGGCTGGTGGATTTGTTATGCTATGGCTCTATGGTCAGGCTTGGTTTCTGAATTTCTCGTTCTTCGGAGCAGATTTAAGGGAATTATTCCAGGTGCATACCATAAACTTAAGCGTAGCGGTCTGGGTGGGCTTTCTGGCATTATTCGGGATCGCCACCGATGATGGGGTGATTATCAGCACTTATCTGCAGCAGACATTTCGCTCGAGAAAACCGAACACCATCCAGGGTATTCGGGAAGCCGCACTGCATGCAGGGAAACGCCGGATCAGGCCGGCCATGATGACGGTTAGCACAACCTTATTGGCATTATTGCCGGTGATCACCTCGGTAGGACGCGGAGCCGATGTGATGGTGCCTATGGCGATCCCGACCTTTGGAGGCATGGTGTTCGCGGTATTGAGTACCCTGGTCGCTCCAATTTTATATACCTGGCAGGCAGAGAGGCGACTCCTGAGCGCTGGAACAGAAAGAGATTGAACGTTTTCGTAGGCGCTGAAATGTGTTTGAATGATATATTGATCATAAATAAAAGGGAAAAAGTATGTCTAGTTACAAATTCAAGGTAAGCAATATGAACTGTGCTGGCTGTGTCGCCAATATCGAGAGAGCGCTATCCAGCGTTGAAAAGATCGACACATTTGATATTGAACTCAGTGAAAAACGGGTCAGTGTAGATAGTGACCTGGATGAGCAGGCAGTCGCCCAGGTCATCATCGAGGCAGGCTATGAAGCTGTGCCTGACGATGGCAGGCAGGGATTTTTAAGTAAATTATTCAACAAGTAAGAAGAAAGGATACAATATGTTACGCTATTTAGCACCACTTACGATATCAGCTTTTGTGATCATGGGGTGTGCCCAGAAAGACGAGCATGCCGGTCACGATCATGCCAGCATGGAGATGTCCAAAGAAACAAAAATGACCGACCAGGCGACAGAAAAGGTGATCTACTATACCTGTCCCATGGATGCGCATAAACACATTCATGCCCGAGAGCCTGGAAACTGTTCTGAATGTGGTATGACGATGGTCGCCGGTGTAGTGACGACCGAAGATCAGATGGAGTACTGGGGCTGTCCCATGGAAGCCCATGCCCATGTCCGTCTGGATAGTGCTGGCACCTGTGAGGAATGTGGGATGCAGTTGAAACCCATGCGCCTGAAGAAAATATGAAACGAGTGAAGGAACAGTTTATGAAAAATAAAACAATGGTACTCATCCCAATTCTTATCAGTATGCTGCTCTTTATCTCATGTGAGGAGGTATCTGAGGACATGGAGATATCGACAGTGGAACTCTCAAAGATCACACCTACCAATGGCTCAGCTGGGGTCGCTACGGATGCTACAATAAGCGTGGAGTTTACTCAGGGTATGAATATGAACTCCTGTGAATCCAGATTCGGGATTTATATGGGGCAACTAGATGCAATCCCCACGAATATGATGGGCCAAATGCACGGTATGCTTCCAGGTCAGTTTCATTGGAATGGAGATACAACGCTTATGATATTCACACCTGATAGTATGTTTATGGATTCTACGATGTACTCCATCTGTCTTCTGGAGGGAATGGAAATGCATCATCATGGTGCAGACAGCACGATGCGTATGGGACACATGCAGAACCATGGTAACGGTGCTGGGAATGGCATCATCAGCTATTTCCATACAGGGACTCAGTAAATGCAACAGGGTCGAATTCCCAGCATGTATCCACATGCTGGGAGCCGATCCATGCTCCAGTGGGTGTGAACATTTTCAAGAAGTTGGCACCCCCATTTTATGTAAGTCAAACCCTGGTTGAACCAGAAAAAAATTCACAGAATGGGCAGATATTCCCCGGAGATATTTGTGAACTTTTTATGAACACCTTGGATATTTCCTGACCCTGTCTACATTTCAACACTTGTCATTGAAAAGTTTGAACAATAGATCCCTGATCGGGGGGTCGTCTGGTATTATATAGACCTATAATTATTAATAAGAGGAAGGGTTAGTGTGTTATGGAGAGAGCGTATCAACGCATCAGCCCCAAATTAATGTTAGTGCTGTTTTTAAGCACCTTTCTATTCTCCTACATCTATTCCCTGGCTGGAATGTGGCTCAGCCCCAACCCCATGGATCTCATGTCCTACCTTATTTTTACAATCGTTCTGGCAGTGGTAATAGTAGGAGGCTACCAGATATTCTTTTGGGTACAAAATAATAATTACTTCTTTCCGACACGCTGTTTCAAGATCGCCCTGGATGATAAGATCCCATTCTGGCCATTATGGATCTGGCCTTACAGCCTTCTGTACTACGTGATGATCGGGTTGATAGTTGCCCGGGTATCCTCTTTGGAGGAAGGTATTTACCTTATTTTTGGGGGATTGCTGATCCTTATATTTCAGTCAATCTTCTTTATGCTCCTTCCTGCTACCGTCCCACCTGAATACAGACGTTATGAAGTGAATAGCAGGTCCAGGCGTTTTCTCAAGTATATCCAGGGGCTGGATAATGGCCGCAACTGTTTCCCATCCATGCACTGTTCGATAGCTACCTATGTGGGACTACTGCTGATCCCGGTGATTGGGATCTATAGCTATGTCTTCATCGCGATCATCTGTGTTAGCTGTCTTTTTGTGAAACAGCATCAGATCATAGATATCATTCCCGGCGTGCTGCTTGGAGCGCTCACATTTTATATTACACCGAATATTATTATCTGATCCACCGAAGATCTAACCAGTCACATCAAATTGTTTGAAAATGTTAAAAGAAAATCCGGAGGTCGATCTCTGGGGTGACAAGGATTTCGGGGCATGGTTCGAAATGACTGTTGAGAAATTCCTGGCCGCTTCAGACAATGAATTTGAATGTGCCGATATCGTTGGTCGGAAATTTCAGGGGATATCGGATCATAGCAAACATTTACATGAGGGTGGCTGTTACAAGATCATTGATACTCTGGCATCGTCTTTAGAATAAACCGGCATTTCACCGCATTGCTGTCCAAAACGTTTCAAAACTGATGGTATACCCTGTCTAGATCAACGATTTAGGACAGATTATTCCATTTTCTGATTTTAATCCCCTCATTTAGCCCACTCTAGTTCCTGTTGTCTTGGGTTATCAGCTTGT
>JAIPJM010000047.1 GCA_021734255.1 Fidelibacterota bacterium | reverse complement strand
CATCCTTCAATATAGAGAGCTTGTTTATGAGTATCATCCCGACTTAAAATGTACGGAAAAGAACTCAGAAGAAAGTAAATGAAACTGAATCACAGAAACTTGGATTTAACTAACCGGAAATACTTCCTAATAGAAAATAGTATCAAATGATACCAAAGGATGTTAAGAGTTTAGTTTTCTAATGGTAAAAGGTCAATGTATTGTTTTACGACTCCTTTGGATAATCTGATAATGAGGCTGATGGTTTCAAGGTCTTTGAACTCCGGATACAGCAGTCGAATTGATTCAAAGTCGCGGATGTACCGTTCGACTGCTTCTTTGGAGTGATTTGTTTTTTGACAGATGGTAAGGACGAGATACCCGGCCAAGTATAGAGCGATAATTTCAGCTTTATGTGTATGTGCAGCTCCCATATCTTGGATATTTCCTCTTGTAGGGAGTACTCTGTTGTAGAGTGACTGAAAGTCTCTGACATATTTGCCTGCAGTAAACTCGTTTACGCCTAAGAGCACGCCCAGATCCAGTTGGGTAAGCAATGCTCCCTGGTCAAAGGCTTGCTGAGTCCAGCGTTCAATTTTGAGTAGTTTGACCTCCCTGGCATGCATGGGTGCTGGAACTTTAAGTAGTTCCAGGTCTTCATCAATGAGAAAGTCCAGGACTACCGGGATGAGCTTGGTCTGAGCAATGGTCTTCCCCTTTGCAGGGTACTCATCTATGGGAACGGCCGGCCAGACCAGTTGCCCCTGTTTGAGGAAGGAGTTGTCATTGAAGCGGTAATACTGTTCAATGATCTCCAGAACATCTTCTACAATGGCCTCAGCTGTGACCATGCCCTTGTCATAGCCATACTGGTTTAAGAAACGATCCAACAGGATATGTTTGAGGGTTTTACCTTTCATGCGCTTGTAACGTCGTAAACCAATGGCTTTAGCGGAGTGATCCCGGGTATCCCGATTCATGAATTTAAGCTTATTCAAAGTCATGGGATCAGCTCCCGGGGTTTTTTTTAACCGGTCCAAACAAGTCAGAGAGCCTGGTACTGTCCTGCTCCTGGTATGTCTGATAGAGCAGGATGTACTCATCAATGAGGCGGTTGGAAAAGCCAGTAGCTATACGAATCTGGTCAATGGAGAAGTCTTTGAGGTGTAGCAGGATAATTTTACTAAAGTCCTGTATATACCGCTTCACAGCGGTTTCAGAGTGATGAGTTCGCTGCTCAATCTCTGAGAACTGATAGCCCTTGAAGTAGAGATCCAGGATCTGAGCCTTATGAGTTGTACCTCGTCCCATATCATGTTTCCATCCCCGGGTGGGTATGGTGCGTCCATTGCGACGCATCCGAGCCATATCCCGTTTGATGGTGGCTATACTGGAAGTGCACAGGAACGCAATGTCCTCGTAAGACAGCAGTGCACCCTGCTCAATGGCTTCTCTTGTGATCCGCATGAGTTTATGCTGACGTAATCCAGCCAGTCCTGAGTTCTTATAGACCTCAAGGTCTTCATCGGGCTTATGGAGGGAGAGGCTCACTGAGACTTTACGACAAAGATCAATGGGCTTGCCTGCGGGTTCTCTGTCATCTATAGCGAGGTATTGAAGTTGGCCGGGCTGTAGCTTTGGGTCAGTGTACTCCAGGAAATAAGACTTAACCTGGTTGAAGTAAGCTTCAGCCAGAAGGGGAGTTAGATTAAAGTCCTCAGCCATCTGATTGATGATGGCATTCTTTACAGACTTTGATTTAAGTCTTTTTTCAAGTTGTTGGTCCATGATACCTCCGGGTTCTGGCAGATAAATTACTGCCGTTTTCCTTTGGTGTCATATGATACTAACTAAAAATAGAAAAACACGAAAGCTGTGATTCAATAAGCCCTGTCATCTGATGGGGCTTTCTTATGTTATTAGCCCCTGCCTGATTGGGTCGAAATGGATCCCCCCGGGTAAACCCGGGATGTTCTGTTCGCACCCCCGCATCCTGCGGGGCTCCAGAAGGCGGATAAAAAAAGCCATCCTGCCCTGAAGGCGTGGATGGCTTTTTGCTTCTTGCTAGAGAAGTCTTAGGAACAGATAGTATCTAACAGAATGCCTGCGACTTCGTATGGGTCCATATTTGCTGATGGGCGACGATCTTCAAGATAGCCCTTGTTGTCTTTGGCGGTAGCCAGTGGAATGCGGACAGAAGCACCGCGATCACTGACGCCATAACGATACTCATGAATAGAACAGGTTTCGTGGAGACCGGTCAAACGTTCTTCGTTGTGTGCACCGTATACAGCAATGTGCTCTTCGTGACGTTTGCCTAGCTTCTCACAGGCTTCTTCAATGATCTTGTAGCCACCGTCTTCACGCATTGATTTGGTACTGAAATTTGTGTGTGCACCAGCCCCATTCCAGTCACCTTTTACCGGTTTTGGATGGATACTGGCATTTACACCATAATCTTCTGCGATGCGATATAGAAGATAACGAGCGACCCAAAGCTGGTCAGCAACTTCCAGTGGTCCCAGTGGTCCAACCTGAAATTCCCACTGCCCTGGCATGACCTCAGCATTCACGCCGGAGATCTCGATGCCGGCTCGGATACAGGCTTCCATATGGTCTTCAACAATATCACGACCAAACACTTCATCAGCTCCCACACCACAATAGAATGGACCTTGAGGAGCAGGGTAGCCACCATCGGGCCAACCCAGAGGTGAACGGCCCTGGAAGAAAGTATATTCCTGTTCAATACCGTACCAGGCCTCTTCGGCAGCATGCTTTTCTGCCAGGGCAACTAGACCTGCGCGTTTATTACTCTCATGTGTTTTACCATCAGGATAACGTACCTCATTCATGACAAGAATATTGTCACCACCACGAATTGGGTCTGGATAATAAGCCACTGGATGCAGGGCGCGATCACTGTCGTGTCCTGCCGCCTGCATGGTACTTGATCCGTCAAAACCCCATTCTGGGACATCGTCCAATGATGCGACGGGACCATTAATCACTTTCGTTTTAGACCTTAACTTGGACGTTGGTTTGTGTCCATCGATCCAGATGTATTCTGCCTTGATCTTTGCCATGTTTTCTCCTCTAGCAGTTAAATAAAAGTTTTTTGCAAAAATTACTCACGGGTGCCAATTAATAGGACTGACAGACTAAAGTCAATAATAATTTAAGATAATAATTGAGTTATATTAATAATCTTAACTATTCGACCGATTTTAGAAAATATATTATTTGGGAAGGAGCTCTTTTAGGTCGATGCTGCTGGTTTCCTTGTAGGAGGAAAGGACTAGGTTGGACTGGGTCCGATTAACCCCAGGCCAATTCTGGATCTCATACAGGAGATCCTCCAGAGCCTGAGAGTTTTTTGTGCGTACTTTCAGGATGTGGGATCCCTGCCCCATGATGGAGTGGCATTCCATAACAGCTTTGGATTCTTTTGCCTTTTGCACGAAATCCTGATAATTATCAGAGTGTTCACTAACAATAAAGACAAATGCAGTCAGGTCTAGGCCAGCAAGCTTTGGGTCCACAATTGTAGCATAGCCCTTTATCAAGCCAGTTTCGCTGAGCTTTTTCATCCGTTCTGCCACTGCAGGTACCGAGAGCTCGATCACTTTTGAGATCTCACTGGCTGTTGCCCTGCCGTTATCCTGCAATATTTCCAAAATCTGAATGTCTCTTTCGTCTACCATGATACCCTCTTAAAATATTTAAGTTTCACTCAATATATCCTAAATACTTATTGGTTGCACGTGATTATCGTCCTAGATCAGCAATCCCTGGAACAAATTGGATGTGAACAGGGGCAAGCGATTCGATCATTGGTGATCGCTCTGCAGAGATATGGAGAGTATATGGTAATGGTGTCGTGCCTATATCTCTCAAAAAATTATGTACCTGAAATAAGTTAAACACTCACCAAAAACCCTCGACAGGTATCATTATATCTATCTGTAATTCACATCACACACCTTGCCAGGTTGCTAGAATAGTATTGATATAAATAACAACACCCCTTAGCTTTCCTGCAGAATTAAACAAAAATGAAGAGAATGACCTGGAGAGGAAACTCTCAAAGGGGACCATGATGAAATATCTATTACAAATAACAGCGCTGATCATTAGTCTGATCTTCGTGACCCAATGTACTGACCCGGAAGCAGAGTCCATCTCCATTAATATCCAGGGAACCGTTCTCGACATCACCAATGACGACCCCCTTGCGGATGCTGTGGTAAGGTTGTTTTCACCTGATTCTTACAAAGTTGACCAAACGGCTGCAGACGGCTCCTTCCTTTTTTCTCTGGGAGTAGATTCCACGGTTGATCTCACCCTCATATTTAGTAAAGTGGGTTTTATTTCAGACACACTTACAGCTCTGGCTATTCCAGACCAGGACGTGACCATTTCTCCGGTTTACCTGACCCCAACCAGTGCAAGCCCCGGCAGCATCCTGTTCAGCAGTATCTCCACCCCGGTTATCAATATCCTTGGCTCAGGAGGGATTGAGAATGCAAATGTCACCTTTCAGGTTCTAGACTCTCTGGGCTATCCTGTGGGAGCAGATATCCTCGTTAATTTTGCACTGGGGTCAAAGCCCAATGGCGGCGAATACTTATCAACAGCGCGTGCTGCGACAGATGAAAATGGTCAGGTTTCGGTCGGTCTGGTCGCCGGAACTATTGGCGGTATTGCCGAGGTCATTGCCAGTATCGGTGACAACATAAGCTCAGCTGCAGTTCCCATCAGTATCTTCGAAGCAGAAGGTCCAGGCAGTATCCTGCTTCACAATGTTTCAGCCCCAGCAATCACGCTCTTTGGTACAGGAGGGGTTGAGAATACGGCTATCACTTTTCAGGTTCTGGATTCCCTCGGCTACCCTGCAGGAGCCGGTGTACTTGTTGATTTCGAATTCGGTTCACACCCCAATGGTGGAGAATACCTCTCGACAGCCAGCGCTGAGACCAACGAAAGCGGTCAGGCTTCAGTCAATTTGGTTTCCGGAAATATGGATGGTATTGTTGAGGTCATTGCCAGTATCGGTAGTGATATCAGCTCAGAGCCAATTCCTATTACTATCCTCGGAATATCGGAACCTGCCAGCATCTTGCTCAGCCATATTACAGCTCCGTTCATCACAGTCATTGGCTCTGGAGGGGTTGACAATGCAACCCTCACATTTCAGGTTCTGGATTCTTTGGGTTATGCTGTGGGAGCAGACATTATGGTCAATTTTGCACTGGGTTCGAGTCCCAATGGCGGGGAATTTTTCTCACCAGACAGTGCCGTGACGAATAATGACGGTCAGGTTAAGGTCAACCTGGTATCAGGAACCATTGCCGGTGTCGTTCAGATCATCGCCAGCATCGGTAGCGATGTCAGTTCCCAAATGATTCCGGTATCAATACATGGCGGCTTACCCCATGCGGATCATTTTAGTGTTGTTCCGGTATCTTTAAATTTTCCAGGCTACCGTCATTTTGGCCTGATCAATGAGATCACTGCCTTTGTGGGTGATAAATATGGAAATTTCTGCACGCCAGGCACCGCTGTCTATTTTACGACAGATGGTGGATTAATTGAGGGCTCTGGCCTCACTGAGGATGGTGCCTGTACTGTTAGGCTAATATCTGCTTATCCACTACCAAACCATGCGACACTCGGTCCGGGATATGCAACCATCACAGCCCGAACTGCCAACGATCAGAACCAGGCGATCGAAGTTACCTCCACCGTTCTCTTTTCTGGGGAGCCAGTTATATCAGGTCTTACCCCCAGTACTGTGAATGTGTCGCATCTGGGGACCCAGAGTTTTTCATTTACGGTCGCGGATGAAAATGGAAATCCGCTTTCAAAAGATACGAACATCAGTGTTGTCGTGGAGGAGGGGAGTGTTACGGCTGTTGGAGACGTAAATAAATCGCTCCCGGATACACAGGCAAAAGGACTTGGCACTACCAATTTTGGCTTTACGCTGATTGATGTCGATTCTGTGTCGACTACGCCGAAAGATGTGCGCGTTATTATTTCAACTGAGGGGTTAAATGGAACTGCGATTGCCGTTCTGGAGGGCTCTGGATCTTAATAAATGGCCTGTGCTGTGAACACCTGAAACCCTGGATCCATAAACGCAGGTAGAACTCAAAAAAAGAAGCCCGAATCATAATTCAAGATTCGGGCTTCTCTATGTACAGAAGGAGGGCTATAATTCAGAAGGAGTAAGGTTTTCCTGCTCAATATCTTTGAAATACTTGTATGTCCCGTGCTGTAATTCATACGTCGCATCCTCATCACACACGACCATGGATTTTGGATGAAGTTGTAAAGCAGAGGCGGTCCACATATGGTTGACCCCTTCTTCGATCATCTTATACAACGCACGAGCTTTGGAATGACCATTCACGATCAAGACAACCTCCATTGAATCTGTAACCGTGCCAACCCCGACAGTCAGTGCCAGTTTAGGCACAGCCTCAATGTCATTATTGAAGAAGCGGGAATTGGCGATCCGTGTATCATAGGTCAGGGTTTTTACACGCGTCTTTGAGTGAAGTGATGAGCCGGGTTCATTGAAGGCAATATGACCATCCGGACCGATACCACCCAAGAACAGGCGAATGCCGCCCACAGACTTGATCTTTGCTTCAAAGGCTTCACATTCTGCAACCAAGTCCTCTGCATTACCATTAAGGATGTTGATATTTTCTTCCGGAATACCAATATGGTTGAATAGATTTTGCCGCATGAACGAGTGATAACTCTCCGGATGACCCTCTTCGATATGGACGTATTCATCCATGTTGAAGGTGATTACATGGTCGAAGGATACCTTGCCTGCCTGTACCAGGCGGACCATCTCTTTGTAGGTACCAATAGGCGAAGATCCCGTGGGAAGTCCCAACACGAATGGATTCTCTTTGGTCGGGCCGAATTTGTTGATCTTGCTGGCGATATAGCGGGCTGTCCACACGCTCAGTTGATCATAATCAGGTTGAATGATGAGTCTCATGATTTCTCCAGTTTACAATTTGTTTAGAATGTCAAGTCCCTGAGCCAGGCTTTTCTCAACCTGCTCGCGCATGTCATCCAGTTGTTTTTTAAATGAATTTTCCTCAAAAGTGCCACGAACCGCAGCAAAGTCAGCATCTGCTTGTCCATCAATTCCAAACCCGATCCTGACACTCCCTTCGAATTCCTTGGAAGCATCCATTTCCACCATGTTCAAAAGTTTCAGCGATGACTTGTGCCATTTCTCGAGTATGGTCCGCAGGGCATCTGTATCAACTTCCTCTAGCTCAAAGAATGCAGGGATGGTCTTTACCACCCAGGCCCATGCATCCGCGCCATAACTCTGCTTCGTTTTTACTACTGCAGCCTGGAGTGACTCACTGTCTGCAATCCCACCATTTTTGATCTCAGCCAGAAGCGAATCAAGACGAGACCTACTGCAGAGTAGGCCTGAAACATCTACCCAGGCTTTATCGTCAACCTGAGCGTCCGTATTTGTACGCATAAGCTCATTTAAGCTTGAAGGATGAGCATGTTGCAGTCGTGCAACGAGAACATCACCAAAATACTTTTCCAGAGCCATGCGGTAGTATCGGCTACAGGTCTTTAGCAGAAGCCGTTTGATCAGTATGCCCTGATAGTTGACATACTCCTGGCCTTTTTCAGCCCCAGCGTAGAGATCCAGTAGAATGCGCTGTCCATTGATCATCTTCTGTGCCGTGTAGGGAGAGAGGACATCAAAAACGATCTGGTCCAGCTTGTCCTCGTTTGTCCGCCGATCCCTGGTTGGCCATTTGAGACCATCACGCATGGTTCCCACGGTGAAAAAGTTCATGCCCGGGACAAGGGTAGACTTGCCCTTCTCTTCGTTCACATAGGAAAAGGGAAAATCAGAAGTGTCGAAATTAGCATTGTGTTTACCCATCACGGCGGAGAAAGCACCAACTCTGGATGGCCAGAGGAGATAGGAAGATGATCCGGTTTTACAGCCGCGTTCCAAGATCCCCTGGTGGAGTGGTCCCAACTTGTACATGTGGTTGGACTGGTTCGTTGCACTACCAGCGTTAAAAAAAGAGAACATGCCCGCAATGAGGAGCGTTGAGCGATGGTGAGTAACCGTGTACGGCCCACCAAAAATGGAACAGACCTCGGAATGGAACCCCTCTGAATTTGAAAAGAGTACAGAATTCTCAGCAGAGAATTGTCTGCCGATCTTAGTCCCTTCTCCGATGAGGGTGCTTGCCAGAACTGAGCCATCCGTAATATGCGCCCCCTTTTGAATAATGAAATCCTTGGCGATCACGCCATCACCGACGAATGTTGGCGCATCTTTGGCGGAAGCCACCGTTCCCTCTTTCAAATTCTGGACACCTCTTAGGATCGCTCCAGGCCCCACGTTGACATTGACAATATTTTGACAATGAAAAATGTAAGTTCCCCTGCCAATGGTCCCGCGATCGGAGCGAACACTGTCTGCATATTTATCGGCAATATCATCAAGGGCTGAGATCAGCTTGTCATCATGACGGTAGAGGGAAGACAGATATGCTGTTTGTGCGCTGGTCTGCTCAGTGATCTTCAACTCTCGACCACCACCCTCGTTCAAGACCTCGATAGCATGGCCATTACCAAAACTTGATTCTCCCTGACAGACGAATGAGCCAAGATTCTCGATGAGGACTTCATTTTCGATAATCAGGTTAGACAGCCAGCCATTGATGTTGGAGATGTGGCAGTTGTCTCCGATGACCACATTGTGAAGATTGGCATCGAAAATTCCGGCATACCGGCGGATCCCATCCATAGGGATGAAATGTCCTTCCAGACGACCTATTCTCACATCGCCGCGGAAGATCGTACCCGCCACTCGCGTGGGATCAAACCCCGATGATACTTTTACTTTTTCCCATGACCTGGACCAGCATCCGTTCTTCTCAAGGATCTTGATGGCTTCGCGGCTCAGGGGTAAATATTGTTCACTGTTCATTTTTAGTCCTATTTGGTAATAACGACCTTTAATTCATACTGGTCGCCACGGTAGACCCCTTCCAGGTATTCGATGGGTTTGTTCGTCATGGAAAAGGTGGTTCCGTGTAGTTTGAGAATTGGGCTGCCCGGTTCGATCTCCAGATGTTTCGCTGTATCATTATCTGCCAGATCCGGTTGAATAATATGATCTGCCCGGGAGAGTCGGACGTGGAGTTCTTTTTCGATATAGTTGTAGATCGACATATTATCTGCCAGTTGGGGGTCCAGAAGTCCTGCTCCGGTCTTGAGGGAGAGAAATGAGGTCTCGAGTGCAAACGGCGTGTCTTCTACAAAGCGAATACGACTGATCCGGACCAGGGGCTCACCGGGGTCCATACCTAGCCCCGAATAGGCCAGCTCGTAAGAGTCGAATGAGGAGATCTTCTTGACAGACAAAACCCGGCTATGATTTCGGTAGCCCAATTTCGCCATCTCTGATGAAAAGCCCTCAAGCTTGAGGAGCATTTGGGTATGCGGAACAGCACTGACGAAGGTTCCCTCGCCCCGTCGAATGGTCACAATCCCTTCACGCATCAGTTCCTGTATCGCCTGGCGCACTGTCATTCGACTGATGTTAAATGCGGCGGAAAGCTCATTTTCGCTGGGGATCTGGTCTCCAGGCAGGAGCTTTTGTCCGTTGATCAACTCCTTTAGGATATCTCTTAGCTGGATATAGAGTGGGGTGAACCCACCTTTATCTACATGGTAAGCCTGGAGAAGATCGCTTGGTTTCATTTGGTTAAACTATCCTTTGGCAAGCACCGCGTCGATAAAGGTGACGGCATCGCCCACCGTTTTTACACCCAGGGCTGCATCTTCATCCATTTCAATGTCGAACGCTTCCTCAAAGGCAGCAACAAGCTCAATGGATTGCATGGAATCCGCTCCCAGGTCTTCAACAAACTTTGAATCTTCCTGGATTCGGCTTTCATCAATTTTGAGCAATTCCGCTACTACCTGTTTAATTTGCTCCAAGGTAGACATGTGATTCTCCTTTTTATCCTGCAATTATCATGAATTTGTCATTTTGTAAGTATCTCTGGCAATTGCCAGTTCTTCGTTTGTGGGGATCACAAACACTTTAACATGCGAAGCATCTGTTTGAATTTCACCTGTTTTACCTATATGCGTCTTATTTTTCTGGCCGTCTAGCTCGATTCCCAGTTGATCCATATCAGCCAGGATGCGTGCGCGCATATCACTCCCGTTCTCGCCGATCCCTCCTGTGAAAATGATGCCATCTACCCGGTTTAGAACAGCCATGTAGGAACCGATGTATTTGCGTATGCGGTAGGCAAAAATATCCAGAGCCAGGGCGGCATTTTTGTCTCCTTTTTTTGCTCGTTCCTCAAGATCGCGAACATCATTGGATGTACCTGAGAGTCCGAGCAGACCGGATTTTTTATTGAGAACAGTATCCAGGTCCGTTGTACTATATCCTTTTCGGTGCAGGAAGAACAGAATACCAGGGTCTAGATCACCGCTACGGGTTCCCATGACCAGACCTTCCAGCGGGGTAAGCCCCATGCTGGTGTCCACGGAGTGCCCATCTCGCACGGCGGTAATAGAACTCCCATTGCCCAGATGGCAGGTAATGACATTCACAGCATATTTGTGTTTGCCAAGCAATTCTGCTGCACGCCGAGCCACAAATTGATGCGACATCCCATGAAAACCATACCGTCTAATATGAAGATCCTTGTAAAAGGATTCAGGAATGGCGTAGCGATAAGCTGTCTCAGGGATAGAGTGGTGAAACGCAGTGTCAAAACAGGCGATCTGCGGGATGTCACCAAACATACGTTCTGCCTCACGGATGCCGGTCAGGTTTGGAGGGTTGTGCAGGGGAGCGAGCTCAGAGACCGCTTCAATACCCTTTTCCAATTCGTCATCCACGAGCATAGAACCCCCGAAAGCCTCTCCGCCATGAACGACGCGATGACCGCATGCTGCTACTTCAGAGAGCGATCCAATGGCACCCCGTTCTTCATCCAGCAGGAGATCTTTGATCACGGCAAAGCCAGCCGGGTAATCAAGAATAGCAGTTTCTATATGTTGAATCGCCAGGTCCGTGCGTACGGTCGCCGATGCGTCATCATGACCGACTCTTTGCACAGAACCATCGGCCAGGACCTTTTCTTCCGGCATTTGGTAAAGCTTGAATTTGATTGATGAACTACCACAGTTGAAAACAAGAACCTTCATCGAGTTAACCCTTTGCCTGTACACTTGTAATGGCTGAGACAGAGATCAGGTCGTCCACGCTGGCACCACGACTCATATCATTCACAGGTCTGGCAAACCCCTGAAGAATGGGTCCAACAGCCCGGGCGCTGGCCATTCTCTCTACCAGTTTATAGCCAATGTTACCTGCATCCAGGTCAGGAAATATGAGCACATTCGCCTGGCCTGCGACTGAGCTGTCAGGTGCTTTTTTTGCCCCCACAGCCGGAATGATGGCTGCGTCCAACTGCAGCTCACCATCCATGTCAAAACTGGGGTCGATCTCCCGGGCAATCCCCAGGGCTTCGATCACTTTATCAGCATCTGCATGGCTGGCTGATCCTTTGGTGGAAAAAGAGAGAAAGGCGATCTTTGGTTCAATACCCAGGAGCGCTCTAGCGTTCGCGCCAGAGGCAATGGCGATCTCAGCCAGCTGCTGGGCGCTGGGTTGGATATTTACGGCAGAATCGGCGAAAATAAATACCCGGTCCTTTTCGCCCTGAAATTCTGGCAGGATCATGATGAAAAAACTGCTAGGCGTGGAGAGTCCTTTTTGGAATCCGACGGTCAGTGTTGCCGCCTGAATAACAATACTGGTTGCTGTAGCGACACCGGCGACCATGCCATCTGCATGTCCCTGGTTCACCATCATGCCGCCAAACGAGAGAGGCTTTCGGACCAGTTTTTTGGCAATAGCTTCGCGCATGTCTCGTCGCTGGGCGTACTGGTTCGCATAATGGTCCAGCTGATCATCTGTCTTGCTGTCGATGATCTCTATATCGCCAAGAGATAGCTTGTGTTCGTCTGCTAAAGCATGAGCTGTTTCAGGATTTCCGATAAGCACAGGGGTGGCGACACCCAATTCTTTTACCCTGATTGCGGCTTCCAATATGCGTGGATCTCCAGCCTCAGGGTAAACGAGTCGGGCTGGATCCTCTTGAGCTGACGCCATAAAATTTTGAATAATATCCATTCTGATTTCCCGGTTTTTAGTAATGAGCAGATGATAATATGTCTAGACAAGCAAGGCAAGTGTTTGTTAGTAAATGATTCTAACTAACTTGTTAAGAATTGCACGTAAGCGAAGGAGATCGCAAAAATCACTTTTGGTCTTGAGCCACTGGTCATAGTTTGTTCATAGATATGAATTCGACCCACGAAAAACAGGATATTGCAGCCTTTTTTGATTTTGATGAGACCTTGCTCTCCATTGATAGTGCCGGTGTTGGCTTCAAGGTATTAAAGGAAGAGGGCTATCTGACCAAAGGATTCATGCTCAAAATGGGGCTGGTGCTTTTTCTTTTTAAACTGGGCCTTTTCAACGATGAGCGTGTGGCCAGGTCCATGCTCTCATTTTACAAGGGTCACAAACTGCAGCCCTTCATCGATTCAGCTGAAGATTTTTATCAGGACCACCTCAAACCAAACCTGTCTGTACCGGCAGTAAATAGATTGAAATGGCATCAGGAGCAAGGTCATCACACTGTATTGCTCACCGGATCCATCGCCTATTATCTGAAACCGGTCATGCGGGAGCTGGAGATCGATCATCTGCTGTGTACCTATCTCGAAGTGTCAGAGGAGGGTGTGCTTACCGGGCGTTCCCGCGGGCCAGTCTGTGTTGGTGACACCAAGGTTGAACAAGCCATGGCGCTGGCAGATAAATTGGGCGTTGATCTATCCAAGTCCTATGCTTATGGCAATTCCCATCTGGATATTCCTATCCTGGAACAGGTCGGGCACCCTGTTATGGTTACGCCCTCAAAAGCACTTCATAAACACGGAGAAAGTCTACAATGGGAAACCTTGTAGAGACCATTATCAATGAGTTGTACGCACTGGGTGATCCGGTGCGCGCAGAGCACTCCCAGCGCTTTTTTAAAACTGGTCCCGGAGAGTATGGAGCAGGCGACAAGTTTCTAGGCATTCGAGTACCGCTTCAGCGTGCCCTGGCGAAAAAATATAAACATGCCACTCGGGAGGATGCCCTCGAGTTGTTAAAAAATGAATATCATGAAGTGAGACTCACAGCTCTTTTTTTGCTCGTGGACCTGTACAAAAAGGCCGATGCTGAAGAAAAAGAACGGATCTTTGATGACTACCTCTCCCACGCTGAGTATATCAACAACTGGGATCTGGTCGATAGTTCGGCGCTCCAGATAGTTGGCCACTTTCTATATGATAAGGATCGTTCCATGCTATACGATCTGGCGCGTTCTACGGACCTGTGGGAGCGACGAATAAGTATCATCGCCACCTATTATTATATCAGACAGCATGCGTTTGAGGATACATTGGGAGTATCTGAGAGCCTTCTGGAAGACCAGGAAGATCTGATCCACAAGGCTGTGGGGTGGATGCTGAGGGAAGTGGGCAAAAAAAGCCGGACCACTGAGGAAAATTTTTTAAAAAGGCATTACATGAAAATGCCGCGGACTATGCTTAGGTATGCCATCGAGAAGTTTCCCGAGGAGCTACGGCAAGCCTATCTGAAAGGGACTATTACATGAAAAATTTATTATTGGTGCTAGCGCTCACATCTGTTGTGTTTGCTTTGGAAGAAGAGGAAAAACCGTGTGGTCATGCCTATGAGGAGAAGGTCCAATGGGCAACACTGGCGCCTACATCTGAGCAGGACAAGATCGATATGAAATACTACGGTCTTGATTTCTTTCTGAATGTTCTCAACTCTACCATGCAAACAGAATTTGACATCCTCCTGGCGGTGGTCGATACCAGCCTCGATGAGATCCAACTGAACTTTTCCAACGCCAATCCTGGTGTGGGAACCGTTTTTATTGACCAGGTCACCCTGGATGGGGCCCCAGTTGATTATCGTCATGAGAACAACATGTTGTACATCCCTGTCACCGATAATCTGACTGAAGGTCAGCTCATGGAGGTGTTTGTAGATTCACGAACCGGTATTGCTGCAGATCGCGATGATCAGGGCTTTAACTGGGACTACGAATATGGAAAACGGGCGATCTGGACGAATTCGCAACCCTACAACGCCAGAGACTGGTGGCCCAGCAAAGATTATCCCAGTGATAAAGCCGACTCCATGGATATTGTGGTCACCATCGCTGACAATATGGTTGTCGCATCGAATGGAAAACTGGTCTCAGAAACGGATCTGGGCAATGGGAAAAAAACCTGGCACTGGAAGGTCAATTATCCCATCGCCACATATCTTGTTTCCTTATCCATTTATGAATTTCATCAATGGGGTGATATTTATGTTGATGCCAACAACGACATTCTGCCTATCATGTTCTTTACCTACAATCCGCCAGAGAGCCCAGACCCTTCGTATATGACGCAGAACTATCGACTGGTACCGGAAATGATAGAGCTATATGCTGAGCTTTTTGGACCTTATCCCTTCATGGAGGAGAAATATGGTCATGCCGAGTGGGGGGAGACCTATGGTATGGAGCATCAGACACTGACGTCCATGGGTTATCCCACAGAAAGACGGGTGGCGCATGAGTTGGCGCATATGTGGTATGGTGATATGATCACCTGTAATAGTTACCATGAGATCTGGCTTAATGAAGGATTTGCCCGTTACGCTGAAGCGCTATGGTGGGAGCATCGTTATGGTCGTCAGGGTTACAAGGATAAAATGAAATCCTTCGAGTATTATGGCAGTGGTACCAT
This sequence comes from Fidelibacterota bacterium, assembly GCA_021734255.1. Lineage (GTDB taxonomy): Bacteria > Fidelibacterota > UBA8477 > UBA8477 > JABMPR01 > JABMPR01. The sequence continues at coordinate 1,163 of JAIPJM010000047.1, read as the reverse complement.
TTATGTTGAAGATCCACTTACGCAGCCGATCTTCGTTTTGGACCTCTCTTACGATAAGGGCGCCTGGGTACTCCATATGTTGAGATACCTGGTCGGCAAGGAAACATTCTTCGAGATCATGCAGACCTATGCCGAGCATCCTGACCACAAACATGGAACAGCCACTACGGAAGAGTTTAAGAACGTTTGCGAAGAAGTCAGCGGCATGGAGCTTGATGCGTTTTTTCAGCAGTGGATCCACGGACACTATTTTCCCAGGTATCAGGTCGTCTGGAATCAGATGGGTAACGACCTGACCATAGATATTAACCAGGCAGGTACTATTTATGACTTCCCTGTGATGCTGCGGATCAATACAGATATGGATGTCATCGATACAACCATCCGTGTGGACGCACAGATGGTTAGCCTGGATCTACAGCTTCAGGAGGGGGACAAGTATAAATCTATGATCGTTGACCCGGATAACTGGATCCTGAACACGACCACGATCACGGTGGGGGTTGATGACCAGGATTACCAGGGACCGATTGCCTTTGAACTGGAGCAGAACTATCCCAACCCATTTAATCCATCAACCACCTTGGAGTACACGCTGGATACGGATGAGCATACGAGGCTCGTGGTCTATGATATGAATGGTCGTGAGGTCGTTGAACTGGCGAACCAATGGATGCCAGTGGGACACCACCATACCGTTTGGGATGGACTCGACGTGAACGGCACCCCGGTTGACGCTGGCGTATATTTTTGCACTTTGAGATCAGGTGTGAAGCGTCAGATGATCAAAATGCTCATGCTGAGGTAGCTGGATCAAAATGTAATACCGTTTATCATGCGAACCACAGGCCTTCCTTTCCATGGGAAAGGGAGAGCCCCCGGCCGAGAGGACATGCGAATTTTGTAGCCATCACGCCGCTCGCCAGCAGCAATCCTGCTAGTGTATATATAAGTTTTTCCAGTCTTTTTCCTGTTATTATTTATGATGAGGTTCATTCGCAATTATCTGACATTAAATATTTATTAGTTATGTCCTTAAATTTCTGTAAAATTGGATTAGGGTAGAAAAAGAGTCGGCCACGGTTTCTCCAAATTATCTTGAGGTGTTAAGGAAAACATTTCAAGAGAAGGAGAGAACCAATGGCCGAGAAACAGATTAATAA
>JAIPJM010000046.1 GCA_021734255.1 Fidelibacterota bacterium | reverse complement strand
GGCGCTATCCTTTTTATGGCAACATGAAGTACCCCCGTTTTTAAACAAAAACAGCCTCCGCCACTTGCAGATTCCCGCAAACCCTTACTGCCTAACTATTCAATCGATTTTTAACTCAGTTTTCGGGGGATGTCCTGTAAATATACTACAAATCTCAAAAGCATTTGTGGAGCGAATCTCTTCGCATAACATGTAGGGATATGTGGAAGATCGGAGATATAGAAATAACATCAAGAGCCATCCTGGCTCCCATGGCAGGCGTGACCGGTCACCCATTTCGCATGCTTTGCAAGGAGCAGGGAGCGGGTGTCGTCTATACAGAATTTGTCAGCGCTAATGGGATCATTCGCGAAAATGAAAAGACCCTGGATATGATGAAATTCAAGGAGGCTGAGCGACCGATTGGCGTCCAGATATTTGGAGAAACACCTGAAGTCCTTGCCCAAAGTGCGCGCTACATTGAAGAGACGGTCAAGCCGGACATCATTGATCTGAATTTTGGTTGTCCGGTCCCCAAAGTGACCAAGCGCGGCGCTGGCTCAGCCATTTTGAAAGACCTTCCGCTCATGGATGATGTCGCCAGAGCAGTTGTTGAGGCCGTTTCCATACCTGTTACCGCCAAGATACGGGCAGGTTGGGCTGACTACTGCATTGTTGCTCCCACTGCCGCGAAAGCTCTGGAAGATGCAGGTATCGCTGCCGTAACATTACATCCCAGAACAACTAAACAGCTGTATACAGGGGAAGCTGACTGGGGTCTCATCAAGGATACCCGGCAAGCCATCAGCATACCATTTATTGGCAATGGTGATATCAAGAGTGCCCAGGATGCAAAGCGCATGATCGATGAAACCGGTGTGGATGCTGTCATGATCGGGAGAAGGGCTCTGGGCAATCCCTGGATATTCCGGGAGATCAATCAGTACCTTGAAGACGGAACGGTTCCAGAACCCATCCGACTTCTGGATCGAGTGAAGCATTGTCACAGGCACCTTTATCTTGAAACCCAGACCCTGGGTGAGTTCCGCGGCACAAATTATATCAAAAAGCATATCAGCTGGTACTTCAAGGGTTTTTCTGGAGCGAAGGAATATCGTCAACGACTTTATGAGCGGATGAGCTTTGCTGAAATGGATGCTGAACTGAATTCGATAATAGAGGAGCTCGAAGCCAACCCGGAATTGGCCAACTTCCCCTATCGGGAAGAGGGTAAACTGTTTCCCAATGTCCCCGGAAGCAGGGATAATTACTAAATTTCCACTCGTCAAATTGTTGTGCTGGAATATGAGTCAACATTAAGATTTGGCTGAGAATTTGCTTGTAAAAAAGCAGTTAGTTTTGAGTTTAAGCAGAATAAGAAATAAAATTAAAAGGAGCAGTGATGAGTGATCGCACCAAGGTTTTGATCATGGGCGCCGCTGGGCGTGATTTTCATAATTTTAACGTCTATTTCAGAGAAAATGAGGTGTATGAGGTCGTCGCATTTACGGCCACGCAGATCCCGGACATAGATGGTCGCAAGTATCCAGCAAGCCTGGCAGGCAGTCTCTATCCGGAAGGTATCCCCATTCATGATGAAGCAGACCTGGAAGATCTGATCTATGACCATGATGTGGATGAAGTGGTATTCGCTTACAGTGACTTGCCCTATGAATATGTTATGTCCAAAGCTGCAATCGTAAATTATGCCGGTGCAGATTTTAAACTCATGGGAGCAAAATCAACGATGATCCCTTCCACAAAGCCAGTCATCGCTGTCTGTGCCACCAGGACCGGGTGTGGTAAGAGTCAAACCACACGGGCTGTATGTGATCATCTTACCTCAAAGGGTAAAAAGGTAGTGGCCATCCGCCATCCCATGCCTTACGGTGATCTGGAAAAGCAAAAGGTCCAGCGTTTTGCTACTCTGGATGACTTGAAAAAGCACGATTGCACCATAGAAGAGATGGAAGAGTACGAACCGCATATCATGAACGATACGATCGTATATGCCGGTGTGGATTACGAGGCGATCCTTCGTGAAGCAGAGCAGGAAGCTGATATCATCGTCTGGGACGGTGGCAATAATGATATGCCCTTTTATATGCCCGACATCATGATCACAGTAGCTGATCCTCACCGTGTGGGGCACGAGCTCAGCTATTATCCCGGCGAGACCAACCTTCTCATGGCTGATGTAATTGTGATCAACAAGATCGATACGGCAGATGGCGATGATGTCGCCACTCTGAGAGAGAATATTCGTACTGTGAACCCTGAAGCGATCATCATTGATGCTGCCTCACCCGTCTCTGTAGACGATGAAGAGATCATTTTTGGAAAGAATGTACTGGTTGTGGAAGATGGTCCGACGCTTACCCACGGTGAAATGCAGTACGGTGCAGGTGTTGTGGCTGCTGAAAAATATGGTGCGCTCAGCCTGGTTGATCCTCGTCCATGGACCGTCGGAAAGCTTGCCGAGACGTTTGACAAATATCCGGATATTGGTCAGATCTTACCTGCCATGGGCTATGGTGAGGAACAAATGAAAGATCTTGAGACCACGATCAATAAGGTTGAATGTGATGCAGTAATCATTGGGACTCCCATCGACCTGCGCCGGGTCTGTAACATCGAAAAACCGTCTGTACGTGTCGGCTATAAGCTGCAGGAGATCGGGACACCCAGTCTTTCCAGTATTCTGAATGATGCCCTGCTTACTGAAATGGAGAAAGCGATTTCCGAGCGCTGAATCAACACAGGACATATTTATGAGTGAGGCCTCCAGGGATTTCTATGCTGGGCTGACTAGTTTTAGCCGGTTTCACGACTGTCAGGACCTATCCATTTACAAACCGTTGCCTGACGACTGGGATATCGCAGTCACCGATGTAGTCGGATCGACCAGGGCCATTGATGATGGTCGCTACAAGGAGGTCAACGGTGTAGGTGTCGCCTCAATTGTAGCCATTCTGAATGCAGTAGCACCAACGGATATCCCTTATGTGTTTGGCGGCGACGGGGTGGTCGCCTGTTTCCCTAAAGAACGACGGTCTGAAGTGAAGGCAAATCTGTTAGCCACAGCTGCCATGGCTCGCCATGATTTCGAATTGGACCTGCGAATCGGGATTGTCCCCATGAATATCCTTAAGGAAGCAGGTCATTCAGTTCGGGTTGGAAAATTCAAGCCACACAATGATTTTGATCAGGCCATGTTCATGGGTGCAGGGTTGACCCATGCTGAGGAGCTGGTCAAAGGATCGGATGACTTCCTGCTTCAGGGGGAGCACCTTCTGAAACCAGAGATCTTCGAGGGCTTTGAATGTCGCTGGAGTGAGATCCCCAGCGAACAGGGTGAACATATAGCGCTCATCGTGCAAGCGCAAAGGGGTGTGGCTGAAGAGCAAGAGCTCTACAAACATGTCCTTGAACATATTCAGCGCATCTATGGCGATGAGCAAATGCATCGTCCCCTTCATCCGAAGCGCATGCGCCTGACCCCTTCACCCAGACGACTCAGCGTTGAGGCCCGAGTCAGACAACCGATGGAAAGTAAAAAAGTACGGCGACGATATCTCAGAAGACTACAATTCCTGAGATTAGCGGGTATTTGGCTCATGTTTCGAAAAGCGGCGTCAGAGCACAGTGACTGGGGTGCCTATAAATCCAATTTGGTTCAGAACACGGATTACCGGAAATTCGATAATGCCCTCCGTATGGTCATTGCGGGGACGCCAGCTCAGCGGTATGCGCTGCGTGAAGTACTGGAAACACTCAGGGCAGAAGGCCGTCTTGTGTACGGCATCCATCACGCCTCCAATGCACTCATTACCTGTATCGTTAAAGATTACAAGAAGGACCATGTTCATTTCCTGGATGCTTCTGGTGGCGGATACGCACTGGCAGCGCGTGAACTGAAGCGTCAGTTGACGGATTTAGCTACAAATGAGCAGGATTAGGTCGTTTATAAGAGTCTCAGCGTTACCCCCAGGGGTTATCCTTTTCATTTTTGGGCTTATATTTTAGATTAAATGCGTATGAGTGCAAAGCGATCCAAACGAATCAGTAGCGGTGATGGATGGACATTCAATCCTGCCGATGATGACAGACCGAAATCAACCAGCAGTGGTAAGAAGATCGTCCGTTTGCGAATGGAAAAACGCAAAGGCAAACCGACCACTATCCTGTATGACCTAGAAGGGGTTCCCAGCATGAAGGAGCTTGCCAAACAGTTGAAAACTTTAGTAAGTGCCGGCGGGACGACAAAAAACGGGAAAATCGAAATTCAGGGTGAACATAGGGACAAATTCCGTGTATACTTGAGTGATGAAGGATATGAAGTAAAAGGTTAGTATGACGATACTTATTCTCACAATCGCTATTATGGGCACTGCGCTACTTATCATGAGTATTGCCCTGATCCTCACTGGTGAAAACAAGGTGCACGGCTCTTGTGCTGCCACGAGTCATCTGGATGGGGAAGAGGGCCATTGCGAATTCTGCCCCAACGATGAGGACGAGGACCAGGTTACCATCCTTTCCAAGGCAGGATACCCTGGTCGGACCCATATTGTCTCTGAAGAAGCCTATAAGGGTAAACAGAGTAGAAATATTGTTGTTGAGAAGTTGAAATACAACAGCGGTCGTAACTGATCCGCTACCGCGTGTGCTCAAGCTATCCACATCCATCTGGAAGATAATTCTTGGATTTTCACTCTTTAGACTAGTTCTAGCCCTTATTCTGCCACTTACCCCTCAGGAAGCTTATTATTGGAGCTGGAGCAGGGACCTGGCGCTCTCCTATTTCGATCATCCGCCGCTGGCAAGTTACAGCATCTGGTTGACCACGCTCATTTTTGGGCACACTATTTTTGGTGTAAAGCTGGCTGCGGTACTGTGGTACCTTGGGTTTTATATCATTGTTGCCAAATTGGTGCAGGAGATGTTCGAGAATGAGGCGCTGACCTTTTGGGTGCTTATCGCACTGAATGCCAGTATCGTATTCGAGCTCTACGGCTTTGTTATCACCCCTGACTCTCCGCTTATTTTTGCCTGGGCAGCCACCATCTTCAGTATCTGGCGCCTCATTCTATCTGGTGATATGAAGTGGTGGTACATTGCCGGTATCGCAATGGGTCTATCCTGGCTGGGAAAGTACTCAGGGATAATGCTTGTTCCCTCCGTGTTTATGTTCTTCCTCATCTCGAAGGATCAGAGAAAATGGCTACTGACACCGCATCCCTACCTGGCATCCCTCCTGGCAGTTATTGTGTTCGCTCCTGTACTCATCTGGAATTTTCAACATGATTGGATATCATTCGCATTTCAAGGCACGCGACGAACATCGGGGATGTCACATTGGCAAGTTAGATTTGCAGGTGAACTGCTTGGTTCACAATTCTTCATTCTGACACCCTACCTTTTTGTCCTTGTCGTTGCAGCCTTCATCAGGTTCAGCAAAAAAATAATGGGTCCAATCGAAGACAGAATACTGTTATTGGTGAGTAGTGGGTTCATCACGATGACATTTTTCACGCTTGTGAGTTTTAGAAGTCTGGTCAAAATGAACTGGCTGGCTCCAGCTTACTGGTCCTTTGTGATCCTGGGGGTCCACTATCTGATCCAGGATCCTGGACGCTTCAAACGTATGAAGATCGGGCTAGCAAGTTCCTATGTATTCCTAGCTCTCGGTATTGGTGTTGTGACCGTGCCTAATGTGCCACTGGGGGAAGGTAATACGTGGAGTGGCTGGAGGCAGGCAGCCCGTGATATCGACGCACTCTCAGATTCTCTGTCGCAGGTTGAGGAATCGCATTTTGTGTATAGCACAAATTACAAGGCGAGTTCGCTGCTGAAATTCTACATGAAGGAGCAACCGACAAGCTATGCTCAAAACATTATTGGCAAAGACGCCCTGCAATTTGATATCTGGGAGGGTGAAGCTGAGTTGGTTGGTCAGACTGGCATTCTTGCTGTTGATAATCGAAGGGAGTACCGCTTCAAGTCCAAAATGATCACCCCTTATTTTGAAGATGTGAGCAAATACAAAACAATTAAAATCAGGAATTTTGATCAGGATGTACGGACCATCGATATCTATCTGTGCAAGGGGTATAAAGGAATTACAGGAGCATTAGAATGATCAACACACGTTCTATCAAACCTTTTGGTACGTGGACGTCACCCATCGCATCCAGCGCCCTGGTAGAACAGAGTCTTCGTCTGGGGAATCTCGAGCTGGATGAGGGAACAGTCATCTGGACAGAGGGTAGACCCAGTGAGAAAGGGAGAACCGCCCTCATGTCCTGGACTCTGTTGGACGGGAAGCAGGAACTTTCACATCCTGATGACAATCTGCGGACCCGGGTGCACGAATATGGAGGGAAGTCGTTCACAGCCATTCATGGCCGAAAATTCTTTATTCAATATGACGACCAACAGATCTACGAGTTGAGCCAAAATGGCGAATCAATAAAATTGACCGATCAGCCAGATTTTCGCTTTGCTGACATCCGTCTGGATGAGAGGAGAAACAGGCTCATTGCGGTGGGAGAGGACCATTCTGATCCAAAAGCGGTCCAAAATATGCTTCTAAGCATTGCTCTGGATGGGAGCGGAGCACAGAAGATCATCGCTTCAGGTCATGATTTTTATGCCAATCCTGAACTGAGTCCTGATGGTAATCAGTTGGCATTTCTGACCTGGGATCATCCCAATATGCCCTGGGATGGCAGTGAGTTATGGATAGTCGATATTGAATCGACAGGTGAACTGGATCAGCCGCGGAGAATCGCCGGCGGAAAACAGGAATCCGTCTTTCAACCCCTCTGGGATCCGTGCGGTGATCTCTATTTTATCTCGGATAGATCCGGCTGGTGGAATCTCTATTCTTTTACGGATGGCAATATTCGCCACATACTACCTCTGGATGCTGAATTCGGTTTACCCCAGTGGGTGTTCGGTATGAGCACCTATGCAGTTCTTAAAGCACATCAAATCGTCGCTGCATACAGAGATACAGAGGGCTCTCACCTGGTGAGAATTGATGTTTCCAGTGGATCGGTACTGCCCATTGAACTACCCTATTCTGACATTGATCAAGTACGGGCTGAGGGTGAGCAGGTTGCTTTCATCGGAAGCGGACCCGAGACACCTGCCGAAATTGTTGTCCTGGACCTGGAGACTCAGAAAACCCACCAGATCCAGGTGAGCGCCTGCATTAATTTTGACCAGAGTTATATTTCTGTACCAGAATCGATCCTGTTTGAATCCAGACCAGGTGAAACCGTGCAAGCCTGGTATTATCCTCCCAATAACCCTGAATTTGAGGCACCTGCAGGTGAAGCACCACCACTTATTGTCCTCAGTCACGGTGGTCCAACAGCATACAGCCCTGGTGTGTTCAGCATGGTGAAGCAATTCTGGACGACGCGGGGATTTGCAGTCGTTGATGTGAACTACAGTGGTAGTACAGGTTTTGGGCGGCGATATCGGGAAAGATTGAATAAGACATGGGGGATCAGGGATGTTGAGGACTGTTCTGCTGCAGCCAGAGATCTCGCCGAGGCGGGTAAAGCTGATCCGAAGCGATTAATCATCAAAGGTGGGAGCGCCGGTGGATTTACTACCCTGGCTGCACTGGCATTTGGTGATGTATTTAAAGCAGGTGCCAGCTACTATGGTGTCGGCGATCTGGAACTGCTTGCAAAAGAAACGCACAAATTTGAGAGCCGATACCTTGATAATTTGATCGGTGCTTACCCGGAAGAGCAGCAGGTCTATTTTGAACGGTCCCCGCTAAATTTTGCTGACCAGATCAAATGTCCCGTCATTTTCATGCAGGGACTTGATGACCCCGTTGTACTGCCGAACCAGGCCGAGACCATGGTGAATTCGTTGAAAAAGCAGGGGATACCAGTCGCCTATTTGCCATTCGAAGGTGAATCTCACGGCTTTCGGCAAGCTTCAACGATCACAAAGGCTGCCGAGAGTGAGCTTTACTTTTACTCAAAGGTATTTGGTTTTGAGCTGGTGGAAGATATTGAGCCTGTAGAGATATTTAATCTGAAATAAGATTAATTTTTAATTCTGTAGTTGGGGAAGATAGGAGATTAACCGTCTACGCCCTCAAGGGCTACGCCGGGTTTATCCCGATACACTGTGTCGGGATAAAAAAAAGCTGCAACCATGTGACTTTTTGAACCGCGTTTATTCACGGTGGGCACCGCCCTTAAAGATCAGACTTCCTTGATCCCGGCATTCCAACTATCCAGTTGAAATGTCGGGAAAGGCCTGTCTTAGCAGCAAGGAGATAGGTTCCCTATTGATAGGTCTCGTTCAAAAATTATCGACATAGTTGCAGCAAATCTTAAGAAAAAGCAGGGAGCTTACGCTCCCCAATTGCACGGAATTTAATGACATAAAATTCAGGTTCAAAGATTAATCCTGTTCGTCGGACAAAACGTTTTCCCCTTCTGATTTGGCGATGATCACCGCCCCAATACTATCACTGGTGATATTCACAACTGTACGGAACATATCAAGGGGACGGTCCACGGCCAGCATGGTGCCGACAATGATGGCTGCCTGAGGATGGTCACCAAGCCCCACCGCATCCAGCACGATAAATATCATGACCAAACCAGCTGAAGGAATCGCCGCTGCCCCAACCGAGGCGAGGAAAGCGGTGATAACGATCAGCAACTGCTGCGTAATACTGAGATCAAATCCCAGGACTTGCGAAATGAAGAGAACACCAGCACACTCATATAGCGCGGTTCCATCCATATTGATGGTAGCACCCAGAGGCAGCACGAAACTTGTGACCTTGTTGGATACACCGGCTCGATTTTCGACACAGTCCATGGTGACGGGTAAGGTCGCTCCCGAAGAGCTGGTTGAGAAGGCGGTTGCCATTGCTGAAGCGATAGCTTTAAAATGCTTGAGAGGGTTGATCCGTGTGAAGAACCAGAAAACGAGGGGTAACACCAAGAAGATGTGGAGGGTAAGTCCGCTAGCAATGGTGAGCATGTACCACCCAACGGCTCTGAATAGATCGAAGCCGGTGCTCGCCACGGCTTTGGCAATTAATCCAAACACACCAAAGGGGAGGAACAGGATAACGCCCTGCGTCATCTTCATCATCACCTGGAAAAATCGATCGAAGAGGTCACGGGTAACAGCATATTGCTTTTCAGGTAGCGCAGTTATGGCCATACCCAATATGATGGAAAAGAAAATGATGGCCAGTACGTCGCCCTGAGCCATGGCCTGTATCGGATTCGCAGGGATCATCCTGAGAAAAATGTCTCCCAGACTCCCTGGTTGGTTTAGCTGAGAGGCATCGAAAGCCTCTGCGCCTGTATCGATGTCCACGCCAACACCCGGTTTGATCACGTTTGTCAGTGTCAAGCCGATCAGTATGGCTAACATGGAGGTGAGGAGGTAATATCCGAAGGTTTTGGCTCCCAATCTCCCCAAACTCCTGTTTTCGCCGATCCCTGCCACACCTGATGTGATGGAGAAAAATATGAGGGGTACAATGACCATTTTAAGTAAACGCATGAACATATCACCGAGAGGAGCGACATTCATGGCAGCCTCACCCAGGATCAGAGCGTAGACAATCCCAGCTGCCATACCGATGAACACTTTCCAATACAATTCAAGATTCCAGAATTTCATAAAAGCCATGCGCAAAAAGGTCATTTCATCGTCCTTAAGTATTTATGGTGAATCGTTGATCTAGCACAATATAGAAAGCAATGGAAGGATTGCATCCATTATAAGCCCCAAAAGGGTCAGGAGTCACTCTGTATGAAAAAGATTGCCTCGTTCTGGGTTTTTTACTAAAACAGGGTGGGGGCATGAAAGGCAAGCGATGTTCATAATAATTGCATTACTGGTACTGGGTCTGCTCCATGGTTATGTAGGTTTCCGCCTGATAGAACCCTTTTCCCTGAATGGCCCCTATCTGATCCTCTACTGGTCACTTATCATCATACTGGCCATAACCCCGATCGTGGCTATGGTTCTTAGGTTCAAAGGCCAGGAAAATGTGGTCACAGATATCCTACTCTATATCGCTTATACCACGCTCGGTTTATTCACCCTGGCATTTGTCTTATTTCTGGTAAGGGATCTGATCTGGTTTCTAAGTCTGGCTTTTGACAGATTGATGATACTTTTTGATGGAAAACAGTCACTTTCATCCAAGGTGGATCCGGAGCGGCGCAAATTTCTGCTCATGTCTCTCAACTATGGGATCGTCGGGGCCACGGGCGTGCTGGGGACTTTGGGCTTTATCCAGGCGAAAAAATTAGCGCAGGTATTCAGGCATCAGATCACCATCAGTCGCTTGCCGGAGGGCCTTGACGGTCTGCGAATCGTACAAGTGTCAGACCTCCATGTCGGTCCCACGATAAAGCGGGATTATGTGGAGAAGGTAGTCAAGCAGGTGAACGATCTGAAACCGGACCTCATTTTCTTTACAGGGGATATGGTGGATGGATCAGTTGAATATCTCGCTAATGATGTAGAACCCCTGGGCGAATTAAAATCAAAGTATGGTAAATTCTTTGTTACCGGGAATCATGAATATTATTCCGGTGTTGAATTCTGGCTAAAGAAGGTGGAATTGTTAGGAATGACCACCTTGATGAATGAGCACCGGATCCTGGAGATCGCTGGCGAAAAGATAGCCATTGCCGGAGTGACCGATCTCATGGCTCACCAGATGAACCGGTCCCATGCGAGTGATCCAGTAAAGGCGGTTCAGGGCATCTCTCAAGATATACCCATACTGCTCCTGGCCCATCAACCAGGGACAGCTGATGCCATTCAGGACCTTGATATCGATCTGATGGTGTGTGGCCACACCCATGGCGGTCAATATTATCCATTCAAGTATGCGGTTTCTTTGGCACATTCCTATGTTTCTGGTTTGTATACACAGGGGAAAACACAGGTTTATGTCAATCAGGGGACCGGTTACTGGGGACCACCACTCAGGTTAGGAATACCATCGGAGATCACTCTTTTTGAGTTGCTGAGCGAGAGGTCTGAACCGGTATAAAAAGGCACTCGCCCCATTCCAAGGTGACCCTTCGAATGAGGCAAGTTTTGAGGAGAGAGGGCGAATCAGAATTTAGAAACGTCTGTGCGGTCGGTTTCCTCTGTCGCCTTTGACACCAGGACCATCAGGTCCACATTGGCGACCCTTCATCATCATTCCCTGCTTGTAGACTTTAAGCTGTTCAGCACTAAGCGTTGAGCGCATGGCAAGTCGATGGTCAACCCGTGCTTTCTGGATCTTCATGTCCACTGAGTTGATCTTTTCCAGCTGGGCATAGATCTTTTTCTTATTCGGCTCATCAGCACCCATAAGTTTGCGCATATTCAATCGTTCCTGCTTCAGTGATGCATTCAGATCGATCATAGTTGATTCATGATCCATACGCAGATCTTTCATCTGCTGTGCCTGCTCCTCCGTCAGATTCAATTCCTGACTCATTCTGAATGGTGGTGCTTGACCGCACCCTGCTCTATTAATCCCTTGTCCATAACTCAGGGATATGAGTGCGATCAGCATTGTGAAGAGGAGAATCGATCTGTTCATTTTATTGGTCATTGTCTGCCTTCCTTTCTGGGCTTCTTTTCAATTTCGTGGGTTTTGACAGTCGTGTTGCAAAAAAGGTTAAGACAATCGATTTTAATAAGCTATTATCTTGAAAATGCATATCTTAAAAGACTTGAAACCAATATGGAGTAGGTCATGAGATTAAAGAGTGGCGAGATCTATCTCGATTATAATGCTACTACCCCCATCGACCCCAAGGTTCGTTCGGCAATGCTCCCCTTCCTTGAAGAGGAGTTTGGGAATGCTTCCAGCAGTCATTTACTGGGCACTCTGGCGCATGCGGCCATGGATCGCGCCCGTTCCCAGGTTGCAGCTCTTTTACGTTGCTCCAGTGATGAGATCATTTTCACTTCAGGTGGATCCGAATCGAATAATCTGGCGCTTAAGGGAATGACTGAACGGTATGCTCATCAGGGGCGACATATCATCGTTTCCGCTGTGGAACATCCGTCCATAATGAATGTGGCTCACTGGATCGAAAAACAGGGGTTTAGGCTATCGCTGTTACCAGTGGATAAACAGGGGGTCATAAATCCCACCGATCTAAATGAGATTATCACATCAAAAACAGTGTTTGTCTCCGTCATGCATGCAAATAATGAAGTCGGCAGTATTCAGCCTGTTTCAGAATTAGCAGAGATCTGCCATGATGCCGGTGCAGCTCTACATGTTGATGCAGCACAAACCGTTGGGAAGATCCCGGTCCAGGTTGATGAAATGAATTGTGATCTCCTCACCATAGCCGGACATAAAATGTATGGTCCCAAGGGTATTGGCGCATTGTATGTCAAGCAGGGTACAAAATTGTCGCCGCAGATCCTGGGGGCCAGTCAGGAATCCGGTTTGCGGGCTGGCACAGAAAACATTGCCTTTATTGCAGGTTTGGGTAAGGCCGCTGAACTGGCTGGATCTGGACTCAGCCATGAAATGTCTCAGCTGGAAAGCTTGCGGGACGATCTTCAACACAGGATGAAGGAAGCCTTTCCACTGCTGCGCATCAATGCAGCTGCCACGGCTCGTCTCCCTAATACACTCAGTATCAGTTTTCCGGACCTTCTGGCGCTGGATATCATGGAAGCTATGGATGATGTCCTGGTGTCTGCCGGCGCTGCTTGTCATTCAGGGGATGGTAAAGGCTCAGGTGTGCTGGAGGCCATGGGCGTACCGCTAAATTATCAATTGGGCACATTAAGGATATCATTGGGGCGATTTACAACTGAAGAACAGGTCGAAAGAGCAATTGAGAATATTATTAAAGCCGTAAAAAAAGTATCAAACTCGTAAAAAACTCATAAAAATCTAACAGATTGGATTAGGTTTTTGCTGATGAGTGATAGAAACAATAATCTTATTCTGGTTGTGGACGACGAAGCAGATATCCGCGAGTTAGTCAGATATAACCTGAATAAGTCTGGATTTGAGACCCTTGGTGCCGAAACGGGTGAAAAAGCACTGGAATTAGCCAGGGAGGAGCATCCTGCCCTCATGGTTCTGGATCTTATGCTGCCAGGGATCGATGGTTTAGATGTCTGTCGCATTCTTAAAAATGATGCCCGCACCGAGGACATCTGCATCATTATGCTGACTGCAAAAGGTGAAGAAGCAGATATTGTGCGTGGCCTGGAGATCGGTGCAGATGATTATATCACTAAACCATTCAGTCCCGGTATTCTAACTGCTCGTGTAAAAGCGAATGTGAGGCGAACAACAGGATCAAAAAGCGGTGACGGTGTTCTGGAGTATGGGAATTTATTCATCCATAAGGGTCGCCGTGAAGTCTTGGTAGATGGTGATCCAGTGGATCTCACAAATACAGAATTCCAGATCCTCTATTTCCTTGCCGCTAATCCCCATTGGGTATTCACCCGTGCGCAGATCATCGATGAGATCAGAGGGGATAATTATCCGGTTACAGACCGTTCAGTTGATTTCCAGATAGTAGGCCTGAGGAAAAAGCTGGGTGCAGTAGGCGACTGTATCAAGACGGTCCGGGGCGTTGGGTATCGTTTCTTCGAAGACACTGATCACTGATCGAGCCTTTTAAGCAATCAATTATCACTTTTATCCTTCTTTCAGGACGAATAAACATATATATCCTCCATTGATAGGACTGAGGATGAGTCCTATATTGAAAATCATCTGAGAATCAGGAAATACTCAGTGAGCAGAGGAGCATATTTTGAGAAAACAGGCCCTGATCACCCAACTCTTTACATCCTATATTATTTTGGTCCTGATCGCTATCACTCTGATCATTACCATTTCATCGGGTGTGATTGAAACCTTCTATTTTGACCAAAAAACAAATGACCTCAAGGTAAGAGCCAGTTTAATGGAGGGTATTTTAACGCAACAGGATAGTCTGGACTATTCCTCCCTGCAGAAATTTAGTCGTGAAATATCATCAGTGATTTCTACCCGGATTACTATTATCGGGATAGATGGTGTGGTGTTGGCTGACTCTGAGGAAGATCCCGAGAACATGGATCTGCATAATGACAGGGAAGAGGTAAGCCAAGCCCTGGTAAGTGGTGAGGGGTGGAGCCAGCGGTATAGCTTTACCCTGGATCAGGAGCATATCTATTATGCCAAATTAATTATCCTGGATAGTACCGATCTCATTTTACGTGCATCATTTTCCACAGAGGATCTTGATATGGCTCTGCGTTCCTTAAAATATGATCTCATTACGATCGGTGTGGGTATAATCGCCCTCATTGCATTAATAAACTGGTATATCTCTCGCATGATCACACGACCGATTCAGGTCATGGAATCTGGTGCCAGAAGATTCGCCAGGGGAAAATTGAAGCTGAAGGTGCCGGAGTCCAATATTCGCGAATTAGGAAGTCTGGCCCGCTCACTGAATGAGATGGCGGATGAGATCTATGAACGAATTCGCATGGTCACACAGCAGAAGAACGAACAGATCGCTATTCTCAGCAGCATGACGGAGGGGGTGATCGCACTTTCTCCAGAAGGGGAAATCCTGTCCGCTAATAAAGCGGCTGCATCCATGTTTGGATTAAAGTCTAAAAAGATGCTGAAACGTCCTCTGTACGAGGTAATCCGCCATGCAGATCTCAATATCTTCGTCACCAAAGTCCTCCAATCAAGGAAAAGTACTCAAACCCGGATCTCTGTTTTTGAGCCAGAAGAGAGAGTCCTGAATGTCATCGGCAATCAAATGCCAGCAAGGAAGGGCGCCTTTGCTGGAGCCGTTCTTGTGTTCACAGACCTAACCCATATTCAAAAATTGGAAGGAGTCAGGAGAGATTTTGTTGCCAACGTTTCCCATGAGTTGAAAACGCCTATCACCTCTATTCAGGGTTATGTGGAGACGCTTCAGGAAGGAGCTATTGATGAACCAGACAACGCGGAACGCTTCCTGGGAATCATTTCAAAACATGCGGATCGTCTGGGCCAGATCATTGACGACCTGCTGGAACTCTCACGAATTGAAGAGATATCCGATGAGGATGAGAAATATTTCAAACCAACCTCCGTGGAGGGACTCTTTGATAGTGCCCTTCAAAACTATCATGTGTCTGTTAAGCAGAAGAAGATGACCATTATCAAGGAGATTGAAGCTGATCTCACCATCGATGCAAATCAGAAGCTCATGACCCACGCTCTTGGAAATCTACTGGACAATGCCTTGAAATACTCTGAGGAGGCTGGTCATATCACCCTGAGGGCATATAGTAACGGGAAAAAGGTAATACTTGAGATCTCTGACGATGGCATCGGGATCGACTCTGAGCATTTAGATCGAATATTTGAAAGATTCTACCGTGTAGATCGGGGCAGAAGTCGAGAGGTGGGCGGTACAGGCCTGGGACTCTCCCTGGTGAAGCATATCACTCGAATTCATGGTGCCTACCTGGAAGTTGAGAGCCTGGTTGGTAAGGGTAGTACTTTCCGAATGACCTTTAAATCTAAAAAATAAAAGACCCTGCCAATTGGCAGGGTCTCTTGGGCTGGGGTGGCAAACCCCTGTGTGTGAAAGATAATCCTACTTGAGAAGCATCATCTTCCCAGTAAGTACTTCTCCGGCAGTCTTGATCTGGTAGATGTAGAGACCGGTGGCTACATCCGCTGAGCTAATGCTTTGCGAATTCCAGCTGACCTCGTGAACGCCCTGGCTCATCTGACCCATGTTGGTCTCAGATACCAGCCGTCCATTCACATCATATACGCTCATGACCACGTCAGAAGCAGATACCAATTCGAAACGAATCTTCGTAGATGGGTTAAATGGATTTGGATAGTTCCCCACAAGTCTGACAGAATTTGGAACATGTGCGGCGTAGCTTCCATCTGTGGAAACGTGGCCGAGGCGTCCAACTTCATCCAACCAGCTCCAGCCATTCAGCCAGTTGGTTGAGCCAAAGGCACCTTTGAATGTGGTCTGCTGGAAGAAATCATCTGCAGGAACAGTATCAACATTCTGATAAGCAGGTCCACCTGCAGCAGGACGAGGATCGATAACACCACCTGTCTCGCGACCATCCAGGCTGATTAACTGTGGAT
>JAIPJM010000002.1 GCA_021734255.1 Fidelibacterota bacterium | reverse complement strand
GACTCGACGAGAAGACGATAAGGGAATATGTGAAACATCAGGGCGAACAGGATTCAGGACAAATCCTCAAGGATTTGTGATGTTCGCGTAGCGGGGGCGTTAGCCCCTAGGACCCCGGGCATGCCCGGGGGTATCTATTAAAGCCAGATATTCAATCGTTTTGGACAGATGTGGATATAGGTTGCAATCCCAAAGATATCCCATGTTTCGCACTAAAAACCTTGTATCTTGGATGCTGGATTAGATTTATAGGTTTGATTCCTGCTCTTTCAGAGCGAAACGGGGTAAATATTTAAAGATGTAAAGCCTGGGAGGGTTTGTGAAAATAGTGGATGTTTCTAAAAGAAACTGGACCTTTTTAAGAAGTACGGGAATCCTCTTTGTCATCCTCCTGTTGACGATGTCCAGTATAACTGGACAGACGCAGCAGGATCTGGAGCTTTTAAAGCGATTAGCGAGTCAGAAGCAGCAGGAAGCAATATTGGAAGCTGAAACAATTGATGTGCCTGATGACACTGGCCCCACCCTTACAGAAATAGATATTCCTGAAAAGGCAAATGAATCAGATTATTTCGGATATTCATTTTTTAGACCATCACAATCAATTGAATTGTTTAACAATTTGCCTTCACCAAACGATTATGTATTAGGACCTGGGGACGAGGTTGTCCTCACACTATGGGGGGAAACTGAATTAATCTCAACCCACGTGATCAGTCGCGCTGGAAGTATATATATAGAGCGAGTGGGTTTGGTGCATCTCTCGGGTAAAACAATTACAGAAGCAGAGGGATTGTTAAAAGCTAAACTGTCAGGTGCTTACTCTACTTTGAAGGGAAACTACCCGAAAACATTTTTTGATCTTTCCCTGGGGGAGCTAAAAGCGATCAATGTCAAATTTGTTGGTGAAGTAAGTGGACCTGGAATGCATCCTATTCACCCATTTTCAACAGTAACGACTGGGCTAATGCAGGTGGGTGGCGTAGACACAACAGGCAGCTTAAGAAATATACAAGTTTTACGAGGTGGGTTGGTGGTTTCTGTAATGGATCTTTATGCCTTCTTACTCAGGGGGAAAGTTGGAAGCGATATACGACTCCAAGATCAAGACGTCGTTTTTGTCCCCGTTAGGGAATCAGATGTCCATATCTCAGGAGAAGTTAGGCGAAGCGGTATATATGAGATGAAAGAAGTCGAATCGCTCATGGATCTGGTTGACTATTCAGGTGGGTTCAAGGCAACTGCTCGATCACCTCTCATGGTTAGACGTATCGACCCTCTTGCGTTGCGGAAGTCCGAAGACACACCACGGACCGCATATTCTGTGTACATATCTGATCTGAATAATTGGAATTGTCAAACTGGAGATAGTGTTTATGTCCCTTATCTGCTGCCAGAGGAGAGAAAAATATCTATTCGGGGACAAGTGAAGAATCCAGGGATCTATGTTTACCAGGACTCGATGAGTGTTCTGGACGCGTTGAAAATGGCTGGTGGAATTGACGATCCTAATTTCCTCCCCAGTATGTATATGGAGCGGGGAGAGATCCTGAGAAAAAACTCCGAGGGGGAGCACGCTCTCATACTGTCCTTTAGCCTTGCTGATTTAATCAGAGGGGATGAATCACAAAATATCACACTCCAAAACTATGATTTAATTATCATTCGCAGATCGGAATTCTTTGATGAGCCTGAAGAAGTTACCATTGAGGGAGAGGTGATCATACCAGGTGTGTATTCGATCAGAAAGAATGATGAATCGCTTCAGAACATAATTGATCGAGCAGGTGGTTTTTCAAGTCGCGCTTTCCCTGATGGTATGTTGCTGAAACGGGACAACATGAGGGTGGTACTGAAGGATTATAGCGTTAGCGTTAAGAATGGTGACGAGATAACGGTCCCAAGAAGAAAGAATACGGTTGAAGTTAGGGGGGAGGTATATAGCCCTGCACTAATCCATTTCGATAAAGGCATGTCATATAATGACTATATTGAGAGTGCCGGAGGCTATACCGAATCCGCCAACAAAAGCAATGTCTCTGTGATCTATCCCAATGGTGACATCAGAGTGATGGGGTTCCTGCGAAAACCTAAAGTTGTTGAGGGGTCCATTATCGTTGTTCATCGCGAACCAGAGAGCCTCCCCTTTGACTTGACTGCAACGCTTCGGGACGCTGCGTCCATAGTGGCCTCATTGGCTACAATTATATTTGTTCTCTCTAGATAATATATAAAAAGAATAGAAAACTTGGTTGAATGCGATGAATTATTCTGAAAGTGTAAACGCAAGTAAGGTGAGTAGTAACTCAAAGCCTGCAATTCCATCAATCACAACCCTAGACGTTCTACTGTTCTTCGTTGAAAATCTAAAAACTACCTTAATTGTACCATTCATATTTGGTGTATTGTCAATTGTCTATGTACTGTTTATTGCTGAACCAGTATATCTTTCGTCATCAACCCTGCTCCCCACTCAAGGAAGCGATGTTATGTCGGAAATGAGGGGACTGGCATCCCAGTTTGGACTTAGCATTCCAGGTGACAATGAATCAACTGATTTTGCATCTAAAGAAATGTATATCCAAATTTTGAAAAGCAGACGCTTAGCATCAGCCTTGTTGGAAAAGCGAGTATATTCGGAAATATACGACTCAGAAATGGATTTATTATCTTACATCAACTATGGAAATGAGGAGAATACTTTTGGTCTGGCAGGGCTGAAGGAGATTGCGATTCAGTCGATTAAAGAAAATATTTTGGAAGTGGTAGAGGATGGTAGCTCACCCCTGCTAATATTGAAAATCCGTAGCAAGGAGCCTGGGGTTTGTACTCAAATTAACTCTTTGGTTTTGGCTGAACTCGATAGTATGCAGAAAGAATTCAAATTAAATAAATCCATGCAAAAGAAGGCATTTATTGAAAGTAGGATTGAAAATGTTCGCAAAGAATTGGAAAAATCTGAATTAGACCTTCTTCAATTTCGAGAGCGGAATAGACAAATTCAAAACTCCCCGACCCTTATGCTAGAGCAGGAAAGACTGACACGAGATATAAATGTTCAAGTGGGTGTGTTCACAACATTAAAGCAACAATTAGAGATGGCCAAGATTGAGACGGTACAATCCCAATCATTTATTCAAGTCCTTGATCCACCCAACCATCCTCTTCTTCCTGAAGAGCCTAATAAAAAACTAGTCGTAATCCTTGCCACCATGTTCGGTGGGGCCTTTGGAATCTCCATCGCCTTGGCTAGGAATAGATTCAAGCGTATTCAACAGGAAGAATCTTCAAAACTTCTACGGATCAAATCTCTTCTTAAAATTTCCTGAATATTAACTATAAGCCATTGTATAAGTGCCATTAATTATAAATACTTAGAAAATGTGATTCAGTTTACATAACAGACAATTGAAGAAGCATATCATATTATGGGTGAACTTACATATTTTAGCATCGACGATTGCAGCACAAAATGTTGTTTCGAACTCCACAAACAATGTGATCGAAGATTTCTCGAGTCAAAGTTCATTTCTGGAATCCTGGTCCTGCTGCCTATGGGATTGGGGCAAAATGGATTGGCGTGAAGAATGTGTAGAACTGGTGCAAGGTGAACTATTACTACGGACAAAAAGAAATCCAGAAAGCAATAAAAATAAGCGCTACCTGTCTGGGCAAATTTATAGTAATAATAAATACCTTTATGGCACTTTTGAGGCGCGAATCAAACCCAATCCACGGTTCCCAGGTGTTTGCACAGCCTTCTGGGCTTTTAATAAGAATGATGATTATTGGAAAGAAATCGATTTTGTGGAAATATTCAATGATTCGAGTAACCCCAACGTTTTAACTTTTAATACCCACACTTTCTACGAGCAAGACTCAGGTCCATCCAGAGAACCATCACACAAGATTAATAGAAGAAAAGTTCCAGTGGACTTTGATGTATATGATTACAATACATATAGGTGTGAATGGACAGATACAGAGATAAAGTGGTATGTGAACGATACTCTACTGGCCAGCAATGTCAACATCAATATGCATGATTCCCTTGTGGTCGTTGTGTCAGCAGGGATTAGAGAACCCCTCAGGAGATCGCCCAGCGTAGAAGGATTTCCTTCAGAAGCATATGTTGAATATATAAAGATAAAATCTTACTAAGCGATGTTGGGGAGTACTAATAGATTTGTGATTGGGAAGAACCTTGAGTTTTTCGCAAAGTTGTTCTTGCCTATTATTCTAATACGCTTCATGTCCCTTGAGGATTATGGCTACTATCGTCAGCTCATGTTTACCTATATGTTTATTGGACTCTTGCTCCCATTCGGTATGCGAGAGTCAATATATTACTTTACCGAATATCCCCTCCCAGTTCTTATGCGGTGGTATTATTTATTTGTCACCTTGGTGTTTATTGTGATGTCACCCCTCATCCTGACATATATTCACTCTGCAATCGATGGTATTCTATTCCATCAAACAATAATTCTATTACTCACTGCGTATAGTTACGCGCTATCAATCTTATATGATGAATATCTGATGCTCTCGGATAAACCAAATTTGTTCATCCAGTTTAATTTTGCATATCAAATACTGCGCGGAGCTAGCATCCTGTTTGCGGTAATCTTCTTAACTAGTGTATATGATATTTTGTTGGTTCTGATTGTTTTACACTCGATAAAAATTGCATTGAGCATGAAAGAATTTCTCTTCTATAGAGCTGAAGCAAACTCACTCTCCTTTAGTACATTTTACTCAATACTAAGGTATACACTACCTCTAGGGATAAATAAAATTGTTGGTAGTGTGGGAAGGAAGTATGATCAGATAGCTGTTACTTTGCTATTGTCACCTGTCGAGTATGGAATTTATGCAACTGGGAAGAGTATCTCCCCAATTTTTAGTACATTTATCGATATCAAATCGCGTGTATCTACTAAACGATTACGTTCAGAAGAGGATCCAAATAAGCTGAAGGAGTTATCGACCCAGGTAATCAACCAACAGATCAGCATTTTAATCCCTGTCATTGCTTTCTTATTAATTTTTATGCATGAGATATTTGACATTGTTTACACAAGCGCTTTTTTAGAATCTGCTACCATAGCTACAATGCTATTAATAATACCGCTTGCGCAAATTTTTGGTCATAAGTATATCGCTCAGGCATATGATCATAACAGCTTGATGCTCGGTGTGATTGTGAGTGCCACAGTAATAAATATTGTGTTCTCGAAAATGATAATAGCAGTTTTTGGATTGTACGGTGCAGCTATCATTGCCATTTTTCCAGTTATCGTCAGTGCATTAGTCATGACTTTGGTGCACACACGACGCTATGTATATATTAAAACAATATTGACAACGTTATTTACTGTATCATTATCTTCATTGATTTTTGCCTATGCTATTGACATATTAACACGGACAATGGGACTAAGCATGTCATCAAGAGTGGTACTTGCGCCTGCGGTTTATGCTTGCTCTGTTTTGTTATATGATAGGTACTTGGGTGATCGTCGAATCATAAAATCCCTGGCGACATAGTTTATGAAAATTAAGAAAATATTAAGAGATAGGTATTATACGCAGGCATATAGGCTCAGAATTAAGAAGTGGCTCAGATCACCTGGCACATACGCCCCTCTGGATGATACTAACTATCGACTCATCACAGGAATGGGGCGAAGTGGTACAAAATTTCTGTCAGGATTAATTAATAAATCAACAGATGCAGTTTCGCATCATGAACCGGGGAGATTTGACAGGTATGCAGGTGTGAACTCCTACTCAAATGAAGATCAGGGGAATTTTCTCAAGTTTCAGAAAACCCCCGAGATCAATTCTATTCTACACGATAACAGTGGGATGGTATACTGTGAAGTGAATAGTTATTTACGCAACATGCACCTTCAAGTATCTCAACTCATAACGAACAATATATATTTTATTATTCGAAATCCGGTTGATACGATAATTTCAATATTAAATCGGGATACCTTTACCCATAAAGATGCATTTGGAACAGATATTGGTCAGCAGCTTGCTTGTGGCAAAAATAATCGACTCACTGCAGTTTGCAACTATTGGAATAGTTACTATAGTTCGATCACCGAGTTAAATAGACCAGTCATCTATTTAGAGAGCATAACCACCCAATACCAAAAATATCTGGAATTATGTCAATCTCTTGGAATTACACCCATCAACGAAGAAGCATTCATAGTGATTAAGGATAGGAAAGTGAATATCACAAAGAGGGCAGTCCCATTCTCAAAAGAGGACCTACAGCAAAATGAATGGGATACCATTTTAAGTATTTGTGGGGATACAGCTGAAACCTTTGGTTACACGATTTGAAGACTACCATCATCATCGGATCAGGAAATAAAAAAAAGGGTCTTTTTTGGGATGCCGTAATTTTTGCCAATCACGTATCTGGAAAAGTGCGCCTTCTGCCGTATGTATTTGCTGAGAAACACAAACGATTCAAAAAGTTATACTTATGGTACAAGTATAACTACTTTTTCCTGATATCATTTCCCCATATCCGAACTATCTCACTTCATTCATTACAAAAATTACGGCAGATCAACAGCATTTTGATTCTCGAAAAAATCCCTGTGTATTTAGTGAAGCCGTTATTGGAAATCAAAAGGCGGTACAATACAAAAATTGTATTTATGGTAAATCATGAGATGCTTGACAAATCCAATTTATCAACGATCAAAGATCAAGTGGATATAGTGATTGTGAAAAGTGAAGTGGCAAAAAAAATGGTCCATGAAACATATGAGGGGATGGGAATAGCTTATTTACAGCTTCCTTCGGCAATAATACCAAACTCAAACCGAAAGAGCGAAATATTACAGCAGGGTGAAATTATTCTTTTTCATGCTGCTGGTGGTGGAGGTGTACTCTATAACGGTGTGGGAAGGAAAGGAACTGAATACCTGATTTCCGCGCTTGACAAAGTTGATACTAGTTATAAACTGATTCTTCTGATACAGAAGAATAATTACACAAAGCATTTGATTGAGTTAGCAAAACATAACAATAATATTCTAGTTGTTGAAAAACATGTTAACGACCGTCTATACCAAAAATATTTGGAGAGTAGTCACTTAGCAATTTACCCCTCGAAGGTTGAAGGATATGGGCTATCTCTAATCGAGGCATTGAGTGTGGGTGTACCGGTGGTCACGACTGACGCTAGCCCGATGAATGAAATTGTAATTGATGGACAAAATGGAATGTGCGTATCCGCTACTCTCGATGATGAAGAAAGCGAGTATCCCATTTATTCTATTAATGTGGAAGCGCTAAGGGAGACTTTGATCAACCTCATGAATTCTCCTACCCGGCTAAAAGAAATGGGAACCAATGCTAAAAATCATTATGCAATGGTAGTTAAGAATTTCCAGCGTGAGGTAAACAGAGTGTTATGAAAATTTATCTCTATCTATTTGTGATTGTGATGTCGCTTTGGAGATTATTCCATGGATATTTACCCATACTTGATCCAATTGCCGTTGGGAATCTTAAAGTTCACATTTTTTATCTAAGCGTATTTGTCTTAGATCTCTGGATAATTTTGAATTTTAAAAAGGCAAGACAGATTTATGAGAGATATCGAGTAGTGTATGGAGCAAGTTTAAGTATAGTATTATTAGTAGGTGTGTTAATCCTTACGCGCGGTCTACTTATCAACCAGGATGTTTCTCTGGATAGTATCATTTTCTTTAATGCATTTTTGCTCTTCCTTTTATTGGAAGTGGCTTTTGAGCATGAAAAGGGTGGGTTACAGACCATGATTAACATCTGGTTAGGCATCCACGGTGTTCGCACTCTTTTCATATTTTTATATGAGGTTGCATTGAAGAGTAATTGGTTTCAGCGATTACATCAAATTGGGAATTCCACAGATAATATCAATGTCTTTGATCGGGTTGACCATTTAGCAGCATTGTTCTTTCTCATAGCCGTATCAACGATTCAGGAGAAAACAACCTATCAAAAAGTGCTGACTTATCTGATACTTCCTATCTCATTGCTCCTAATTATAATTGACAATACACGAACTATATTTCTAATACTTGCACTGCTCAGTTTTCATACCTTTAAATATTATTTCTCGATCAGACAGCACAAAGTTTTTCTATTAACATTCGTTATGGCTGTCACTCTGATTGGTTTATTCAATTCAGCACTGATTGAAAAGTATGAGCAGAGATTAGTGTCTATAAATAATTTTGACAAAGATCGGTCTGTGGAGTATCGACTTATTCTGTGGGGTAGTGCACTAACAAAAATATATGAAAAACCTTTACTCGGTTGGGGACCTGGTGAGGATACCCGTTTTGATGTCCGACGATATTCATTCGGAAAGAGAAAGTATATTGATGACACCAATGCAACTGTGCATAATGTGTATTTACAGGTTGCCATTTGGGGTGGTTTGCTAATAGTTATCGCCACCGTTTATAATGTATTGAGGGTGATGTGGGTAAACTCGAAGTTAAACTCCTCAAATGACCCACCGTACATATTTATAGGGTCTATTAATCTAATTTTGGCAACGGACTTGCTCTACTTTATGACGTTTCCAGGATCGCCGGACATTTTTTTGTGGTTAGGATTTCATCTCTCGATTGGTATGTATCTAGGAAGGCATATGTATGACCGTATCAGTGATCATTCCCTCCTACAATCCTGATGCCGATATCTTAGCAACTACGGTTGCAAGTATTGTGAATCAGTCTAGTAGGGTAAATGAGATCATTATCGTTGATGATTGTAGTCCAGATGAGAAATCTGACTCAATATATGAAGAGATTCACAAGAAGCACAATGATGCAAGTATTAGAATCCTTCAGTTGGACAAGAATTCCGGCAGTCCCATAGCAAGAAATATTGGTGCACAGGCCGCAAAATCAGACTGGATTGCGTTTTGTGATGAAGATGACTACTGGCTACCTGAAAAGCTCAAACGTCAATTTTTTGCTATAAATAAACATGCCTTGGATGTCTCGCTCACAGGAGGGTACAATATTGATGAACACGGCATGAGAATTTCCTCCGAGTGGACTGAACTAAGGACAGAGGATGAGATGAAGAAAGCGCTATTCTTGCGTAATTTTCAACACGTCAATTCCAACATAGTCATTCGCAAGGATCTCTTTGAACAAATTGGTGGTTTCGATGCAGCAATGGTACGATGTCATGACTATGAACTGCTGTTCAGGTTGATCGATGCTAAGGCTAGAATGCACAGTATTCCTGATGAACTCGTTGTATATAGGGTTCACAATAAGTCGACCACTATGACGCAGAATATCGAATTGGTCGAACAACACTATTCAAAATACTTTGAAAAAATATTGTCTGTGTCACCCGAATTGGAGCTATTTACAAATGCCTATTGGGCCAAAACCTACAATATCATAGGTACTTATTATCGCAGATATGATGACTTAAAAAGATCCAGAGAATATTTCTGGAAATCCATTCGTACCAAGATTAGTGTAAAAAGTGTTCTGAATATTATTTTAACACTGAGTTCTAATCAGATATTTAACTATTTTGCACATCGGAAGTGGAGGTATCGAACTCATTAATCTTATTGTACACAAATTGTTGTCCCATGTACACGATCGAATAGCTGTCAAAGCAGATGACATCCTTTTAGCTTCCTACCCAAAATCTGGGAATACCTGGATACGTTTCATTTTTTATAACCTCTTAAAAGAAAAGTATGAGTTTCCAAATCTCGCAACGTTCAATTCTGTGAATGATCATATGCACGAGTATGGGCAGGGAAAAATAACAAGAATCAATGGTGTTCACCTGATAAAGACTCACAAAGCGTATACGCCGCTATTGTTCTATCCCTTGCGCTCTTTGCTGATCATTCGTAATCCTCTTGACTGCATTCCCAGCTTTTATAAGTATCAACTTGGGAATGAAGTTCTTCCTGAGAAAGTCACGTTTGGTGAGTTTCTTAGGGATGAGAAAAGGGGAATGAAGAAGTGGCTATCACACTATAATTCATGGAAAGACCGAGCTACACTTTGCTATAGATACGAAGATATTGTACATGACCCTTCACAGGCTATCATGAAAATATGCCAGCAGTTTGATCTTGGTTTCTCTGTGGCTGAAATTGAGCAAGCAGCTGAGATGAGTTCAAAAGAATCGATGAGTCGGGTTGAAGAAAGGTACGGTCGAAAAAACAGAAAAGCAGATTACAAATTTGTAAGTGACGACCGGAACAATCATTATCGTGACCTGTATTCTCAGGAAGACCTACAATATCTAGAGAGTTTCATGGCGGGGTTAAGTATATATTAAAGCACTGATTCCCATTTGAGGAGGGGTGAACCAAGAACTTCAGTAGGATAATCTACGAGGATTAAACTAATAATCGTTGGCTAGGAATAGATGTTGACACAAGGGAATTCACCCAAAAAAAAGATTTTATTCTACGGACGTTTTCCACCTCCATTTACCGGTGAAACAATTGGCACAAGTCTGGTCCATAGCACATTTATGAAGCATCATGAAGTGACTAAAATTGAAGCTATTAAGATGGACAGGACCCTACAGACCTCAAGGCTCAGACTAGGTGGTGCTTATCTAGGGAGCTTGATTACGTGCCTGCTGTCTCTACTCACAAAATCACATGATTATCTATACTTTGTGCCGGGTAGTTCCATTAGTGGGTACTTTCGAGATTTGGCAATCATTGGATTTGCGAGGATTAGGAAAGTTCAAGTAATTATCCATATCCGCTCAGGCAAATACCACCAGTTATTTGATAAGACTTATCTCCCCTTGAAGGCTCAGTATTTAAAAGGCCTATCGAAGATTATTGCATTAAGTGAATTCTTATCTTTGCCGTTCAAGAATATTGTAGATCCCAACATCATTACCGTTGTCTCCAACACGATTGATGAGGAGATTGTGTTCAATGATAGTGAGATTTCTAGAAAGATATCAGAGCGTAAAAATAGGAAATCACTTTCCGTGATCTATGTGAGTAATATGATAAAATCGAAAGGGTACCTGGATCTGACACATGCTGTAGCTGCTATCCCTGATGAATATAATATTAATCTAACCCTGATAGGATCCTGGATGCGGAGTACAGATAAATATGACTTTATGTCTCTAATTGAGCAGCTTCCTTCACCAAAGAGATTTAATCTGTTGTCCCCGATAAAGGATCGGAGAGAGCTGAAAGAAATCTATTCGAATGCAGATGTGTTTGTGTTGCCCACATATTATCCCGTCGAAGCTCAACCCAGGTCGATATTGGAAGCGCTTAACTCTGGGACACCAGTGATCTCAACCAACCACGCATCAATTCCTGAGGTGATTGAGCACGGTTTAAATGGCTTACTGGTGCAAAAAAAGAATCCAGAGGACATTGCTCAAGCCATCATTCAAATGTGGGATGTAAAGAAGTGGGAGCGATTTGCCCTCGCAGCACGAGAATCATATCTATCTAAATTCTCCCGTGATGTGATCAATCATCAACTATTGGCAACCATAGGTTAGTACTCTAGGGTCGAACAGGATACGCACGCATGATAGCTCAGATTAGTCGAAAATTTTCCCAAGTATTAAGCAAAATAAAAAAAGTAATATTAAAGTCAGACGAAAATCAGCCAATTGTTCTGATTAATTCATTTCCCAAAAGTGGTACGCACCTCCTGCACCAGATTATTAGCATCTTTCCTTACGTGGAGGACCATAAGACATTCATCGTCTCAATGCCGAGTTTCACACAGAGGGTGCGAACCAATCAAGAGATTATAAAAAAGTACGAAAAACAGGTTATACCGGGTGAATTGATACGGGGTCACCAGTTTCATTCACCTGAGTTGGCATCTTACCTGAGCGAAAGACGCGTGGTTCAATATTTTATTTATAGAGATCCTCGTGATGTGGTGATCTCTGAAGCAAATTACTTGTATGACATGAATCGCATTCATAAACTGCATAAATATTTTAGGAAATTTAAAGCGCTGGAAGACAGAATCATGTTTTCGATCATGGGTAATACATATCACAGCACACCGATAGATTACTTAGATATCAATGGACGTTTCCAAAAATATATTGGCTGGCTCAAAGAGAGCGAAGTATACAGCGTAAGATACGAGGACCTAGTAGCGGACCAAAGGCAAGCAGTAGTAGAGAAAATTGTGATGAATTTTTGCAATAAGTGCAATTATGAGGTTGATCTAACTTCGACAGTAACTGCTGCATTGAAGAATATTAACCCTCAAAAAAGCCATACCTTCCGCAGTGGAGGCACAGAAAAATGGAAAAAATATTTCACTCCTGAACACAAAGCTGAGTTTAAAGAAAGAGCCGGGCAACTGCTTATAGATCTTGGTTACGAAAAAGATATGGACTGGTAGACGATGAAGATCCTCTTGAATGACTACTGCGGATATCCCTTTGAGGTAGATCTAGTTACCGAGCTCAGCAAACGCGGATTCGAGATGTATGTCTGCTATACCAGTGCCAGTGGAGGACCAAAGGCATTCTCAGGGAATACTCTGGACAAGGTCAGAGTGACTGATATCTTGCTTCCTTCGATTGATAAGCAAAGCTATTTCAAAAGATGGAATCTTGAATCGAGATATGGACAAGAGGTAGTCGATCTGGTTCAGGAGATAAAACCAGATATTGTCATCTCTGCGAATACGCCTCTTGCCGCTCAGCGGAGGATCGCGAAGCACTGCGAAAAGCAGGGAATCAAGTTCATCTTCTGGCTCCAGGACATTATCAGTATAGCCGCATCTTCGATCTTGAAGGACAAGCTGGGATTTGTTGGCAGAATAATAGGTCGCCTATTCAAACTAATTGAAGTACAGGCTCTGAGAAGATCCGATCATATCATTGTCATTGATGAGAGTTTTGAAAGAATCCTTGAAGATTGGGGAATCCCTCAGGAGCTTGTAAGTGTTATACCCAATTGGTCTCCACTGGAGCACATTCCGGTTTTGGAGAAAGAGAATGAGTTCTCGAAGGAAATGGTCTTGCAGGACACCTTTAACATCGTCTATAGCGGCACACTGGGAATGAAGCATGACCCCATGATAATCAGTGATCTTGCCAGGAAGCTTCAGGACATGACAGACTTGAGAATTCTGACGGTTACTGACGGCTATGGGTATGATTTTCTAATTGATGCCAAAGCGAGTGACAATCTGGACAATCTTATCGTGCTTCCGCTCCAACCATTTGATAAACTTCCCCAGATACTTGCGACAGCAGACCTGCTTCTGGTCTTGTTGGAGCCTGATGCCAGCAAATTCAGTGTACCATCAAAGGTCTGGTCAGGATTTTGTGCAGCAAAACCCTCAATCCTAATTATGCCAGAGGATAATTTGAGCGCCAGGATTACCTCTAGGAACCATGCAGGCAGGGTCATTCCTTCAAAGAACATTTCGGATATCACTTTACAGATTAAAAGGCTTAGACAAAACCCTACTGAATTAAAGGAAATGGGACATAATGCCAGAAATTACGCCACTGATAATTTCGAGATAACCAGCATTGCTGATAGGTTTGAAAAACTATTGGAATAATTAAAAAACTAGTATAAATAGACCTCGCTTTAAAACTCTGGAGGGATACATTAGTGGTAAAAGCTCTAATATTTGGGGGAGCAGGATTTATTGGCACCCACCTGTTCAACACCCTGCGCGCTTTGCAGTACAAAACCCTGATTGCAGATATTGTTGCTCCTACTGATGAAGCTAGGGATTATCTGAATATTGATGTCCGAAACGAGATATCCGGTATCGGGGGCATTGATCAGGATACCGTCGTATATAATCTGGCAGCAATACACAAAACACCTGGGCACGAGGATCATGAATATTTTGAGACGAATATCCGTGGCGCCGAAAATGTCTGTACCTTCGCGCATGAGCACCATATCAATACCATTGTATTTACAAGTTCAATTGCCCCGTATGGACCTACAGAATTTGAAAAATATGAGTCCAATTTAGCCACCCCAAATTCACCCTATGGTATATCGAAACTAGTTGCCGAAGAGATACACAAACGTTGGCAGGCTAGAGATCCAGAAAACCGGAGACTTATCATCTTGAGACCAGGAGTCGTATTTGGTATGGGGGAAGGTGGGAATTTCACCAGGTTGTATCAAGCATTAAAGAAACGCTATTTCTTCTATCCAGGGCGAAAGGACACAAGGAAAGCTGCCATTTATGTAAAAGATCTTACCAGATTGATGGTTGAGATGGCAAAAAATGAACCCCCAGGTGTTCACCTTTATAACATGTGTTATCCACATCCCCATTCAATCCAGGATATCGTACATTCAATTTCATCTGTAACGGGCACAACAAAAACAGTCCCACTAGTTCCTGCCTGGATGTTGCGCACAATGGCTCACACCATCAGTTTGTTTATGGGCAAGAAGACTCCCCTCCATCCCGATAGAATATCAAAGCTTTTATTCTCCACTAATATTAACGGTGAGAAGCTGAAAAACGCGGGGCATGATCTGGAATATGACCTTGAATCTGCATTGGCTGATTGGTATGCAGACAACGATGGCCAAAGTTTGTCCTGATCCACCCTTCACTACAGAATTGATCTAAATCAATAAATTTGAATACTCATCCTCTCTGGGATGAAAATGGTTTGAAGTTCTGATCTGCCAATCAAATTAAGTGGGATACATATTTTAGAGGAATTAGTATGAAACATGTAGCATTAATATCTGGGATTACTGGACAGGATGGATCTTATCTGGCGGAACTACTTCTTGCGAAAGGGTACGAGGTTCACGGCATAATCAGGAGAGCTTCCAGTTTTAATACATTCAGGATAGACCACCTGTATAAGGATCCTTCAATTCTGAACAGGAAACTTTTTCTGCACTACGGGGATCTTACGGATTCTTCTAACTTGAATAGAATAATTGAGAGAACAAACCCAGGTGAGATATACAATCTTGGAGCTCAGTCTCATGTAAAAGTGAGTTTTGAGGTCCCGGAATACACTGCTGAAGTCGTTGGTTTGGGAGCCCTGAGATTTCTGGATGCCATACGAGAAACTGGAGTTAAGACAAAGTTTTACCAGGCATCAACATCAGAGCTATTCGGCAAAGTGCAGGAGATCCCGCAAACTGAAATGACACCGTTCTATCCGAGATCTCCATATGCTGCAGCAAAGCTGTATTCATTTTGGATCGTAAAGAATTACCGGGAAGCATACAATCTCTTCACTGCAAATGGAATTCTCTTCAATCATGAGTCTGAAAGACGCGGGAAGACCTTCGTTACAAGGAAGATCTCGGTGGCAGCCTCAAAGATCATTCTAGGACTTCAGGATGTTCTGTACCTGGGGAATCTTGATGCCAAGCGCGATTGGGGATATGCTCCTGAATTTGTCGAAGGTATGTGGCGGATGCTGCAGACGGACAAAGCAGATGATTTTGTGCTTGCTACCGGTGAGACTCATTCCATCAGAGAATTTGTGGAAGTATCCTTCGCATACTTTGGTTTGAATATAGACTGGTTAGGAAAAGGTGAGCAGGAAGTAGGCAAATTAGGCTCAACTCAGACTATTGATGCAACGGACTTGGGCACTGAGCAGAAACAGATTGTATCTAACTTTCACGCTGCTAGGTCGGGTGACACTGTCATTGCCATCGATCCTAAATATTTCCGTCCGACTGAAGTTGATCTACTCATTGGGGACCCTTCGAAGGCGAAACAGGAACTGGGCTGGGAATCAGTAACGTCATTTGATAAATTGGTCAAGATAATGGTTTCGGCGGACTTTCAGAAAATTTCTTCTAGAAATGCTCGATCCCCTAAGTTTCAAGATAGAGAGTAGAAGGATACCCAGATGGAAAAGAATTCCAAGATTTATATAGCTGGTCACAAGGGTATGGTTGGATCTGCGATCATGCGAAACTTAGAGAATCGTGGCTTCACTAATATCCTCACCAGGAACTATCCCGAATTGGATTTGGTCGACCAGAACGCGGTTCAGTCCTTTTTTGAATCAGAGAAGCCCGACTATGTAATCGATGCTGCTGCAAAAGTGGGTGGTATACTTGCCAATAACACTTTTAGAGCCGATTTTATTTATGAAAATATCTCGATCCAGAATAATCTTATTCATGCGTCCCACACACACGGTGTAAAAAAGCTACTTTTTCTGGGCTCATCCTGTATTTACCCTAAACTTTCACCCCAACCGATAAAAGAGGAATACCTACTAACGGGTCCACTTGAATACACAAATGAGCCTTATGCGATAGCAAAAATCTCAGGTATTAAAATGTGTGAGAGTTACTTCAGGCAATATGATGATAATTTTATTTCCGTGATGCCTACCAACCTATATGGGATCAACGATAATTTTGAGCTGAAGAACTCACATGTACTTCCTGCCCTCCTACGGAAATTTCATGATGCAAAGTTATCAGGTTCAAGTAATGTAGAGGTTTGGGGGTCTGGAAATCCAATGCGCGAATTCCTGCATGTTGATGATATGGCAGATGCCTGCATTCATATCATGGAAAATGTGCATGCAGAGGAACTATACGACAACTTCAAGGTAACTCACATTAATATTGGTACCGGAGAGGACGTTTCGATAAAGGAACTTGCCCTGATGATAAAGGATATCGTCCAGTTTCAGGGTGATTTGGTCTTCGACAGCACAAAACCTGA
The DNA here is from genome assembly GCA_021734255.1 of Fidelibacterota bacterium. Lineage (GTDB taxonomy): Bacteria > Fidelibacterota > UBA8477 > UBA8477 > JABMPR01 > JABMPR01. The sequence goes on along the minus strand of JAIPJM010000002.1, from coordinate 183,264 downwards.
TGGAACACCTAGAAAGCTGCTTGATGTCTCCTTACTACACGAAACAGGCTGGAAACATCAGATCAGTCTTCCCGCTGGGATTCGGAAGACCTACGATTGGTTCTTAAATTCTAACGATATCCGGATTTAATATGATCAAAGATGAATAATCGATTAGTGCCTATATCAGCATCAAGAATTAAACAGTTGAGTTTTCGTTTAGCACTGCTGCACTTGTTTCACTATTGTTTAATATCTCCCGTCAATGCGGATTCCAGTTTTGTAGAGGCAGATCCATCTGATATAGTTCGACTAGAGCAACAAACGCTAGCATCTCCAGAGGTTCATCAAAATCTAGCAATTAGACCATTTCTCAGGACTAGACCAGAGGCAGGAATATCTCTGAAAATGACAGCGTTGGGACAGTTCTACTATAACGATAACGTTCCTAATTTGGAGAACTCAGCCGAATTGTGGGTGGGGAAGGGTACGACACTTTTTAGTTCCATCAGGATGAGCTTTGAGCATAAGAACTTTTACCTTGCTGTTGAACCATACTATCAGTACGCCTCTAATCGTCCGTTCACTTCCTACCACGTCCATCATATCCCCTCGAAAGCGGGTGAGGTCAATCAGAAATTCAATGTGCTCAACGATGGTCCAGGAAAAGGCGAAGGAGCATTGCGGGAACTTCGATTGAGACAAACTCAACTTTATATTCACTGGAAGGGCTTGGGGGGAGGATACTCCAATGCCTCCATGTGGTGGGGGCCAGGAATTCACACGACCCTGAACATGACGAATAATACCAGCGGATTTCCCCACCTTGTTCTCGGGACACTACAAGAGCAAAGATGGAAAAGCCTTGGGATTAATTTTCGGTATATCTTTGCCAGACTGGACAAGAATATTTATGAGCCATTCTTCACTGGGATGCTTGGTTCGTTAACTTACTACAGCAATCCCGTGATTACACTTGGCGGAACCCGAACTTTCTTGAGTGGTGGCGATTATGATCAAGATGTGACCTGGCAACACGCAGCTTTGGTCCCTTTCCAGGAATTTTTCAAAGAGTCACTCTGGGAAAAGGCAGGGGTTGAGGACCCTGTAGATGTTTTTGATTTGGATGATCAGACGTTAGCTCTGTTTATCTCCATGATCTTCCCAGAGAGCCGCTTAAAGATCTTTCTTGAATATGGCTGGAACGACCATAGATGGGACTGGTATGATCTGAGGGCTCACCCCGACCATTCCGGGGCCAGCGTGATTGGGTTCAGGAAGTATGGACTTTTTACATTTCCGGAGATTGTTTTTGGCTTTGAATATGCCAATATTATGACCAGCCCCTATTATCCACACCGTGGAACTCCAGATTGGTATGGGAGGAAAGTATTTGATTATAGTACTTATGATGGAAGGAGGTACGCAGCGCATAGCGGATCGGATTCTGATGATATGTTACTCTACATCGGATATTTGGATCGTATGCTCAGCGCTATTGTAAGCTTTAACTACGAACGTCATGGAAAAATATATAGTGTGAGACTGCTTGATTACACTGGCGCTTTCCGTTATCCCGAGGACAAACTTGAAATTTCTCTTGATGTGACCTATAATATTGGTGCAAGACGCTTTTTCATTTATTATGAATATGAATTTGCAGAAAATTTAGGATCGCCTGCCCAGATGGTCTTCCCTCGAGTTGATAATCCAGAACGGAAAGCCAATGTGATTGGGATTGGGTTTGAAACAAATTTATATTCATTCGATATATTGAAATAATAATGGTTAATTTTATCACACTGAAGTAATTCGAGTCCTTGAAACAGTAATGCATTCAAAATATAATTTTATTTTCCAGCCTCTTTTCCTTGCCCTTGACCTGGTGCTATTAGTCCTACTCTACCAATTTGCTTCTCATGCCTGGTTACCGGGAGTTGAAAAACATCACATTCCAATTGAGCTGATACCAATTTCCTGGATAGGGGTGACGTTTGTATTCTTCTTCTACTCTGATAGACGGAACAAGGGACGTAAGTGGCATCTCAGGCAAATTAGCATTGGATACCTATTCTTTTTTGGAATCATGCTCCTGATTATCGTTACTGGAAAATATGATATTTCACGGGGAGCCTTTTTTCTTTTTCTGCTTACTGGCTGGCTCTCGGTCTTAGGAACGACAATTATCCGCTGGACCCTTTTGGCCACTATCCGAAAAAAGGGGTTTAATACAAGATTTCTAACTTTTGTTGGAAATTCAAGTGAAATAGATGAGTATAAAATGTGGGTTTCACATCACCCAGAGTTAGGGTATAATCGCACTAACTATCTTACCATTTCAAATGATCAGAATGAGAAAAAGGTAATCAAGGATGTGCATAAATCTGTTAACACTTCCCCTACAGATGAAATTGCTATTGGATCTTTCCATCATGCATTCCCATTACTAAACTCATTAATAGATATCGCAGAGGAATTTGGTGCTCGCGTTCGATTAATTGAAAGACCCTCAGAAAAGGTCTATCGTACTCAGTCCTTGGAGAATTTTGGACCGTTTTTAGTCCAGAATATAAGGCAAGAACCCCTGAACAATCTATTTGCACGCATTAGTAAAAGAATCATTGATACTTTGATATCCATTATCGTTTTAACAACTTTTTTCTGGTGGTTTTATCTGCTTGCTGGGCTGCTAATAAAAATTTCATCCAGAGGTCCCATAGTATTCAGACAGAAAAGGGTAGGCCGCGATGGAAATCACTTTACCTGCTTCAAATTTCGTACAATGAAAATGAACGGTGGAGACCCAGCAGGGGATGGGCAAATAACGAAGAAAGATGACAAACGAATTACTTGGATCGGTCAAATATTACGCAAATCGAATTTGGACGAACTTCCTCAGTTTTATAATGTACTTAAGGGAGAAATGAGTGTTATAGGCCCGCGACCCCACATGGTGGATGAGGATGAAGCAGTATCAAAATTATTATCAAAATACAAAATTCGCAGATTTGTGAAGCCCGGTATCACGGGGTGGGCTGCCGTCAATGGCTATCGGGGTGGCACCGATAACATGGATCTCATGCAGGAGCGAGTGAATCACGACATTTACTACATAGAGAATTGGTCACCCTGGTTAGACACCAAAATCTTTTTTCTCACGATTTGGCAAATGCTTACCTTTACGACCAAAGCATATTAGTAGCAGAAATTGCCTGGTGGGAACTCAAACCCTATCTCAATTCTATTAAATCTCATCCCCGCTGATTCAATAAATATTGTTGCCTGAATTGGGCTCTTTATATTCAAGCCTGATAGATGGAGAGGTGGTCCGTCTTCGCCACTAGTGGCTTCGCCGCGACGAACAGAGTTCGGTTGAATTAGAGTAAAGCCAGATCGTTATTAGACAGTTTTAACGTATATTTTAAATGGAGAGGTGGCAGAGTCCGGTTGAATGCACTGCACTCGAAATGCAGCGTACGCTATGCGTACCGGGGGTTCGAATCCCTCCCTCTCCGCTCTTCTTCCACGAAACCATATATTCGAACCTAAATGAACTTGTCCTTCTGCACGAGGGCTCAAAACGGAACGAGCGATAGCTCGTGGAGTAAGACGAACGAACGTAGTGAGCTGAAGTCAATCCCTGAAACCCGCAGCATGCGGGTCCCTCTCCGCACTCGACCAACTGGATAATTTATTTTGAGGCTCTTTTATTCTTAAAAAAGCTATCCAGTATCCCTTTACATTTTGCCTCCAGGATGCCACCGATAATGTCTACCTTATGATTCAGGAATTTTCCAGTGCACAACTGGGTCGCCCCACCACAAGCACCATGGTCCAGATCATCAGCACCAAATACGACCCGGGGCACGCGAGCATTCAAAATAGCGCCGGCACACATGGGACACGGCTCAAGCGTCACATAGAGCGTCGTATCTGTCAATCTCCAATCTTCCACATGATTGGCAGCTGCAGTGATGGCTAACACCTCGGCATGAGCGGTAGGATCATTCAGCGCTTCCCGTTGATTATGTCCGCGACCAATGACCTGATTATTCAACACCACGAGTGCACCAACAGGTATTTCTCCCTTATGGTACGCTTTTTCTGCTTCCCGAAATGCTTCCTCCATCCAATATGAGTGTGAATCGGTTTTCAGTAAAGAAACACCCTTCAAGCTTGGTCCTCCAAATCATCAATGAACATTGCCTTGATACTGCCATTTGATAGTTCATGCAATTCCCAGGCAAAGGTATTGGCTCTCGATCGATCTACCCTCAAGGTGATCGTTACCGTATCCTCATACGTCTGATCGACCAGCTCTGCATCAAAATTCTCAATCAGCCGAAATACAAGACTGGAATGCTCGAAATCCGTTGAACAGGATAATAATTGCATGGGAATAAAGGCTTCTTTTTTCAAAAGGGGGAGCGCTTCCTGGATCACACCACCATAAGCCCTGATCAATCCACCCTTGCCAAGTTTTGTGCCTCCGAAATATCGGGTCACAACGGCCAGAACATTGGTCAGCCCTGCTCCCTTTAAAACCATGTAGATAGGGTTTCCCGCAGTACCGGCAGGTTCACCATCATCGCTGACGCGCCATATCTCTTCATCCCCAGTTCCCAGCCTCCAGGCAAAACAATGATGATTGGCTGTATATTCCCGCTTTTCAACCGTTTTCAGGTTCTCTTCCACCTCTTCTTCAGAATGGATGGGAAAGATATCAGCTAAAAACCGGGAAGATTTTATCTTGATCTGATGTTGACAGGTCTGGACTGGCTGAAATACAGAAGGCTTCGTCATCTATAAATTGTGAATTTGGCGGTGGATGTCCTGTTGTCTAGTACCGATTGCATAATATACATTCCAGTCGAGAGGGTTCCTGGTAAATCCAGGTCTACCAAATGCACCCCTTCAAGCAGATACTCGCTTTGAGTGTGAACGATCCTGCCTCTAATATCATATATATTTATTCTTAGATACCCCGGTTCGGGAATAACAATACTCGCCCGGATAAGTTCGGCACCAGCTGAAGTAGCCAGCAAGCCAGGGTTTGGTCTAACTGACTGGATCTTCGGCTTATTTTCTGTTGTAGTTGCCTCAAAATGTAATGAAAAAGTGGCTGATATTGATCTATTCCCGTTGACCATTGGCAGGATCATATAGTCATTCTGTAATACATCTCCGCCACCCAACCATGTGTTTGTGACTGCACCCAGTAAGCTTGAGCCCAGGTTCGAATTGGTCTTGGTCAGGTAAACACGTTGATCTGTAGTCAGATCTTCTCCCCTTAGAAATATTCTTCGTGATTCATAGCTGGTAAATCGCTTATACCGCATCTGAAGTGGCTCAAGGAGGACCTCATACTCAAATGGCAGCAGAGCGGGCAGACTCTCATTCGTGGTCTTGACCTCAGGTAACTGCGCTGCATCCTGATAATACTGACCCTCAATTGCTCGAGATCCGGTGAAAACATTGTATAGCGTGTATTTTCCCAGAGCATCTGCCAGGCTTGAATTCCACCGTGTGGATTTCAATACTTTCTGAAGATTATCAGTGGCCTCCTGATCATTCAGATTTTCCCAAATGTCCAACATGATATGCTTGCTCCCGGAATATCCGTATTCCATATCCAGGACCTGCCCAAACAATCCATGCCCGTAGCTATAGCGAAACCCTGCTGAAGGATCTTCAAGGTTTGGGAAACTTGTCTGATAAAAATTATCAGCTACATAAGCATGGTAATCATTCACCTCCGGATAGCATTTTTCTTCCATCCAGGTACTGCTGATCTCGTACCAATATGGATTTGAATCGTAAGGTGAAAACGGGTGTGCATACCGCAACTGGACCATATGAAAGAATTCATGAGCAATGGTCACGCGCAGGGCGGCGAGACCACTGGTTGCGTATTGTGGCTCGACATAATCATTATCGATCTCCAGATAGGTCGGTAGTCCTGAATAGGGTGTAGTAAACGAACTGGGGAAGGATGTCATGCCATAGTAGACGGAACCATAATTCTCCTTCATATCAACTACGTAAATGTCTAATTCGATACCATCCACTCCGTCATCAGCGAGGGGGGGCAGGAATCCCAGTTCATCAACGATCAGCTTATACGCTGAATCTGCTGCGATCCCGGCTTCCTGAATGAAGTTAGGAATTCCGGCTTCCAAATAACCGGATACGGCATGCACACCACTTCTTGTAAAGTGGATCCTGAAATGGCCATCTGGACTGAGAGCAGACTCATCCAGGTAATCAAAGCCTCGATCAGCACTGACCTTTGCCAACGTTTCCGTCTGTTTGCTCTCATGGAATCCGCACTTGATGGCTGAACCAGCCTGACCAAAAGCCATGCCTGCAAGCAGGATAGATAATATGAGTCGCTGAAACACTTATTTCTGCCTGAACGCGATCCTGATCGGGACACCAATAAAGCCGAATTTCTCCCGGAAATGGTTTTCAAGATAACGTTTGTAAGAGGTTTTTATGAGTTCAGGATGGTTGGTGAAGATTACGATCACCGGAGGCTTCACCGCCACCTGGGAACAATAATTCAGTTTTACCTCTTTGCCGTGGGGAGACGGGGGTTGAAGGCGAGCGACCAGATCGATCAGAAACAGGTTCAATTGCCGGGTCTGAATACGCTTCTGTTGTTCCTCGTGGATCTCCTTTACCAGGTCAACAAGCTTGAAGATCCTTTTTCTCTCCAGAGTCGATATGAATTGGATCGGATAGTGCCGTAGTTCATACATATCATCGATGAGTTGCTGCTTAAAATCTCGCATCGTGTTCGTGGATTTCTCTATCAGATCCCACTTATTGACCCCGATGATCAGGCCCTTACCAGCCTTGATGATCTCCTCCATAACACGAGCATCATGGGAAACAAAGCCCTTCTCAGCATCAATAAGAACAATGACCACATCAGAGCTTTTGATAGCCTGTTGTGTTCGTATGGAGCTGAAGTATTCAATGCTGTCATTCACCTTGGCTTTTCGTCTCAGACCGGCAGTATCGATCATTTCATAGGTCTGGCCGAAATACTTGAAACTTGTATTAATGGAATCCCGGGTGGTGCCCGGTACGTCGGTCACGATCTGCCTGTCTACCCCCAGGAGTGCGTTGGTAAGGCTCGATTTGCCAGCATTGGGCATTCCGACAATGGCAAAGCGGATGGCATCCTCGTCAAGCTCTTCCTCGATCTGGATCTCGCCAAAGGTAGATACTACCTTATCCAGGGCATCACCCACCGAGCGACCATTCAGGGCAGAGATCGGAAAGACCTCTCCTAAACCAAGCTGGTAAAAAATATGACTCTGGTTTTCCAGAGTATCGTTGTCAGCCTTGTTTGCTACCAATACCAGGGGCTTTTTTGATCTTTTCGCATGTTTGACGATCTCTTCGTCTTCCCGAGTGATCCCCACAACTGTGTCCACCATGAGCATAATGACATCAGCCTCATCCACTGCGAGTAGGGCCTGTTTTCTCACTTCATTATCGATAATATCTTCACTCTGATGAATGTAGCCACCGGTATCTACCAGGTAAAAGTCATGTCCAGCCCAATCGGTTTCCACTGCCACCCGGTCCCGGGTCACGCCTTCCTGTTCATGCACAATAGAGAGCCGCTTCCCTACGATGCGATTGAACAGGGTAGATTTGCCGACATTCGGTCGGCCAACGATAGCAACAATGGGTAGTCTCAGGCCCAAGGTTTTAATATCTCCGCCATATCTTCATGGTGAATGTAGATGGGTACTCCTAGCTTCTTTTCTATGTCTTCACGTGTGTGATCATCCAGAGTCACACCATCTTCACTGAACATACGATAGGACAGATAAATAGCATCAATATCTTTCGCTGATTTAATCTGGGTCACAACATCCCTGGCAGAGAGCAGACCGGTCACAGTAACAAGATCGGCGCCTAACCACTCGTTGCGGACGGGTAAGATTTCGTATTCAAGATTTTCAATCCGGGCAAGCGGCTCGTTTAGGGTTTTCTTCAGAAGGTCGGAAGCCAGGGTCCCGGTAGGAAAGAGAAGGCGCACCGGCTTTTTCAATCGATCAGGTAACATTGGAAGGCTGGCCTGGAAGCGATTAACAAAGTCGCGGCACTGACCAACACCATTCTCGATCATTGAAAATTCACCATAATAGTCATTCCCGGGTATGGGTCCTCCGGAAAGGATAAAGAATTCGTCACTCAGATAAACGAATCGTTCGATGCCGTCCACCTGAAACTCAGATTCTCTCGTCCCGAACCAATGAATGAAAGCCTTTGCAGACGCTTTATCATATGAAACCATTTTGGGGAGATTATCCCGATACTTAGTCAGTCCCACTGGTACAATGGATACTGATAGCAGGTTTGGTGCAAATGCCACGAGGTCCTTTAAGGTCTGAACCAGAATATCACCATCATTCCAGCCGGGACAGAGTACGATCTGCGAATGTAGTTTGATATTGTTGCTGGTCAGATACTCCAGCTTTTCCAGGATATTATCATCCTTACCATACAGAAGCATATCTTTCCGCACGTCAGGATCAGTAACATGGACACTGATGTATAGCGGACTTAATTGCTGTTCAACAACCCTTTCGAGTTGCTTCCTGCCCATATTAGTCATGGTGATGTAATGTCCGTGTAAAAAGCTGAATCGAAAATCACCATCTTTAAAGTTCAGGGCATCGCGGACTCCCGGCGGGTTTTGATGAGCAAAACAAAAGACACAATTATTTGCGCAGGACCGCATTGTCATGGGTTCAACTTCGATACCCAGCTCTTCATCCAGACCTTTCTCTACCTTTAATTCAAAGGGTTTTTCGTCCCTGAGAATGCTTAAAACAAGGTCCTCATCGGCTGAATAGAAGGTATAATCGATTTCATCTGATATTTTGTGCCCGTTGATGGAAACGAGTTGATCTTCGGTCTTCAGGTCTACGGCATCAGCGGGTGTATTCGGTGTTATAGCTACAATTTTCATGGGGTCAATATATCCATGACCTTCTGGGGATGAAATGTTTTGATAATGAATTGGAAATCACGTAATGGCGACCTTATCTTTACTAATGGATAATCAGCCGCTAATTTCGGAAAAATGTAAGGAATCCATAGATCATGGCATTGGTCTGTTGTGTCCGCGCTTTGACCGACTAAATTTGCCACCATGTTTTCGGTGAATGACCAATTGAGGTGAACAATGTCAATCCTTCCTTTTTGTGGAACGATCTATAACCCAGATAAATTTACCAACCTCTCAGATATAATTGCCCCCCCATATGATGTGATCACGCCAGAAGAAAGGCGCTTTCTTTTATCCCGCTCGAAATACAATAGTGCTCGCCTGATCCTCGGTGAGAAGAAAACGGGCGATTATTTTGAGGATGAATTTTACTCTGGGGCCAAGGAATTAATCAAAAGCTGGCACGAGGAGGGTATCCTCTGTAAGCGCGAACAGCCTGGACTTTACTTCCTGCACCAATTTTTTACCGGTCCGGACGGTGAGCAGCACATTCGCAAGGGATTTATTGCTCTCATGCCCATCGAACCACTGGGAGCTGATACGGTGCGGGCTCATGAGAGGACCCACAACGGTCCCATAAAGGATAGACTCCGACTAACTGCAACGACAGAAGTCAATTTTTCTCAGATATTCCTCACCTATCAGGATAAGGAGAATAAGATCATCCATCTGTTGGATGAGGCAGTACCAAAAGCCATCAAAAAGCTGACCGGGAAAAATGAGGATACGGGTGTTGAAAATATATGCTATCTCATCGAGGATGAGGATGTCATTACCCAGGTCCAGGATCTGATGGAGGATAAACCTGTTTTTATAGCAGATGGGCATCACCGATACGAAACCCTGACCCAGTACCGTGACCAGCGACTAAAGGAAACAGGGTTTACAGAGATTGATGCGAATTATATCATGGCTTATTTTGCCTGTGCCCAGGATACAGGCTTGAAAGTATATCCAACCCATCGATCGCTCAGAGGCTTACCCGATTTCTCCTACCAGATCCTACTGGACAAGTTAATGAAGTACTTTACCATAGAGAAAATCGATGCTGAAGATATTGAATTGGGTTCCGATCATCGTATCATGGTCATGTCCAATGAGGATGGAGACCCGATACTTCTGAGACTGAAGGATGAAGCCTTCAATGAGCTTCGTCATCGCTTGAAAGATCCCATTTTGGCTGAAATGGATACCGTTATCCTGGAAGAGATCGTCCTGAAGGAGATCCTTAAGTTAACGGATGATGATATCCAGCATCACCGCTACATTGAATATCACCGGGATCTGGATGAGTTTTGGGAAGCCTTAAGGGCGGGCAGCCAGGTCGGATGGATCATGAATTATCCTGACAATAATATTTTATTTGAAATAGGGGGACGGGGGTTGAAGCTTCCTCAAAAAAGCACATTCTTCTTCCCTAAACTACCAACTGGAATGGTTTTTAGAGAGCTGGAGGATTAATTACTCATGAAACCGAAGTTATTTATACCTGGACCCACCCATGTGGATCAGGAGATCCTTGATGCCATGGCACAATATCCCATCGGGCACCGAACACCTGATTATCGTGATCTGCAGTCCACTGTGGTTTCCGGTATTAAGAATCTACTCTATACTGAACAGCATGTATTGATCTCGACCAGTTCCGCCACCGGTCTCATGGAAGCCGGAGTTCGTAACTTGAGTAGGAAGAAAGTTGCCAATTTTATCTGCGGAGCTTTTTCCAAGCGCCAGGCTGAGATCACCAGGATCTGCGGTCTCAATCAGGATATCTTTGAGGTTGAATGGGGCAAAGCGACCACAGCTGAGCAAGTGGATTCAGCACTGTCGACGGGTGATTATGATCTGGTCACCGTTGTTTTTAACGAAACATCCACTGGTGTCATGAACCCATTGGCAGAAATTGCTGAGGCTGTAAACAAATATCCTGGAGTCCTGCTCATGGTAGATGCAGTCAGTGGCATGCTGGGTGCACCTATCAAGGTCGACGAGTGGGGCATAGATATGGCTCTGGCCAGCGTGCAAAAGGCCTGGGCACTACCACCAGGATTCGCGGTTACATCGCTGTCTGAGAGAGCCCTGGAGCGTAGCCGCAGCATCCCAGAGCCCCAGAAGGGCTTTTATTTCGACTTTGTCCGTCTCCATAAGGCTGGAGAAAAAAGTCAGACACCCATCACGCCAAGTATTCCACACCTTTATGCCCTGGCTGAGCAGATCAACAGAATTAACGTTGAGGGACTTGAGAATAGATTCCAGAGGCATCGAGACATGGCAAACCGGGTGAGAGATTGGGGCAAAGACCAATTCGGACTGTTTGCGGAAGCGGGATATGAATCAGATACGCTTACCTGCTTTGGGAATGAGGCTGGAATAGATCTCATTGCTCTGGCGGATAAGATGAAAGAGAGAAACTATTTGATCTCTGGAGGTTACGGTGACCTCAAGGGACAAACATTCAGACTAGCACATATGGGGGATCTTCAAATGACTGATATAGAGGATGTACTTGGTGTCTTAGATGAGGTGATCCAGGAATTATGAAAAAGGTACTGATTACTGACCCTCTCTCCGCCACTGGTGTTGAGGTTCTCAAGCAAGCGGGGTTGGAGGTCATTGAACTATTAGATGGTGACAATGACAAACTGGAACAAATCCTTCCAGATATTGAAGGGTGGATCATTCGCAGCGGGACTCGCATCGGTGCTGCTGAGATCGCGAAAGCGAAAAACCTGAAGGCCATCGGGCGAGCTGGTGTAGGCGTTGACAATATTGATATTCCAGCCGCAACCGCCCATGGGGTCGTGGTGATGAATACTCCCGGCGGGAATACGATCTCCGCCGCAGAGCATACCATCGCCCTCATGATGGCGCTTGCCCGTAATATCCCTACCGGTGATTCAACGATGAAGGCAGGCACCTGGGCTAGAAAAGAGTTAAAGGGCACTGAGCTGAATGGGAAAACGCTTGGGGTTATCGGGTTAGGCAGAATTGGCCAGGAGGTTGGCCGCAGGGGCTTGGGCCTCCAGATGAATGTCATTGGTTATGATCCATATGTGTCTCAGGAACAACTGCTGGTAAAGGATATTACCACGGTAACCTTGGACGAACTTCTGGAACTGGCAGATGTCGTCACCCTGCACATGCCGCGAAACAAAGAAACCCTTGATTTGATCGCTACACCAGAATTAGAAAAAATGAAATCAGCAGCTATGCTGATCAACTGTGCCAGGGGTGGTTTGGTCAATGAGTCAGATCTTGCCAACGCCCTGCAAAATGGGGCGATCGCCGGTGCAGCCATAGACGTATATATGAGTGAGCCCCCTAGCTCAGATAACCCTCTCATCTCTGCTCCCAATATTGTTCTGACTCCTCATCTAGGCGCCAGCACTTATGAAGCGGGTGAAAATGTTGCCATCCAGATCGCATCTCAGCTACGAGACTATTTGGTGAATGATCGGCTGAGCAATACGCTAAACCTGCCGATCAGCGACATGAGTATCTTGACCAGTATTCAGGATTCGCTGGATCTGGCAAAGGGAATCGGAAGGCTCCAGCATCCTTTGCATAATGGACCGATCAAATCTATCAGAGTCAGCTATAATGGTGATCCGGAACATCTCACACCTCTGCTCTATTCAGCCTTCGAGGGTATGATGGAGAACAGATATGATAGTGGCATCAATTTGATCAACGCAAAGGCGGTTGCAGATTCAAAATCCATTGTATTGAGTACACTTCATGACCCTGAGCTTAGCCATGTTCAGAATGTGATCTCCGTATCTGTTGAGTCAGAGGGGGATGCGAAGTGGGAACTTATGGGTTATATAGATCAGCAAGGTAGCCACAGACTCATTCGTGTGAATAATTACCACGTAGATGTGCTCCTGAGAAGACATCTTATTCTTGTCCTGAATGAGGATGTTCCAGGTGTGGTAGGTGAGGTCGGAACACTCCTGGCGAAGCAGAAAATAAATATTGCCGCCTACTCCCTTACCAGACTGCCTGGTGAAAACGCGCTATCGCTGATCAAGTGCGATTCAATTCCTACACAGCAAGTATTGGATGAATTAAAAAGTATTACTTCTGTTAAAGAGTGTTATTTTTTAGGGTAATTGAAATAGAATGATTGGCGCGGGATGAAGAAGATTCTCTGCCTAACGGATCAAGAGGTGACAGGATGAGCGAAGAAAAAAAAGAAAAACAAGAAGAGCAACAAGAGCCACAGGCAGAACAACAGCAGGAGGCGAAGTCAGATCGCACATCGAAATTGATGGGTGATATGATGAAAGGCTTACGCGAATTTGGTAGTTCCGCCATGGAAAAAGCGGAGGAGTTCGGTAAGATCGCAACCGAGAAAGCTGAAGCATATACCAAGCTTGGTAAGATTAAACTTGATATTCACCAATTAAAGCGATCGCGTACAAGAGCGCTGGCTGAATTGGGTGAGCTGGTTATGAGCTTAAAAACCAAACCGAAGTTAGCGAAACTAGGGGAGCATGAAGATTACCTCGATCTAAGCAAACGTATCAAGGAGCTGAGTGCTGAAATTTCTGAGAAGGAAGCCCTGGCTACCATTGCTGAAGAGGAAGAAAGCAAGGAATCTTAAGTGCTTGAAATAGGGGAATCCCTGTATCTGGGCTACTTTTGATAAATGTCATAATAGCTTAAAAATGCTTGTTATCGAATCTGCTTCAGACTATTATTTGCAGTCTATGAAGAAGACAAATTAATTTATTGGTACAACTGTAGGAAAACACTGGTATAGAATGAAAACTGCAGATGGGTTTCGCTTTTTCCTGATAAACGATAAGAAGAATCGTGTGAACGAAGTATTCTTGTCGAAGCCGGTCGTTTATACGGCAGGGGTAATAGCGCTCACCCTCCTTATGGGAGTCGGTGGGTTCCTCAGTTTAACCCTTTCTGATACCCAATACGACATGCGAGTTCAAAGTCTGAAAAATCAGAATAGAGAGCTTGTCCGTGTCATGGAAGATATGAAGATCCGGCTGGATGATGCTGAAGTGCTACTCACAGATCTGGTGCATCAGGACGAGGCTCTGCGTGTATATGCTGATCTTCCATCGGTAGATGCTGATGTAAGAGCATTGGGTACTGGTGGTACCGTAAACGATTTCAGTGAAGATTATGGCGACTTGATGCCCTCTACTGATATCAATTTCAATTCCCTTGAAGGTAATTTGGCCAGTCTTGGACGTGAGATCACACTGCAGCGTAACAGCTATGAGCAGATCTACTCAAAACTCTCCGAGGATATTGTCAGGCTGAGACACACACCATCTATCAAACCGGTTGACCGAGGCTATTTAACCTCAAGATTTGGTGTTCGCCCTGATCCCTGGACAAAGAAACGACGGATGCATCATGGACAGGACTTTGGTGTCCTTTCTGGTACACCTGTATACGCAACCGCTGATGGTGTTGTTAAATCAAGGAATGTACACACGGGTTATGGCAATACGGTGGTAATTAATCATGGTTATAATACTAAGACGATCTTTGCCCATCTCAGCAGATTTGCCGTTAAAACCGGAGATGAGGTTAAGCGGGGTGATCTGATCGCATATTCGGGCAATACGGGCCGCAGTACTGGACCGCATCTACATTACGAAGTACGCGTGAACAACGTACCAGTGAATCCGAGGCATTATTTCCTCTTGAATGACCTCGAATTATAAAAGGTTTTATAGGTACAAGTTCAGCGTCCGGTATAACCGGGCGTTTTTTTTTGGTGAACGTGACGAAACATACAATCATATTATTCTTCTTATTACTATCGACGAGTCTGTCAGGTGATGAAACGGTCCGGATCAGAGCTGTTGGGGACATCATGTTGGGCAGTTATCATCCTGATGGGTTCCTAAGACCAGAGGAGCAGGGGAGCATTCTCCAATATATTCGACCGCTTCTCCAGGATGCTGATATTACGCTGGGTAATCTTGAAGGAACACTTTGTGATTCCGGAACCACCTCAAAATGTGAGCCAGATTCAGTGGACTGTTATGTATTCCGCATGCCAGAGGTCTACGGGGAGGATCTGCAAGCGTCCGGGTTTGATTTTCTATCCCTGGCAAACAACCATGTCGGTGACTTCGGACTGGCGTGTATTGACCGGACTGAAGATATCCTGGATTCTCTGGGTATCGGGTGGTCAGGAGAACCGGGCAGCTATGCTACCACCCGGGTTGGGGGTGTGAGTGTCGCTTTTGTTGCCTTTCACAGCGGAGGTTACTGTAACAGTTCATTGGATACCTCTTCAGCAGCAAGTCTGGTACGCGAGTTGAGCAAGGAGAACGATCTCGTCCTGGTCTCCGTTCATGGTGGGGCTGAAGGATTGGCGGCCATGACCCTGCCTGATAGCATGGAATACTACTTTGGTGAGCCACGGGGGCATATGCAGGCATTCGCCCACTTCATGATCGATTCAGGGGCAGATCTGATCCTGGGACATGGTCCGCATGTTGCCCGAGCCATGGAAGTGTACAAAGGAAAGATGATCGCCTATTCCTTAGCCAACTTTGCAACCTATGGACGTTTCAATTTACAGGCGGATAGGCGATTCGGGTGTATCCTTGAGGTTGAAATGACACAGACAGGAGACCTGATCAGCTCACGGATCATTGCAACTGAACAAAAATACTGGGGGGTCCCGTTCTGGGACAGGAACAGACGGTTTGTTCACCTGGTAGATTCTTTATCACAGGCAAATCTGCCTGGAAGAGGCGCACGATTCACGCCTACTGGTCATCTGATCATTAAATAATTAACCTGGTCCAGGTCGGATATACCCTTGGAGGGCGAATGCCCCCAAAATATATTCACGCTTAGCGAACGTGAAGTTATGCAAGTAAGGGATGAGAAAATTAATACACCGAAGAAATATTATATAGAGACATATGGCTGCCAGATGAACGAATATGATTCCGAGTTGGTAGCTGGCTTGCTGGAAAAGCAGAACTACATCAGGACCGAATCCAGTGAGGATGCCCAGCTGATCCTCCTGAATACCTGTTCAGTGAGGGAACATGCAGAGGAAAAGGTGCATGCCCGTTTGGGGAATCTTAAAATACTGAAAGAGAAAGATCCTGAAGTCAAGTTGGGTCTACTGGGCTGTATGGCCCAGAACCTGAAAGAGGATATCCTCAAGTCAAAACCGTACGTGGATGTCATTTTAGGTCCAGATTCATATCGAAAACTTCCTGGAATGCTGGAAGCTGACGAGGCAAATGAGCTGAATGTCATTGATACAAAATTGAGCCGGATGGAAGTTTATGATGATCTGTTTCCGGCCAGACGGGAAGGTATCAATGCCTGGATCTCCATCATGCGGGGCTGTGATAAGTTCTGTACCTTTTGTATCGTACCCTTCACTCGGGGGAGAGAACGCAGCAGGTCAATTGAAAGCATTGTTGAAGAAGTAATACAGGTAAGCGCAGAAGGGTTCAAGGAAGTCACCCTGCTTGGTCAGAATGTTAACTCTTTTCACCATGAAGGACGCAGATTCCACGAATTACTGGATAAGGTTTCCGAGGTCGATGGAATAGAAAGAATTCGATACACATCACCGCATCCCCAGGATTTCGATGATGAATTGATCGCAGTGCATGCCACGAATCCAAAGGTCTGCAATCATATCCACTTTCCTTTACAGGCGGGGAGTGACACTATTCTTGAAAGAATGAACAGGACCTATACAAAAGCCCACTTTATTAGCCTTGCTGAAAAAATGAGAGATCAGATCCCAGGCTTGGCTATAAGTACGGATATGATCGTGGGTTTTCCTGGTGAAACAGAAGCAGATTTCCAGGAGACCCTGGATGTGATGAATACTGTAAAATTTGATACTGCCTTTACTTTCAAGTATTCGTCCCGGCCGGGGACGAAAGCCGCTGAATTTGATGACTCAGTTCCTGAAGGTGAGAAGCAGGATCGCCTAGAACGTATGATCAAATTGCAGAGAGAACATACTTTACTGAGGAATGAATCGCATGTCGGTGAAACCCTGGAAGTGCTGGTGGAAAAAGATTCAAAAAAATCTGAAAAACAGCATCAAGGTAGAACACGCTCCAATAAAATTGTTATATTTGATAAAACCGGCGAGCAACCCGGTGACGTCGTAAACGTGAAGGTTTTGGATGCTAAAGGAATTACATTATTCGGCCGTATTCTAAATTGAGGTAGCAGATGAAAGAATTAAAGATCTTTATCACAGTAGCCATTATTCTCTCAGTCGTTTGGATTTTTACTCAAAATGCCACACCGGTTGAGTTGAAATTAATGGGGGCAGTGTATCCGGGGATACCTCTCTACGTTGTTATTTTGGGTAGTGTTATCCTTGGTATGCTATTTGGATTTTCCATAACGATAGGACAGAATATCAAGTTGAGAAAAGGTCTGCGCTTGATCGACAGGGAACGTGAAAAATTGCAGGGTGAAGTTGATAAGCGTAGGCAGGCAGTTCTGGACGAAGATGAAGGAATCAAACCCGAAAATTCATAGAGATTGCAGGGGATTATGGATTCAGTAAGTTTACTATTATTAATTGTTTTTATCATACTGCTTGGTGTGACCATTCGCTATTTTTTCTTTAGCAGCAAAAAAAAGACCAGTGCTCACGATATGGAGATCAGGGCGCTGAATCATATTCTTGCAGGTGAAAAGGAAGCTGCCCTCAGACTACTGAAAGAGATCGGACGAAAGGATACCTCAAATCTGGGTGTTTTCCTCCAGGTCGGTGATCTGAACAGACAGCTGGGGAATGCTGAGGCGGCTGTGCGGGTCCATCAGGATGTTCTGGACCGACATAGCATCAGCCAGGAGATCCGCCTGATGGCTCACGAGCGTCTGGCAAAGGATTACGAAGCCCTGGAGCAGTATGAGGCTGCTGCACAGCATGCACGAGAGATCCTGCAGGAGAATAAGAAGAATTTATGGGCACTTGAATCACTCCACCGATATGCCGTCAAGAGCAAGAAATGGAGCACAGCAATCAAGGCCTTTCAAAAAGAAACCGCAGCCGGTGGATCTCCGAATCCATTGCTCCCGTCCATTTACAAAACCCAGGAAGCGTTGGAGTCAAACGCAAAAGGGAAGAAGTCAGAGGCGCTTTCCATGCTGAAACAGGCTATCAAACTGAATAATAAATGCGCTGCCCCTTATTTTCATCTGGGGAAGATCAATCAGGATGATGGGAATTTTAAGCATGCGATCGACTACTACACCACGTTTGCCGAACTGGATCCCTCTTCCAGCAGTCTGGTGTTTTCGGATATTGAGAAAATGTATTTTGAACTTGGGCAATTTGAAAAGGTTGAGCAATTTTACCAGCGCCTGCAACGTAAACAACCGGACAATCTGGAAGTTGCGATCGGCCTGGCTAACTACTATGAGAGAAAGGGTGAATTTCGAGATGCCCTGGCACTCATGGAAGAAGTAAAAGAACCAGACAATATACATTTAAGCTATACGCTGGGTCATCTTCAACTACTGGAGAAGACCGGACACAAGGATGCTCACAAAGCAAAAGTGGAAGCGCTGATAGATGAGGATAGACGTCTCAGGATTCTGACCTGTGGACAATGTGGGTTTACCTCTTCTGATCCAAAATATATCTGCGAAAAGTGCGGGTGGGTCCAGGTCCCTTGAAACGAATCTCTGCAGCACTGATCCTTGTACTGCTCCTGCCCCTATCCATCATCAGTCAGGATGTAGACG
Source organism: Fidelibacterota bacterium (assembly GCA_021734255.1). Classification (GTDB taxonomy): domain Bacteria; phylum Fidelibacterota; class UBA8477; order UBA8477; family JABMPR01; genus JABMPR01. Next base: position 164,519 of record JAIPJM010000002.1, on the reverse strand, counting down.
GTCTGCTCGACTTGATCGAATCAGGCAAAATTGACAGTGCCACTTCCATTATTTCAGAATTGAGCTATACCTACCCTGGAAATCCGGGCGTTCGTTACGCACGTGCCTTGATCCAGCAGGATGCATTAGTGGCCGCCGGTCTGTATAAAGACATTGTAAGGAACCACCCCAACAGTCCCTACGTTGCCGGATCCATCATGCATCTGGGTGAATACTATTATGCCACGGGATTATATATCCAGAGTCGAACATTGTTGGCTCGTCTCGTCAGGGAATACCCAGACTATCCAGAGATATTGAACGCCGGCAATCTGTTGTTACGGGCTGGTCTTGCGGCCAGACAAATGGATCGCGTATATGAAGACCTGGAAACATTGCTCCAGGAATATCCCCAATATTCATTTGACATTCCCACTGAATTGGATTTGACTCGAGTCAGGGGGAGAAGCCAACCTGCTCCTGTACAGGCAAGTCCGACACCTGCACCCTTGCGTTCATTGGGCTCTGATGTCCAAACGAATGACAACCTGTCAAGAGCCGCATTTACCCTTCAAGCTGGGGCCTTTGGAAATTACAGCAATGCCAGGCGCCTGGCTGACCAGATAGAAGCGATCGGATACACGGTTCGGATAAGTGAACGACCTACCGCCAATCGGACACTTTACGTGATCATGGTGGGTGAATACAGTTCGCGGGAGGCAGCCTTGAGTGGCTCGGATATGCTCGAAGCGGCTCTGGGAATCGAATCATTCCCAATTGCGATGGATTGAACATGGGAATGTATGTGGTCCGGTGGCCACTGCAGCCTTCAAAGCTGTTATGCCGGTGGAGAATCGGCGGATAGGTTCGACTCCTATACATTCCCGCAATACTTATTTCAAATTTTGGCTTCAGTACAGTTTCCATAATTTCATGAATACACTTGCATCCAAAAGTCGAATTATTGTCCCTCTCAACGCTGTACTAGCGTTCCTGCTGATGATCATGGTCAATTCATGCAGCATGGGGACCAGATTTAAAAATCTCTTAAATGCACCTGTAGATCTTGTAACGGTCCATGCCTTGGATTCCGTTTCAATTGTTCCGGATGTTGTTCGATTCAGCGGTGTGGGGGAGAATGGACACCACACTTTTTTATCTGATACACGCATACTGGGAAGACACAAAGATCGACCCATGTGGCAAGCGAATGAGCGGGGCGCATTGACAGTGAGCTCAGGTGCCCGTGTCAGGATACTTGATTTTAATTTCAGGGGTGCAGCAAGCACAGATACCCTGATCATCGTCGAAGATGGAACGCTTTTACTGGAAAATTGTGATATCTGGAATCCAGGTGGCTCGGGGATCTATCTGGGAAAAGGATCTGCACTGCTTTTGAAAAATGTTCGCTTTTCGCAGGTAAAAGAGCATGCGATCTATGGAGAACCTGGAGTGGTTCGACTGGAGGATTGCCGTATGGATCTGGGTGGAAATACAGCCATCCTTGCAGATTCGACAGGCCTGTTTGAGGCTCACCGCGTGCAGGTATCTGGAACGATGGGTCGCGGCATTGAGCTGAATGGATGCAATGAGGTCTGGTTGGATTCGGTAGATGTGGAGGATTCCTTCGAAGATGGTGTTCATATAAATGACTGTAGGTATGTACTGTTGGAACACCTGAAGACTGCAAAAAATGGTCGGAATGGTCTCACAGTAAGCAACAGTGGTTTAAGTGGCTTCATGGGTGTCTCTGCGGTGGGCAATCTGGTGTCAGGGCTTGCTGTCTCTGACATTGACACATTAAAGATGACCCGGGTAGAACTCATTGGAAATGCCGATCAGGGGGGAATACTCCAACGCGTGGGTCGGGTACGACTGGCTGATATGGTCATTGGACACAATGCCGTCATAGGGCTGGTTCTAGAGGCGTGTGAACAGGTCGATATGCGCTATTCCACATTTCAAGCGAACCTGAAACTGGGATTGCAAGCGGATGCCCTTGGCTCCTTTAATATGTCGATGGTCTCATTTCTTCATAATGGCGCTGGTCTTCGTGTTCAATCCAGTGATACCCTTCATATCTCCAGGAGTATCCTTAAGGAGAATAAGGGGGATGCTATTCATCTATCAGACGGGGAATCGCTGACCTTCACCGGTAACACCCTGATCAATAATGTGAATGCCCTGAAGGTAAAAAACTTTGCTCAAACAAACCTTGATTCAAATGAGTTCTCCGGAAACGACCTGGGTATGGACCTCCGCTTGAGTGGTCATCTTGATTCTCACGCCAATATCTGGGATCACAATAAAGTCGGCTTACACCTGTCTGAGGTCTATGCTGTTAAGAGCATAGACGATCGCTGGGTGCAAAATTCAGATCACGCCGTGGAGAGTATGTCTGTTGCGGATTTTGTACTTCAGGGTGCCATAATCCGACATAATAGAAATGGGATTCTTTTTAATGATGTTAGCTCAAAAGCAGAGGACTGCTGGATTGATACAAATGCAGGTTTTGGCCTGAAGGGGTTGAATAGTAACGTGGCCATTAGCAACAGTCATCTACGGCAAAATGTGACTGCACTGGAGTTAGGTGATGGCAGTGGAGCAAGGATCACACAGTGTATCTTCAAAGAAAACCTTTTATCTGTCCTCTCCGATGCGAATTCAGATCTTTCCCTGTCGTTCAGTACAATTGAAGGTGGTGGCTCCGGCCTGGTAATGGAGGACTACGCCCAAGCTGAGATCATATCCAATTATATTGATAATTTGGATGGCTATGCTGTTGAGATAAGCGGACCCAATATACAATCCGTGTACATGAGACAGAATGTGGTAGCAAATTCTGGGGGTATTATCAAATCTAAAAGCCGCAATGGAAGGGCTGAAATAGAGAACAACACGTTTGCAGGGAATACCCAAAGTTTTAAGATGGAAAAAGGTACCATCGGAGCCCTGGATCACAATATTTTCCATGCCACCGGTTCATTTGACCTGGATATTGTGGCGGACCTGGATGATGTCCAGTGGAACTGTTTTGGGGCCGATACAAGCTATTCTGGATATGAAGCCCTGCGAGCTCACAATATGTTTCTGGATCCAAAATTCGGGGAGAACTACTTCCTCACGGCGGAATCGCCCTGTTTGAATGGTGGGAACGGTGGACAATTAATTGGCGCACTGGGTGTACAGGGGATCTCCAGGCCAAAGTTAAAACCTTAAAACGGGGAACGTCTCCTGCAAGGATGGGTATAAAGCAGCATGATTTCAATTTTTAAACCAAGCGAGTATTTATTCAGAACAGCACAAACGTACAAACACATGTTTGCCTGCTTTTGCCTCCTAATATTCCTGAGTACCACGCCTGCTTTGGCACAAGTCGGTACCTGGACAAATATTCCCACAATGACGGAGATACGCTCAATACATCCAACAGGTGATCAGATATTTTTAGCCACAGATGGCGGGGTCATTAGTTTTGATCCAGACAGTGAGACCTTTAAGCAAGGGATCTATTCCCAGGAAACTGAAAACCTGGATGTAAATGTTCTCTTTCTGGATTCTGACTCTTTGCTCTGGGTTGGCTCAAGGAGTCCAGGCCCTGTAGTTGAAGTGTTTGATTTAAATGATGGCTCAAGGGTTCCAGTTGATTTTGTGGATCTTGATCAGATCACCAGTTTCACCCAGGTAGGTGACTCCATTTATGCTACTTATACAGATGGCATTGAAGGCGGGCTGGTCCTGTATAGAAAATCCAACTCCATGGTAGAGTATTTAGACCAGTTCAGTCATTTTCCAACAGTAGCCTCTGCAGGACTGACAGAGGCAAATGACCTGGTCCATATTGATGGTAAATTGGTCTTCAGATCACAGCGATTTATACTGTGGAGCACAATTGGGGGGACCAATCTCAAGGATCCACAGAACTGGCATTATTCACCCCTTCCGACATCGAGAAGCCAGATCAATCGAATGAGCAAATTTAAGGATTCGCTGCTTGTTGCTGCTGATGAATATCTTTATACCTACAATTATTCTGACCTGAGAACAATATTTATCGCTTCTGATGATATCACCGATATTGCAACCGCTGCGGAGGATGCATCAACTATCATTTTTTCTGTCGCTGGGAGTGTGCAGGAATTCAACACTTCAGATAACTCCATTACCACAATTCAGTCGATTGCTGGTGTAAGCAACCTTGCACGAGCTGGAGATCATTTATGGGCTGGAAGTGATGCTAATTTTCTGTCCCATCTGAACGATGGAAACTACACTTCATATAGTGCGAACCGCCCCCGGGATCACCTGTTCAACAAGATGATCGTCAACCAGGATGGAGATCTCATCGCCAGTGCCAGGAATGGGTTAAATCTGCTCACGGATCTGGGATGGAGAACCGTCATCCCTGGGAATGTGAGTGGAAGTTTTAATGAATCACGGTATGATTGGAACACGATGATCATCGATACGCTGGCCTACAAAGGCGCTGCAGTTGTTGAGGATATGGTCCGAGATCATGAGGACAATGTATTCATAGCCTTACAGGGGAGAGGCGTATTGAAGGTTGATGGTAAACTGATGGGGGAGTCGACTTTCTATACAGCTAGCGACAATGTTATGGAACCGACCTTTAATAGTGATACCTACGTCTTACCTGGTCAAATGGCTGTGGATAGTGAGAATAACGTTTTCCTGACAAATAAATTGATCGCCGACGGAGGAAGCAGCTTAACCATACTGACACCCGAAGATTCTGTGTATCATCTCCTCTATGATCCTGCTGCATTAAGCAGTCGATCCGTTAAATCAATTGCCATCGACAATAATGACCTTATCTGGGTGGGATCCCAGATCCGAGCAGAATTACAGGCAAACGGAGGCATTCATTTCATAAGTAGGGCTGGCCTGTTCGATGGGGGTCAAAAGCAGGTCTCATATCTGTCAGGGGACCCCCTAACGAGTAATGAGGTCCTCCAGTTGGAAGTGGATCAGCAGAATACACTATGGATCCTGACAACTGCTGGGGTCCAAAGTATGCCCCTTCCTCCGAACTGGCTGAATAACAATGAGTTGCGTAATTGGGCAAATCTATACATGACGGACACTTACTGGCAACTGACCGATTTCAATGTGACGGGGATCGAGATCGATCAACGCGGCAATCGCTGGTTTTTGTCCACCAATGCCGGTGTCCATGTTTATCAGGCAAATGGCCGTTGGATCAACGATGGCTTTGGCTACAATACCAGCAATTCAGACCTCTCAGACAATACGGTCTACGCTATCGCCTTCCATGGTGAATCTGGTGAAAGTTTTGTCTCCACCTCGAAAGGGATATCAGTTCTCAAAACCCCCTTTGCTAACCCCAAACCGGATTATTCAGCACTTCACATATATCCCCAACCCTTCAAACCCGGCGTTCATGAACATGTCATTGTTCAAGGGTTGATGGATAACTCTTCGATCAAAGTGCTCACCATTTCCGGCCAACTGGTAAAGGACCTTAGATCAGAGGATGACAACATCCTCGGGTATGAAGCTCAATGGGATGGCCGAGACCACGCTGGTGATCTGGTGGGTAGTGGTGTCTATTTACTGTACATTTTTAATGAGGATGGTACGACAGCCAGTCAGAAGATCGCTGTTGTGAGATAAAAAGAAAGCGAGTCTGGGACCCGCTTTCTGGTGTAGAATTGAATTTCCATATCTGTAAGCTATTCAATGTTCTCCGTAATGTATCTCTCAGCTTCAATAGCTGCCATACAACCATTTCCAGCAGCCGTAACGGCTTGTCGATAGACGTGATCCCTCACATCTCCCGCTGCAAAAACACCGTCAATATCAGTAGCAGTAGAATCAGGTTTTGTGATCAGATAGCCATTATCATCGGTAGGGAGATAGTCAGTGAAGATGGCTGTGTTTGGTGTATGACCGATCGCCATGAAAATTCCATCGATCTTCTGCTCACGCGTCTCGCCTGAGACCGTATCTTTTAGAATTGCCCCGGTGACTCCACCTTGATCGGGCTCACCCAGGATCTCTTCAATCTCTGTATTCCAGAGTATTTCGATCTTAGGATTATCAAAGACTCGCTGGCGCATGATCTTCGATCCCCTGAATTCGTCTCTACGATGGATCAGGTAGACTTTTGAGGCGAATTTTGTGAGATATCCTGACTCTTCCAGGGCTGAATCACCACCCCCAACGACAAATACTTCCTTTTCCTTGTAGAAAAATCCATCACAGGTTGCACATGCCGAGACGCCAAAACCCTTAAGCTTCTCCTCGGATGGTATTCCCAGGTAACGCGCGGATGCTCCTGTAGCAATAATCACAGTATCTGCTGTATATTGCTTATCACCAACCCATACTTTGTGTGGTGTACTCGAGAAATCTACTTTTGTCACGTACTCGAATTTGGATTCTGCTCCAAACCTGACGGCCTGCTTGCGCATCACGTCCATGAGCTCCGGACCAGCGATACCATCTTCAAACCCGGGATAATTCTCCACATCATTCGTGATAGTGAGCTGCCCGCCGGGTTGATCTCCTTCGAATATGATGGGAGAAAGGTTCGCCCGGGCAGAATATATTGCAGCAGTAAGTCCAGCAGGACCAGACCCGATGATGATGACTTTTTTATGATTTTGTTCAGACATTTTAGCTCCATACACCTTATTTATTATAAATACATTCGTTTTTCATTCTACACGCTTTGAGGCGGGAAAGGGGAGGATGTTACAAAATCACTCGCCATCTGATTCGATGCCCAGGTCATCAATCTTGCGGTAGAGGCTACTCAGACCAATTCCCAAAACCTCTGCCGCTGCAGCTTTGTCATTTTCACATTGATCCAGAATATTCAGAATATGAGACTTCTCAAAGCTTCGACTTGCTTCCTTCAAGTTCTCAGGATACTCTGGGCCTGAATTGCTTAGTGCCCGCTTGGGTAGATCTTCGGGTGAGATGAGATCTCCATCGCTCAGGAGTACTGCACGCTCAACAAAATTCTCCAACTCCCGTACTTCACCCTTCCAATTATAGTTGACCAGATATTTCATTGCTTCGTTATCCACACCCATAACGCGTCGCTTTAATTCATTGTTATACTTATTGATAAAGTGATTCACGAGCAGGGGGATATCGTCTTTCCGCTCTGAAAGTGCTGGCAGATAGATCTCGATGATATTCAGTCGATAATAAAGGTCTTCCCTGAACGTGCCATTTTCCACTTCCTTTGCCAGATCCCTGTTTGTCGCAGCGATGAGCCTGACATTGGCAGGTACGACGGTATTACTCCCCAGTGGCTTTACCTCTCGGGTCTCGATGACACGGAGTAATTTCACCTGTACCTGGAGTGGGATCTCTCCAACTTCATCCAGGAACAAGGTACCGCCTGCTGCAGCCTTGAAAACGCCATCCTTGTCCTTGGATGCACCGGTAAATGCGCCTTTTTTATAGCCAAAGAGTTCTGATTCAAACAATGTTTCTGGAATGGCACCACAGTTGATGGCAACGAAGGGTCGGTGTGATCGTTCTGATCGAGCGTGGATGGCTCTGGCGACCAGTTCTTTTCCTGTACCGCTGCGTCCTGCCACCAGTACCGTGGAAGTAGAAGGTGCCACTTTGTCGATGAGCCTGTACATTTTTTTCATGGCAACACTTTCACCGATGATGTGCTCATAGTTGTACTGGGCAGACACTTCTTCTCTCAGGAACCTCACCTCACGGAGCAGATCTTTATGGAGGACAATGTTATTGATGCGTAAGATCAACTCGTCAAAATCCAGGGGCTTCAGTACATAATCGATGGCACCATGCCGCATGGCATCAATGGCAGTCTCTGTCGAACCACAGGAGGTGATCAGGATGACAAAGGTATCAGGAGCCTGCTCCTTGATCCTCTGCAGCAGCGCTACTCCATCTAATTCGGGCATCTTGATATCTGAAATGACGATGTCAAAATGCTGCTCTTCCATCATCTCCAGCGCAACGAGACCATTCTCAGCTGTATAGGTGAGAAAGCCCTCGTCCGTGAGGACCTCCGAAAGGGAATCACGAATCTCCTGTTCATCATCGACGATTAAAATGGATGTACTCATATAATGTATTCCTTAGGTATTTCAATTAGAAAGACTGCCCCTTTGCCGACATCGCTGTATACACTCAGCTTGCCGTTCATGCTATTAATAATTCCATGGCTCACAGAAAGCCCCAGACCCGTACCTTTTCCAACATCTTTGGTGGTGAAAAATGGCTCGAAGATCTTATCCATTACATCAGGGTCCATCCCGGCACCATTATCTCTAACGGTAATCGTTACCGATTTCTTATCCTCTCCTGTCGCAATGAATATTGTATCACCTGTTTCTTTCAGCGCATCAAAAGCATTTACCAGGAGGTTCACGATCACCTGATGGACCTTATCGGGCGATGCCTTTATCCTGGGCAAATTCTCCTGAAGATCCAGTTTAATGCTAATCTTTTGACTTCTATTGTCATAGCTCATAAGTCCTACAGCAGATTGGATCACTTCATTGATGTGAATCGCCTGTGTATCTGTTGCCTGTGGTCGGGTGAAATCCACCAGCTCGTGAACGATCTTGGTTATCCGTTCGATATTGGATTGAATCCGGGCCAACTTCTTGATATGATCCGGGTTCTCCATGCGTCTTTCCAGCAGCTGTACCAGGGAATGGATCGATGTCAGCGGATTTCCGATCTCATGTGCGACTCCCGCTGCCAATTGGCCAACAGTGGCCAATCGATCGGATTGACGCATCTGATGTTCGATGGTCTGCATCTCTGAGATGTCTCGAATGATCTGAGATCGACCGGTGATCTCACCATTGGTGAGCAGGGCACTTTCGGTCAGGTTCACAGGTATACGCCGTCCGTCCTTGTTCATCCTTTCAGTCTGGTAATTCTTTACTTCCTGGGTCGTGGTCACGCCATATGCCAGACAGAGTAATTCTCCCGCCTGGAGGAGCTTCTCAGGGATCATGATACCAATGGGTTCCCCAATGATCTCAATGGCCTTCCAGCCAAATAATCTTTCGGCACCCTTGTTCCAACTCTGGATATGATTGTCGATACCAATAGTGATAATGGCATCTGCAGAATTCTCGACAATATTCCGGTAGCGGTTGGCAGCGGTGCTGAGCTGATTCTGGAGTTGATTTCGAAAATGAAAGACGATCCACACGGTCCAGGCACCCAGAAGCACAAAGACCAGCACGCCTCTGAATATCAATTCTGAGCTCTGTGGTGCATCGATGCGAGATTTGAAGAGTTGGCGTTCCAGGACTTCCCAAACACCCAGGGTGAACAGAATGATGCTGAGTCCGGCCAGTAGGAGCCAGCCCAAATGGAACTCTCGTACTGTATCAACAAACTTGCGCCAATAAGTGAACATCCTATGAAGGTAATTCTCAAAATTGAGAATGCTATAGAATTGGAAAAATAGATGAAATATTTGCCCTGAGGGAATCTCATACCTACTTTATACTATTACAGGAAAATGCTGCATTCACGATTAACTCAAAAGGCTCAATTTTATGAAAAGTCATAGAGGACCCGTTGCTCTAATCTCCCTATTGCTACTGCTTGTGTTGCTGAATAGTTGTTCAAGCTTAGGCTTGACCGAGAAAAACTTGAAACCGAGGGTCATTATGGAGACTGAGTTGGGCAAGATCGTTTTTAAGATCGATCTGGAGAATGCACCAGTGACGGCCCGCAACTTTTTACGCTACGTGGATGAGGATCGATTCCAGGGTACCAGCTTTTACCGTGTCGTGCGTCAGGATAACCAAGCGGAGAATGATATAAAAATTGAGGTCATCCAGGGTGGTTATGGTACGGATGACAACCCCTTGCAATTGCAACCGATCGCCCATGAATCAACGGCGGTTACCGGCATCCTGCATGAGAATGGTACGCTTTCCATGGCCAGGGCTGAGATCGGTACCGCCAGTTCGGAGTTCTTTATCTGTATCGGGGCTCAACATGAGTTGGATTATATGGGTAAGCGAAATCCAGATGGTTATGGCTTTGCAGCCTTTGGTCATGTGGTCAAGGGCATGCATGTGGTCAAAAAGATCCAACAACAGGCAGCCGATGGCCAGATGCTGAAGCAGCCTGTCAAAATTCTCAGCGTAAAGCGCCGCGGATTCTTGAAGAGATTGTTCTGAGTATATAAATTGTCCTAGAAACTGATGAGTTGATGAAGTGTTGAATAAGCCTTCGCTTTCTGAATATCTCTGAATCCAATAATGGTTTCTAAATGCCAAGGCTTGTACCTTTTCGTGTAGGTAGATTTACCGGCGTTATGAGCCAAGAGCCGTTTTCTGGGGTTTCCTGATAGCCTGTGTAATATCTATCGGGATTCTTAATACTTTTTAGTATGTATACATAAACCATTTCCACCAGTCTCATTTTGTTATTAGTAAATAGCCTTGACTCCTGGGCGGAGCGCGGGCGTAGTTCGAGTGGGGAATGGTTTGCTAAATATATTCGCCCGGCTATGTGCTGTGCACTACGCCGGGACTCGACTACGTTCTCATTCTTCGAACGAAGCCTCGTGGAGCCTAATCCCGACACAAGTGTCGGGAAACCGATGACCTCCCCGACAGGCTTGTCGGGGCTGCTCTCCCTAATCCTGGTGAGTTGGCTCCAAAGCAATCTGACTGTTTCAAAAATCATATAAAAAAAAGCTTCAGGATAAGACTGAAGCTTTAATGATTGTGGAGCCTAACGGGATCGAACCGATGACCTCTTGACTGCCAGTCAAGCGCTCTCCCAACTGAGCTAAGGCCCCTGATACATGAAACGTTGGGTCTCATGATAGAAACAAAATATAAAAGAACCGATGACCTTCCCGACATACCTGTCGGGACGCTCTCCCAACTGCCTGTCCGTCGTAGCCTGAGTTTCGCAGGCGAAGACGGGAGCTAAGGCCCCTGATACATTTCAAAATTCCCCTGGCCACTTGTAGCAAACACCGGGCATAGAGATTTGCAATATAATCGGCACAATAGGGCTGTCAAATCATTTTGAAAAGGAAAATATGAGACCGAAAAAATAAAAATATTTACAAATTATCGACTGCTGGAATTCCACACTTTGACTGGCACATTTATGTGCTATTTTAAGCACGTGATAACGGTAAAATATTTATTCCGCTCCTCAAAATCACCCTCGGAAATATTCGTGAAACCACACATGGACAGGATCAAACGCTGTGAAATTTCTGGGTAAGGAAATTTCGTCTCCTCTCACCCTCGCTTCCGGCATACTCGGTATCTCATTTTCTTCGCTCCAACGGGTCATCAACGATGGCGCCGGAATGGTGACCACAAAATCATTGAGCCTGGAACCCAGGATGGGACATGAGGGTCCTATAATAGCTGAGTTTGAAGGTGGACTTCTCAATTCGGTTGGATTGACCAACCCGGGGATCGAAGAAGGTCTTCTGGAAATTGAGAAGTTCCACCAGGCCTGTCAGGGTGTCTCCATCGTTAGCGTGTTTGGCGGGAATACACAGGAATTCAAGCAGCTGGCTGAAGCGGTGAATGGCTCCCCGGCAGATCTATTGGAATTGAATCTATCCTGCCCGAATGTGGAGGATGAATTCAAACGACCCTTCGCGCTGGTCCCTGAAATGGTCACAGAGATCGTATCTGCAGTATGTGCTGTAAGTTCGATTCCAGTTCTGGCTAAATTGTCACCTAACGCACTTGATATTGGTGAGATCGCTGGGCTGGCAGAAGCTGCCGGTGCTGATGCTATCACCATGATCAATACCCTGGGCCACGGCATGGTCATTGATCCTATCGCAAAGCGGCCAGTTCTGCGCAATAATTTTGGCGGTATGTCTGGCCCCTGCATCAAACCCTTGGCCCTGAAGCTCATTCACGATGTTTATAAAACGGTGAAGATACCGATCCTGGGGACCGGTGGTGTAAGCACAGGTCTGGATGCAGTGGAAATGATGATGGCTGGTGCCTCTGCAGTAGCTATTGGAACCGCAGTGTATGACAAAGGATTAGATGTGTTCAGTCTGGCGAAGCGAGAGATGGACACCTTTATGCGCGAGCATGGCTATGCAGATTATCCTGAGCTTATCGGTATCCTGGAGGAGAATTAGATCATGAAAAATGATCGGATCACGCTCCCCATTGCCGGCATCAGGGAAGAGAACTCAACGCTTCGTACCTACTATTTTGACTCGGGTCTCAAGGCTGCTCCCGGGCAGTTCATCATGCTGACAGTATTTGGCCAGGGGGAGAAACCTTTTTCCTTACTGGATGCAGGCCCTACCTCTTTTTCGTTGACTGTTAAGCGACTGGGTGCATTTACCCAGGAATTGTTCACTCTGAAGGAAGGTGACCTTGTCTCCGTTCGCGGTCCATATGGAAAATCTTTTTCAAAGTCACCAGGCCGGGTGCTCATGGTTGGCGGCGGATTCGCCACACCACCGCTCAAATTTCTAGCTAAAAAGCTTCGCAATAGTGGCGTGGATTACCTGGTGAATATCAACGGTGCCCGCACGGCAGATGACCTGCTTTATGTTGATGATTTTCAGGAACTGTGTGACCGCTCTCTCATCGCTACTGATGATGGCAGTCAAGGGCACAAGGGAACCAGTGTGGATATCATGCGGGACGTCCTGACTGAAGACAACTTCGATAAAATATACATTTCAGGTCCGGAAAGGATGGTGGATGCCGCTGTCCCCGTGGCCCGGGAAAACAACATTCCCTTTGAAGTGAACCTGGAGCGCTACATGAAATGTGGTGTGGGCATATGTGGTTCATGTGTTATGGATCCCACCGGTCTCATTCTGTGTATGGAGGGCCCCATTCTGGATGGTGAGACCCTATCTGCTGTTGATGATTTTGGTGTGGCTCACCGGGATAAGACCGGTCGACGACAGCGTATTTAAAATAAGGTAATCGATGTGAACACTGAAAAACGAAATCTGGTTCTGGATCTGCATCGGATCGGTGCGCTGAAATTCGGAGAATTCAAGCTAAAGTCAGGTGCAAGGTCTCCATTTTATATTGATCTCCGAAGTATCATTTCATACCCGGAGATCATCAAGAACATCGTTGGCCTCCTGAAGGCTGAATTGGCAGATAAACAGTTCGATGTCATCACGGGGATACCATACACAGCTTTACCATTGGCTGCCCAGGTATCGGTTGAGATGAATGTGCCCTTAGTCTATCAGCGCAAGGAAGCCAAAGCCTATGGAACGGGGAAGCTGATCGAGGGACACTTTGAGAAAGGTCAAACCTGTCTCATCATTGACGATCTCATCACAACAGGGGAAAGCAAGTTTGAAGCAGCAGAAGGCATGGTTCAGGCTGGTCTGAAAGTAAAAGACTTCGTTTGTTTGATCGACCGCAGCTACAACGGTGCTGAGATCCTGAAAACAAAAGGATACGACCTCCAATCCATCATCACAGTTGAAGATATGCTGACTGTCCTGGGGGAAGAGGGCAAACTGGATGACGACCTGGCCCAAAAGGTAAGGGAGTTTGTGGGAACCCCAGTTGAGAAACCTCAGCTCTCATTCAACCAGCGGATGAGGTCAACTGAATCTCCCATGACATTGAAGCTCATGGAAACCATGCTCCGTAAGCAATCCAATCTTGTGCTCTCACTCGATGTGGAAGGCGTTAACGACTTTTTCGACATTCTTGAGAAAACGGGACCGGAGATATTCATGGTGAAAACCCATGTGGATATTCTGGAGGAGTTCAGAGGTGATTTTGTGCCGCGCCTGAAAGCCCTGGCCGAAAAACACGACTTTATCATTTTTGAAGACCGCAAGTTTGCTGATATTGGTAGTACGGTCCGGAAACAATTCAGGTCAGGAGAATTCAAGATCTCAGAATGGGCCGAATATGTAACGGTCCATATGATCGCTGGGGAAGCCATCCTGGATGGTCTTTTTGGCGACCTGGACGTACCCCGGGCAGGATTCCTGCTGGCCCGGATGAGCGCCAAGGGCAACCTCATTTCAGAAAATTACACGAGGCAGGTGCTCGATATCGGTAAACGCAGACAGGATTGCGTGGCTGGCTATATCGGTCATGGTGCCAATATTGATGATATCCAAAGATTTAAAGCAAAGATACCCCAGAACCAGCTCCTGTTGATGCCCGGTGTGAACCTGGATACCAAAGGGGACGGACTGGGACAGCAGTATCTCAGTGTTGAGGATGCCATTGCTGGTGGCGCCGATGCGATAATTGTAGGTCGAGGGATCGTGGCAAGTGATGATCCTGCAGCTCAGGCAAAACGCTACAGGGAAGCAGCCTGGAATGCATTTAAAGCGAAAATCAATTAAGGGGAAAATTGAATGAAAAATTTGATCTCCATGCGCGATCTGAATGTTGAGGACATCCAACAGCTCTTGGCGCTTGCAGAAAGTCTGGAGAAAGATCCTATGCAACTGGATCTGTCCCGGCGCGTGATGGCAGCCATGTTCTATGAGGCTTCCACACGGACCCGCATGTCCTTTGAATCAGCCATGAAACGACTGAAGGGTGAGGTCGTAGCGATGATCGGAACCAGTGGTACTTCAGTGGAAAAGGGAGAAACGCTGGCTGATACCTCCAAGATCATGGCCCGGTATTCAGATATCATCGTTATGCGCCATCCACTGGAAGGTGCTGCCCGCTATGTATCTGAACAGGTCGATATCCCTGTCGTCAATGCTGGTGATGGGGCCAATCAGCATCCTACCCAATCCCTGTTGGATCTATACACCATAAAAAAATCTCAGGGCTCGCTAGAAAATTTGAAGTTAGCTCTTATTGGTGACTTGAAATACGGTAGAACAGTGCACTCCTTGGTCTACGCGCTGGCACCTTTCAAGCCGGAGTTTTATTTTGTCGCTCCCGACTCACTCCGGATGCCTGCTTATATTGTGAATGATCTGAAGAACATGGGAGTGAATTTCAAGCTGAGAGAAAATTTGGATGATATCGTGCCCGACCTGGACATCATGTATGTAACCAGGATACAGCGAGAACGCTTTCCAGACCGGGAAGAATATGAGAAGGTGAAGAACGCCTTCATTATATCTTCGCAAACCCTGGAAGGTGCCAAGGATAACATGAAGGTCATGCATCCATTGCCCAGAGTAAATGAGATCACAACCGATGTCGATTCAACCAAATACGCCTACTACTTCGATCAGGCAGAAAATGGCGTATATATGCGTCAGGCCATCCTGGCAACACTATTGGGGGAGGCAAAATAATGAAGGTTTTAAAGGTCGATCCAATTAAGAATGGTACTGTCATTGATCATATCCCTGCTGGTCTGGCACAACGCGTCCTGGCCACGCTAAAACCCAGAGTCAGTGACATTGTGATGATGGGGATGAATTTTTCCAGTAAGGTCATGGGGCAAAAAGACATCATCAAGATCGAGGGGCGGGAGCTGACCCAGAACGAAGTGAACAGCATCGCTCTCATCGCACCAGAAGCGAAAGTAAGTATTATCAGGGATCTCAAAGTCGCTCAGAAATCAAAGGTTGAGATACCAGAACTGATTGAGGGTCTGGTTGCCTGCGGAAATGCCAAATGCATCACCAATGGTGAGCCCATGCAGACAAAATTTAGACTGATCAACGCTGGTAAGCGTGAACTTGCCTGCCAGTACTGCGAACGTGTATTCAACGCAGATGAACTAAAACACCTATAAACACAGGAGTTAACATAAAGTGGCAAAAATAGCGATTCTATTGGGAAGCGATAGTGATCTACCTGTCCTGGACAAGGGCTTCAAGATCATAGAAAAGTTGGGCCTGGAATTCGAGCTACGGATCCTTTCCGCCCATCGAACCCATGATGAAGTGGTAGAATATATTGAGAGTCTTGACAGTAAAGGTATTGATGTGGTCATCGCCGGTGCAGGCAAAGCAGCTCATTTACCCGGTGTTATCGCAGCGTTAACGGTCAAGCCAGTGATCGGTTTACCCATCCGGGCCAGTCTGGATGGTGTGGATGCGCTTTACTCAATTGTGCAGATGCCCGGTGGGATCCCTGTTGCAACCGTCGGTATCAATGCCAGCGATAATGCAGTCCTGCTGGCTGCTGAGATCCTTTCTCTCAAACATCCTGAACTGGTGGCCAACCTGAAACAGCATCGTGTTGAAATGAAAGAAGCCGTGCTGGAGAAGGACAGGAAGGTCCAGGCCAAGTACAATAAATAAACGATGGTTTTGTAGAGGATAT
The DNA here is from genome assembly GCA_021734255.1 of Fidelibacterota bacterium. GTDB lineage: Bacteria > Fidelibacterota > UBA8477 > UBA8477 > JABMPR01 > JABMPR01. The sequence continues at coordinate 148,287 of JAIPJM010000002.1, read as the reverse complement.
TTAACATGCCAAAGCATATAGAATTTGATACCGCTAAGCCCTACTATAAGGGTTCTGTACAGAATCTCTATTCGGTAGTCGGAGACCCAGACTCACTGGTGAGTGAGACCAGTCTGGGAGGGTCCGTCTTCGATGTAGGGACCATTTTTGAAATAGCTGGCAGTGATACAGCCCGGGCTGGATTCAGACAACTGATCTACACCTCACTGCAGGATCCTGATAAATGGGTCGATATGGACACCTATATCAAACAGCATTGGGGCACTGATTACTTCGAGAATTGGCCAGACATGAAGGACATGCTTGATTCAGTAAAACTGACTGGTCTTAAGACACACCATCAAGGTATGATCAATCGAGAAGATGGTGAGTTGTTCGATGATTCATTTCCGTCTGAGCTCAGTAATCTTACCCTTATTAAAAAATATACGATCCACAAACCGGATCCACTGACCTTCATGAATGCCCATCTCTACGACTATGAGAAGTATTATGGGAATGATCAGTTCGTCATTCCGCTGGAGATCATTGTTCGGTTTGGTGTCACCAGTGGATCTTCCATCCTCAGGAAGTTCAATGCCATGGGTGATGCAGGCAAGCAGGCCTATCTGGCTGAATTGGGTCTCACGAATGATCTGGTTCCCTGGCAGACCTTTGGTATCCCACGGACTGATCTGACCACAAAATATGAGCCTGAAGACAGAGCCATGACCAAGCAGGAAGCCCTCCTGGTTTCCGGTATTGGCGGGCAAAAATTTAAAGAAGTCCTCACACGGGGTATCCTGGCCGCGTTCATGGCTCACCGGATATTCAACAAAATGGGACTCAACCTCTGGGACCTGAAATGGGAACTTGCCAAGGATGGCCAAGACCTGGTGTTTGTAGATACACTGGATACGGATTCTGTCCGAGCCACTCTGGTCAGCAATGTGGAGGGGCGCAACTATATCGTCAACTTCAACAAGCAGGCCATGCGTGATTATTATATCGTCGTACATGATGAATGGTATGCCGCTGTGAACAAGACCAAGAAGGAAGCGGCTGAAACAGGTGAGAAGTTCACAGAGATCCTGAAACGCGGGCAGGAACAGGGTCTATATCCTGAAACACCGGTTGTGGATCCTGAGTTCATGACAATCCAGGAAGACAAGTATGCCTTGATCAAGGATTTCATCATGGACCATGGCAGTGGCGATGGGCATGAACAGGAAGTCGCAGACATCGCCAAACGCGAGGTCGAATATTTCCTGAATTCCAAGAATAAAGAATTGTACCAGAAACTGTGTGCCATTGACTAAGCCCATGGCATGCGAATGAGCTCACAGCGCTATGTGAGTGTAAAAAATGATGAAGGGTGATTATTAAATGCTGAGAGCAATTGTTACCGTTATGTTGAAAAAAGGCATCTTCGATCCACAGGGAAGAGCGGTTCATAATGGCTTGGAATCCATTGGTTTTGAGGGCGTAAAGCAGGTCAGGGTCGGTAAACAGCTGGAGATCGACCTTAATCTCACGGATCGTGCTGAAGCAAAGAAAATGGTGGATGAGATGTGTGACAAAATGTTGGCTAATCCAGTGGTCGAGTCCTTTAGCTACGAGATTACGGAGGTCTGATGAACTGGGGAGTATTACTACTGCCAGGTTCCAACTGCGCAGAAGATTGCTTTCATGCTGTTGATCAGGTCCTGGGGCAACCTGTCCGCTACCTGTGGCATAAGGATACAGACCTGGGGGATGTGGATGCTATTATCATTCCTGGTGGTTTTTCCTATGGTGACCATTTAAGACCAGGCGCCATCGCTCACCTTTCTCCTGCCATGACCTCGGTGAAAGCATTCGCTGAAAAGGGTGGACTGGTCATCGGAATTTGTAACGGATTTCAGATCTTGACCGAGTCAAGAATGCTGCCCGGCGCACTGCTGCAGAACAAGGGCTTAAAATTTCTCTGTCAGGATCAGACACTGCGTGTTGAGAATAATAGCACAGCATTCACAAGTGAATATGAAGCTGGTGATGTCATCATCTGTCCCATTGCCCACAATGAGGGTAACTATTACGCAAAAGCTGAGACCATTGAAGAGATGGAAGCCAATGGGCAGGTCTTATTCAGGTACAGTAGTCCAGATGGCGAAGTGAGTGATGCCACCAATCCCAACGGATCCATCAATAATATTGCCGGTATCATCAATCGGAATGGCAATGTGGTGGGAATGATGCCTCACCCAGAGCGGAGTGCAGATAGTGTCCTGGGATTAAGCGCTGGAAAAGGTGTATTCGTCTCAATGCTCAAGCACCTGGAAGCTGTAAATAGTTAGGATAGATGACGTGACCGAAAAGAAGGCAGGCATGGAAGAAAAATTATGGCGGAAAGCCGGGTTGACTGACTCGGAATACGCATTACTTACAAAGCACATGGGACGGGAACCGAATGTCGTTGAACTGGCACTCTATGCGCAGATGTGGTCAGAACACTGTGGTTATACCCATACACGTCCTTTATTCAAACATTTCCCAACCACGGGACCTCGTATCGTTCAAGGACCAGGAGAAAATGCAGGTATTGTAGATATCGATGATGATGAAGTATTGACCTTCAAGCTGGAAAGCCACAATCATCCCTCTGCCATTGCACCATTTCAGGGTGCTGCAACCGGTGTTGGTGGTATCATCCGGGATATTCTGGCCATGGGTGCATATCCTATCGCATCGTTGAATTCTCTCCATTTTGGACATCCGGGAGACAGAGGGCACACCCGCTGGCTCATTTCAGAAGTTGTCCATGGGATCGGTGAGTATGGTAACTGTGTTGGTGTTCCAACCGTGGGTGGTGAATTAAGATTTGCTGATGCATACAAAGGCAATCCCCTGGTGAATGCCATGTGCGTCGGTTACATGAAGAAGTCCGAGATCAAAAAAGCCATCGCCACTGGTGTTGGCAATAGTCTGATGATCGTGGGAAATCTGACAGGTCGTGATGGCATGGGGGGCGCCAGCTTCGCATCCAAAGATCTTGAAGAGGAGAACGATGATGATCGCGGTGCCATTCAGGTAGGTGATCCCTTCATGGAGAAACTCCTCATCGAAGCCTGTCTGGAAGTTTTTCAGGAAGATTATGTGGTCGGTGTTCAGGATATGGGTGCCGCCGGTATACTTTCTTCGTCAGTTGAGACAGCCAGCAAGGCTGGTAATGGTGTTGAGATCGATGTGGCTCTGGTTCCAAAACGTGAAGAAGCCATGCGCCCTGAAGAGGTCATGATCTCTGAATCCCAGGAACGTATGCTGCTCATTGTTAAAAAAGGAATGGAAGAAAAGGTCAACAAGATCTTTCATAAATGGGACTTACATGCGGTTGTCATCGGTCATGTGACGGATGATGGCATGTACAGAGTGCTTGAAGATGGTAAGACCGTCGGTGAAGTACCCGTATGGTCCCTCATGGATGCCCCGACCTACGAATTGGTAGGTGAAGCACCAGCTCATCTGCAGCGGACCCAAAGTTTTAAAAACAGTGACGTTGATGTTCCAGACGATCTGAATCAGGTATTAATCAAACTACTCGGTTCTCCAGATATCTGTTCCAAGGAATGGGTCTATCGTCAGTATGATCATCGGGTACAGATGAACACGGTCGTGAAACCGGGCTCAGATGCATCCATTCTACGGATCAAGGGCCGCGATAAAGGCGTTGGTGTCACCATGGATTCCAATGGCCGCTATTGCTATCTGAATCCAAGAACGGGATCTCAGTCCGTTGTGGTAGAAGCTGCTCGAAATCTGGTGGTATCGGGTGCTGAACCGATTGCGATCACAGATGGTTTGAATTTCGGAAACCCGGAAACACCGGATGTTTATTATCAACTGGAACAGGCCATCATGGGTCTCAGTGAGGCCTGTAGAGCACTGAATACACCGGTCATCGGTGGAAATGCCAGTTTATATAATCAGACACCTGAGTTTGGGGCCATTTATCCAACACCGATCGTGGGAATGGTGGGTTTGGTCAAGTCATTGGATCACACGACGACCATGGAATTCAAAGCAGAAGGTGATCATATCATTCTGCTGGGAACCACCAGGGAAGAATTAGGTGCTTCGGAATATCTGGATCAGATCCATGGCATGGTCATGGGGGATGTCCCTGAACTGGATCTTGAAGAAGAAGCTCAGACCCAGGCATTCATCCTGAAAGCCATCCGTGCAGGATTACTGAGTAGTGCCCACGATCTGGGTGATGGTGGCTTGGCAGTTGCCATCGCGGAATCCTGTATCAAGGGAGAACTGGGCGCTCACATAGAACTGGATGCCAATATTCGAGCAGACGCACTGCTATTTGGTGAGAGCCAGTCCAGATTTCTGCTGTCTGTGACACCTGATAAGGCAGATCAATTGATGGATATGGCCGCAGAGATGGGTGTCGAGGCTGCTACCATTGGTAAGGTTAGTACGGATAAAAAATTGAGTATCAAGAATAATGAAACGCAGCTGATCGACCGGGATCTTGCACTCTGCGCTGATGCTTTTAATACCGGTTTCGATAAAATGATGAAGACCGATGGCTAACAAGGATTACTGGAAAGTCCAACAACGCATGAGACGAATAAAACGAATATTTCTTAAAACCATAAAAAAACAGTTCATTAAATTCGTTAATTTCGTGGGCTTCGTTGTTAAAAAAGGAAACAGAATGTTAACCAGGGGTGGAATGAGAGCATTCAATGTTCGATAAACTAAATGAAGAATGCGGCGTCTTTGGCGTCTTCAACACCAGTCCGGAAGAAACGTCCCAACTGATCTATTATGGACTGTTTGCTCTTCAGCATCGCGGACAGGAAAGCGCCGGCATTGCTGTCAGCGACGGACAAAGTCTGAATTATTATAAAGATGAAGGCCTGGTACAGGAAGTCTTTGACAACAAACTGTTGAACTTTCTTGCAGGTGGAAGTGGCATTGGACATGTCCGCTACAGCACGACAGGTGGTACAACCTACGAAAATGCACAACCCGTGGTGATCGTGAGCTCCCAGGGCCAGATGGCTCTAGCTCATAATGGAAATCTGGTCAACACAAAGGAACTGATGAGTGACCTGGAAGCTCAGGGAGCCACTTTTCAGTCCAGTACCGACTCAGAGACGATCCTTAAACTCATTGCGAAGAACGCCCAGGAAAGCGACAATATCATTGAAGCCATTCAGGTGACCATGGGGGTTATCAGAGGCGGCTACTCCATACTGTTGCTTACAAATGATAAATTGTATGCCTTCCGCGATCCCATGGGAATCCGGCCCCTGATCATGGGGAAACGGGGCGATGCATACGTCTTTGCTTCAGAGAGTTGTGCTATTGATTCAGTGGGCGCGGACATCATTCGAGATGTGCGACCAGGAGAGATCGTGGTCGTCGATTCAAACGGGATCCATTCCGAGCAGATCGCCACCAATTCCACCCATTTGTGTTCCTTCGAATATGTGTATTTCGCCCGGACAGATTCCGTGATCGACGGTTTGAATGTTTATGAAGCCCGCACGAATATGGGGAAGCGCCTGTGGGAGGAAACGGGTAGGAAGGCGGATATCGTCATTGATATCCCCGATTCTGGCACTTCTGCTGCCCTGGGCTATTCCGAGGCCTCAGGTATTCCCTTCAGTAAAGGCTTTTATCGCAATGCCTACATCGGCCGAACTTTTATCAGCCCCCAGCAGGATATGCGTGAAATTGGCGTGAATTTCAAATTATCACCCATCCGCAGAAATATCGAGGGTAAAAGCGTCATCATGATCGATGACTCCATTGTCAGGGGTACGACGATCACCCGCATTGTTAAATCCCTGCGCAGGGTAGGTGCCAAGGAAGTCCATGTCATGATCACCAGTCCTCCGGTGAAATACAGCTGCTTCTACGGCATTGATACACCCACGCGAAAGCAATTGATCGCTGCCCGTAAGCCGGTTGAGGATATTGCCATTGAAATCGGAGCGGATAGTCTGACCTATCTTTCCCATGACGGCTTGAGTGAAAGTGTTTCTCGGGCAGGATTAGGGGCCTGTATGGCCTGCTTCGATGGTAAGTATCCCATCCCGGTTGAGGAGACCTCATGAGCACGAATTATAAAGATGCAGGCGTCGATATAGAGAAAGGCTACGAAGCAGTCAAGCGCATCAAAAGTCACGTCGAATCGACGCATGGACCTGAAGTATTAAGTGGCATTGGTGGCTTTGGCGGCCTGTTTGCGCCTGATATGACCGGAATGACTCAACCGGTCCTGGTTTCAGGTACCGATGGTGTTGGAACAAAATTAAAAATAGCATTTGGACTCAATCAGCACGATACCATTGGTATTGATTGTGTGGCCATGTGTGTGAATGATGTGGTCTGTACCGGTGCACGACCGCTCTTCTTTCTGGATTACATCGCCACGGGTGAATTGGCGCCAAAACAGGTGGAAGGTATTGTCGCCGGTATTGCAGAAGGCTGTCGCCAGGCAGGGGCTGCCCTGGTCGGTGGAGAAACAGCCGAGATGCCCGGTTTCTACGCTGCTGGCGAGTATGACGTTGCAGGGTTCTCAGTGGGGCTGGTGGATCGCCCAAATATCATTGATGGATCAACAATTGCCGCCGGGGATGTCATCATTGGTTTGAATTCCAGTGGGGTCCATTCCAATGGTTTCTCGCTCATTAGAAAGCTCTTCCCAGAGAAGGACTGGCACAAACAGCTGAACGCCAGGACCCTGGGCGATGCATTGTTGGCACCGACGCGTATTTATGTACAGCCCGTCCTGAAAGTATTAGAAAAAGTAACGATCAAAGGGATCGCCCACATCACAGGGGGTGGTTTCATTGAAAATATTCCCCGCGCCTTTTCATCAGAATTCAAGGCAGTGATCAAAACGGGTACGTGGACGATCCAGGATATTTTTCCGCTGATCCAGTCCAAGTCCGGGCTCAGCGACATGGAGATGTTCAATACCTTCAATATGGGTATTGGGATGACCCTGATCCTTTCCGAAGCGAATAGCGCGGCCGCTCTGGCTGAACTCGACGCACTGGGAACGGACGCTCAGATCATCGGCCGTATCGAAAAACGCGGTGAGGATGAGGATCCTCTATGCTTCGAATAGGGGCGCTTGTCTCCGGTGGGGGGACCAATCTCCAGGCCATCATGGACGCCATCGACAAGGGGACTATCCCTGATGCAGCTGTTGAGCTCGTTGTTTCGAACAAGAAGGATGCATACGCCCTGGAGCGCGCTGAAGCGGCGGGGATCGCCACTGGGATCATCAGCAGGAAACAATTTGAGAATTCAGCGGACTTTGATAAAGCTCTGGCTGACACACTGCTGAGTCATGAAGTGGATCTGGTCCTTCTGGCAGGATTTATGGCCATTCTGGGACCGGGTTTTTTTACTCATTTTGAAAATAGGGTCATGAACATTCATCCCGCCCTCATCCCATCCTTTTCAGGACCGGGATTCTATGGGCTACATGTTCACGAGGCTGTGCTTGAATATGGTTGCAAGATCACAGGCGCCAGCGTGCATTTCGTCACGCCAGAAGTAGATGCAGGTCCCCTGATCCTGCAGAAGGCTGTTACGGTGCGATCAGGTGATACGCCAGAGATCCTGCAAAAGCGGGTCATGGAAGAAGCAGAGTGGACAATTTATCCAGAAGCAGTCCGACTCTTCGCATTGGGAAAACTCAGTGTGCAGGGTAGGCATGTCGTAATAAGTGAATAATAATCAAATAAATAGGTGAATTGGGAGTCGTAGATGAAACGGGCATTGATAAGTGTCTCTGATAAAGAAGGTGTTGTTGAATTAGCTCAGGTCCTGCATGGTGAGGGCGTGGAGGTCATTTCAACAGGTGGAACGGCGAAGCTGTTGACAGATAATGACATTCCCGTTATTGGTATTCAGGAGATCACGGGTTTTCCTGAATGTCTCGGTGGACGGGTGAAAACGCTCCAACCCAAGATCCATGGTGGTATCCTGGCCAATCGTAAGATCGACGATCACATGACAGAAGCAGCAGAATTGGGGATTCCCCTTATCGATCTGGTGGTGGTGAACCTGTATCCCTTCAAGGAAACGGTCCTGAAACCAGATGTGACCATGGCAAAAGCGATCGAAAATATTGATATTGGTGGTGTCACGCTCATTCGCGCCGCTGCCAAGAACTCGGACTCAGTGGTCCTGCTCTCTGATCCCAGTGACTATCCCCGATTTCTGGAACTGTTGAAAACGGATGGGCTGGATGATGCTTTCCGGAAGAAAATGGCGCTGAAGGGCTTCCAGCAGACAGCCCAATATGATACCCTCATCAGTCAATACCTGGCGCAAGAACTGGGGGAGACCGACCTGCCAGAAAATCTGACCTTTACCTTTGAGAAGCAGCAATCCCTGCGATATGGTGAAAATCCGCATCAAAAGGCGGCCTTTTACCGAGAGGTCTCCGTTCTGGATGGTCGTTTGAGTGGTGCCCGCCAGCTCCACGGGAAAGAATTGTCCTACAACAACATTGGTGATGCCTCCGCAGCTATTGAGATGATCCGAGAATTCACCAAACCCACGGTAGTGGCCTTGAAACATGCCAATCCTTGTGGGGTGGGTACAGCAGACTCCTTATTCGACGCCTATATGCGAGCCTATGCAGCGGATCCTGTATCCATCTTTGGTGGCATCGTGGTACTGAATGGGGAAGTGGATGAGCAGACTGCCCTTGAAATGAAGAAGATCTTCCTGGAGATCATCATTGCCCCGGCCTATTCTGAAGCAGCCCTGGCGGTTCTCACCAAGAAGAAGAACTTACGCATTCTGGAGATCGCTGGCATTGACGCCCCGGCGACGCCTGAGCCCTACTTCCACAAGAAAGTGGATGGGGGATTACTCATCCAGGAGGCGGATCTGCTGAAAATGGACGAGGAAGCCTTCAAAGTGGTGACTGATGCTATACCCTCAGAACAGCAGTGGAATGACCTTAAATTGGCCTGGAGCGTCGTAAAACACACAAAATCCAATGCGATCGTGGTGGTCAAGGACGGTGCAACCCAGGGTGTGGGGGGTGGCCAGACAAGTCGTATCTGGGCGGTAGAAAATGCCCTGGAGCGGAGTCAGAGTTCAACAGAGGGCTCCGTGCTGGCATCTGATGCATTCTTTCCCTTCTCAGATTCTGTCGAGAAAGCCCATGAAGCTGGCGTAATGGCTATCATTCAGCCTGGTGGATCGGTCCGTGACCAGGATTCCATCGATGCCTGTAATAAGTTTGGCATGGCAATGGTCTTCACTGACGTGAGGCACTTCAAGCATTAAAAGTGAGCGAGTGTAAGGATTCTGACAGTTCAACACCGATTTTAGCTTTGACTGGCACCTGTGTTGTTTGATATTGTCAGGAGATTACATGAACAAATATCATATACACCTTACGGAGGGAAAATGAAGAAGTTACTACTAGTTATAGCTGTTGTCAGCATGGTTGCACTCATCGGATGTGCACCTGCCGCGCCTGAAGCAGCTCCAGAAGCACCTGCCAAGGCAATGAAGGCTGAAAAGCCAATGGCCAAGCATGAATGTACAGAAGCCTGCATGAAAGAAATGCACGCGGATCACATGGCCAAGATGGGCGAAGATCACGTTTGTACTGATGCTTGTATGGCAGATATGAAAGCTGCTCATATGAAAAAGCATAGTAAAATGCATAAAGAGTGTCCTGCAGAATGTTGGGATGACATCAAAGCCGCTCATATGGAAAAAATGGGTGAAGGCCATGAGTGCACCGAGGAATGCAAAGTTGAGATGAAAGCCGCTCATAAAGCCAAGCATGCTGAGATGCACAAAGCATGTTGGGAAGGTCTCAAAGCTGCGCACATGGAAAAGATGGGTGAAGGCCATGAATGCACCGACGAATGCAAAGTTGAGATGAAAAAAGCTCACATGGCAGCCCATGCTGAAAAGCATGAATGCAAAGAAGATTGCACCGGTGAATGCTGCGCCAAGGGCGAGCACAAAGACGGTATGGATTCTGACAAAGAATAAGTCCACTACATTCTGATTTTTTGAAAAGGGTTGGTATGATTTCATACTGACCCTTTTTCATTTAGGGAAACCGTTAAAACGGTTGACGATGATATGATGATTCAAAACACCCAGTTGAAACTGGGTGCTAACAGAAGTGTGCCATCATTATCATCCGATTAGTGGCACGTTTCGTTTAGCACCTGACTTTAGTCAGGTGATTATGAAACCCCAACTCCGGTTAACCGTTTCAACGGTTTATTTTTAGCCACATTAGTTGTCGATTTGGGCTAAAGCCCAATTAATTTATTTGTCAAATAACCCCCAGCCTGAAGGCTGGGGTAAGTGTTAGAAAGCAAAACCACCGAGTCTGTCTTCCTGCCTGCCAAGCCGAAGCTCGAACCCCGCCCCGGCGGGGGATGAGCGAAGACTGGCCGAAGTGTACTCGAAATGACCAGTCCAGTACTTAACTTCACAATAAGGATAGTGTCATCCTGAGCGAATGCGAAGGATCTTGGTCCTCTGTTTCGATATCCACAGAAACGTCTTTGCCAACAACCAAACATCCGAGATCGCTTCTCCCGACATGCCTGTCGGGATCGCGAAGACGTAAAAGCTGTTATTGTAATGAAGGGCCAAGATCCTTCACTACCCCTGCGACGCTTCGAGAGCCTCAGCGTGACAGCGCAGGGTCCGTTCAGGATGACAACACCCAGTTGAAACTGGGTGCTAACAGAAGTGTGCCATCATTATCATCCGATTAGTGGCACGTTTCGTTTAGCACCTGACTTTAGTCAGGTGATTATGAAACCCCAACTCCGGTTAACCGTTTCAACTGGGTGATGAAAATTAGCAAAAAAACGGCAACCGTTTCAACGGTTTATTTTTTACTTTAGCTGGGGTAAGTATTAAGAAGCAAAAGGGAACACCATGAGAGTATTGGTCATAGGGGGTGGTGGTAGAGAGCACGCCATCGTATGGAAACTGGCACAGAGCCCACGGATCGACAAGATCTACTGTGCCCCTGGTAATGCAGGCACGGCAGGCTTAGCAGAAAACGTCAATGTTTCTGATGGCGATATTCCTGGTCTCCTCAATTTTGCTCAGGAGCGGCATATGAGCCTCACCATCGTTGGTCCTGAAGTCCCGCTCGTTGGGGGGATTGTGGATACATTTGAAGCAGCCGGGCACCGCATCTTTGGACCCGATGCCAAAGCCGCTATCCTGGAGGGCAGTAAGGTCTTCACCAAAGAGCTGCTAATGAAATACAATATCCCCACGGCTGAATTTCACCGATTCACTGATCCAGAGGCTGCCAAAGATTTCTTGAAGAATAATCAGACCTATCCCATCGTCATCAAAGCCGATGGTCTGGCGGCAGGGAAGGGCGTCCTCATCATTCAGAACCTGGACGAGGCCCTGGCCGGGATCCAGGAGGTCATGGAGGATAAGGTATTTGGTGCTGCCGGTGACGAGATCATCATCGAGGAGTTCATGACCGGTCCTGAATTGTCCATGTTGTGCTTTGTGGATGCCCATACGGTCGTCCCTATGGTTTCTGCCAAAGACTACAAACGTATTGGGGAAGGGGATACCGGATTGAATACGGGCGGTATGGGCGCCATCTCTCCAAACCCACTGTATGATGCTGAACTGGAGCAGTTCTGTCTAAAAAATATTATCCGACCCACGCTGGAAGGGATGCAGCAGGAGGGACGGACCTTCAAGGGTATCCTCTACTGTGGCATCATGCTGACGGAAGCTGGTCCCAAGGTGCTGGAATACAATGTACGCTTTGGCGATCCGGAGACTCAAGTGATTCTGCCCCGACTAAAAACAGACCTCTCGGCCATATTTGACGCCATCATTGATGATAGACTGGCAGAAATTGATGTCGTCTGGGACACGGACACCTGTGCCACCATTGTGCTGGCCTCTCAGGGCTATCCCGAATCCTATCCCAAGGGCCTGCCCATTACAGGATTGGATGAGGTGACTGATTCAACGGTATTTCATGCCGGAACGACGTTGGATGGAGATCAGGTTGTTAGCAGTGGAGGGAGAGTCTTGAATGTGACCTCCAGTGCCGGGACGGTGGAAGCAGCGCTCAAACAGTCCTATGCCAGTGCCGAGAACATTAAGTTTGAAGGAAAAACGATCAGGCGAGATATCGGGAGATAGAGATGATCAAACACATCGTTGCTTGGAATTTTGATGCGGAAAACAAAAAAGAGAACATTGAAACGGTCAAGGACCTGCTGGAATCATTACCTGATAAGATTCCTGAGATCCTGGAGTTCGAAGTGGGTGTGAATCTGAAGCAGACGGAATTCACCAAGGACCTGGTGCTGATCTCCGAGTTCAAGGATCTAGCGTCCCTGCGAGCCTACGCCGAACACCCGGAACATCAGAAAGCGGTCAAGATCATTAATTACTATGTGACCGATCGTGTGGTCGTGGATTTTGAAGTGTGATCCAGTTTAAGGGGACGACCATCCGGTGGGATATTGGGTCATAGGATATCAGCCACAGATCAAAAAAGATCCTCAGTGACCGTGAAGGTATAAACTGCAGATCCCCCCATATTTGTAAAGAACACTGACTCCTGGTTTGATTCGTATTGCCAAGGCACTTGTAGCTCAGGAGTTAGCCAAGATCACCTATCATGTATTGGAAAGTCAGACCAACTTCAATCACATGTTCAGAGGCGTTCCTCTGAGCAGACACAAAACAACGAAATGGCCGCGTCTGGCAAGCCCTGGTGCCTAACTGTCCCAGTGAATCACTGAGACTTGCTCTTTGATTGGGAAGCCAGACGCTGTTCCTGAATACTATCTGGAATATCCCGACGATCAGTCGTCGGGAAGCCTTGAAGCAATAATGGGTTTCGAGGATAAGTCCTGAAAGAGCTTGTACCGAGCCTGTCGAAGTATGTTTGGACGCTAGTTCTCCGCGCATTGCGGAGTCCCGTCCCCCATGATAGAATAGGATACCGTCAGTCCCGCCGGAAGACGGGATCTAGTCGTTGTACAAAATTGAGAAAAAGCGGATCAATTATCTTTTATTGAGTGGGACTCTTTTTTTCTGTTGACATCTACCTTTTAAAAGGTGTTAGGCGCATCAAAAATGACCTTCGGCAATAACATCTTCTGTGCTTGGATCAGATTGGTCGATGAGAGTTTGTGTTTTGTCAATCATTCTCAAAAACACATCAGGTGAGTACTGAGAAGAATCAATGAATGAAACATATTCATCACGATTATTAGCTCTGTCAGCTGTAGTCCTATATTTCTGTCTGATACTGGCTGATAGTCTTTTTGATTTTCGGAGAATTAATACTTCATCTATGTGAGTGTTAGTTATCGATTGGGGAGTCATATCTAGATAATCACAGACTAAAAAGTATAGAGAAGAGGGCACAGCCATTTTTAGATCACGACTTGTTGCAACAGCTTCTTGAAACATGGTCTTGTCTAAATTTGTTTTGCACTCCGCACAAACATATCCGATATATGTCTCTACAATTTCTGCATCTTCAAAATTTTCATTTACCGATGTTGAGATAAAAAGATTTGTTCCTAGGATAAAATCTTGATCTTTTAATCGAACACTTGTTTGTAGGTTAGATTGTGCTGTACTAATTGAAGAATTAAAGCGTAATCCGGCAAAGGTTTTTCTCGGTCCTACTTCATACTCCCCTTTTGGGAGGGTCAAGGCTTTAATGAACAAATGAGGTAGAAATTCTTCCAAAATGGAATTGTCCAATTTGATTTGCCCTTTTTGTCGATATAGGAAATCATGTTCACTATCAAAAATAAGGTCTAGTTCGATGTATTTTTTGTACTCATTTGTAACTCTCACTAATTCATCAACGTGCACTCTGTTCCCGGGATGATTAACGTCCATTTTTGCAATCCATTCATTGTATTTCTCAATGGCGATCTCAACTTTTGCTTTATCAGAAGTTGGAAGGCGTGGATTATTTAGAAGTGCCGTAAGTTTATCAAAATGTGGTGTTGGTAGTATGGCTTTGACTAAATCATATCTAACGGGTTGTGGTTTATCCATGTTTCTATTGCTCCTATTGGCGGTTACACCCTCGTGAGAGAAATTTATTATCGGCGTCCCATTGACAGTTGCTATATCGGCTATTGCAGCCGAAAGAAGATCTTTATTTTTGGCAGGTACAATTTTTGTAGCTTCTTCCAGTGCTAATTTGGCGACCTCTCTCCCGATGAAAATAGGATCGATCGGTGCTGGGATAGTTTTCCCTGCATGCTCGATATTTATTACATCCTCGTGTATTGATTTTCCAAACCGGTTTTTAAAGACCCTTTTTTGCCGGAGGACAACTTGAAACTGTGGAAATCGATCAAGTAAATCACATAATAATTGGGCATTGAGAAACCTCGTTCCGAGAACATTCGATTCATGGCCAACAATCATAACTAGCCTACCTGAATTTGAGAGGACCCTTGACAGTTCAATTAGTGATTGTGACATATCAATGGCATATTGAATTACTGTCTTAAACCTGTTTCCTCTGTTTGCCCTATTAGAGCCTATCTCAGATTGTGCAATTTTCAATACATCCCACCCCAAGAGCTCTACTGATTTTCTGTAGTTTTGATGGTAATTAAACACGTTGATATATGGTGGGGATGTTACCACAAAATCGACCGAGGAATCTGCTAATCCAGTTTGCCTAGAATCTGCAAGGATTGCTTTTACCGGACTGTTTCGAAATGGGAGATCAAGAATCAGTGAGGCCAGGCCATTAAATTTGGAGTGAAGTAATTCTGGAGAGAGTTCGTTATTATATAAATCCAGCATTATTACTAATGCGTTGAGTAATATCCCTATTGGTTCAGGTTCACTTTTTATCAATCCAATGATATGTTTCTGAAATTTTTCGACTTCGATTAGTTTTGATGAAAATATTTCTACGGGATAATGGTCTAATAATAAAGTTTTTAACTCAGAAACAATAGATTCCCTCTTGATTACTTCAATGTTTCCAAACTCATAGATTTTACTAAACGAATATGCTGAAGGATTAATCTCATATCCGTAAGCCTGTTGATCCTTGAGAAGTGCTTCATATAAAACAGTACCACTACCAGAATAGGGGTCAAAAATGATACTATTGGCTGGACAATATGCCTCTAGCAAAGACTCAATAAGGTTTGGCGAGAACTGACCACGCCAGGCAAATAAATTTTTTCGTCGCTTATCTTCAATATTTAAAATGTCTTGGGAAATTGGTTCACTAAATGCTTTCATCGGAGGAATCTTATAGAGAAAGGGCGCTATGGCAAGCGATAAGAATCATGATTGCGCCTAACGCTCTTGGCTTGAACTGCTTCCCAAAACAGACTCGCTTTGTTCGATAATTTCATCCATCCAAATCATTTTCGCTTTGCATTCCCTTGCATGTGAATCCGCTCTAAGCCATCGTTAGCTTGAGAATTATTCCTATTCTAGCTCGATAAATTGAATAATTTTGTCATCTAAAAACTTTGGAAACTCAGCGCTTACTTGATCTACTGTTTTTCCGCGTAATTTTTCAAACACAGAAAATGTTCCCTTCTCAGTAATACCAAGCACAGATTCCAGATTACGTTTATTGTGATGAATATTATTAATCCCGGCAATTTCAGCAATCTGATAGTTCTTTGTGTATTGAGCCTTTTGGGCGGGAGTCAATTCAGAGTAAATTGAATCTGAATCCTCCTTGCGTATGGTGACATCACAATCTGTATCAAGGTCCCAATCATGGATTACAAAGTATTTGATATCAAACAAGTTACATAATTCAGCTATCGACTTAATAGTATCTTTACCCCAAGCTGAAACAATCGAGATGTTGTCGAACTCCAGATTATATTTTTGGGATAAGACTGTTTTATATCCAAGTAAGTCATGAGGTCCCTCTACAATAATGACCTTCTTAGCAAAAATGATATTCCCTATATTTGGTTCAAGCGTTTTAAGGTATAAGGCAAAATCTTCGACAGAATTCAGCTTGTACTCATTTAGTGCTTCAGGAATACTAAGGTCGGCTTCAGGATATTGAATTACTTTTGTCCCATCGTCCTCAGCTGCATCTAACTTGATAATTGATTGTGGTTCAAATAGGTTTACAAATTTTTTCGAATGCGTTGTGTATATCACTTGATTATTAGCCGAAAGCCTAGTGAGGATATCATAAAAATATTCTTGATAGTGCTCGTGAAGATACGTCTCTGGTTCTTCAATAATAAAGATATTGCCCCCATTATTACTCTCAATGATTGCTTTAAACAGAGAAATAACGAATAGAAAAATAAACCCATTACCGTATTTAGTTATGGGTAGCTTGGGCTTTGTCTCGGATTCCTTTATATAAAATTCCATGTTTTTGTAAAACATATCGATCGATGGAAATCCAAAACTCAGATCAAAGTTGTCACTCTCAATATTCAGATCATCCTTCAGAGCCGACATTATCTGATCCGTTAATGCTTCCAGTTTGGGAGTAGGAAGTACCTGTTTTTCGATATAGTCCAACATCTTTTGAAATATTTTTGCATTTGGTTTACCGACATGATGATCTAACACGCCATCCCGTTTAGGGATTACAGAATCTAATGATTCAAATTCCTTCCTTACATCCATCAGAACTTTTCCAAGGAGTGTGTATCGGTTTGCTTGCAATTGATTCAGGATGTGAACTGGGTCGATGAAATATATTGGAACTTTGTTCTTCCATTTGTAAGCGGTTTGTGCACCTTTTTTTTGATACTCATTAAGGATCACCTTTTCTTCAGGGCTAAATTCGGTTTTATTGCCTCGCTTTATTGTCATCGGAGTGAATATTGGTGTACCCTCTGCATCAACACAATAGTGTTGGGAGTCTATTACCCCTTCTTCACTTTTAACTTTGAGATTGAATTTTGATATCTCGCGAAATTGGTTGTAAAGAGTTGGAACTTGGATTGGGGGGGATATTTCCACATCTATCATGAAATCATTTTCAATCTGATGGTTATGAAAATCATCAACATCGAATGAGGCATAACTTGTAGATTTGCTATTTAATCCATATGCGATAGCATCAAGCAGATTTGATTTACCGGAGTTATTATACCCCACTATTGAAATGGGAAATGAGATCTTTGGGAATACTACGTCAACAGGATTGTTTGAGAAGGATCTGAAATTTTGAATCGTAAGTTTCTCTATTCGCATCGTATACCCCTTTCTTCAAGCTAACTCTTTATTATAAAAACCCGGATCACATTCATTTCTCTGTTGTTCCGTCCGTATAACATGTCTCAGTAATTTCATTTAAATAACTGATCCATCTGGCCTTGGTCCAGGTACAGAAAATTTATTTGGTTCAGCATAAATGACATGAAAACCCCCTCCATGTTGATTCGATATGCTGAAATCTAGTCGAATTCTCTAGAAATACAAATGATGGTCAGCCGTCAGGGACAGTTCCAGGTACAGACGGTGGTCGCTTTCTAAGAGATCCACTCAGGCGATAAGCGGACCGTGCTTATTCCTCAGGCGGATCCAGTCCCCGATCTTTGATCTGCCTTGCTCCCTGCTGTCGGGCCAGGGCCTGCATATCCGTCACATGATCGAGTTCATCCACGATCTCCGTGCCCAGCAGGGTCTCCATGACGTCTTCCAGAGACACCAAGCCCTTCGTGCCTCCATATTCATCCACCAGCAAGACAATATGGTGACGCTCATCGAGGAGGAGTTTCAGCAGGGCAGGCAGATGCAATGCATCCGGTACTGCCATTAATTCACGTTGGAGGTCTGCCAGGGATTGCTCCGTGTCATTCAGCCCTGCTGCCAGGATCTCGTCCTTTAAGACAAAGCCCTTGATCTCATCAATCCCGCCATCAACGATGGGGATGCGGGAGAAGGCGCTGTTTTCGATGGCTGGCTGAGCCTCAACAATTGACATATCGTGGGGGAGCGTGAACATGACCGTGCGCGGCGTCATGATATCGGTTGCCTTCAGGGACTGCAATCGGAAGAGGTTCTGCAGAATGAGTGATTCATGTTTCTCTATATCACCGGTCTTTTCACCAACACCGGCCATGGCAATGAATTCATCACGACTAAAATGCTGAACGGGTCGGCCCTTGGTGATGAGTCTGGTGATAAGCTCTGAGGCCAGGACCAGCGGGAATAAGAGGACGATCAGGCTGCGGATGTAAGTCGCTGTGACCCCCACAAGCGAAGGCCAGTAGACGGTTCCCAGAGTTTTTGGGATTATTTCGGATAAAAACAGGATAGCCAGGGTCATCGCGGCTGAGAACAGACCGACCCAGTTGCTCCCAAAAATAACGGCAGATTGAACCCCTGCCTCAATTGCTCCAACGGTATGTGCGATCGTATTCATGGTCAAAATAGCGGCCAGCGAACGATCGACCTGCGCTACTCTGAGTCGGTGCAACACCTTTCCCCATTTAGGATTCTTGTCCTGCCTGATCTGGATATAGGATGGGGTAATGCTTAACAGAACAGCTTCGGCAATAGAACAGGTGAAGGATATGCCCAGGGCCAGACCGACGAATAGGACCAAAAGGAGAGCCGCGTGTTCAGGAGTTGCAGCTTGATCGGCACTGGGTGCAGATGCAGCAGCAAAAGACAAGACTGGGATCAGAAGTGCTATGAAGCGTATGAATACTTTTTTTGACATCATGTTGAACATTGGAAAAGTTACGCGTCCAGGGTCACAGTAAGGATAAACCATATCCTTAGCCAAAACAACTGAAGTCATGTGGGTAATAATTCTCTTGATGTTGGGAGGGCCGGGGAGCCTAGGGCAGCAGCTTTTCAACCTCCTGGAGCGCCCTATCACAGATCTCTGCGGTCTTACCCTTGACGTAGGTTTCGATCATTTTCGAGTCAATGCCTTCAGACGTCATCATACCTGCCATCTCACCATAGGACATGCGTTTGCCGCGAGTCTTCTTTTTCAGGTTGTCATAACCTTCAGAGGCGCCATGGTCACGCTCCACCAACTGGATCAGCTCGGAGAAGAATTGACCATTCTCAGCCAGTTCATCATCCATTTTCTGCTTCTGCTGATGAATATCATTGGTACCCCGTTTGGCATAGGTGAGGGCCAGGTCCAGATGACCGAAAGCCACGCCAATATTGCGCTTCACCGTCGAATCCGTCAGGTCTCGCTGCAAGCGCGTCTTCATAAATTTCAGGCTCAGAGTGCTGAGCATGCCTTCTGCCAGCTGGGCATTTCCCTCAGAATTCTCAAATTTGATGGGGTTGATCTTATGAGGCATGGTGGATGAACCAATGGACTGAGCATCTGCCTTCTGGAACAGGTATCCCAGCATGAAATAGGTCCAGATGTTCTGATCATAGTCGATGAGCAGGCCACTGAGACGCTTGGCTGCATCCAGCAGGGTAGCGTATGTCTCACCCGGCATGATCTGCAGACTGAAAATGGTGTGTTCCAGGCCCAGTTCTTCCACAACCTCCTTGCTCACAGCGAACCAGTCCACATCGGGATAAGTGCCAACGAAGGCGTTCAGGTTCCCGGTAGCGCCCAGGATCTTCCCCTGAATGTTCATCTGCTTCAACTCAGCGTACATCCTGGCAAAGCGCAGGGCATAGAGGGCGAATTCCTTGCCCATGGTGGTTGGTGTGGCCACTTCACCGTGGGTCCGACCGATCATATGGTAATCTCGACCGGTCCTGGCTTGCGCAGTCAATTCATCGATGAATGATCTTAAGCTTTCCAGTGTCACATCCCGGGCAGCCTTGATCATAAGACCGTGGGCCAGATTATTCACATCCTCAGAGGTCAGGCCGAAATGCACATAAGGTTTGACTTTTTCCGGTAGTTGGGCTTTGATGAATTCGATAACGGCGGCGACATCATGTTTGGTGTGGCTTTCGATCTCTTTCACATAGGTCAGATCGCGTGCATTTAGCTTGGAGTATATCTCGAAATAGGCGTCATCCCACCAATCAGCTCTACCGGTTGCATTCAGGAAAGCTTTGAGATAGACCAGCTCCACATGAATACGTTCGCTAATGAGTCGCGCCTCTGAAAAGGAGTCCCGAACTCCCTCCATGTCATCAGCATAGCGGCCATCAAGCGGTGACAGACGATGTAA
Organism: Fidelibacterota bacterium; assembly: GCA_021734255.1. GTDB lineage: Bacteria > Fidelibacterota > UBA8477 > UBA8477 > JABMPR01 > JABMPR01. Next base: position 128,137 of record JAIPJM010000002.1, on the reverse strand, counting down.
ATAATCAGAAGACAATGGTCTCATTCCTTTCTGGACCGTGGGAGAGGATGGTGATGGGAATTTCCACGAAATCCTCTATGAATTTGATGTAGTTCTTGATGCTGGGTGGCAGTTGATCCTTCGAAGCCCCCTGGAGTCCGATCCATTCCTCCTTTGTCAATGCCTGGATAGGCTCAATATCCGTGTAGACCGGTTCAACTTTTTCCAGGGTAGGTGCATCAGCAGGGAAGTAATCGATGCGTTTGCCATCAATTTTGTAAGCTGTACATACCTTCACATTATCTACCTGGGCCAGGGTATCAATTTTGGTCATGGCCAGTTCCTGAATACCGGAGATGCGCACGGCGTAGCGCAGGGCATAGAGATCCAGATGTCCCACGCGTCTCGGGCGACCGGTGGTCGCACCGTATTCATGTCCTGCTTCTCTCAGATTTACAGCAGCATCACCATCCAGCTCGGTGGGGAAGGGACCTTCACCCACACGGGTGGTATAGGCCTTGGTGATGCCCAGGATACGGATCGGAACACCCGGTATGGCTCCGCCACCAACAAAGGCGGCTGCAGCCAGGGTTGCACTGGAGGTGACAAAGGGGTAGGTTCCATAGTTCAGGTCCAGCAGCGTGCCCTGGGCACCTTCAAATAGCACGGACTTTCCAGCTATAGTGGCTACCCGCACCAGGTCCTCCGTATCGGTAACGAAGGGTTTGAAATTTTTTCCATACTCAGCATATTCGCTGGAGACACTCTCACAGTAAGCAGCAAATTCATCAGCAGAAAAGAGCGCATCGGCGATCAGCATCTCCCTGACATCCTTGAGGGCTTCTTTGATACGGGCCACAGCGTCATCTGCAATGATATCCAGTATGCGAAGATTGATCCGCGACGCTTTCTGGGAATAGGTGGGGCCAATACCACGGCCAGTCGTACCGATCTTGCCGCCACCCTTGGCATCGATCATCTGATGGTGGGGGAAGATGACATGGGCTCGGGCACTGATCTTCAGGTCGGGTTCATGACCAGTCGCTGTGAAGGATTCGATCTCTGCTATAAGGTCCTTGGGGTTGATCACCACACCGGTACCCAGGATACAGGTTTTCTTGTGCAGCATGCCTGATGGCATGTAGTGAAATTTATAGGTCTCTCCAGCGTGCATGACAGTGTGACCTGCGTTGCCACCCCCATTGAAACGAACCACCAGATCACTTTTCTCGGCTAGAACATCGACGAGCTTCCCTTTACCTTCATCACCCCATTGTGCGCCAACAACGATGGTATTTTTCATTTGTTCTCCCGAAAAATTGTACGCTTAAGAATTATGGTATCTAACTATACAAAATCAGCGCCATAATTGGGCGCTTCTTTGGTTACTTGCACATCGTGGGGGTGACTTTCCTTCAAACCTGCTCCACTGATCTTTACAAACTGTGCTTTGCCACGCATATCTTCAATTGAGGGTGTACCACAATAGCCCATTCCAGAGCGCAATCCACCGACCAGCTGATAGACCACATCTTTGGTGGCACCACGATAGGGGACTCTTCCCTCGATACCCTCGGGAACCAGTTTCTCGGTGGACTCCTGAAAATAACGATCCGCACTACCCTCATTCATGGCAGCGATGGAACCCATGCCACGGTAGACCTTATAGGCGCGACCCTGATAATACTCTTTGCCTCCGGGACTCTCATCCGTACCGGCCAGCAAACCGCCGATCATGATGACGGAAGCACCGGCAGCAATCGCTTTGGGAATATCGCCAGAGAACTTTACACCGCCGTCAGAAATAATGGGTATCCCGTGTTGATCGGCGACCTCTGCACAATCTGCGATGGCACTGATCTGGGGCATGCCCACACCAGCAACGACACGAGTGGTGCAAATAGAACCGGGTCCAATACCCACCTTGACTGCATCAGCTCCCGCTTCGATGAGTGCTTTTGTTGCCTCACCTGTGGCAATATTTCCAGCCACAATCTGTACGTGCGGATGGGCTAATTTGATCTTTTCAACAGTTGTCAGAACATTTTTTGAGTGGCCATGGGCCGTATCCACAACAATCACGTCTACACCTGCGTCATGCAGTCTTTCCACGCGTTCCAGGGATTCCAATCTGGCTCCCACTGCGGCCCCCACCAGCAATCGGCCACTCTCATCGGTGGCTGAATTGGGGAACTCGACGGCTTTTTCAATATCTTTGATCGTAATCAGTCCCTTAAGATTATTATCCTTATCAACCAGGGGCAGCTTCTCGATCTTGTACTGCTTCATGAGTGCACCGGCAGCTTCAAGGTTGGTAGATGCATCACCTGTGATCAGATTATCCTTGGTCATGGCATCTTGAATGAGCTTGCTGAAATCTTCCTCAAAACGAATGTCTCGATTGGTGATGATACCCAGGAGCTTACCGTCAACCACAACAGGTACACCAGAGATACGATAGCGCGCCATAAGGTCAGCGGCATCTCTAACCGTATGTTTTGGGGTGAGAGAAAAGGGGTCAGTGATCACACCATGCTGTGAGCGCTTGACCTTATCTACTTCCAGAGCCTGCTTCACCGGGTCCATGTTTTTATGAATGATGCCGATCCCGCCTACCCGGGCCATGGAAATGGCCATTCGCGATTCCGTTACTGTATCCATGGATGCAGACATCAACGGAATATTGAGCTTAATGGATTTGGTCAGATGGGTTGTTACATCGACCTCATGGGGGAGTACGTCAGATGCTGCCGGGACCAGCAGAATATCATCAAATGTAATTGCTTCCCAGTTCTTATATCTTTGCATGGTGAACCTCTATGGTTGATAAATATTGAATTCAAAAATTGAACGTAAGGTATCCGATCTGGACTCAGAGGGGCGTGACGTTGTGTAGAATTGATTTGGAGCGCAGAATGGATGTTGAGTGTTCATCTTGCCTTCGAAAGTAATCTCGGGAATGCCCCATGCAAAAGGAATCAAGGGGGATGTGAATTTAATGCTGAGGGTTTTCTCTGGCATGTCATCCTGAGGCTCTCGAAGCGTCGCAGAGGTAGTGAAGGATCTTGGTCATTCATTACAATAACAGCTTTTACGTCTTCGCGAGCCTGAGCAGAGTCGAAGGTGCGGCGATCTCCATACCTTGGGCGATTGGAAGTACTCATTATCATTTCAGGAAATTGCCAAGTAGGATCATGTGGAGATCGCTTCTCCCGACATGCCTGTCGGGATCGCGAAGACGTTTCTGTGGACATCGAAACAGAGGACCAAGATCCTTCGCATTCGCTCCAGCCTACGCTCATCCCCGCCGGGGCGGGGTTCGAGCTTCGTCCCCCAAGCCCAGGAGGGGACTTCCCTGGAGTAAATCAAAGCTTGTACCAAACTGATGGTAGAGAACTCCTCCCTTGGGGAAAGTTGTCCGACCGGAGTGTCGGGTCGGAGGGGGTGCTGTGAGGTACAACACGAACTAAAGTTTCACATTGCCCATTTCTTGTCTAGATTTCTCCATGCCCAACACAAACCGCCCCCTCGCCCTGTACGTTCATGTGCCGTTTTGCAAAGCCAAGTGTACGTATTGCGATTTTTATTCCCTGGCAGGTGCAGAGGATAATATCCCGGCTTTTGCTGAGGCACTCTTGCAGGAGATCGACGCTGCTTCGAAACAGCATGATCTCAATTCATTTTTTATCGACACCATATTTTTTGGAGGCGGGACTCCCAACTTACTGGACCCAGATACCCTGGCCGCCATCCTGGATGCACTTCGCACGCTGACCCAAATGGGCGAGGATGTGGAGATCGGGCTGGAGGTAAATCCGGGAGAGGTCACCCTGGAGCGCTTAAAAGCCTATCGTAACATGGGCTTTAATCGGGTGAGTATCGGAATGCAGAGTTTCCAACCCAAGCTCTTGACCTTTATGAGCCGGATCCATTCTCCGGAGGATGCTATTTCGGCCTACATCATGGCCCGAAAAGCTGGATTTACAAATGTCAGTGGGGATCTGATCTTTGCAGTGCCCGGCCAGACCAGACAAATATGGGAGTCTGATCTGAAACAATTGATCGATCTGGGACCTGAGCATATCTCGACCTACTCTCTCACGGTTGAGGAGGGGACAGCATTGAAACGCTGGGTAGATGCCGGTCACGTTCACATGTTGGAAGAGTCCATTGATACGGGGATGTATGATGTCGGTAGAGACCTGCTGGAGCGTCATGGTTATGTGAATTATGAGGTTTCGAATTACTCCAGACCCGGTTACCGCTGTCGCCATAATTTGAATTACTGGACCGGTGTTGACTATCTCGGCTTTGGACCCTCCGCTCACTCCTTTTTCCAGGGGAAGCGCTGGTGGAATCCTCGACATCTCCAATCCTATATCACAGGCATGGTGGAAAGAGGTGACTGTGACCCAGAGATCGAAACGATCGATGCAGGGACAGCGGCTAATGAAATGATCCTGACCCGCTTGCGCCTGGCCCAGGGACTTGATCTGGATATTTTTGAATCACGCTTCGGGATCAATTTACTGGATGAAAAAGCGCCTACTCTGGAAAAGTGGAGCCAGGAGCTGAGTGTTCAGCAAGGCCATTTACGGGTCACACCGGCCGGATGGTCGCTCATTGATGAGATCAGTGCTGATCTCATGACCGTAAATGCTTAGCTTTCCTCTATATCCGTCAGATCAACTGTAATTGACTGTTCCTGATGAACGAGGACGGTTCCTGGACTACTGCCCTTCGGTTTACTGAGATGTTTCCGCTGACAGTACTGGACAACAACAATACCGGAGTGCTTTGCTTTTGAGTTCTGGGCGGCCAATTCTGCTGCTCGGTAAATATCGGCAGGTTCTGGCTCTGTCTTTCCGCAACGCAGGATCACATGGGAGCCTCTGATCTGCCGGGCATGAAACCACCAATCATTTTTAGCAGCGATCTTAAAGGTGAGCGTATCGTTGTCAGAGGACGTCCGGCCAACCAGGATGTCATATCCTCCAGGTGAGCTGTACTGCTTATAGGGTTTGCGCTCCACGCGCTGTGACCCATCTCGTTCCAGGGCTTCACCCTTTGATACCAGGAAGGCTTTGAGTTGTTCTTCGTCTTCACTTTCCATGAGCTTAAGCAGGGTCTCGATATCCGATTCGATCTGCGGTATGATGTGCGTCAGGGTCTCTAATTTTTCTTTGTTCTTTCTGATGCGCTTGGCCAGCAGGGCAATGTTCTCAGAGAGCTTTAGTTGCGCATCGACCGGGACCGAAACAGCCTTTCCAGTTGGCGACTGCTCAGCGCTGAGGCTGACCCTCCCATGGACTGGCATAATTCCAAAGGCCTGGGAGAGTTGCAGGGCTTGCATCTGTTGCTCCAGTTCCGGCCAGTTCTCCGCTGCTGATAGCTCTTCTGAAACTTTCCCCAGTTTCCTTTTCCAGCGTTTCTTAACATTGGTGGCCGTTTTCCAGATAGACTGAACATTCACCTGCTTCTTTGCGGGTGCTTGTCTTTGCACGGCGTGCGTGAGCTCAGCGATCGTCAGGCCGGATCCTTCACGGTCCGCCTTCAAACCTACCGTCCCATTCTCTTCATCCAGCTCAAGACCTTCCGGTGCCCGTGCCAGGTCGAATGGCAGGCCCCTGCCAAGCGGCAGGGGATCAGGCAGATCATTATCAGGCCCGATCCACTCAGGGTCAAAGCCTGGCTGCCCTGTGCTCTTTAAAAAGGTCTCCAGCGTATCCTCGCCGCTCTGCGCATAGACATTTAAGGCCTGAGGATAGGCGCCGAAAATGAGTTCCAGACCATTGGAAAGGCTTAATTTTAGCGCACGGTCAGCCGCATTCAGACTGATCCCCTTGATGGTAAGCTCACCCAAAGCTAAGGTCGTAAAAACGAGGACCTTCTTCTTCGGTGTAGAGAATCGATCGGAAGCGGAAAGCAATACCCGGTTGCCCTGCTTCTCCCAGCTGAGGAGCAAAGAATCGTGTTCTGACCTGATCTCAAGGTCCAAACGACCTTTTCTATACGTGTAGGCAGTCTGGATCCTGGAACCGACGATCCGAGGGGTGAGATACTGCATCCAGAGCCATAACCCAGCCCAGGATTGAATGAAGGTTTTCGCATCCATGCAAAGAAGCTACATATTTTTCAATGCATTTGAAGATAATAAGCGGTAGATACGGGTTCCCATAATAACGGGAATCGCATGAAGAGAGCAGATAGAGACATCCTCATATATAGGGCACCCTGGAAGGTAGCGCTGTCCGCCAATAAAATGATGTTACTGGCAGCGGTTATTATTAGTTTCGTAGCTATGGCCGAAAAAAGAAGAAGAAAACAGAGAAAAAAGAGTAAACGATTTAAGAATTCCCTCCTGAATGAATTCAGGCAAGAGGTCTTGATCGGTATATTCTTCCTGCTGGGCATATTCCTGGTGGTTGAGGACCTGGATATCAAGGTGGCGGTGTATCACGGAATTATCTCTGCCTTCCAATGGGTCGTTCAGCTGTTCAATCGGATGGTCCAGGGGATCATGGACATATTCCAGACAGTTGAAGGTTCGGATATCGTCGGATATCTACTCATTCTTATGGCCATCACTCTATTTAGTCTGCGGGTCAGAAATAAGGCCATCGATCGCTATAATGAACTGATCGTCTGTCCAGAATGTGGCTCGGACCTCCATATGGTTCATCGTAATTGGTTTCAGAGGCTTATCGGTAAGCTGTTCTTCATGAAGATCCGGCGTTACCACTGCAAATCCTGTGAATTCGATGGCTTACGACTGCGCTCAAGCAAATCCAGATAAATCATTGCTAACCCTCATGGAATTGTGGGGCAAGTCCATCATATTTAGCTTGGGAAATGCTCAGTAGATATCGCAAGATCTCACCCTCCGTGCTCCTGATGATCGGAGCTGCTCTCATGCTCCTGCTGGTGAATTCTTCATTCATCCTGATATTGAATATTTACTTGAGGAAGATGGGGTATGCCGACACCGTAATAGCCCAGTACAATTCCTTTCGATTTCTGGGGACGCTCTTGTTTGCTTTTCCGCTTGGTATATTCATCAAGGGAAAACCATTGAAGCCTTTCTTCATCACGGGCAGTATCATGGTCCCTTCAGTTAGTTTGTCGCTTTTATACTGTCTGGAGCATGGGATAGAGCTGTTCATCATGCCACTATTCGTACTTTGGGGTGTTTCATTCATGATCTATAATGTCTGCTCATTACCCTTTATCATGCGCTCCGAACCAGAAGAAGTGGTCACGGAGGCCATATCCTTGAGCTACTCCACCTGGTCAATGGCCATGATCATAGCAGGTAGCTTGATCAATATCTTATCCCGGGTAGAGCAGATCTCGTTGTTTGGCCACCAGATCGTATTCGATGAGTACCACACCATGTTTACCATCGGATTATTAGGGACCTTATCTATCTTTCTGCTCATTTTCATCAAAGAGGCGAAACCCCGCTCCTCATCAGATTCTTTCTTTGCCAATTTCAAAGTGATGCGGAATGATTACGACTGGGTGCTGATCGGACGCGTCTTGACACCAAACATGATCATTGCTGTTGGTGCAGGCTTGACGATTCCATTCGTAAACTTGTTCTTCAATTCCGTCTTCCGTTTAGATTCAGAGGATTTTAGCCTCATTGGTGCTGCGACTGCAGGCATCGTTTTCATCTCCACCCTTGGCATCGCAGGTATCCGGAGACGCTATGGTTTTAAAACTGCCATCATGTTTCCACAGATCCTGGCCATCCTTTTTCTCATCGTTCTGGCAATGACTCAACTGGTGTCCCACCTCAGCTGGGCAATCTATGTTGCCATCGGTGCGTTTATGCTTAGACAGCCACTCATGAACATGGCGGGGCCCGTGACCAGTGAATTAGGTATGAAATATGTTGGCCCCCGAAACCAGGAATTGATATCGGCTCTCAGCTCCAGTATCTGGAGTGCATCCTGGTTCATCAGCGCAAAGATCTTTCAGTACCTCCGACAATTGGAGATGGATTACTATCAGATATTTATCATCACGGCCGTACTATATTCCGTAGGTGTCTTCTTCTATTATATGCTGATCAATGATTTTACGAAGCGAGACCAAGAAGTAGAAATAACTGCACCGCCCCCGCAACCGCGAGTCTAAACCGGGTGCTAGAACAGGAGTGAACACAGACATATGTTGACAGCAAAAGAACGAAAATTTCTAAAGGCAAATGCGAACCATCTGAAGCCCGTGGTCCTCATCGGTAAAATGGGGGTGACAGAGGAAAGTGTACAAAGCATCGTTTCTGCACTGGATCATCATGAACTGATAAAGATCAAATTCATCGCTTTCAAGACAGAAAAAAAAGAATTGTCTGAGTCCATTAGCAAGAAAACAGATTCCGAGTTGGTTGGATTGATCGGCAACGTATTGATCCTCTATCGGATGAACGAAGACCCAGAGAAGAGGCGCCTCAAGCTTCCAGACTGATCTCTCCTATGATCCAATTCAACAGCATCACCAAGACTTTCCCAGACAAAGTCCTTTTCAGGGACATGAATCTCGTTATTCAAGACGGCGCCCGCATCGGTCTGGTGGGTCCCAATGGATCGGGAAAAACGACCATCATGCGGCTGATCATTGGTGAGGATGAAGCCGACGCCGGGTCTGTTCAGATAGAGGGGAAGGTTTCCATCGGATATCTACCGCAGGAGATCAATTTTGAATCCAGGAAACCGGTTTTGGCAGAAGTGCTCAGTGAGATCCCCGAGATCAGCGAGTTAGAAGAGAAAATTCTTCTGATCTCCGAACAGATCGCCGCCCAGCCTGAGGATCAGTCATTGCTGGCTAAACTGGGAGCACTGCAGACAAAATTCGAACAACTCGATGGATGGTCCATCGAGTCAAAAGCAAAGAAAGTATTGGGCGGACTGGGATTCACACCTGATCAGATGCTGACCCCGTTTGAATCATTCAGCGGGGGCTGGCGCATGCGTATCGCTTTGGCCAAACTGCTCTTCCGCGAACCAGACATACTGCTGCTGGATGAGCCCACGAATCATCTGGACCTGGAATCGCTCCTCTGGCTTGAATCGTTTCTTGCCGAATGGAAAGGCACCATCCTGCTCATCAGTCACGATCGAACCTTCCTGGATAAGACCATTGATCAAATCATGGAGATCCACCACAATCAGATCCAGAATTATAAAGGCAATTATTCCCACTATGTTGAGGAGAAAGAACTACGGGTAGTCCAACAGGAGGCCGCCTATAAAAATCAAGTGAAGTTCATTGCCGAAACAGAGCGTTTTATCGAACGTTTCAGATACAAGGACAGCAAGGCAAAGCAGGTACAGAGCAGGATCAAGGCCCTGGAGAAACTGGACCGGATCCCGCCACCAGAAAAGTACCAACAAGCGATCAAGCTGCGCATCCCGCAACCGGGTCGCTCTGCGCGAATTGTGGCAGAGTTTAAGCACACATCCAAGTCATATGGGTCAAACCAGGTATTTGATTCCATGGACTTTCTGTTGGAACGCGGCAAGAAAATTGGGCTCGTCGGTCCCAATGGGGCAGGAAAATCCACTTTCATGAAAATGCTTGCTGGTGTCGAGAAGTTGAGTGGCGGTGAATTGAAATGGGGTGAGGGCGTTACCCGCTCCTATTTCGCGCAACACCAATTTGAAGCTTTGGACCCTGAGAAAAGTATTTATGAGGTTGTTGCCGGACATGTCCGCACCTGGACAGTTACGGAGGTCAGGACCTATCTGGGAAGTTTCCTGTTTTCAGGAGATGCCATTGATAAAAAGACCATGGTGCTGAGCGGGGGAGAGATATCACGCCTGGCGCTGGCAAAAATGTTGGCCATTCCGTCCCATTTGATCCTGCTGGATGAGCCGACGAACCATTTGGATATAAGATCAAGAGACGTGGTCCAACATGCTATCAGCAGTTTTACCGGTACCATGGTGTGTATCTCTCATGATCGTCATTTTCTTAATACAGTTACTGATACGATAGTGGAGATCCGCAACGGTGGGGTGAAGCTTTATCCTGGAAATTATGAGTATTATGAGTGGCGAAAAGCTCGGGAAGCTAGAGAAAGCACAGATACCAAAACTCAAGATTCCGCCTCCCAAAGAGCGGCAGCGCCTGCCGATCATGCGGAGAGACGTAAGCAAGCCAATCGCTTGAAAAAGCTCCCCGGTCTGATCAAGGGGTGTGAAGCACAAATCTCTGAAGTTGATTCAACATTAAATGATCCTGGGATATCCAGTGATCATAATGCTATTCAGGTAGCGCTTGAAAAGAAGTCCCAACTGGAAGAACAATACCTGGAACTTCTCCAGGAACTGGAAGAATTACAGACATCTCTGGCATAAAAAAAGGCGGGTATGACCCGCCTTTTAATAGAAATGATTGACTCGTTAGATGACTTTATGAACGAGAATGCCGATCATGACGATCATAGAAACAAAAATAATGGCGACTGACCAATTACCTTTTTTGATCTCTTCCCACTCTTCGATGTCAGATGAGAACCAATCGAATACCTTCAACGCGATGGCAACACCGACAGAGAAACCAAGTGAGGCCACTACTGCCCATCCAAGTCCTTCGGCATAACGCTCCCAGATTGAAACTTCAAATGGGCTGGCAGCAAATACGGAAGAAGCCATAAGGAACATGGATCCGATAAACAGCATTGTTTTTTTAGTCATTCTATACTCCTTTTTCATATTCTCTAACGATTACTATTATTTCATTCGCAAACAAATTTCAGTAAATGCCTCAACCGTTAATAAATCCGAGTGAAGCTTTTCGCAACAATCACCACTGGCCTGCAAAACCATGTCCTCTTTATTGTTGAATTCAATGTTAACATGAACAACAATCAAATCCATTGGAATCTTTGCATGCTGCGATATTGCACCACCGATTAAAAATGCATTCAAGAGATCGCCAGAGAGTGTAGATGTTCTGCTGATCAAATCAATATAAAACACGCGCTTCTGATTTTCAATTTCCACAAGGTCGAAGGCTGACCGGGACATGTTTACACCCATTTGCCTGTATAGATCCTGAGCATAAGAGACCAGCACCATTTCCTCGGTGGGTTCATCAGCGTATAGACTTCCTGCGCCAAACAAGAGGGTCAGGACCAGGAGAATGGCTATATGCTTGCTTTCAAATATCGTGGTCTGTCCTAATCGTTGAAACCGGTTATATGATCATAGTCCGGACGTGTGAATTCCTGCTCGAAGGCGTTGATGGATTCTTTTATATTTTCCACCAGGTCATCGCGAATACACTTGATCGCCAACTTAATGGCATTGTCAATAGCCCGGGGGGTCGATCGACCGTGGCACTTCAGGACCAGGCTCTCTAATCCAAGGATAGGTGCTCCACCATACTCTTGATAGTCGCTTATCTTCTTGATCTTGCGAATACCGCCTGAGAGCATGATCATGCCCAATTTCCAGATCAATTTTTTCTGAAAAGCCAGCCGGCCCAAGCCCATGGCTGCTTCTGCAACCCCTTCCATGGTCTTGACGGCAATATTTCCCTTAAATCCTTCAGTGACAACGACATCCACGATCCCCTTCATTAGATCGCTACCTTCGATATTCCCCTTAAAGTTGATCTGGGGCAGGTATTCAAGAATGCGGTTGACCTCAACATATTTAGGACCGCCCTTATTGTTCTCTGCACCCATATTCAGTAAACCAACCAGAGGCTTCTCGATCCCGGTCACTTTTTGAGCGTAGGCATTTCCCATGAGAGCAAAGTGGATCATGTGATCCCGATCGACATCAATATTTGCACCGACATCAAGGATCAATGAAAAGATGTCATCTCTGTTCAATTCGTTGCTGGTCGGGTAGACAGCCGCAAGCGCCGTTCTGTGTACGCCCTTGATACGGGGTATGGTCTGGGCACTTGAGAGGATCAGTGCACCTGTATTGCCGGCAGATATAAGTGCATCAGCGCGACCTGAAGCCACGAGTTCAGCTGCCTTGACCATAGAGGAATCAGGATACTTGTCGAAGATCTCTTTCGGCTTTGCATCCATGGGGATCGCATCGGCAGCATGGATGATCTCAATATGCTGCCTAACTTTTGGATACTGGGCCAGCTCCTGCTGCAGCAGATCCTCATCGCCCGTCACGAGAATTTCCACGTTGCCAGCTTCTGCTGCTTGGCAAACACCCTCTACGATCGCATGGGGGGCATTGTCCCCACCCATACCATCAACTGCCAGACGATAAGTAGTCACTCCTGATTATTCCCAGCTCTTGATCAACTCGAGTATCAGTCGTACACCCGATCCTGTTGGGCCTTCTGGTTGATAAGGACGACCCTTCTTCAGCCAGCCTGTTCCAGCAATATCCACATGGCACCAGGGGGTTCCCTCTGCCACGAATTCATGCAGGAATGCACCCGCTGCGATGGTCCCAGCTTCCCGGGCTGCTCCAGTATTCTTGACATCCGCAATTTTGGATTTGATATCTTCGGCATACTCTTCATCGAGGGGTAACTGCCAGAGTCGGTCCTGAGATTTCTCACCAACATCCATTAGCTCATCTGCAAATGATTGATCATTGGTCATCACAGCGCTGTAACGGTGGCCCAGGGCAACGATCACCGCACCAGTCAGGGTTGCGAAATCTACTAGACCATCCAGTTTATAATGTTTTGTGATATAGGAAAGTCCATCTGCCAGGATCAGGCGACCCTCAGCGTCCGTATTAAGGATCTCGATGGTCTTCCCGTTATAGGCGGTCAGGATGTCACCGGGTTTATATGCTTTGCCGCCACTCATGTTCTCGGTGGAAGGGACCACGGCGATAATGTTCAACTTTGGCTTTATCTGTGCCACAGCAGACATGATCCCCAATACGGCGGCACCACCCAGCATATCAAATTTCATTTCATCCATACCACCAGCAGGTTTGATGGAAATACCGCCAGAATCAAAGGTGAGTCCTTTACCGACAAGTCCTAGCGTCTTTGCATCTGCTCCACCACCATTGTACTCAAGAATGATGAACTTCGGGGGTACATCGGAACCCTGGGCAACACCCTGGATCCCACCAAAGCCCAGTTTTTCAAAATCTTCACGTTCAAAAACAGTGATCTTCATATCACCGTCTTTGGCAATGCGTTCTGCTGTTTCTGCAAGATAGGTGGGAGTAGCCACGTTTGAGGGGTGATTACCGAGGTCGCGGGCCAGCACCACACCTGCGGAGACCTGCAGACCGTATTCCAATTCTGCTGCCAGATCTGCATTGGAAAGGACAGTGACATTTTGGATACCTGCGTATTCATCATCCTGCTTCTGGTATTCCAGGAAGCGATAGCCACCCATTACCAGACCCTCCACCAGTGCTTGGGACTCTTCAGCCTCTAACTTGTCCTCACCCATAAATTCTACGATGACCGACCCGGCCTTAACGCCATGTGCTTTTTGTGCGGCTGTTGCTGTGACCTGCCTCAGATGATCTGATGTGAATCCTTCAGCCTCTCCCAGTCCCAGGACCAGGTAGCGACTGGCAGTCTCACAGTCTGGTGTATACATGAGCATGGCCTGGTTCAATTTCGCTTTAAATTCTCCCTTATCCATTGCCATGCTGATCTGCTTCGAAACATTGGGATGTTTTTCACTGAAGGCGGCGGACAATCCCTCGTCAGCATGAATTCCGAAGATGTAAAGGTCTGATTGTTCTACCGTATCTTTATAAGTCTTATTTACCAGATTGAATAGTGCCATGTTGTAAGATTCCTTTATCAATTGCGTGTATATATTTTGTATGTGTTTTGTTACCCATATAGTAAAGCCACCCAATGTATAAATAATGGGCTCCATCCGAAACCTGAAATGTGCTCTAAATGAGTGAAATAATAGGAATTTTAGTGGAGCCGAGGAGGATCGAACTCCTGACCTCTGCGTTGCGAACGCAGCGCTCTCCCAACTGAGCTACGGCCCCATTATTGATCACTCTGATATGTCCAAACCGATAAACTGATGAACACAGTTGTATGGCTCAAAACCATCAGAGTAGCGAAGTTGCCTGTCCCGCCGAAGTCTTGACGTAGGCGGAAGCTACGGCCCCATTATTGATCACTCTGATATGTCCAAACCGATAAACTGATGAACACAGTTGTGTGGCTCAAAACCATCAGAGTAGCGAAGTTGCCTGTCCCGCCGAAGTCTTGACGTAGGCGGAAGCTACGGCCCCAATATTGATCACCCTGATATGTCCAAACCGATAAACTGATGAACACAGTTGTGTAGCTCAAAACCATCAGAGTAGCGAAGCTGCCTGTCCCGCCGAAGTCTAGACGTAGGCGGAAGCTACGGCCCCATCTGTCACGACGATAATTAGATGATAATTGAAAGAAATCCAACACATTTTGATCATAAGCGATGGAGAAACTTTGGAACACAGTTTGCTTCACCTAGATTCAGTGCAATTTTAAATAACTTTTTTTGGAAAGGGAAGGCATGGCTAAAGTGAATATCTCAGGGTACGGTGACGATCTGACGGTCAATGGCGTTCGCATTGGTGATCTGAGTCCTGCAGAGCACGAAGCGATCGAAATGGAAAAAGGTGGACAGAATTACTCACCACTTGAAGATGTTGTTGTCAGTCACGTCATGGATAGTTCGACATTGATCTGTCGCAAACCGGATCCTGATGGCGTGAAAGCCTACATCGAAGAAGAACTTCTGGATGGTCTGTGTTGTTATTCAGCGGTGAATCAAGGTCAGTTGAACGCAACCATCGTCGATGCGGTCATTGCGCACCTGCAGGACGAAAAGATCCCCACAGTACCACGCTCTATTCGCCATAAATATATGGCTGCCTTTCTGTTGGCTGCCACCGCCATTACTGAGATGGACAAGGTTGTGCCCAAAGTTGCCGGTGTGGAAGCACCAGAACTCATGGCCAAACTTTCCCGTCGCTGGGGATATCGGGTCAAGGGTATACCTGCAAATGAAGCCATCATTGTGGTAGCAGCTGACAATTTTCATGGGCGGTCCCTTTTTGCTGTCTCTGCATCAACAGATCCCATGGCCAAGGATGATTTTGGTCCTTTCCTTCCCGGTATAGAAGTTGTTCCATTTAACGATATCGAGGCACTTAAAGCCCTCTTCAAGGAAAAGGGTGACCGGATCGCTTCCTACATCGTAGAACCCATTCAGGGTGAGGCCGGTGTTATCCTTCCAACTGCCGATTACCACCAGCAAGTGGCTGATCTCTGTAAGCAGCACAATGTACTCTTCTGTATGGATGAGGTTCAGACCGGGTTTGCCAGAACGGGTGCCAACTTCGCTCATCAATTATACGGTGTCAAACCAGACCTCATGGCCTGTGGAAAAGCTGCAGGGGGTGGCATCATGCCAGTTTCATTTGTCGCTGGGCGCAAAGATGTGATCAATGTGCTGACACCCGGTTCAGAGGGCTCTACTTTTGGCGGTTTTCCACTGGCTTCGGTTACTGCAACGTTTGCTATTAAAGCCATGGTGGATATGAATCTGGCGCAGAACGCAGAGAAAATGGGCCAGCGCATGATCCAGCACTTTAATGATATTAAGGCAGACTATCCCGATAAGATAAAAGAAGGCCGAGGCGCTGGACTCTTAACTGCTTTTGAGATGTATGATGAACCCGGATTAGATGGGCACAAGGTGTCTCTCAAACTCCTGGAAAGTGGGATCTACGCAAAAGAAACCCACAAGACCACAGTCCGTCTTGCCCCGGCACTGACGGTGACCGAGGCAGGCGTGGACCACATTGGTGAATCGATCCGCAAAGTGATCCATTCACTCTAAGCGTTCATTAATTCTGTTTAAATAAAGGGACTTGACGATGTTGAGTCCCTTTTTCATATGCATAGGCGATCTCAAGCAGGGTGGGTTCGCTCCATGCGCGTCCAAAGAATGAAAGACCAACCGGTAAGCCCTCGATCGAGCCCATGGGGACTGTGATATTGGGATAACCCGATATGGCAGCCGCCGAGGATGAGCTAAGGACAAACGCATCCCCATTGGTGTGGTCTGTCAGCCAGGCTGGAGATCCCGTGGGCGAGATAATGGCATCCAGTTTGTGGGCGTCCATGACCTTGTCGATACCTTCTGCTCTTGTCAATCTTTGCATTTTTTCCAGCGCTTCCAGGTATGCAGTAGAGGAGAGATCTCCTTTGTCGTTAGCCTGGATCAGATAGGCTTGATTATAAAAGCTCATCTCTATGTCATCGGCTTCATTGAAGGCGATCAATTCATCCAGGTTCTTGATCGGGGCCTGCTCACCCAGGGATTTGAAATAGGTGTTCAACCCGTCTTTATATTCGTAAAGCATTACCTCAAATGAGGCACCATGCGCCTGGGGATCGAACACCTGTTCAATTTCAATAACCTCGGCACCTGCACCCTCCAGGTATGCCACCGCTTCATCAAGGAGGATATCCACTTTAAAATGATCTGAGGCAGGCTTGGCATAAACACCAATTCGTTTTCCCTTCAATCCATCCTCATCCAGGAATTGCGTGTAATCCGCATAGACCTTGCCGGCACTGGTGAGTGTCTTCTGGTCGCTTTTATCCTCACCGATCAGGGCTCCCAGACAAGTAGCTGCGTCCCGAACCGAGCGCGCCATGGGGCCAGCTGTATCCTGACTGTAAGCAATCGGGATAATGCCTGAGCGACTCACCAATCCCACAGTAGGTTTGATCCCTACAATGCCATTTGCCGTGGAGGGACAGACGATGGAACCATTGGTCTCGGTCCCTATGGCCAGAACGCAAAGATTGGCAGAAACAGCTACCCCGGATCCGGAGCTTGAGCCACAAGGATTACGATCAATATCATAGGGGTTTTTTGTTTGGCCACCTACGCCACTCCAGCCACTGGAGGAGAGTTCACCCCTGAAATTTGCCCATTCGCTCAGATTCGTTTTACCCAGGATGACGGCACCGGCCTCCCTGAGTTTGGCTGTGACCCAGCTGTCCTGCAGGGGATAGGAGTCCTTTAGCGCTCGTGATCCAGCTGTCGTTGGCATTTTATCATGGGTGTCAATATTGTCTTTCAGGAGGATGGGTACACCGAAGAGTGGGGGAAGCTCCTGCTTGTCCTGCAACCGGGTATCCAGTTCCCGGGCGATAGTGATGGCATCTGGGTTGACAGCTATCACGGATCGGAGAGTTGGACCCTTTCGGTCAATCGCCTCAATCCTGTCCAAATAAGCAGCTACAACATCCTCTACCGTGAATTGTCCGCTACGATATCCCTGGTGAAGTGCTTCAATACTGGTCTCTTCAAATTCAAATGTCGCCTGGCTGCTTAGTGTATCCATGGACTGAGAATCACAGCCTGAAAGCAGTAAGCATACAGTTAAAACAGTCAGTACCCAAAACGGTTTACTTGATCTCATGGTCGAAAACCTCCCTTGATGTGGTCTATTCGGTGTGAAAGATTGGTCTGAATATAAACTCTCAGGCGAAACAGGCTACCCAGTTGTGAAAGACAGTGACTATTGGTGATCTAAAAAGGACAAGCCCTACTCCCAGGTGAGTAGGGCTTGTGTGAAACGGAGGTGTGTGTTTCGTGTATGTAGGCGAATTATCCCTGGAAGGATAAAACAGGTGCTTACATATTCATTGAATTCTGCTTACGAATGTAGGCTGGAACGGTAAGGTCATCACTGAAATGCATAATGACATCTTCCTCTTCATTCTTCCTCTCATAGGCAGGTTTTTCAAGACGTTCACGATTATCAGTAGCGTCCATGCGGGTCGCCACGATCGGCTCGTTCAGGTCTGCTACTGGCATTTCCAACTCAGTGTCAATGTTGTCTGGTTTTGCTTCAGCAGCTGGCATGCTTGGGCGGTATGTACGCGCAGGCTGTGTTTCATTATTATCAAAGCGCAGATCACTATCATGATGGAAGCCCGTAGCGATAACCGTCACTCGCATCTCTTCCTGCATGTCCTCATCGATCACAGCACCAAGGATGATATTGGCCTGTTCTCCAACTTCCTCGAAGATCAGATTTGAAGCTTCATCAACTTCAGCAAGGGTCATGTTTGGACCACCCGTAATGTTGATCAGCAGTCCCTGAGCTCCCTGGATGTTAGTATCGTCAAGCAGAGGTGATGATATGGCGGTCTGAGCGGCCAGTACAGCCCGTTCATCACCTGAAGCCACACCTGTACCCATAATGGCATCACCCATGCCTTCCATGACCGTTTTGACGTCTGCATAGTCCAGATTGATCAGACCATGTACATTGATCAGGTCTGAGATACCACGTGTTGCCTGATGCAGTACAGAATCTGCTTCCAGGAATGCATCCACCATGCTGGTGGTTTTGTCCACAATGGATAATATCCGTTGGTTGGGGATTTCGATAAGTGTATCCAGGTGCTCTCTCAGCTTTGCAACACCTTCTTTACCACGCTTCATGCGGGGTGGACCCTCGAATCGGAAGGGTGTGGTGACGATACCGATGGTCAGGGCACCGATCTCTTTAGAGATGCGGGCCACAACCGGGGCTGCGCCCGTTCCTGTTCCACCACCCATACCAGCAGTGATGAACACCAGGTCTGAGCCATCAAGTGCTGCGGCGATCGATTGTGCGTCCTCTTCAGCTGCTGCCTCACCGACCTGCAGTTTTGCGCCAGCACCAAGGCCCTTGGTAATGGCTTTGCCGATCTGGATCTTGACATCAGCTTTGCTGTTGTCGAGAGCCTGTGCATCCGTGTTCACAGCGATGAACTCAACTCCGGCGAGTGCAGAGTCTACCATCCTGTCGATGGCGTTGCTACCTGCTCCGCCGACACCGATAACTCGTATTCGAGCCTTCTGTTCCTTTAGGTTATCAAATTCAAATAACATGGTTTATCCTCCGTTTTGACTTGTTTACTTACTAAAAATTGTTCTTAAAAAAATCTTTGATCTTACCCAGCACTCCTGAAAGACTACCGCTTTCAAAGCGTGGCATATGTTCGGATTGAAATTTTGCTGCGTAAGCAATGAGACCAGTAGCTGTTGCATATTCAGGGCTCTGGATCAATTCAGTTGTGTCATTAAATCCGATGGGATTCCCCAGACGGACGGGCATCTCGAAGACTCGTTTTGTCAGAGAGACGATCCCGGGGATGTTTGAACCACCGCCGGTGAGGACGATTCCTGAATTCAGATGCTTGAGCATACCGCTTTCCCGAAAGTTCGACTGGACCATTTTCAGGATCTCATCCATGCGGGCTTCGATGTACATGGAGAATTCCACTTCATTCATATTGCGGTCTTCTCTACCACCAACACCTTTCACATCGAATACCTTATCAGCAGCGGCTTCATCCGTGAAACTATGACCGTATTTGAGTTTGAGTTCATCAGCCTGCTCCTCAGTGATCCGTAAGATTCCGGCAATGTCTGTTGTCACCTGATTGCCACCGTAGGGGAGAGAAACCGTATGTTCCACCCCAAATTTTGAGAGCACGATGGCATCCGTGGTGCCGGCACCGATATCAATCAGACCCACACCGATCTGCTTTTCTTCTTCGGTGAGGACAGACTGGGCAGAAGCGATGGGCTCCAGGACAAAATCCTTCACATTGCAGCCGGCATGACGAACGGTTGAGATAATATTTTTGGTGCTGCTGGTGGCTGAGGTAACCAGGTGGACCTGAGCCTCCAGTCGCCGACCATTCATTCCAACTGGATTTCTCAGACCACTTTCATCATCAACAGCGAATTGCTGGGGAATAACATGAATGATCTGCCGACCATTCGGTAATCCGACGGCCTTGGCTGATTCGATCACGCGTTCCACATCCTCTTCCGTGATCTCCAATTCTTTTGCATGGCCCCGTTTGCTCAGGTCTGCAATACCGATCACGCCTGTGGCGTTCAAACTGTAGATATGCTCTCCGGCGATACCAACAGTTACCTGTTCAGCTTTAATACCGACACTTGCCTCGATTTCGTCCAGTGCCTGGCGTATAGCTCTTGCTGTAGCCTCTATATCAACAATGGTCCCACGACGTAGTCCTGTGGACGGTGATGTACTGACACCAACAACCTTTAAGGTACCTTCCTGATCAGGCTCTGCTGCAATGGCACAGACCTTGGATGTGCCGATATCAAGACCAATATGAATTCCGCGACTGTTCATTTATTTCCGCTCCTTTACAATCACCTGTCGGTCATAACGAAGATCGATATAGTCATAGGGGCTGATGATCCCAGCCTCCGAATCTCCTGAGATGAACTGTGCTAAAATTTTTGTGCTAAGATGTGCATCTTCCTCACTGCCCACTAAAACGGTGGTACCATGTTCAGCAGAAATGAGTCGGATGCCCCGTTTGTCATAGGAAATCTCTGAAATATCCAGATAAATACCCTGATGTTCTTTACGTAAGATCTTTAAGTAATCTACCAGCATTGTGACCGTCTCATCCTGAAGCGCTTCGCCGATGTTGGTCGAACGTGCATCCATCTGGGCACCTGTGATGATCGGTAGATTGTATAGCATCCCCTTATCTGGGAGGGGGAGTAGGGTCGTCTTTTCGTCCAGCGTATAAAATTTTCCATCCAGAATGAAATAAGCCACAGGAAGCACATCGTAGAGGTAGATATTGAGTTTATTGGGATACTCTCGACTCACTTTGGCATTTCTGATAAGCGGATATTCGAGGAAACTCTCCTGAATCCTGGCCACATCAAGCGCATGAAGCGGCTGGCCAAGGTAGGCATCTGTCAAACGTTTGACCCGCTCTGGACTCATGGTTCGCTGACCATACAATTCGATGGTCTTCACAGCGTCCGCCTGAAGAAAATTAGCATAGCCGAGACTCAGCGCACTTAGACTGAGCATCACCAGCAATAAGCCAGCACTGAAAAGCCAGCTCAGCAGAGGGATCTTATATATCTGTTTGCGGGCCATTTAGCTATTTCCCTTTAAAAACAGCTCATGCAGCTTCCAGATATCACCGGCGCCCAGCGTAATGAGGATATCGTTTTCCTGAAGTTCACCTTCCAGGAACTGCAGAACATCTTGCATGGTAGGTTTGAGCAATAAGGTCTGGCTGCTATCGGTGATCAAGCGAGAATCAACACCGAGTATTGGTTTTTCTCTGGCAGGATAGATATCGGTGACAATAGCCAGGTCAGCGATCTGCAGCGCCTCTGCAAATTCAGGGGCAAAATCTCTTGTACGTGAATAGAGATGGGGTTGAAATACCGCGATGATCCTTGAATCTGGCCATCCGTTCTGAGCTGCCTTGAGCGTTGCGGCCACTTCTGAGGGATGGTGGGCATAGTCGTCGACGAACAGGACACCATTCAGCGTTCCCTTCCGCTCGAAGCGACGCTCCACCCCCTGAAAAGATTCCAGGCCTTGTTTGATGGCTGCGAACTCGATCCCCATTTCCATGCTCATGGATAATGATCCTAAAGCATTAAGAATATTGTGGATGCCAGGCATATTAAGCTTTATTGTCCCCAGTTCCCGGCCGCCATGCACGACGGTGAACTGACTGGAAAAAGTGTCGTTTTTGATATTCGTCGCCTGATAGTCTACGGATTTTGAAACACCATAGTAGATAGGGGGAATGGGACTTCTGCTTCCCAGATCCCGCAACTCCTGGTCATCGCCGGCGAGAATGAGAATACTATCTTCATCTAGCTTGGATATGAATTGAAAGAATGTGTCTCTCACATCCTGGAGATCCTTATAGATATCCAGATGATCTGCTTCAAGTGTTGTGACGAGAATTCGATCTGGGCTGAGGGCCAGGAAGGAGCGATCATACTCATCTGCTTCAACAACAATTGTGTCAAGAGCGCCGAGTCGCAGGTTTGAATCCAGATTTGGGAGAATTCCACCGACCAGAATGCTGGGATCGAGTCCTGCTTCAATAAGGATCTGTCCGCACATACCCGTTGTCGTTGTTTTGCCATGGGTACCAGCAATCGCTACCGTATGCTGGTATGCCCTGGCGATCTGTCCCAGCATTTCTGCGCGACGGATCTCTGGAATACCGTTTGAGTGTGCATAGACACGTTCTGGATTGTCAGCTTTTATGGCGCTGGAGTACACGAGCAGATCTGCTCCCTCCACTGCAGCGGCCGAGTGACCGATAGTGATATCAATCCCTGCTTTACGGAGTGAATCAAGCAAAACACTGTCCGTTCGATCGGTTCCAGACACCTGCTTGCCCTGTCGGCTCAATAGCAGGGCCAGGGCACTCATACCGATGCCACCAATGCCTACAAAATGTATATGTTCTGCTCTAGTTGCCACTTGTGGTCACGATCCTGATGATATTGTCACAGATGTCTTTGGAAGCATCCGCTCTTTGCAGAGCCTTTGACGCTTTCATCATCTCTGATAGTTTGTCCTTGTTCGTAAAAATGTCCGCCAAGAGGGGTAGAAATGCTCCCTCAGCCAATTCACTCTCTAGAACGACCCTCGCTGCACCCGCCTTTTCCTGGCTCCGTGCATTATGTTCCTGATGATTCCCTGCCGCACTCGGTAGGGGAATGAGAATAGCAGGCAATCCGAAATGATTGATCTCGGTCAAGGTCATGGCGCCTGCTCTGCAGACCATGAGATCAGCCAGGGAATAGGCTTTGGACATATCCTTGATAAACGGAACCAGGCTGATCTTGTTATTTGTCCCCACATGGCGCTGACAGTATTCAAAATCAGGCTTCCCGGTCTGCCAGAGAACCTGGATATCCAGCTTTTCCAGATAGCGCGAAATGCGTTCAACAAAATGGTGATTGATGGCCCGGGCACCCTGAGATCCACCCAGTATAAATAGGGTGGGTAGGGATGCTTTGAGGTCAAAATATGCTGCAGCTTCCTTTCGATCACTGCCCTGAAGGGTATGTCTGACTGGATTTCCAGTCATCAGGGTATTTGCACCAGAGAGGTATTGTCTGGCATCTTCATAGGTGAGAAAGACCTGAGCGGCCTTTACCGCAAATAGCCGGGTGACCATTCCGGGATAGCTATTCTGTTCCTGCAGAACCACAGGGATATGATTTCGTAGCGCCTGACGCACAGGTACGGCACTGGCATAACCACCGGTTCCAAGCAGAATGTGAGGCTTGAATTCTCGCAGTGCTTTATTGGCCATTGCAATGGAGCGTACCATGCGGAAGGGTAATAATAGATTGTGCTTGAGACCTGTTGATGAGATCGAGCGGGAGAGACCACGAATGGGCAAGGTCTTCAATGAGAAACCAGCCTCAGGGATTATTTTATTCTCCATCCCATAATCACTTCCGAAGAATAAAAATTCGATATCAGAGAAGATCGCATGCGTTCCAATTCTGCGCTGCAGATCCTCCGCGATCGCCAGTGCTGGAATAATATGGCCGCCAGTACCGCCACCGGCTATGGCGACGCGCAGCGTATGTTTTCTGGTATCAGAAATCAACGTTCAACATCCTTTCATGGGACATGATCTTACCCGATTCGTTATAGGAGGAAATATTGAACAAAATGCCGAGCATAATGGCTGTGATCAGCAAATTTGAACCCCCGTAGGAGATAAGGGGTAGCGGCAGGCCGGTAACCGGGAGAAAACCGGTTACGACACCAATATTGACCATGGCAAAACTGAATAGAGAGAAACTGATGCCGATGGCCAGCAACATGCTAAAGAAATCAGCAGAATTTCTGGCAATGCGCAATCCTCTCAGAAACATCAATAAGTAAAGAAAAAGGAAAATAAATGAGCCGATGAAACCGAACTCTTCACCGAGAATGCTAAAAACGAAATCGGTATGTGGTTCTGGGAGGAACAAAGCCTTAACATAGCTGTTACCGAGACCAACACCACCAATTCCGCCATGAGCGAGGCCCATGAGTGAGTGGTGAACCTGGAATCCGTCGTTTGCCACATCCACATTTTCATTCATGAAGGTCAGGATGCGTTGCCACATGTAGGCATTATTCCAGGCGTAGAGGATAGCAGTAATGGACCCAAGGGATAATAAACCCGATATGTGACTGATCTGCACGTTGCCCAGATAGAAGAGGATCAGCGAAAGCATCATGATCATTAAAGAGGAAGAAAGATCTGGCTGGATGGCGATGAGACCGACCACGGAAGCCACCAGTATGAAAATGGGAAGAATATTCGTCTTGAAATCGTGAAGCTCCTGCTGTTTCCGATGGAGGTAGTCGGCGATGAATATGATCATTCCAAGGCGAACAAAATCAGCTACCTGGATGCTGAATCCACCAAGGTAGAGCCATCTGGCAGGGTGGCTGATATTATTCATCTTATTGTTGACCAGTACACCGATCAGCAGTACGTAGATGCCGATAAGAATGAGGTAGCGCAGAGAACGAAAGTATTGATGTGGGAATCTTGAGAAGACCATCCCGATCATGATGGCGATGCTGCCGTTCATCAAATGGCGCTTCAGATAGTGGGCCGAATCTGCATGCTGCGAGGTGGAGGCTGAATACATAACCACCGATCCGGCAACAAAGAGGATCATAACGATGATGAATAGCACTTTATCTAAATGGAAACGGTTCATTTTGACCAGCCTTCCCGTTTGGTAACCAGGGAGCGAAAATGATCGCCACGCGCCTCATAGCCCTGGAACTGATCAAAGCTGGCACAGGCTGGTGAGAGTAGCAGCACATCTCCATCTTCAGAATGATCGAAACAATGGTCCACTGCTTCATCAATGGTCTCAAAAACTTTCACCGGGATACTATGACCAAGCTGGGATTCAATGAGTTCAGCTGCCGCACCAACCAGGAGGACTCCTCTAGCCTTTTCCTCCAGTAAAGGCAGGAGCTGGGTAAAATCACCACCCTTGTCCTTGCCTCCCAGAATGAGCCAGAGCGGTTGGTTGAAACTGCTGATCGCAACTTCTGCTGAGGCAATGTTGGTTGCTTTGGAGTCATTGTAACAGCGGACACCATTCACTTTTCCAATATATTCAATACGATGGGGGACAGCTGAGAATGTCATCAGTCCCTGAGCCAACACAGCTGGATCATCGATGTATTCCAGGACGGCAGCCACAGCGGCCAGGGCGTTACTTAAATTGTGCTTCCCAGGCAGGGGAAGTGCTT
The DNA here is from genome assembly GCA_021734255.1 of Fidelibacterota bacterium. Lineage (GTDB taxonomy): Bacteria > Fidelibacterota > UBA8477 > UBA8477 > JABMPR01 > JABMPR01. The sequence goes on along the minus strand of JAIPJM010000002.1, from coordinate 103,061 downwards.
TGGCAGGCATGATCGGCGTCCAGCCCTCTGTCTTCATTATTCCCAGGATACCCTCAGCCAGCATTGCATCAGCTCCTGTCTGAGAATTCACAGCAAAAAATCGGGTGCGCTCAAAATGAATATCGCGCTTCATCAATTCCTCATCATCCTGATTGAGAACAGCAACCGAATGCTCATCCAAATTCTTGAGCATCCCTAATTTGGACTCGTAATAGGCACTCAGGCTTGGATAACGATCCAGATGATCAGGTGTAAGGTTCAAGATGACACCAACATCTGGTTTAAAGCGATCGATGTTATCCAGCTGAAAGCTACTCACCTCTAGGACGAAGATCGGCTTCTCAGCTTTATCATTCAAACTATCCAGGAGAACTTCGGAAGCAGCCACCCCCACGTTCCCTCCCAAATAGCTGTCATAGCCTGCGGTGGTAAGCAGATGGTCAATGAGGTTAACTGTTGTGGTCTTACCGTTGGATCCGGTGACAGCAATGCAAGGTGCATCGATAAACCAGGAAGTGACCTCGATCTCAGAATAAATGGGTATTCCTTTGGCTCTGAGCTTTTGGATGATGTCAACGTTTTCAGGGATACCTGGACTCACGACCACAAATTCACAGTCCATGACGTCCTCAGAATGGTAGCCGAACTCGAACTCAGCCCCAATATCAGCCAATACATGCCGTTTTTCAGCCGTGAACTGATCAGCATCCAATTCGCTGACCAGGATCTTGGCGCCAAAATGACTGAGCAGGCGAGCTGCACCCATGGCTGAGCGCTGGCTACCCAGTATCGTTACTTTTTTATTATTTAAATTCAATGCTTCCACGATTACCTGATCTTGAATGTTGTCAGTGTGAGTAAGGCGAACATGATCCCGATGATCCAGAAACGGATCACAACTTTGTTCTCATCCCAGCCTTTGAGTTCGAAATGGTGATGGATAGGGGCCATCCTCAGTAGACGTCGGCCCTCGCCATATTTCCTTTTTGTGTATCGAAAATAATTGACCTGCAGTATCACGGAGATGGATTCCAGAATAAAGACGCCAGCAGCAAAGGGCAGGAGAAATTCCTTCTTCAGCATAACTGCCACTGCTCCGAGTGCGGCCCCTAAAGCTAATGATCCGGTATCACCCATGAAGACCTCGGCCGGTCGGGCGTTGAACCAGAGAAAACCCATAGATGCTCCAATAAGGGCCGCACAGAAGACAGTGAGCTCTCCTGCACTCGGGAGATATATAATATTCAGATATTGACTGAAGTCAGCTCGACCGGTGACATAGGCGATTCCTGCGAATACGAGAGCAGCAATTGCAAGTAGACCGGAGGCGAGTCCATCCAGACCATCAGTGAGATTGACCGAGTTAGAGGTAGCAGTCACGACGAAAATGACAAAGGGGATGTAGATCCACCAGGCTTTGAGATCGATCACCAGATCTTTGAAGAAGGGGAATGTGGTAGCAGTGCGTAAATTTTCAAACTCAGGGTGCAGCATCATGACGACACCTAAGGCCAGCCCCAGAGAGACTTGTCCCAACAGTTTATAACGCGCGATGAGTCCCTTTTTTGACTTTTTCACTGCTTTCAGGTAATCGTCAATAAAACCGACAATACCCATCCAGATGGTGGAAACGATCATCATCTGGATATAAATGTTATCCAGTCTGGCGAAAAGCAAGGTGGGCACCAGGATGGCACCGATAATGATGAGCCCCCCCATGGTGGGTGTGCCAGCCTTTACGTCATGTGTTTTGGGTCCATTGGTGCGGATCGTTTCGCCGATCTGCCGATCGTGTAATTTTTTGATGATCCAGGGGCCGACAATAAATGAGAAGAGAACAGCGGTCATGGCGGCACTTGCTGACCGAAAAGAAATATACCTGAATATGTTCAGTGCTGAAAAATACTCCTGAAGTGGTACCAGTAAGTGATATAGCATTATTTCCGCTCCTTATAAGCCTGAATAAAATCTTCCAGCTTCATGCCTCTTGATCCCTTGAGATAGACCAGGTCTCCACTGGAGACCATGCGTAGAAATCGCTGAATTGTTGCTGCTTTTTCTACATTGTAATAGAAGGACGTATAGTTATTCAGTTCCAGATGTTGGGCGATGGCCATGGACTCAATGCCATACAGGAAGATGTGATCAAAATCGGCTTCAAGTACCATTTCAGCCACTTCCAGGTGGAGCTCCTGACTCTGTTCACCCAATTCCAGCATATCAGCGAAGACCAGGATCTTCCGCGCATCTATTTTTAATGATCCCAGGGTTTCAAGACCTAGCCTGACACTGGCAGGGTTGGCATTATAGGCATCATTGAGAAAATGGATGGAACCGACTTCAACATGCTGCATGCGACCCTGTTCTCCAGGATAATCCTGCAGGGCTTCTACGACCGTATCGATCTCGATAGCATTCCCCAGGGCGATGGTAGTTGCAGCGGCAGCATTCAATGCCAAAGCCTTTCCTGGGTGGCTTAAATGCGCAGTCGTATTTTGAAATTTAATATCGTAGCTTCCGAAACGATCAGGATCAGCCAGGCTGTATACGGCGTCCGCGCCCTCAGTGAAGGAAAAGGTGGTCCTGCTGGTCATTCCTGCGCCGATCTCTGCCACCCGGTCATCATCCAGATTCACAAAAACCTCACCGCCATTGGCTTCCAGGTAGTCGAATAATTCACCCTTGGTCTTTTGGATCGTGTCTACATCATGAAAGAATTCTGTGTGGGCCATGCTAATATTGGTGATCAATCCCTGGCTTGGTGCTGCAATGTCACAGAGATATTTGATATCCCCCTTTTGACTGGCGCCCATCTCCAGAACCGCGTATTCATGCTTCTCATTCAAGTTCAGAAGGGTAATCGGCAAACCAATATGATTATTGAAGTTACCATCAGTTGAAAGTACCTGATATTTCTTCCTGAGGATATGGGCCAGGAGGTTTTTTGTCGTGGTTTTACCATTGGTCCCGGTAATGGCGATCACCGGTATGTCAAAATGCATCCGGTGGGCATGGGCCAGCTCGGCCAGGGTTTTAACAGAATCTTCTGTAAGGATGAGTGGAATTGACGCATCCCAGGTCTCAATACCGTCCCAGTGGGTGGAGGCCATGACCGCTGAAGCGCCACGGGAAATGGCTTTAGGGATAAAGTCATGACCGTCCACCTGGGCACCACTAAATGCTACGAATAGCTCGCCTGCATTTAAAGTTCTGGTGTCAATACTAATGCCGCTGACAGGGGAGCTGAAGGCTCCCTTGATCTGAATATCAGGAAGTGATCGAATGGTGTTATGCTGAATAGCCATTTTTCACCATGAATTCATTGATCACATTCATATCACTTAATGGTTTTCGTACACCCATGATCTCCTGGTAGGGTTCATGACCCTTCCCGAGTATTGCGATGATGTCACCGGGTTCAGCGCGTTCAAGTGCTGTATGAATGGCCAGGGTCCTATCCTGAACAGCCAGATAGTTCATTCTACCCTGACAACCCTCCACAATGGCATTGATGATATCCATGGGTGCTTCTGTTCTGGGATTGTCATCGGTAATGATGGCGAAGGTGGAGAGACGTGTTGCGATCTCACCCATCATGGGTCGCTTCCCCTGATCTCTGTCTCCACCACAACCAAATACGGTGATCAACTTCCTGTCAGGGTAGGCGTCTTTGAGTGTTTCCAGTACGGTTGACATGGCATCCGGGGTGTGGGCATAGTCAACAAAAACATTAAAAGGTGCAGGGTAGTTCATTTTTTCCAGTCGCCCCGGAACTATTGGGAGACTCATTGCTGCGCGAATCATTGCCTGGACATCGCCGCCTAATTCAAGAACGGTTGAGAACGCACTGATAAAGTTATAAATATTGAATCGGCCGATGGTATTGGTCTGAATTGTGTATTCACCACCAGGCGTGGATAATTCTACCTGGGTCCCCTGATCATTGAAAGTGTACTGCTTGACCTGATAGTCTGCGGTCTTACTAAAACCGTAGGTTATTACTCGAGCCGGGCACTCAACGACCATCTTCTCAGCATACGGATCATCTGAGTTGATGAGCGCAATGGCGTCTTTTCTCAGACCCAAGAACAATTGACGCTTCGCTGCCAGATAGTCATCGAAAGATTTATGATAGTCCAGGTGGTCCTGGGTCAGGTTAGAGAAGATCGCAGCATCAAAATCAAGTCCATCTACGCGATTCTGAGAAAGTGCATGGGAAGAGACTTCCAATGTTGCAGAATCCGCACCTCTCTTGACAAATTCTTTTAATAATTGATACAGGTCGCTGGACTCTGGTGTGGTATGGATCAGATCGTGGGCATAATCCATAAAGGCAGCCCCCGTTGTTCCGACACGCCCTGCTTTGAAACCAGCACGATTCAGCAGATGCTCCAGAAAATAATTGCTGGACGTCTTACCGTTGGTACCTGTGATCCCGATCAGCTTCAGTGCTCGCTCGGGGTGTTCATAAAAATTGGCTGCCAGCTGAGGAAGAGCCTGTCGCGAATCGGTGACCCTTATCGCTGGGAAATTTGCCTCTAGTCCCACACTGCCGTCCTCATAAACAAGGGCAGCTGCACCTGCTTCCATGATCTGAGGGATGAAACTGTGACCATCGAAATGCTCTCCCTTGAGGGCGACAAAAAGCGCGCCTTCAGAGACCGTTCTTGAATCATGAGTGACCGCAGTGATCTCTGTGTTCAGGTCACCCTGATCCATCACATATCCAGGCAGGTTTTCTATGATTCTAGACAATTTCATCAGTCACCGAAGAAAATTTCGATCTGTTGTCTGTGTTTTAGTCTGCTACCGGCTTTTGGGATCTGGCGAATGACACGACCACTTCCGTGAACGATCGGGTCCAGTCCCATGGCATAGAGACCTGACAAACTGCTCTTCATACTCATGCCTTTCAGATCAGGCATGGTCAGTAGGCCGGTATTGGCCTTCATGACCGGTAGATTCGAGCTCAGTAATTGCCCCTCCAGCGATCGGGGGGGCTTAGAAATTGGTTGGTCAGTCGTTTCTTCAGGGAGGGACGCCTGCAGATATGGCTCTGAATCAGGCCCGCGTAAATTATAGATCCGGCGATAGATCTCCTTGGCAACAGGGGCTGCTACCATACCACCGGTATAGCCATGGCGTGTTGGCGCATCGATGACAACAATCAGTGTGTATTCCGGGTCATCAGCGGGATAGAAGCTGGCAAATGAGGCGATATATTCGCTGACATACTTACCATTCTTTAATTTTTTAGCCGTGCCAGTTTTTCCGGCAATATTGAGTGTGGGGAGGTAGGCTCCGGATCCGGTTCCATGCGAGACAGCCTTTTCCAGAATACTTGAGAGGGTATGCATGGTGTTTTCTGATGCAACCCGGCGGATGGCATCCATCTTATCAACTTCTTTTACATACCCTTTTGGCGTTTTGAAGGATTTGATCAGCTGTGGCTTGAGCAGCACACCACCATTGCCGATAGCAGAATAGGCCATGGCCAATTGGAGACTCGTCACAGAAACTTCGTAGCCAATTGATATCTCGGCCTTGGAGATCATTGACCAGTGTTTGCTATTCTTCAGTGACCCGCCATTCTCATAAGGGTACTGGATCCCAGTCTTCTCGCTAAATCCGAATTTGCGAGCGATTGAGAATAACTGGGAATCCTTGATATTACTGACAGCCTTGATCGTGCCGATATTCGAAGATTTCTGCAGCACTTCGGAAAAGGTAAGATTGTCAAAACTCATCCAGTCCTTGATCTCTATATTGTGCAGTTGATAGCGGCCTTTTTCACAGTAGAAAACGTCCATGGGGTGGACGGCATTGGATTCCAGAACAGCTGTGGCACCAACCACTTTAAATGTTGAACCTGGCTCAAAGGCTGACATGATCGGATGAGACTTTAATGCTTCTTGCTTAAAGCTGGATCTGGTATTCGGGTCGAAGCCTGGAATGTTGGCCAGGGCGAGGATCTCGCCTGTTTTTGGCTCGACCAGAACTGCCATGGCCTTCTCAGCAGCGTGTTTCCTCAGGGCTGCTTTCAATTCTTCTTCAATGATGATCTGCAGGTCGATATCCAGGGTCAACTGACAATCATCCCCATTGATGGCTTCCTGCTCTCTGAATCCACCCCTTATCCGCGTATTCCCTTGTCCGTCGGACCCCAGTTCTTTCCAGCCGGTAATACCGGACAGCTGATGATCATAATGGGCTTCAAGCCCTGACAATCCATGATTATCCGTGCCTACGAAACCAATCAAGGGCGCTGCCACATCTCCAAAGGGATAGTATCGTCTTACTTCGGTTTTTACTTCGACACCGACAGGTAGCGGTGACTGGCTCAATTCTCTACCAATGGTTGGGGGGACATTCCGCTCCAGGTATACAAATGATTTGGTCGTGGTCAAGCGGTTCAGATAGTAACGTTTGCCTTTATCAAAGGTTTTACTGAACAGGCGGGCGACAGCATCCTTATCTTTTACTTTTTGCGGATTTGCTGAAAAGGTGAAATGTTCAATGTTATCGGTGAGCTTCTTACCATTACGATCGAGGAAATTTCCACGCAGGGGAGAGATGCTTACCTTGTCCTCAAACCGTGTTTCGATGACAGACCCAAGTTCTTCGGGGTCAATGACCTGTATATAAAACATCCGGGAGACCAGCACTGACCAGACCACAACCGATGTAATGACAACGATGATGTAGCGTCCCCTGAATTTTTTGTAAGTCATGCTCATTTGAGGGATACCACAATTCTTCGCGGTTCAGGATTCGGCTGTACCAGTCCCAACTTCTCTCTGGCCAGGCGAGACAGATTGTCAGGTCTGTGGAGACGGTTTCTTTCATTCTGGACCAGATTGTAGGCACCACGGAGTTCGATCTCACGGGCTTTCAGCGTTTCCAGCTTCACTGCGCTGGCTCTGACCTCTTCACTGAGCCAGACATACAGAAGTAACAGACCAGCAACGACAGGGATCATCCCGATGTACAGGATGGTCTTGAGGATCTCATTCTTGGTCTCATTACGAGGCATGATTGGTCCTCTCAGCCACTCTTAGTTTTGCTGACCTGGCTCGTGGATTAGCGGCGATCTCATCATCAGATGCAATGACCGGTTTCTTGCTGATCCGCTTCAGGAATGGGATGCGTACCTCATCGTCCCTCATACCCGGTTGCAAAGGCACATCCATGGATCGATCGCGGAAGAAATTCTTTACCATGCGGTCTTCAAGGGAATGGTATGAGATAACAGCAATTCGCCCTTGTGGGCTGAGAACATCCAACGCAGTCTGGAGTATGGTTTCGAGAACCTCCAGCTCGCGATTGACCTCGATCCGGATAGCCTGGAAAACGCGGGCAAGTGATTTGTTCTGAAAGCGGCGATCCACACTGCGGACTACAGCCTCCTTCAATTCATCACTTGTGGTTAAAGGTTTATCCATCCTCATCTGCACTATTCTGCGAGCAATTCGCCTGCTATATCGTTCTTCGCCATAGCGGTAGATGATATCCGCCAGGGCTTTTTCGCTGTATCCATTGACAACCCGTTGAGCGGTCAATGGGTTATCTCTATCAAATCGCATATCCAGCGGTCCCGTAAGCCCGAATGCAAATCCTCTTTCCGGGTCATCCAGGGAAAAGGAATTCAATCCGAGATCCAGAAGGATCCCATCTACTTTTGCGATATGGAGATCTTTCAGGACCTGTGATAAATTTTCAAAGTTCGTGCACACCAGGTGCAGATCTTGCTGAATGGAATCAGGGGATAATTGGTCTAGTGCAGATCGATCCTGGTCGATCCCGATCAGTGTTGCGTCAGGATTGAGCAGGGAAGAAAGAGCCCTGGTATGACCACCGAGACCAAAGGTCCCATCGACATATGTACCAGAGGGGTCGCTGATCAGAAAGGTGCAGACCTCGTCTACCAGAACTGGTATGTGACGCGGCTGAGTCTGATTTATTTGATTCACGACGATCTGGTATAGTTATCAATGGCTTCTATGTCCTCGGCATCAAGTTGGAACTCAGTTTCTTCGTAGCGCTTCAGCGTATCCGGATCCCAGATCTCGATCTCATCGATCATTCCGATGATAACAACCTCTTTCTCGATCCCGGCATGTTCCAGAAGGTTACCCGGTATAGCAACACGCCCCTGACCATCAAACTTCAGGGGTGATGCAAAGCGGGTAGCCTGACGTTTGAAGGCCCGGTGTTCCGGTTTGATCGAGGATAGCTTCAGTAAATCCTCTTCCTTGTCACGCCATTTATCCAGGGAGTAGACCACGATGTTCTCATCGAGCCCACGTGTGACCACGAAGGTGTCCTCACTGGAGTCTGGCAGCGCTTTTCTGAATTTCGCAGGAATATTCACTCGACCCTTTGTATCGATTGAATAATGAAATTCACCTGTAAATGTGTTAGTTCCCATTTCCCGTTTCAGCTTTATAGTTAATAGGGATAATTACCCACTATTACCCATAAATTAGGTTCAATTACCCACTTCGCAAGAAAAAAGATGAAAATTATTACTGGCAGCGCTGCTTAGGCGACACTTGCGAGGGGGGGCATTACGCCAGGGATGACTTAGGATGAAAAGCTAGTAAGTATATTAATATCAGTATGATAAATAAATATATCATCGCTTACACCCAACGCGCACAGGGCAACAGTTGGTTAAAGTGGGTTAAAATCCCACGCTATTTATCAGGATCGAAGGGCTATTACAGGGTTGAGTAGGTTCTCAAGTGGCCACCAGTGGAATCAGCAGTGAGGGATAACCAGGCATTGCTGAAGGGTGAGCCAGGCAGGGTGTCCTGCCTGATGGAGAGTAGTGCCGCCTCACTGGGATACATATTCAATTGCATGGAGTCTGTGAGGACGATGGTGTAAGACTGTCCCGGTGTGTGGAAAAGCGTATCGCTCTTCGCTGGGCCATTGTTTATCACGATTGATAGGTAATCAAGTGAGTTGATGGTCACGCTATCCATGTTAGACACCAGCAATGAGTCAGCAATGCTAAGCGAATCAAGGCTTTGACTCAGATTCATTACGGGGAGAATGGGACGTGCTCTGCCACCAGGATCCGTGCTGTCAGAGTTTAGCAGCATTTTCCCGAAGAAGATCACCAGGATCAGAACCAATAGACCGCCGATGAGTCGGGTAGTACTGCTTTGGGACCCTTTAGTGGCTTGTAGAATGCTATCTGAATTGCCCATACCAGCTGCGCTGCTTTCAGCTGTCGCCAGAATTTCTGAATTGATCTGGGAGACGATACCTTGTTCGCCTGTCAGCTTGAGTTCATTCTCCAGACCGCGCAGGATATCCTCAACGGGGTAATCAATGGCCTGGGCATAGGCTTTCATGAATAAACGAATGTATGGAACGGGCAGGATGTGGTAATCACCCTGCTCTAAAGCTTGCAAGATCCGAATGTTGATCTTGGTATCCGCGGAAATATCTTCCAGGATCAAACCTTTCTTTAAGCGATGATTCCGCAGGTCTTCATGAAAAGCCACGTTTACTCCTCTTTCCTATAGGCTGGGAAGTTTAAGTATTTTTCCCTACAAATCAAGCATGCAGAAAGGCCATTTCAGACCATTTAACAAATTGTCACTCATTAATTGAAGCGTTAGTGGGCCAGCTCAAGCCCATGGGCCTGCAGCAGAGATTGAAGTGTGGAATTAAAGTGGGATAGTGGCAGTCCGACAACATTATAAAAACAACCATTGATCTTGTCTACAAAGACACCTGAATAATCCTGAATACCGTATGACCCTGCTTTGTCTATTGCGGCTCCTGACTGGATATATTGGATCTTTTCCGCCTGACTAAGATCCTTGAAATGGACTTCCGTCATCACGTGCGTGGTATGCTCCAGATGTTCTTTCTGGAGTTGAATGCTGTAAGCAGTGATGACCTGGTGGGATCGGTTGGAAAGCAGGGAGAGCATATCAAAAGCAGCCTGGTCATCGACAGGTTTGCCGAGAACCGTTTCGTCAACCACAACAATCGTATCTGCACCCACAACCAGCCGCTCAGGAAATTGCTGAGATATCTCAATCGCTTTTGCCCGGGCAAGTTCTTCTGCATAACTCGCAGGATTTTGATCCACCAGTGGAGGTTCAGGAATGTGACTGGGGTGGACCTCAAACGTCAACCCGATCTGCTCCAGGAGAACTTTCCTTCTTGGAGATGCACTGGCGAGAACGAGCCTGACACTTTTCATCTATCTTGCTATGACGACCTTTTGGAGGATCTGGCTGGGTTTTTCGAATTCATCATTTTCAGCTTCTAACACCAGAATGTAGACACCATTGGCCAGCAGGTTCCCATAGGTATCACGACCATCCCAGGGGGTGGTGTTAAATCCCTGAGACTGATAGCCCATGGCTTGCTGGAAAATTTTTCTGCCAGCCAGGGTATATACGGAAACGTTTACGTCAGCATCGTGAGAGAGCATGTAGGTGATATCTGTCTGATCTGTCATGGGGTTGGGGAAATTAAATAGGTCATATGCCCGAAAATCAGTAGCAGCAAAAAAAGTTAAGCGAATGCTTGATTCGTTAGGATTGTTTTGCGTGTCCCATGCCTTAATTGATATCTGATGTTCCCCAGGTTGGATATCCGATAGGTAAACCGAAAGTTGACCAATGTCTGATCGATCAAGATCATACTCGAACAATTCTGTAAGATCCTGAGCATTTTCCCATTCTTCATCAATGGCCAGTGAGATACCGTGACCGGCAGAACCGGTGAGATTGATACCCTGGGGATCATTCAACTCAACCTGCAGCGCATCATTTGCTGAAAAATTATCACCATTCAGCAAGACCATATTGTCGGACAGGAATAAAATATCGGGCCCTTCCTCATTCAGAGTGGTCGAATCAGAGCCTAGAAATTTTAAGGTGTCCAGATAAATACTCCCATCCAGTCCTGTATCATCCCAGTACTGCACATTCAGGATACCACCTTCACCAGAATATTTGATGTCTTTTGGGAGGGTGAAGGACCCTGAGAACAGAGTATCCTGCACTGAGACCAAGCCCCTGAAGATGCGCTGTCCGGGAAGCACATAGGAAATAGAAGCATTTGCAGTACCCCCATTATAATCAAAATATCTTTTCACTGGCGTAGGGGTGTCGTATACAGTCACTGAAGCCATAGCAGATTCTGACAATACGGTATCCGTAATACCACTGTATTGTACTTTTCCCATCGCTTTCAGAGCGCTGGGACTAATATTTGTAATTTTTCCTTTGCGCTGAGGTGAAGCCAGGCGGAGGGCTGGGTCAGAAAGAAGCACATATTTTTCATTGTTCTTGCTGTTCGATCCATACTGGTTTTTTGCTACTCTAATGGCATCTCCTACTGCGATGGACCGACTACCTTCAATTTCAGGAAAAAGCAGGTTATAGAAATGACCCATAATAATAATATTATAAGTTGCGTAGGTCTTTCGTGTGGCTGAAAGTACACCTACCGCTCCGTTTCGTTCCATTCTCAGGAGCTCCTCAGGAGCACAGGATACACCAATGTCATCATATTTGGCCCAATCACAGGTGCCGGCTACCCAAAAGGGCAGTCTCATCCCTGTTTTTACCTGTCCCAGATCAGAGGAGGTCAGGACATTTTCCTGGGCCCACACATTGGGTGAACCATGTCCCAGATAATTCACGAGCAGGGTTCCATTGTACAATTTCTTGATCAGTGCATCGCGTGCCTGAGGCTTTTTAACATAGGGTGAATTAGGGTCCTGTACTTCGGGGTACTCTGTTAGATATAATTTATCTACATAAATACTATTGGGAACCAGGTAATCTATAAACTCAGAATCAAGAATGTGATCGGTTTCAATTATTGTTGATGGCCTTAGCGGATCGTCAGCAACCAGCGTAAGCGTATTCCTCCAGGTACCAGGTTCTGGCTTTGTTTCATAAGCAATGATCTTATCCACCATATTTGCCATCTCTGTTCGGGATTGCGCAGGTAGGCGGCCGATCGATATATCAGGCAGCTCATCTGCCGGACCGGAGCTTAGATAAGTAAATCTATCGTCACAAGAATATGTCCACAATTCGCTGGTGGCATCGATCTGGATGGTGGGGACACGCATTTTACTCAACCCGGATATATTGCGATAGTCATAGTCTGTATCACCCATCAGCAGCACGTAAGCGGGTCTGGGGGTTTGCCAGGAAAAGAATGTATAGTGCAGGAAGTGCTTGATGGCACCTGGATCCTGAGTACCGGCTGAGAATTCATCATAGATATCCTCCAGCCGTGCGATCTTCACAGTTAATTGCTCCTTTGCGTCGACCAATTGCTCTCGGAGCTCCTTGATCTGTTCTGCTTCCTCCAAAAATAGCTCAGGTGTGATGATCACATAGTCGGCTTGCTGATCTGGATGCCTTAGCTGTGGAGTACCCAGATTGCTGGCGGGGAGGAGCACCGAAGAAATCACCTGATCCTCACTAAAGCCAATGATCTCGAAACTCCCAGATCCGTCCTTGACGAAGCGTTCATCAGAGATGGCGTACTCGACAACAGCCTGCGGGTCGCTGATATCCCAGATCTTAAAGTTGGTAGGGAGATCTGTGAATCTTAGCTCGTTTACGCTGCTATCCGGATAGATCGTTCCAAAAAGATAGTCATTCGAGGGTGCAAGTTGCCGAAAGTATGAAAACCTCAGGCTATCCAGGTATACCATAGTACGAGAATCAGTGGAGAGGTACTTAAGACTGAGTACGTTTGTTCCATTCTGCATCATTGTTTCAGAGGCAGTTCCGCGCACAAGGTGACTTAGGTTAAGGCTGAACCGCTTCCCGGTGGTGTTAAGCGGAAGACCGTTTAGGCTGACATCGAAGTCAATTGCTCTTGTATTGCCATGATAATCATAGATGAAATGTGCGCTGAGATCGATCTCTCCATCCTGATCCAGAAAGTCATCGGTAATATTGAATGAGAGTTGATCTCCGTTCTTTGATAATTTTTCACCCACCCAATTTTCTCCAGAGTGCAGTTGATTGTGCAGCTCCGCTTCATGATAGAATCTTTTTTCATAGCTCTCAATGATGTCGGTGGGACTATTGGATGAACTTTCCAAGATGGCAATACTATTGACATTGGGTGTTTCAATATCTGGAATGCACAACCAGTAGTATCTCTGTGTATCATAGAGATGGGTGAAATTATCACCCTTGAAATCAGCATTGAGCGTACGTGCAAAAAATGTGATGGCATCCGAACCGGAGAAGTCACCGTCTTCCAGGCCGCTGCCCTGAATACTTATGGATCGTAAATTTTTAGGTGTGGAACCTACTTCTAGCTGCTTTGGAAGTGCTACTCCCTCATAATACGGTGCATACACCATCCAGCTGTTTGGATTACTACCAGGTATATCCCCACCGAATACCTCTGGTGTGATCTGATAAATACCGGTTTTATCAATCGGGATCTTAAACCAGAGACCACTGGGTAGATCATCTGCAGCCTTAGCCAGTGATCGTGTTCTACGCTGAGGCTTGCCCCAGGACCTTGCCATTTTTGCATTCGGATAGCTCTGAATCAGCGCCATGTCACCGGTCCCACGACTTCCACTTCCAAGATCAGAAAAATTGAGTGCGAGATGAATACGTTTCAGTCGTTTACCAGCTTCTGCCAAAGGTGAGATCAGGACCGTGCCCGTTTGGTGATCAGCCAGGGCCTCGGTCTGTTGCAGTGAGATCAGCTCGGCAGGGGACCGTGAGCTTAGATCTTTATATAAATAGCTTTCATCATTGAGTGTAATGGGTGTCGTCCGAATCTCGGTATTACTAAATTCAGATTCAATGATCTCTACAGTTGGAAGACTGCCATCAGGTGGTAGTAGAATGGGTACTGTGAAAAGCGGAAGGAGCTGCCTGCGCTCCTGATGATAACTCAGGCTTGCATTACTCCACCGGGGATAGGGGATCTGTTCCTCGGCGAGCTCAATATATGCGGTCGTGGGGTCCTCGAAATTGATCTCAATTTCGATACGATTCCCTGATTCCTCCAGTACCGTCATATCTATAGCAGCCACAGAAGATATCAGGATCAATATACTCAGAATTAATTTCATGAATGTCTATACGAAATAGCTATGCATTAGGTTCCAATTTCATTCCAATTGATAATAATAGAAATTCGGTTTCCGAAAAGGGAAATGATCGGATTAGTCGTAGCTACGACAGGAGGTCTGCTCTAGGTTTCCAGATCCTTTACAAGTGAGGCGCCGATGTAGATCTCGACCCTCCGGTTAACCTCCCGACCAGCCTGGGTATTGTTGTCTCCCAACGGCTGGAACTCACTAAATCCCTCAATGGCAAAGATAGACGGGGGGAGGCCCGTCCTTTCCTGGAGCTGGATCATAATGGATTGGGCGCGAGCAGCACTGAGTTCCCAGTTGTCTCGGTAGGACGCATTTCTAGTAAGCGGCATGTCGTCAGTATGCCCCTCAATACGAATCTCCACAAGCCAGTTCAATCCTTCCGACCGCACTTCGGCCAGGAAACTCCGATGCTCCGTTTGGTCCAGCCTAAAGATCGCCAGGTTCTGGATCGATTCAGAAACCGCATCCAATTGGTAAATATGAGAGGATCTCGGCTCGGCTGAAGCGACCTCGAACAAGCGTGGATCCTTTAGCGTGATCTGAACCCCTTTTGAATTACGGCTGACTGAGATCTCCTCCATGCCTGCATTGGCCATGGATTTTTGAATCTCTATCGCTGCCTCATCCAGACGATCATTCACCCATCTGTGAATCTTATTGATCTGACCGGCACGAACGGTGATCATCATAATGAAGAATGTGATGAGCAGGGTGATGGTATCACCATATGACAGCACCCAACTGGATCGTGCGCGACCAGCAATATCCTTTAAATTCTCAGAGCTTAGCATCGCCATTCTCCAGGTCGATCATCTGAATATCCAGGTAGATCTCCACGCGTCGGTTCTCATCGTATCGATTGACATCCACCAGGGGATGGAAGGGCCCATATCCGGACATGGAAAAGTAAGCTTCTGGGATAGGCGTCTCTTCGACAAAGTATTGCATCACCTCTCGAGCTCTTGCAGTTGACAGGTCCCAATTATCCCGGAACCGGGATGAGCGGCCCAGGGGTACAGCATCAGAATGACCTTCGATGCGTACGTTGATCTTGACCGATTTTCCAGCTGTTTCTAAACGCTCGAATATGGCGGCATAGCGCTGAGGTATCTTTTCCAATTCCAGGCCCTCGACGATGTCGGCTACCGTACTCAGATAAAAGAGAAAGTCAGAGACGATCTGGTCATTACCAGACTGGAAAAATGTTTGATTCCCGATCTCGGACGGGATGAGAAGCTTGATCCCTTTGGGTCCTGCATGCTCGACATACAACCACTCAAGTTGTCTGGCGCTCTTTTCATCCAGAACCTGGGCATAAACCTGATCTTTCAGCTGAGCTGCGAACTTGAAGGTTGTGTTCGATTCCTGCTCAGCTTTGATAATAAGCAGGAGAAAGAAAGAGAGCAGTCCAGTGAGGAGATCACTGTAAGTCACTTTCCAGGAATTTGAAGCTCTAGCAGCTGTTAAAGAGAGTTTACTCATCAGGCGCAGCTTACTCTTTTTGTCTTGCTACCTTCCGAGTGTCCTTATCAACAAATGTGAGCAGTTTCTCCCGCATGATCAGCGGATGCTCCTTGGAATGGATACTCAAGATACCAGCCTTGATAATATTCAGACTGTGTACCTCTTCATCCGATCTGGCTTTGAGTTTCCCGGCAATAGGAATGAAGAGCAAATTGGCCAAAAGCACACCATAGAATGTGGTCACGAGTGCGATACCCATGCCCTGCAGCAGGGCTGCCATTGAATCTTGAGCACCTGCAGCGTAGCTTCCAACAGAGGATGTGGCCGCTTGCTTGGTCATCATGAGGATCAAGCCCATAACTGTTCCCAGGAGTCCAAAAGCCGGCGCGTAAGATCCCATGTTATAGAAGATCTCCTGTCCGGCTGTGTGCCTTTCGATCATGGAATTCAGTTCGTTCTCGAGAAAATTCTCAAGTTTCTTAGGATCTCTTTCCAGGATGGCATTTTCCAGACCCATCTGCAGGTAATGATTATCTATACCTTCAATGACATTCTCAAGCGAGGGGAGACCCTGCTTTCTTGCCTGTTCCGAAAATTGTGCTAAATAATCTATCATGACCATGGGATTGACGGAGCCTTTATTGAAAAAGGCCTGGAGGGACACCTTCAACATCCCGATCACGTTTTTAAAAGGATAGTTAACCAGGGTCGCAGCAATAGTACCACCGAGTACAATGGCGAGGCCACGGAGGTTGAAAAATGTGTCAGGAGGCGTAAATGTTCCAGGTTCAGACATTCCAAAAAAAACCAGAAATAAGCCGAAGATCAAGCCAATGATGGTTGCTATGTCCATAATTCCCTCATTAAAAACGCTTTATTATCTATCATCGATCACCAAGGGCGTAAACTTTTTGCCCATTCCATAATTATTTGAGTTTCACTATTACTCAAACTGGCATTGGGATGAAGGACAAGGTAGGGCGAGAGAGGCATACTGCCCTCTTCCAATACTTCCAGAATTTCATCGGCAACATCGCTACTGTCAAAGGCGTCCATGTTCGAAAAGTCGCTGAAATTCAAATGTTTGCGACCCTCGATCACATCATGAGTGATCAGGAATGAGCCAGGAGCGATTCGGCTGTACCAGGGCCAATTTGTCTCGTGCGAATGACAATCAAAACAGGATTCCTGGAGAATTGATTCAACTTCTGTGGGTAAAACTGCCTTCTGTACGACAGGTGGATTGATCTGGTTTACGGGTATTAATTGAAGAATAATAAATACTGCAATGATACTGATTATAACAATACGTGCTCTACTCAACGTTCCCTCCCTTTCATCCAAGTATTACAAACTAATGATTGTTGCAACAATTTAAAGATATATTTCAGCTCAAAATTGTATAAAAAAAGGGAGATAAACTCTCCCTTTTAATCCATGTGTCAGACCCGTTCTTAGAGCAGGCGTAACCGGTTGTCAACGATCTCTGCATTCTCTCTCAAGGATTGAATATATTCGTTCCAAACCTCGTTCTGGCGATTGCTCGTCAGGGTCTGGAATATATCATCATATTGAGCTTCAAATGCAGCCTGGTCAAAATCACTTTTTGCCTTCAGACGCACCACGACGGCACCTTGTGGGATAGAGAATACAGCTGATGTCTCGCCGGGATCTGCTGAATCCATGAAACCAAAGATCTCAGGATAGCGACCAAGGCCGCGGATCGAGGCTGTCGCCCTGGCACCCATTACTTCCTGTGCAACAATATGAGCGTCGCTAGCGGCAATTGATGTCCAGTCTTCAGCTTCATTCAGTTGAGAAAGGAATCCTGCTGCAGTTTCTTCAGCTAGAGCCAATTTCTTATCGTTGATCAGCTTTCTTTCAATCGATGGTTTTACGTCCTCAAGCTTCCGATCACCAGCTGGATCGATCTCATCAAGCGAGAAAATGGCATAGTTATCAGCGTTTTGAAGCACACTGCTGTGATCACCCAGCTCGGAGAGGAAGGCGAAGCGTACAGCGGACTGGAATGAACCCAAGCCAAAGAAAAATGTTTCTTTCACTTTCAGCGGATTGCTGGTCTTTACTTCCATGTCAAGAGAATCGACAGCTTCATCAAATCCGATCTCATCGGCCAGGAATTCCAGATTTTTGAGCTCGCGGCGCATATTGTCTTTGGTGGTTTCGCTGGCGCGTACTTCGACGAGAATATGTCTGGCCTCAACTTCAGGTTCACCATTATTGCGTGTGTCTTCAACCAGGATCAAGTGATACCCAAACTGAGTGAGTACTGGACCGACAAGCTCTCCCACTTCCGCATCGAAAGCAGCTTTTTCGAATGGAGGTGCCATCCGTCCTCGACCAAACCAGCCAAGATATCCACCATCCTTACCTGTGGGGCCGTCAGAATGGACCTGAGCCATTGACTCAAAATTTTCACCAGCAAGGATATCCGCCTTGACATCATTGATCAGATTCAGGGCTCGGGTAGAGTCACTCGCCGTGGCTGAGATCGGGCGGGATACATATTTTAGAGTCCGTGTTTCCTCTTGCTGATAATCATCCAGATTATTTTGATAATACTGCTTGATCTCTTTTTCACTGACATTGATCTCATCACTGGCCCACTTAGTGGATTTCACGAAGAAATAGTCCAAGTCATAAGTGGCGTTATTTTTAATGAATTCAGACCGTACCTCTGCATCGGATACCTGGGCCATGGACATGATCCTGCGCTGGAGTTTCTCAACAGGAACGATGGCAGCAACCTGCTGACGCATTGCTGCGAAGAAGTTTGCAGCTTCTGGAGCGGAAATAGCATTCTGGTAAGCAGCATAGTCGAATTGACCCTGCTCATTAATAAAATACTGCTGGACACTGGGGTGGATACTCTCAGTAAAAAAGTATAGTATCTCGTCTTCTGAAACAGTGATCTCATGATCTTCAACAGCCTGGCGGATGAGCGTCTGAGAAACCATGGCTTCCCATACTTGGTCAGAGATCTGGACCATCTGCTCGGTCGTGGGCTCGATACCATTTCTTTCTCTAAAGCTTTCAGTTTCGTTCTGCACAGCTCGCATGAACGACTCCCGGCTGATCTCATCACCATTGACCAGCGTAAATGCATTGGGTTGATTACCGCTGAGCAGGTCCATGACATTGGCACCCCCAACCAAGCCACCGATGCTCATGGTTAGAACAAAGACAACAACGAGAAAGATCATGATCCCTGCCATGTTGTCCCGCATTTTATTCATCACACCCATTTTTAAAATTCCTCCTGAGTCTATAGAAGACTAAAACAATAATTCTTAATTTTGTTTAAAAAGCCGCCCAATATAGTTGCGCACACAGGGGGTTGCAAGAACGCTAGGGCACCGTAT
This sequence comes from Fidelibacterota bacterium, assembly GCA_021734255.1. Taxonomy (GTDB): domain Bacteria; phylum Fidelibacterota; class UBA8477; order UBA8477; family JABMPR01; genus JABMPR01. The sequence continues at coordinate 84,083 of JAIPJM010000002.1, read as the reverse complement.
CGTCAAGATAGTGTTCGGACAATTCAGCGGGGCATGGCGCAACCCAAAAGTATTGGAACTGAGGGGATAAATACTTAAATGGAAGTAGCTGGTAGGAGCAAAAATCTCAAATGAATCAGGAATTCACATTCAAGAACTGCACAGCGATCATCCTTGCCGGAGGTAAAGCTGAGCGGATGGGCTTGGATAAACGCTTTCTCACAATCGGTAGCGAGAATTTACTGGAGCGACAGGTGAGGATCTGGAAAAAACACTTTCCTCATGTCATTATTTCTGCCAATGATCCTAGCAATTTAGCAGCTCTGGGGGTGCCTGTCATCCAGGACAAGACTGAGGGGAGCGGACCATTGGAAGGCTTGGCGTCGGCTCTGGCCTCGTCACCAACGCACGGTAATTTTGTAATTGCTGTGGATATTCCTGAGGTGAGGATCGACCTGATTGGAAAGATGTGGAAACAACTCGATCATACATCGGCGGTTGTCCCTCGTTATGAAGATGGAAATCAGGAACCCCTGCATGCTTTTTATGATAAATCCTGTGTCCCTGTATTTCGAGATGCTATTGAGCAGGGTGAACGTGCCATTCATAAGGTTCTCATCAAATGTTCAGTCTACCACTATCCCATGATCGATGAACAGCCCATCCGAAACCTGAACGATCCAGCGGACTACGCTGCTTTTATGCGGGAACGCGATTCGCTATTAAAAAAATAATGTTGATCAGAAAGTATTTGTGCGCTTGAGTCTTTATTTTTAGAATTGGGCCACTCCTGAACATCATTATCCAGGAAAATTTAGTCTAAGCCCACGCAGATATGAATTTGTCTGTGAATGTATACAGGTTTAAACTGTGAACACCAGCAATCAGGCAAGGATACTCTTCAATGACGGCCAAAATTACACAGATCAAGAACTTTAAGAAGAACACCAACATTCAAGGTTTTTTCCTTGTACGAGAGAAACATTTGCGAAGTACCAGGAATAATCACCCCTACCTGCAATTGGAACTACAGGACAACACAGGTGATATTGAAGCTAAGGTCTGGGAGGATGTCCCGGCGTTTGAGAAAATATTTGAAGCAGGTGATGCCGTTGTTGTGAAGGGACGGGTGAGTGAGTACGCTGAGAGGCTTCAACTTGAGGTTCAGGATATTGGTCAGGCTTCTCCTGAGAAACATGCAGATTATGGCTTTGACCTGTCCCAATTGATACCCGCTACCCGGAGAAACATCGACCAGATGTGGAAATCACTTGGCAAAATCATTCAGGGGATGAAAAACGAGCACTTAAAAAAACTGGTCACCAATATTTATAAGGAGCATGCTGAGCTCATTAAAACCCACCCAGCATCGATGCGGTTACACCACGCCTGGCTGGGCGGATATCTTGAACATATCCTCTCCATGAGTCTCACTGGACGGACACTCGGCAAACATTATCGATTGGATGTAGACCTGCTCTTAACCGGCATCTTGCTCCATGACATTGGAAAACTCATCGAGCTGAATCCTGCCCAGAAACCTGGCTACACTGACAGGGGGAGGCTTATCGGCCATATCGTTATGGGTAGAGATATGGTACGCGATGAGATCCAGGAAATTGTTGATTTCCCAGCTGACCTGCAAATGAAGGTCGAACATATGATCCTCGCTCATCAGGGTAAATATGAGTGGCAGTCACCGAAACAGCCTAAATTTCCAGAAGCACTGCTACTCCACCACATTGATGAATTGGATGCCAGGATGAATATGATGTCGGAGGTCATAGAGAGAGATCAAGAAGCTGGCATCTGGACCAATCGCTTCAATTATTTTCGGCGATCGATCCTGAAGGGGGAGTTGGAGGACGATGAAAATTCGCTCATCTGAAAGCGCACTTTCAGTGAATGATCATCGGCAGGTCGCTTTACAGGCTCTGTGGGTGGGGCTCATTGTCACTGTGGGCGTGATCTTTGTCTTCATCCCCAATATTGAGTTGATCAGTTTTGTGGCATTTTTAGGTGGAATTGCCCTGGGGGCTCGACGTGGGCTCTTCGTAGCGGTCCTGGGTGAGGCCATATTCTCAGCGTTTAACCCGATCGGTTCAGGGCTTGCCTTTCCTGTTCTCTATATGTTTCAACTCGTAAGCGTTGGCTTGGCGGGATTGGTTGGCGGACTCATGTTACCGCTTATCCAACGCTTGGGCTCAGTGACACTTCGGGCGACCCTTTTAGGCGTCGCCGGATTCATGTTGACCCTGATCTACGATATTCTGACGAGTCTAAGTCTGCCCATCAGTACGGGGATGACCGAAGGAACCATCATTGGGAGTCTGAGTGCCGGCATCTTTTTTTATATGGCACACCTGGTATCAAACACCCTGATATATTCATCTTTGGGTCCTCCCATGATCAAGCTGGTGAACAGACAACTACTCATGCACCGACTCCTGAGGGCTTGAGATGAGGGTCTGCATCGCCGTAGTGACAGCGCTGATCGCTGGAAATCTGTTTGCTCAGGTCGCTTACCCCAGCGTCATAGAAAGTGAAGGTATTGAATTCGGCGGGGTCTCTGGCACCTGGGGTCACTTGCAGTATCATCGACCATTTGGAATGCGCGGGATCATCATGCTGGAGTGGAAAGATCTGACGACACTCAATCCGATAAACGGAGAGATCATCAATACCGACCGTAGAGGCTGGAGCAATTTGGATAGTTCCGTATCCTATTGGGACCAGATCCATCCAACACTTGTTACCCCCCAGGATACGCTGGCACCCTCACTCCTGGTAAATTATAAGCAGGGGGATGGAGACTTCAGTGATTTTTCCGTCTGGTATCATAATAGTCTGGGCAGTTCGACACGCTATGGCTGGACATCCAAATTACGATCCCATCAAAGATTTCTAAATGTGACCGGGTACTACGATCAGCGTCATCGATTGTTTATCCAGCATGAATTGAAAGCAAAGCTACTCAATGTTGAGGTAAATTATGCCCGTCACGTGAATCCAATATATGTCTTTGAATATGATGCTAGCAGCCAGCTGGAAGTGTATCGGGATGACTATACACTCTATAGTGATCGCTGGGGTGGGAGCGTGGAATTGATCGCCAGTGATTCTTCTGACTCATCATCCGAATTTTTCATCTGGATCGAAGGCGGTAGCTGGGAATGGGGTGGAGGTGAACGTAATTCGCTGAGTTCGGTAGCCTATTACAGCCGAGATCTGCCGCTGGGGTCAATCACACAGCTCCGCTTTAAACTTGGGCTCTTATCCAATGCGCTGGGTGGGTACTCTAGTACACGACATTTTATCGATCTCATTGTTCCCTTTGATTTTACGAGTAATCTAGCGATGGATCTGGGCTTAAGAAATATTGGTACATCTGATTGGCTACCTTCAGTGCATGCCAGATTAAAAATGGGCAACTTAGGTATTCAGTATCGGATCCATCATCAAATAGTTAACCAGGTCTGGATGCCAGAATTTAATGCCAGGAGTGTGCACTTGCTGAGCTCAACCCTGGACCTCAAGGTGATGAAGCCTTATGTTGGCGCATGGCTGGGTGACTCGGGCGGCACACAGGGTACTTATGCGGGTATAGATCTGGCACTCCCGTGGAGGATGACCATCAACATGGAGGGCGCCCAGGTATCCGGGACAAGCGATTGGATATGGTCCCGTCAACAGCTGAAATGGAAAGTTGAGCAGACGTTCACTCTCTTCAATCATGCCCTGAATGGCAACTTAAGGATTTGGGGCAGGCACCTTTTGGACCCTGAACAGGGCACACTTGACCCGAAAACGTTCATCGTTGGCACCTTGCCGGAGGATGGTCTATCATCACCTGCAATTAACCTGCTGAATTATACGATCTCCGCCCAGGTCAGTAAGCTGGTTCTCGCTTACACTGGCGGGAATGTACTCCAGGATCAGACCTGGTCCACGCTGGTAGATGTAAGCTGGGATACGGAGTTTGCACTGATGAAAAATCAATTGCCTGACAATAGATTTCGATATTTATCATTGATCTGGGTTTTCGACAACTGATCGACAAAAATAATTGTGTATATAAATACGGTCAGGAGTGTAGCGCGTCTCTTAACCTTTTATGAGAGACGTGTATCTAAGCTTCGGTAATGGTTGAATATTCAGACAAAGAGCTATTTGAAAGAGTACAGCAGCGGGACTCCCGAGCATTCGACCATTTGGTACGAGAGATCTCTCCAGCATTGTACAACTTCATCATTCGAATGGTGAGCAATGCTGAGGATGCACAGGACATCGTGCAGGATACCTTTGTCAGGGTCTGGGAGAAGAGCCATCAGTTCAAAGGACAATCCAGTCCCAAGACCTGGATGTTCAAAATAGCCCTCAACTTGAGCTATAGCCACCTGAAGCGTAGAAATCGATGGAGCTATACTGTAGTGGAGGATATAAAATCACTGATATCCGGCTCGGATCCTGAAAAGGACTCGGAGAATATTTTCTATTCAGAGCTGTTGGAGCAAAGTCTTCAGGTCTTGACACCAAAGCAAAAAGCAGTCGTGATCGGAAGGATATATGAAGATCTTCCATTTGCCCAGGTATCAGAAGCAGTGGGATGTTCCGTGAATGCAGCAAAAGTACATTTTCATGAAGGTAAGAAAAGAATTGAAAAATATATGAAAGAGCAGGTGGGAGACAATGGATAGGCTTGAAAAAATGGTTGGGGAAGATCAGGCTAGGATGCATCCTGAATCATCACTGGATGTGGATGCTGTCCTGCGCGGAACAAACAAACGGATCCGTTTCAGAAGAAACAGGAGGCGGGTCATATATTCGAGTCCAGCAGTAATGCTGGTTGCTCTGCTGTTTTATTTTACCATTCCCACCAGTGATGCAGAGTATTTATCCCCAGGTGATGAATGGCTAATGGCAGGGGTGTATAGTTCATCGTCCATCATCCTGGATGAAGACATGCTGGAGGCGTCTGACCTGGAATTATACGATGCCAGTATTGAATATGTTACCGATCTGGACATTCGTACCAATGGTGAGGAACTTGATGAACTCTTCAGTGCCGAAGATATGGAAGCATTTTACAGCTATTTAAAGGAGGCATAGGATGCAGAAAATTTTATTGATGACCATTTTACTGGTTGGCTCAGGGACTCAGTCACTGGCTCAACCCCCACAAAATATGGAAGCTATGCGTATCTGGAAAATGACAGAAGTATTGGAATTAACTGAGGATCAAACGACTCAATTCCTGCCAGCACTTCAGATTCATGAACGAGAGCTTAGAAAAATGCAACATGAGATGCAGGCACTTCACGAAACGCATGAGGAGCTGCTTGAAAAAGGTGAGCTGTCCCAGAAGGATATGGATAAAGTTCTGAAAACATTCCTGGCAAAACAGCAGGAAATGCAGGATCTGCGGGAGGACTTCTTAAGGTCTCTTCCCAAATATCTTACCCCAGCGCAACAGCTGAAATTCATAGGGTTTGAACATAAATTCAGACAGGAACTCAGAGATTTCATGAAGGATAGGCGAAACCCCAGATCCGGGAAGCCTCGCAATCGTCCTTGACAACTATGAAGCGACAAAAAAAAGCCCCATCGAGACGACGGGGCTTTTTTATTATTCAGAAATTAACTTAGAAGTGCAAACTGCTGTGGAAGCCGAATCCCAATCCTTTCGCTTCACTATTGAAGCCATTAATAAGGCTCACTCTCATCCCCATGTCAAGGAAGCCAAAATGGAATCCGCCTCCGAAGCTGTGGGCGGAATCGCCAAATCTTGGTTTCAGGCTGTAACTGATATCAAACCAGGGGAATAGATAATAGGTCCCTTGCAGGGAGATCTGAAGATCAGGGCTGTAGCCAAGCTGGTATTCATCGGTGAATGCCTTCTGAATACCGCCACCTACGATCAATCGGGAAAATGGCTGGTAGACAGCACCAAGGCTAAACACCATAGGTACTGACACGCTGAGCTCTTCATCTGAAGCAATGAGGGTTGTTTCTTCGGTTTCGTATGCTTCAATGCTATCACCGTCTTCAATGACTGCCGGCATGACCAGATCATATGACCACAGTTCATGCGTTACATTGGACCACTTATACTTTGCGCCCAGGTTTCTCAGCAGGACATGAACCTCTACCTCCTGATCCAAACGATCATAAAGATCCAGGACAGCACCTACATCTACACCAAAACTGATGTTTGAAAGCAGATCTGATGGCTCAATGTCATCACCTTCAAAATTCTCGAAGATACTTTCTGCATTACCGGCTGTGACCCATGCTTCACCTGTGGCGTGTACCTCAACAGAATCTTCCGTCAGGGTAACACGCAGCTCATCACTCACCACATTCAGGTATCCAGCAGCTTCATACACATTCAGGTTGGCACCTACCTTCAGTGCGCCAAACGCCGTTTTTAATGGCTGGGCGTATGAGAGAGTGGATTTCACCACCAGTGGAACAGCCTCAATCTCGATTCCGCCATTTTTAATGGGATCATCGAATAGGATATCCCGCATAGGCAATCCTAGCAGGTTTCCGGGTATGGTAGCCTTTAGATGGGAAATGGTGGAAGCATTAAACCCAAAGTTTTTGATCCTGAATCCCAGGATCGTTTGAAATTCGGGATAAACACGGATGGTTAGATCCTGATCAGTGATGGTGCTCAGATACTCCTGCTTCATGGCAGCATCCCACACCTCTCCTGTTGTGAACCATTCCTTATACCACCCAGGTGTTAACAGGGAATTGTGGATATTTACCCGAAAATCAGGTAGAATATTCCAGGCGGTTTTGGATGCAAAATCCCTTCCCAGGTTTGCTGGGTTGGTGAATAACGCATCCATGTTTCTAAATTGAAGATTCCTTATTTTGGAAGAAGGGGAGCGGTCGGGACCAAGCACCATGGGCTCAGCCTCCGCTTCTGGTTGCTCAGTGACAACTTCTTCAACGATCGCTTGTTCAGCTGGCGATTCTCCCAAAAAGTTAGCAAAGGCTAATGCGATCTCATCTGCAGGTGCTTCGATCACCGTGGTGCGGGTGGCAATTTCATACACCTGAACATTGGATGAATCTGTGGGGGTGACGAAGACAAAATCTGCATGACTCGAATCCGCAGCCAAAAGGTTACAGACAATATCCAGGCAGTCTTTTGCCTGCGCTGCAACCAGACCTGGTTCGCCCCTGGTGATATCCAGGTACTGTTCAAGTCCCAGAGCATCGAGTCCCTCGTTCGACCAGTAGGTGACAAAACCATCACTGACCAGCCCGATGACGCGGGTAGGCAGCTCAATGATATCAGCCATGATCGTTTCGACTTCTTCAGATGTGGCTTCCGTTGAAGAAAGCTCCTCATCCAGCAGACTGTCGGCCGCTGTTGTATCAGCAACGATAGCTTCCTGTGTCATCTCTTCCGCAGGATCTGCATTCATCTCATCCGCTACAGGTGTCTCCGTCGCGGTCGTATCGATCTGTGCAACAAGGAAAGAAGCCAGACTCAACATCAACAATAATTTCGTGAGTATTCTCATTGTGAGGTCTCCTTTTCCAAGAGTTGATCTCCGTGAACCGTGTAGGAAACCCTACCCCAGGATTTCAGGGTGAGGGAGTCAGTTGTGAACATGCGAGCTGGTTCACTACCTTGTCCCAGTAAATAGATCTGTGGTTTTATAAAAAATCGTTCTTCGATAATTGACATCTTATCTGAGGAAAGCATAATCTCATTGATCTCAGGCTCTCCCATGATCCCAACGTTTTCCTTGGGTAGGATTTCGAGAGTGAAAAGTGTGTCTGGGTGAGCCATGCCTTGAGCAAGTCTCACACTGTCCAGATCCGTACTGTCGTTACTTGCCAGCACGATCACTGATGCGCCAAACTCAAAGTAGTTGACCGCCTCGGCGAAGATCGTAACCTCCTCGAGACTAATGGTTTGGTCATCAGGTAGGGGTGAATCCACACCTTCAGCATCACTTGCAAGCGAGGGTGGATTTTCAATGATCAGTGAAAGCGGAACATTGATGTACATTACTGGCGCCATCATCTGACCCTTGGCGATCGTGCTAGAAGACACACCATCTCCGACCACTGCCATACCGCTGGAGACAATGGCCTCAGGATGAATATTCAGCAGGGGAGCCGCATCAATGCTGACCCTGTCATCCTGTGCTGTGAGACTGAAGGTCGTGTCGATCGTTTCACTCACACCATCCTCATTCGTTGCCGAGAGGAACAGACTCAGCTCGATGGGAATTTCAAAGCTGCTGTTAAAATCGATGTCAATATTCACTTTTTCAAATTTGAGATCAGCCACCATGTCTGGAAGGGCGATCTCTTGCTCTGATTCCTCGATGGTCAGTGTATCAGGTTCGATAATTCCAGTGACACTTGCCATGGCCAGGTTGGTGATGTTCACATCGATGGCGATGGAATCCCCAAAGGTCAGGGTCATTTCCTGGTCATCTGGAAGCGCAACAGAGGAGGTATAATGGATCGCCTGATCAACACCTGGTGTAGCTGTATCGAAAACCAGATTGTAGTCAGAAAGATCGATATTGGATACCTGCGGCGTGGTTATATCCTGAAGTACAAATGCAGTGGACAGGGATTGATCGGTGAGCTTATGTTTGAACTCATCGATCTTGAACTCAACGTCAGCAACCACACCAATGTTGTTGGTCATTGTTAACTGCAGATCACCTGTTTCAAACACAGCTTCAAGTAGTTTTGTACCTTCAGTAAGAACGATCTCATTGGAGTCAACCATGGCATCCTGTGAGAAGAAGCCTGTGACGCTTGAGAATTCCATGTCTGCCACATTGATATCCACCAGAATAGAGTCTTCCAGCTTGTAGGTCCCTGTCTCACCTGAAGGGGTGGTCACATGAGTAGTGTAGGTCAGCACCTGTGTTGCTGTATCTGGAAAGGTCAGCGTGTAATCGGAAAGATCAAAGTTCATGGTATTGGACGTCGGGTTCGGCTGGAGGACCATGGTGTCGGTCAGAGGGTTGGAACTGCCATCCAATAATTCGTTGATCGTCAGCGTGATCTCGGGGAGACCGGCTGAGGTTCCAGTCTCATTGATCCTGTTGTCGATGTTAATAGCAATGGAACCAGCTGAGATGTCAGCAGTCAGGATCTTAGAGTCAGAGGAGACATCAATATCACCATTATCCGTGATCGACTGAGGTTCGATCTGTCCCGTGATCTGACTGAAGACGATCTGATCGGCAGGCGCATTGCCGTGCATAGCTATGGTCACGTCAACCTGATCTGTCTGAGACAAAGTGACATAATTACTGCCTGTATCGATCGTTTTTACCTGGTAGGTGTATTCGACAACCTGGTTGTTGATATCCATGACCATTGAGTAGCCGTCGATGGGAAAGGTCTGACTGCTCTGTACACTGGCGGCCAGGTCCATGGAGTCGAGGAAGGTGACGCCTCCACCATCAACCAATGAGGGGATGGAGATAACGAGTTTTGAGTCAACAGCCATTTGATTATCAACTGTGATGCTCAGATTACCTTCAGAAATGAGGGCTTCCTCGACCTTGTTTGATGATGCAGCCATGGTGATCGTGCCGGATTCATCAACTGTCTGTGAGGGTACTTGAGCGTTGGCTTCACTTACCTGGAGGTTGGAACCCGAAATATCAATTACAAAACTTGAGTTTCTCGCAGTGTTATCGATCTGTATAGCTTGTCCATCTGACCCGATCGTCTGACCAGATATCTGGATGATAATTGTTCCTGGCAGTGTTAATCCTGTCAAGTCCAGGGTCTGAATGGCATTGGTGGAAGGGGCAACCGGTGTTGTCCACTGAAGCGCAGCTCCAGCAATGTCAACCGTATCAACTCCAATGACTTCCTGCAGCTGGATGTTGATATCGTTTCCTAAATAGATCACCATATTATTGATGATATTGACATCCAATGATCCACCAAGGAAGGTTGCGGACTGAAAATCATCAAATGTGAATTCAGTTCTTACCGTATCCAGGTCTCCACCGGGCACGACTTCGTTGCCATCCGGTACAGAGTTAATGGCCGGATAGATCTCGTTTAGTGCAATCGGATCAGTTGAGGATGGTGGGATATCTGACAGCTCAATGGGGCCCAGTGCGGAAACAATATTTTTATTAATGGGATCGACACCAATTGGATCAAAGCCACTGGATTGATTGATGGTTGATCCGGTTACCGTCACATCCTCAGCTGACTGAGAAAATGCCTGGGTGATGTCATCAAAAATAAGTTGATCACCTACACTCTGGGTATCCATGGTACTCGTATCTGAGTACGCGAAGATCCGGCGGGTGCCAGTGGAATCATATAGTTGCGAACTGATATTGTCTTCGTCTTCTAAACTTTCAAGCGTCACACTCTCTGTTACAAGTGGAAACTCAACTGTGTTGGTCCAAGTCGGTAGATTCGGTTCTTCCATCAGATCACAAGCATGGAAGGAGAACAACACAGCGATCAAGAAAGTCAGTCTGATCTTTGTTGCGATTGAAATTCTGGTCATCTGTCCCTCATTTTTATTTGGTTCGCCATAAGGCGAAGGTCCCCTGATCATTCCTCCAGCAAAGTTTTACCTCTTTGCTGCATGTCGTGAATGAACGACAACATTAGCATAGAATCTAAACAGCGAGCCAATATTGCAAGCAGAAAATATCCACCCCTATTAATTAAAGTATATATTGAGCGTTGTATTGTGAGTGAAATCACGCCATATATTGGACCTGTCAAAGTTGATAAAAGGTGAGGTAGGGGAAAGGGTAAGGCTTGCTGATTCATATGTTCCCTGGAAGAAAAAGAGTTATTTTTATATGGAAAAGTAATCGCTGGGACCAAGAGGCATGAATAAAAGAAGAAGTAAGATTCAGATCGGTACATCAGGTTTTTCGTATCCAGATTGGGTGGATATTTTCTATCCACCGGATCTTTCCAGGGAACAGTGGCTGGACTATTATTCCAAGCACTTCGGTTTCTGTGAATTGAATTTCAGTTACTACCGGATGCCCCAGGAAAAGCAAATGGAAAAGTTCCTTGATCATCAGTTGGAATATGTGATAAAGGCGCACCGATCCCTCACTCATGATCGGCTGGAGGCGAAGACAGCCAGGGAGGATTTCCTCCGTGCGGTTTCCATCCTGAAAGACGGTAACAAGCTGGTGGCGGTATTACTGCAGTTCCCTTTTTCGTTCAAATATTCACCTGAAAATCGCCGTTACCTTCTAGAATTGTTGGAAGATCTATCAGCGCTTGATCTCATTGTAGAATTTCGAAATCCAGCCTGGGTAAAGGATTCTGTTTTTACCGAACTCTCCAGGAGAAAATGGGGAATATCCATGTTAGATTCACCTGATATCGAGGGCGGGATGCCGCAATTTGATGCAGTGACGTCTGACATTGCCTATCTCCGTTTCCATGGGCGAAACAAGGACAATTGGTGGAACGGTGACAATGTGAGTCGGTATGATTATTTATATAGTCAGGAGGAGTTGGAAGCATGGATCCCACGTATCCAAGCAATGGCGAAGCAGGCAAAAATATCTTATATTTCGTTTAATAACCACGCCAGGGGGCAGGCGATCAAGAACGCCAATCAATTAAAAAAGATCCTTGGTCCAAGTATGTAGTAGTAGCACAAAAATACGCGGGGAAATGAACCAATAACAAAACAGGATTGAATGGAATAAGCATGAGTAAGAACCAGCTAAATGCAACTGTAACCCAAAAAATAGAGGTTTCACCTGGACTAATGATCCTCAGGGTCGTTCCAGACGATTGGGAATTACCTGATTTTAAATCTGGACAATTCACGGTTCTGGGCTTGCCTGGGTCTGCACCTCGGCACCAGTATTCTGATGCGGAACCTGCAGTGGAAGATTCAGGAAAGCTCATTCGAAGGGCTTATTCAATTTCTTCAGCTTCGGTAGTTAAGGAGTATATTGAGTTTTATATAACCATGGTCAGATCTGGAGAATTAACTCCCAGACTATTTGCATTGAAGCCCGGGGATAAACTTTTCCTTTCACCGAAGTTCACCGGGGTGTTCACACTTGATATGGTGAAGGATGGGGCGAACATCCTGTTGCTCGGGACCGGTACAGGATTGGCTCCTTATATGAGCATGCTTCGTGATACCTTGCCATGCAATCGTGGTCAGCAATATGTCATTGTGCATGGTGCTCACCATAGTTGGGACCTTGGGTACCGGTCTGAGCTGAATACCATCGCGACTGTATGCGATAATTTTACCTATATCCCAGCGATAACCGACCCGGAGGAAGAACACATCAAATGGGGTGGTGAAACGGGATTTATCCAGGATCTATGGGAACGAAATGTCATTCAAAAACGAGCAGGACTCAGTCCATCCCCAACTGATACACACATATTTCTTTGCGGACACCCGGGTATGATTTCCGCTATGCTTGAAAAATTAGAAGCTGAGGGCTATCAGGAACACAGTAAAAAATCGCCAGGAAATATTCATCTGGAGCGCTACTGGTAAGATTATGGGTTCAGCGTGAGCCGAAAGCTTACTGAGCTTGTTCCATCTGGGTATAATCCAGTTCGGATCCCAGGGCGCTATGCGGGATCAGGTAAACCGCCAAGGTGATCACCGCAGCTGCAATGACCCAGGCCTTTGCATTCCCCTTCTGCTTCTGCTGCCAATAAGCCAATATCCATGCAATGAACGCCACGGCAGTTTTATTGTCAGTCAGGTCGTGACCCCAGGGCCAGCCTGTCCAATAGGCGTCAAACGCATATTTTTGAACCAGAGGTCCCAGGATGAGACCACCGATCAACAGAAATAGACCGGTCAGAAAGGTGTAGCGTAGCGTGTAAGGACTTTCCACATAAGCAGCAAGTCCGGATCGTGTGGCCAGAAACATGGCAGTGAACATAAAGAGAATATGAGGTATCAGCACATGGGGAGGAACGGCACCCTTGAACCTGATGATAACCGGTTCGTCACTGATGCTTATGGGTGGTCTCGTTGTGGCGCCAAGTAAAACTTCGTAGATGATCTTGCCGGCAGGCGGTTGTGAAGGCAGGTAAGCAGTAGCCTGATTGGGTGCGTGGGTAAACGGCGTTAAGCGCCAATCATCATGACTTTTGAAGCGTTTCCATCTCAACATGGCGTTGAATGGCTGGCCTTCATAGCTCAGCTTGATCTCCGCAGTTTCGCCTGTGTTCTGGGAGCGAGGAAAGTGGTAGGCAATGATCTGCCCGTCCAGATCAATGGTTCCATCAACCGGGTAGGTTGGACCGGTTTTTCGCTGATAAATTACCGATGACAAGGTGATAATAATAGCCAGGATCCATAAAAGAGTGGCTTGTGTTTTAGTGTTGTCAGACATCTTAATTCCTATAGTTGTACGATCAGGATGAGCTTTTCTCCGTCCCGAAGAACTTCCACTGAGATCCTCATACCGGGTTTTACATCAGCCATTCGGCCCATATAATCATAAATATTTTTTACTGATCGCCCCTCCAGAGAGACCATAACATCTCCCTTTTTCATGCCGGCGATGGCGGCTGGACCACCAGGCACAACACCACCCAGAAGAAATCCATTTGCATCAGCGGCGGCGAAGTCAGGGATGATGCCCATCTTGACCTTTCCGCGTTTTCCAGATTTGGGTGGTCCTTTGGGGCCGGCTTCCTGGAATATGAATGTTTCATCAAGATCAGCATATCGAAGGACCAGGTCGTAGGTGAATTCCGCGATCAATTGTTCACCTTCAATATTAATGGTTTCAAGATCATCACCGGGGGTGTGGTATTCCTCTGTGATCCCAGTGAAAAAGAAGAGTACGGGGATATCCTCCACATAGAAAGATGCATGATCTGAGGGACCGTATCCGTCGGGTGTTTTGGAGAGTCTCAGCAAGCTGGAGGATGCCAATTCATCCAGAAGGTCTTCCATCCCTTCGGCAGTTCCTGTCCCCCCTGCGGTCAATATCCTGCGTTCATCATCCAGGCGGCCAACCATATCGAGATTGAACATCTGCTTTATCTGCTCGAGCTTGACCAGGGGGTTGGATGTAAAATGCTTTGAACCGAGCAATCCCATTTCTTCAGCTGCGAATGCCATAAAGATGATACTTCTTTTCGGTGTATCCGAGCCTTGGGCAAATTTTTCGGCAATTTCCAGGACGGCAGCCACGCCTGAGGCATTGTCATCCGCACCGTTGTGTATGGCGCTTGTATCCGGTTTTCTGGAACCTGATCCTTTGCCACCCCAACCCAGATGGTCATAATGTCCACCCACCAGAAGGTATTCATCTTTCAGGACTGGATCACTACCCTCCAATACTCCGATCACATTTTGAGTGGTAACCTCATGTTGAACGACTTCAATGTTGACAGCCAATCGCTGTCGGGTGATAAAGCTTTTAGGCTTCATTTTGGAGTCAATCAGGGCCTCCAGATCAGCGATGGTATTCTCATCATCCGCCAATAGACGGTCAGCCAGATCACGCGTCACATGAATGACGGGTAGCCCTGACTTGGAGAAGTTGCGCTCGATCCTGAGCTCAATGAGTTCATCCTGCTCATCAAATTTGGTTCCGCTAACAAATACAACACCGGCCGCACCATGGTCCCGGGCTACGAGTAGCTTGTGCCTCAAGGTCGCATGTCTGCCAAATTCTAGGGCATTGTCTTCAGTCTCAGGGCTACCACGCAGGATCAGGACCCATTTGTCCTGGGTGTCAGCCGTCAGATAATCATTCCATTTCAAGGTGTCTGAGTCGATCTCAAATCCATAACCAACAAAAACGAGACCGGCCTCGAGAGATGCATTTTCTGAAAAGCTGGTCGGTGTGTAATCCTGCCCGGGTACCCCCATGATCTTCCCAGCTGTGAGGCTATTATCAGCTCCCAGAGAAACCTTGGTAACCACTTCAAAGGACTGGAATCCATCTTGTCCCAGCGGGGTCAAGCCGATCTGTTTGAAATGCTCTGCAACATAGTCTGCCGCAGCCTTCCCACCTGGTGTGCCTGGTTTTCTCCCTTCCAGTGCATCTGAAGCCAGGTAGGCGATATGGTCTCTGATCTCGTCACTGCTTATGGGGGTATCATTCTGCGGTAAAAAGCTTGAACATCCCAGGAGTAATAGAGATGTAAGCAGGATGATCGATCGGTTCATGGGGCTCCTCCAGTTGGGATGAAATTTATGAACGAATCGAGTATAATGATTGCATGAGTCTCGTCAATGAAATTTAGCGCAGCTCGGCCATGAATCCCAAAAGAAGCTAAGATGCTGACCCAATTGTTCAGCTGGCATTTTAAAACAGGCATTCAAAATCTATATTGCCGGGGATGAAAGATATCAATATTCCAGCCAGTAGGTTTTCAACCAATAGTCGCGTGGTCTTCTTTACCGGTGCTGGTATCTCAGCAGAAAGTGGGATCTCCACCTTCCGTGATATTGATGGCTACTGGAGCAAATATGACCCGACAAAGTTGGCCAGTCCTCAGGGCTTTGATGAGGATCCAGATCTGGTTCTGCAGTGGTATGCCGCCCGAAGAAAGAAGATCAAAAAAGCCAGGCCCAATAAGGCACATTTGGCCATAAGTGATTTTCAGAAACTATTTACAGATTCGATGGTTATAACCCAAAACGTTGATGGATTACACTGGCAGGCAGGCAATGCGCCAGTCCTTGAACTTCATGGGAATATCCATCGAGAGAAATGTTTTACGTGTGGGCGGCCTGGTAGCGAGGTGGCCAGTACGAAGGGAGCGAAGTCCTATTGTACCTGTGGAGGTCTGATGCGACCGAATGTTGTATGGTTTGGAGAATCATTAGCCATGAGTACATTAAGCGATGCGTTCGAGGCAACGCGCCAGTGTGACATATTTTTCACTATAGGGACATCCGCCCTGATCTACCCAGCAGCGCAATTGCCCTATGAAGCAAGAAACACAGGGGCATTTGTAATTGAGGTCAATCCAGAGGAAACCCCCTTTAGTGAAGCAGCAGACCTGAGCGTCCGAGGAAAAGCTGGGGAGATCCTACCCAAAATATTCAGGGAGTTTAATGCGGCAATTTCGTAAATTATCGATCTTAATTTCCATCGGTTTGATCATGGGAATAAATTCCTGTTCCTATTACAACACCTTCTACAATGCTGAGCAATATTATGCTGAGGCACAGAAGTTGACACGGGACAATCAGCAGGAGGACATCAGTCGGGAAGAGATGCGTCTGTATTCCAAGTCAATTGAGAAGTCCCGTAAACTCTTGAGTAAATACCCGGAGAGTAAATACCGGGACGATGCGCAGTTCCTGATCGCCAAATCCTATTATTTCAAAGAAGAATTTACCACTGCAAAGAGCAATTTTGAGAAACTTGCCCTGGAGTACAGCAATTCTCCCCACACGGAAGAGGTTCCTCTCTGGCTTGGCCGCTGTCTGGTTCAGCTGGGTGACCTGGAAATGGGCAGACATGAAGCCTCCAGGATATTAAGACGGGGAGCCAGTCGGGAACTGAAGGCTGACGCCCTGTTGATGATGGGTGAGATAGCTGTTAAACAGGATAGTTTTATGCTCGCCGAGAAATACCTGGAAGAAGCTATCGTGACCTCGCCTGATGGCTATACAAAAGCGAGCGCAAGGTTCCAGTTGGGACAAATTCGTGAGAGCCAGAAGCATTATGAAGGAGCATTGGAAGCTTATCGCGGTGTTTCCAGGTATGATCCCTCAGAATCAATGAAAATAGAGGCCATTATACGGCAAACCAATATGCTGAAGGTCCTTGGGAGGAATGAGGAAGCTATTGAACTGATACAGGATATGCTGGGTAGTGATCGATTTGTGGATGTACGGGGCCAGCTGGAGATCGAACTCGGGAAGCTGTATCGGTCGCTTGGTGAGTACGACCTGGCAATTTCACGCCTGTCAGCTGTGGTTGAGAACTATAACCGGAAGGAAGAAGCTGCAACCGCAAACTTCTTTCTGGGAGAGCTGTATCTTCTTGATCTACGAGAATATGCAGCTGCAAGAGAAGCATATTCAGATATCAGAAAACAATTCACAAGATCAGAATATGGCGAGATGGGAGCAAAACGGCTCAAGCAACTTGATCGCTATGAAGAGATCCAGTTAGAGTATCATAACCTTTCCAGGCAACTGGCTGGCTACAAGCCTGTCCAGGTGGATCGTATGCAAAACAGCGCAGCCAGGAGTAGGGCCAGTGCTGCCAGACGATCAAGAAGAGGTGCTGCCGTGGAGGATGAAATAGGGGGGCCACCACAAGAAGTCGTTAAAAAGGAACCCCCTAAGCCAGTGAAAGAGGAGGTTCCAGAACCTGTCACTGCTGAAGATTCCACTCGATTTCTGCAATCCATGGCAGAAAACCGCTATGCTCTGGCTGAATACATGCTTTTCGAATTTGCCCGCGTAGATACTGTGCTGGAAATATGCAAGGACCTGGAAATTACCAGCCCTGATTCACTTATAAGGCAAAGAGCCGCTTACATGCGTTACTATGCTCAGGGTGTCGTCAGAGGTGACTCGGTAGCTGGGAATGCCGTTCTGAGCCAGATTGAGGAAAATTATCCGGATTATTATAAAACCATTTTGGGGGGCGATGAGCAGGAAGGGTCAGAGAAATCGGTGCTGGACAAAGCCATGCTCCATGAAATTGCGGTACTTTTCGAGCGTGGGGACTATGCGGCAGCCAGTTCGCAGTACAGAGGGCTCTGGCTGGATACAGAAGCATCCCCGGCCACCCGTAGCAAAGCCTGTTTCAATTATGCCTGGATGAATGATAATTTTCTCTATGATAAGGATGAAGCACTCAGCGCTTACGAGACGCTGATCAAGGACTTCCCGGATGATCCACTGCGGATTGTAGCTGAAGACAGAATTGCTGTTCTAACGGCAGAACCAGTGAAAGCACAGGATGAATCACGAGAGGATCGCAGGGAAGTAGAACATGATGATCCTGACAAGGAAGACAAGTAATTTCTCATCCGGCGACTCAGTTCATGCCATCTATCGAAAAAATGTTGGCTAATGGGAGCGGCGCCAATAGCTTCAACGCTCGATTATGTCGATAAAAAATGTTATAAAACGCGCCCCTGTAACGATCATAGGTATTCCTAGCCTCATTGCTTTTACGCTCTACACCCATGACGCATTCATGGTATTTTTTACGGTTGCAGGTATTCTGATCCTGGGGGAGATGTTCAAGCTTTTAAGACCGAATGGTACGGAACCGAATATCTGGTTGGGTTATGTTTTGTATCTCACCCTGGTGGGGGATCAGTTGTTTTTAGCTGGGCAAAACTTGACTTACCTGATCGTTGTCGCCGCACTCTTGCTATTCGCCTGGGAAATGTTCAGAAAAAGAGATCATGTGCTTGAAAATGTGTCAGCTACGTTTTTCGCTACAGTGTTTGTCGCCCTTGCCATGTCCTATTTCATCCGCTTGCAGCAACTGGGCTATGAGGGGACAGGTGGACATTTAGGTGGCTATGCTGTCCTCACGGTATTCGTCGGTGTATGGGTTTGTGATACCATGGCATATTTTATTGGTTCAGCTATCGGGAAGCACAAGATCTTTCCCCGGGTAAGTCCCAATAAGAGCTGGGAAGGATCTATCTCCGGACTGTTTGGTGCATTGATTGCCCTGGTGCTCATCGTTAAAGCAGGATGGCTACCAGGCCTGGACTATGTTGATGCCATTATGCTGGGGCTTATCACAGGTGTAGCTGGCCAGGTTGGAGATTTTGCTGAATCACTGGTAAAGCGGGACGTGGGTGTAAAGGACTCTTCCAACCTGTTGCCCGGTCACGGGGGGGCTTGGGACAGGCTGGATTCAATACTGTTTGCAGCACCATTAAGCTATTTGTATTTGACCCTGGTTGTTGGGATATAAATGAAAAAATCGCTGGTCATTCAATTCTCCGTCTTCATTCTGCTGCTTATTTATGCCAATCTGGGTGTTCGGAAAGTTGCCACAGCCAATACTGAGACTGTCGGCAATGCTGGTGGAATCAAAGTAGAATTGACGGGCGAAGAAACCATTTTTAACAGCAGCCCCGCTGACCTGACGCCCGATACCGGGGGAACGCTGGTCATGGCACTGTCTGCAGAGCCAGAAAACCTTAATTACATCACCTCAACATCAGCCGCAGGGAAACGATTCCTGGATTATATCTATGAACCCCTCCTCAATTATGATTATGAGACATGGGAATTTGGCCGTCCTGTACTTGCCGAAAGCTATGCGGTGAGTGAAGACGGAAAGACCTTCAAGTTTAAGTTAAAAGAAAATGTATACTGGCATGATGGTCAGCAACTTACAGCTGAGGATGCCCTCTTCACAATCAAGGCAATTCTTAATCCTTTTGTAGATTGTGCACCCCTAAGAGCCTATTATGCAAAGATCAGTGATGCCTACACTGAAGGGAAATACAACTTCACTATTGTTACCTCCGAAACCTATTTCATGAATCTGGAATTCATGGGTGGTTTTGCGGTTATTCCCAAGCATGTCTGGGATCCCCAAGGGCTCATGGATAGGTTTAGTGTGACCGAACTCCTGGACCCGTCCATCACCCGCGAGGAAGCCGCGGTCAAGGAATTTGCCAATGCCTTCAATACCAACCCCCAGGGCAGACCAGCCGGCTTAGATGCTGAACCCATTATTGGTTCCGGTCCCTTCAAGTTCGGACGCTGGATAACAGGTGACTACATGTCTCTGATCCGCAATGAGAATTACTGGGGTGCTGATAGTACGTATATCCCAGGCTTCACAGAGGATGGGGCTTACCTGGATAAGGTGATCATCAAATCCATTTCTGATTACACTGCAAAGTTGACGGCGCTTAAAGCCGGGGAACTCAACTTCGTTCCCCGGATGCGACCCATTCAGTATTTTGAACAGACCAACTATAAAGAATTTCTGGAAAGTTATCAGAAGGTCACCTACGTCAGGCCAGCCTATAGTTATATCGGCTGGAACAATGACAAACCCTATTTTAGCGATAAACGTGTACGGCAAGCCATGACCATGCTCATTGATCTGGAATCCTATAATAAGTATGTCACCTATGGAATGGGCATCCCGACGATCGGACCGTTCTATATCTACGGTGAGCAGTACAATCATAATATTGAACCATGGCCCTACGATCCACTACGTGCGGTTGAGTTGATCGAGGAAGCCGGTTGGGTCGATACAGATGGAGATGGTATCCGGGATAAGGATGGGATTCCTTTTAGATTTACATTCTCCATCTCTGCCGGATCAAAAAACTCCAAATATATGGCACTTATGCTGAAAGAGGACCTGCGGAAGATCGGTATAGAGGTTCTGATCCGTCAATTGGAGTGGTCAGTCTATGTGGAGAATTTAAGGGACCGCCAATTCGATGTGGTGAGTCTCCTCTGGATCGGGGGCTTACAAACCGATCCTTATCAGATATGGCATTCGGATAATATTGGGGACCGAGGATCCAATTATGTCGGTTTCCGCAATGCCGAAGCGGATTCGCTAATTGAAGCGGCTCGTCAGGAATTGGACAAAGACAAGCGAAATGCCATGTACTATAGATTCCAGGAGATCCTGCATGAGGAACAGCCATACACCTTCATGTTCTATCAGCGCGACCCCGGTGCGTATCTCAAGCAATTTAGAGGCACAAAATGGATCCCCATACGTCCCGGTTATAATCTGACCAGTTGGTGGCGTTATGATGCTGCTCTGGGGGAAGCCCTGTAATGTGGCAATATTTTCTAAAAAGGATCCTGTTGATCTTTCCCACGCTGTTCGGGATCTCTATCATTACATTTATCATTATCAAGATGGCCCCAGGTGACCCCACTGCCTTTAAAATGGGGAATCAGCAGTCAGGCTTGTCCTCAGACCAGAATCTTGCCAAGCAGGTCGTCGAACAAACCAGGGAAATTTATGGTCTGGATAAACCCCTGCTTCTTAATTTTACCATTTTCAATTATGAGGAAAACTGGGCCGATGTGTCTGCTTATTTAGCCGCTGGTAATCCAACGACCGGGCGAGAGTATGATGAGATCGTTGAGCCGATCAAGCAGGCAGACGAAGTTGCTGTACCTTTCCTTGTCGAACTATTAGAACAGGAATCTGTGAGCGAGCAGGAAAAGCTGGTTGCACTTGAATTGCTTACCCTGAAACAAAAATTGAGTATCAGTGCGGATATGAGTGTGGAGAAGCAATTGGAATATGTGCAAAACTGGTGGTATGGGGGGACGGATACATCTGGTGTGGCCAGGAGTTCTGCCCGGGATGCCTATCAATTCAGCGGGTGGAACAAGTTCACCCGTATTTTTACGGATGCTCAGTATCCCAGATGGTTTGTGAATATGATGACCCTGGATTTCGGGACGTCGATCAAGGACAATCGACCCGTCATGGAGCATATCAAGGAGAGCGTCCCGGTGTCGTTGATCTTCACTTTCACATCCTTTATCATCGCCTACTTGATCGCCATCCCTTTGGGTATTTATTCTGCCACACACCAGTATACGGCTGGAGACAAGATCACCACCGTCATCCTCTTTATTCTGTATTCGCTGCCCAATTTCTGGGTAGCCACCATGGCAATCGTATTCTTTGGAGGGGGGGACTTCCTTAATGTTTTCCCTGTTTCAGGTCTCCACAGTGTAGGATATGAGGAAATGGGTTCCTGGGATCGATTAGTGGATCTCCTGCATCACATCGCCTTACCCTTGATCATCTGGACCTATGGCAGTTTCAGCGCGCTCTCCAGATATATGCGTGGCTCTATGCTTGAGGTTATCCGCCAGGATTATATTCGTACTGCCCGGGCCAAGGGCCTGAGTGAGCGGGTTGTCACCTACAAACATGCCTTAAGAAATTCTCTCATCCCTATTATCACGATGCTGGCGAATTTACTGCCATTGGCGATCTCTGGCTCTATCATCATAGAATCCATTTTCTCAATACCCGGTATGGGTCAGCTCAGTTTCAATGCCGTACTGTTCAGGGACTATCCGATCATTATGGCCGTTACGACGATCAGTGCAATGCTTACCCTCTTCGGAATATTGCTGTCTGACCTTTTGTATGCCATTGTCGATCCACGAATCACATTTGAGGGGAAGCGGTAATGAGTCAGATGGCACCAGCACGTTCCTATCGGCAGATCGTCGCTTCCCAATTCAAGCGAAATAAGTTGGCAGTGTTTTCCCTGCACATCATTTTTATTTTACTCTTTATCTTTATTTTTGCTGATTTCCTGGCCAATGACAAGCCCATTGCAATGAAGTACCATGGGAAAATGTACTTCCCAGTTTTCAGGGAGTATGCCGTGGATTGGTTCGGGATAAATTGGCAGGACCAATTCAAAAGTCAACAATTCAAGATCCTAGAGCATAGCTATGAAGAGGGGGATTGGGCGATCTACCCGGTCATTCCCTATTCTCCCAATGAATACAATCTTGAGGCGAAACTACATCCACCCAGTTCCATTCATTTATTTGGGACGGATGAGCTTGGTCGGGATGTCATGTCTCAGATGATCCACGGAGCACGGGTGAGTCTGCTCGTTGGATTTGTTGCCGTTGCCATCTATGTGTTCATTGGCATCATACTCGGTGCCTTAGCCGGATTTTATGGTGGTCTCATAGATATTATCATCCAGAGAATGATAGAGATCATGATCACGTTCCCGCGTATGTTTCTCATCATAACCATCGTGGCCGTTATGGAAACCCAATCCATTATCAATATTATGGTGATCCTGGGACTCACTGGTTGGACCGGGGTTGCCCGATTCACGCGTGGTGAGTTCTTAAAGGTAAAAAATGAGGATTATGTCGTTGCCGCCAAAGCGCTGGGATATAAGGACTTTAGAACTATCTTCAGGCACGTGTTACCCAATACCTTAACACCAGTTCTGGTAACAGCAACCTTTGGTGTTGCTGCGGCAATACTGATAGAATCCGGACTGAGTTTTCTGGGTTTTGGCGCTCCTCCAGAGCAGGCAACCTGGGGTTCTTTATTGAGTAGCGCCAGGGATATGTTGCCTTCAGGTTGGTGGTTGACCACCTTCCCGGGTCTGGCAATATTTATCACAGTGACTGTCTATAATCTGGTCGGTGAAGGACTGCGGGATGCACTGGATCCAAGACTGAAACAATAAAAAATTTGTGAGATGTAATATTAAAATGAAGGACAAATAATAGTGGCTGGTAAGGAATTAAAGACGATCCTGGCAACAGATTGTGGTTCCACCACAACCAAAGCCATTCTGATCGAATTGACCGATCAGGGCTATCGTCTAAAAACGAGGGGCGAAGCCCCAACGACAGTCGAAGCACCCTTTGAGGATGTTACCAAAGGTGTTTTGAATGCCATTATGGAAGTAGAAGAGCTATCCGGCTTAACGATCCTGGATGGTGACCAGATCATACATCCCATGCGAGATGAAAAGACTGGGGTAGATGTGTACGTATCGACCTCATCTGCCGGTGGTGGATTACAGATGATGGTCGCCGGGGTTGTGAAGGCAATGACGGGCGAGAGTGCTGAAAGAGCAGCATTGGGAGCAGGTTCTATCGTTATGGATGTGCTTGCATCTAACGATGGTCGCCTACCTCATCAGAAGATCGAAAGAATTCGTCAGCTCCGTCCTGATATGATCCTCCTGTCGGGTGGCATCGATGGCGGAACCGTGTCTCATGTGGTTGAGCTGGCAGAGGTGCTGGCAGCTGCCAATCCCAAGCCTCGTCTTGGCCAGAACTACAAGCTACCTGTTATTTATGCAGGCAACACGAAAGCTCAGAAAAATATAAAAGAAACGCTGGGTGAGATAACTGACTTGGATCTCATCGAGAATATTCGACCCGTTCTGGAAGTTGAGAATCTGGGGCCAGCCCGTGATAAGATCCACGACTTGTTTATGGAACATGTCATGGCTCAGGCGCCTGGTTATAAAAAACTGATGTCCTGGACTGATGCACCCATAATGCCTACACCAGGTGCTGTGGGTTCGCTTATCGAAATGGTTGCCAAACAGGAAAATATTTCCGTGGTCGGTGTGGATATTGGTGGAGCAACTACTGATATCTTCTCCGTGTTCCAGGGACATTTCAATCGGACAGTGAGTGCCAATCTTGGCATGAGCTATTCGGTCTGTAATGTCCTGGCGGAAGCGACCCTTGAAAATGTTTTGCGCTGGGTGCCCATCGATATAGATGAAGGTGAATTGACCAATCGAATTGGTAACAAAATGATTCGTCCCACAACCGTTCCTCAATCTCTAGAAGAGCTGATTATTGAACAAGCCATTGCACGTGAAGCCTTGAGATTATCATTTATTCAGCACAAATCTTTTGCGGTGAGCCTCAAGGGTGTACAATCACAACGAACCATATCTGACGCGTTCGATCAGTCTGGATCAGGTGAAACCCTGGTGGATATGATGGAACTAGACCTTCTGGTTGGCTCCGGAGGTGTTCTATCCCACGCGCCACGTCGTGAACAGGCCATGAGAATGTTGATCGATGCATTCGTACCTGAGGGTATTACACAATTGGCTGTAGATTCCATCTTCATGATGCCCCAGCTTGGTGTCATGGCTAACATTGAACATGATGACATGGCTGAAAGTGCTCGCAAGGCAGCCGTTGAAGTCTTTGAGAAGGATTGCTTGATCCGCCTCGGTACTTGTATTGCGCCTGCTGGCAAACCAAAACCTGGTGCAGTTATGCTAACTGCTGAATTTGACCTCCCAGGTGAAGGGAAAAAGACGTTTGAATTGAAGACAGGAGAAATCATCGTCATTCCAGCTCCATATGAGCCAATTAAAGCGGTATTGACTCCAGCCAAAAATATGACCATGGGAAAAGGCAGGGGTGAAGCACTTGTCACCGAAGTTTATGGGGGAACAGTAGGATTGATTCTCGATGGTCGTGGTCGGCCGTTTGAGTTGAGCACAGAAAGAGCTCAGCGCATTCAGAATCTTAACAAGTGGTCCAAAGCAACCAACGAATATCCCGACAGCGAATTACTGGGAGGAGCATAGTCATGGCCCATTCGTATACTCCCGGACTAAAAGTCCTTCACGAAACAAAAGTTAAAAAAGATCGAATCCTGCCCTTAAAGGGTGAGGTCGTTGTTAAACTTAATGATCAGGTAACACCTGATGATATCGTTGCTCGCACTCACTTGCCTGGCAATGTGCAGATGATGAATGTAGGTAATTTATTGAACATAGATCCTACTGATGTGGAAGCTGTTATGCTTAAACCCATTGGTTCAAAATACGCCAAAGGGGAGATTATCGCTGAGACCAAGGGCTTCTTTGGCTTATTCAAATCCAATGTTGTGGCACCTATTGATTGTACTTGTGAATCAGTTTCTGCAATTACTGGCCAAGTCGTGCTGAGAGACGCACCCATCCCTGTGGAAGTCGATGCCTATATGCGTGGAACGGTTGCAGAGGTGGTACCTGAAGAGGGCGTTGTCATCGAAGCTGATGCCGTATTCATCCAGGGTATTTTTGGTATTGGTGGAGAAAGCCGTGGTGAACTCGTTGTTCTTGCAGAGAGTCGAGAGGATGAGTTGACAGCTGACATGATCAAGCCTGAACACGCTGGCAAAGTTTTGGTTGGTGGATCCTTCCTAAGCTTAAACGCCTATAAAAAAGCACTTGAAATGAAGGTTGCCGGGATCGTCGTTGGTGGTTTTAATTATTATGACCTGGAAGAGATCTTGGGTTATACCCTGGGTGTTGCTATTACAGGTTCCGAGGATCTGGTCACTTCCCTTATCCTCACGGAGGGTTATGGTGAGATCAGGATGGGATCCCGGACTTTTGATCTTCTAAAGCTCCATCATGGTAAATTTACCTCCATTAATGGAGCGACTCAGATCAGGGCAGGTGTCATACGCCCGGAGATTGTGATTCCTTTAAATAAGGAAGACCTGAAGGGAGATGCTCAGGCAGTGAAGATCAACGAAGGTATCCAGGCTGGTAGCCTGGTCCGAGTCATCCGCGCTCCATATTTTGGCCGAATTGGAACCGTTGTCTCATTGCCGTCAGCCTTACATAAGATGGAGTCTGAGACTATGGTGCGGGTGGCAGAGATAAAGATCGATGACGAAGTGATGACCATCCCCCGGGCGAATTTAGAGATGGTAGAAATTGATTAAAACTGCTGACACTTCTGTTCAAGAACTCCTGTCTGAAGAAGATAGGGCGTTTATTGAACGCATAGCTAAGCGCATATATGATTCAGGTTTTATAACTGCAGCAGTATTTGCCCTGGAAATGGTTAAACCTTTAGCTTTGTTAGGCAGTCATACCATGATATTTTTTGGGCCGATAGTAAGCGCCTTCATCAAAGCAGATGGCTACTATCGTGCCGCAGAATTGTTTGAGGAACCGCGAAACGTCGAGTTTTTAATCGCCAGACTTGAGCAATATGAGGAAGAAAAAAACAACAAGCAAACGGAGAAGCACAGTGAAAGATAAACAATTCTGGTCTGTTGCCGGTTTGATCTTCGTGCCATTCATGATTTATTGGTTTGCGGGACATCCACATTTTGTCGCGGAACGCGCTGTCATGTTTTGGTCCATTCTGATCGTCGGGGGTGTGTTAATATATTCAACCCGCATGGCGAAGAGGGGTGAGAAGATTTTCCTGCGTACAATTCCTGGCCTTAAGGCCGTGGAAGAAGCTGTTGGACGATCCACTGAAATGGGAAAACCTGTCCTGTATGTTCCTGGGATTATGGATATGGATCAGGTTGAAACTGTCGCTGGTGTTGTCGTACTTGGTCATGTTGCCAAGATGACAGCTCGCTATGAGACAAGCCTAAATGTACCTGTTTCCAGGGCGATTGTGATGAAAGCTGCCAGAGAATCTTGCCGAGAATCCTATTTATTAGAGGGTCGCCCGGACCTCTTCCACAATGACATGGTCCATTACCTGACGGATGATCAGTTTGCTTATGCGGCCGGTGTGAATGGGATCATGCTTCGCGAGGAGCCTGCCGCCTGTCTGTATATGGGTAAATTCTATGCTGAATCACTGCTGCTGGCTGAAACGGGTAACTCCATTGGCGCCATCCAGATAGCTGGAACAGCATCTCCCTCACAAATTCCCTTCTTCGTCACGGCTTGTGACTATACCCTTATCGGTGAAGAATTTTTTGCTGCGTCTGCGTATTTGTCTCAAGAGCCTGAGTTAATTGGTGGGGTCAAGGGGCAGGACACACTTAAGATAATGGCGGTAGCTGTCATGCTGATAGCAACGATAATGAACGTTTTTCATGATCTGAACTGGATCTCCTGGGATATCCTGGGTTACCTGACAGTACAATAGGAGGTTTGATATGTTCATGAAGAGACAATTACCAATTGCCATCGCAGCCACCATTGGCTTTATAACGCTCTTTGGATGGTTTGTTGATGAACCCAATATTCGATCATTCGTTGATGATGATGCCACCCAATGGTTCGATATCCTGGCTAGCTTTGCCATCTTTTTGGGTGCTTTGAATTTGCTGAAGCTGCAAGCCATGAAGATCATGAAGCAGCAAAAGGGGTGGCCATATGCTGCTCTTGCTATTGTTGGCTTCACATTTTCATTTACAGCTGGTTTTTTCATGCTTGGATCCTACAATGTTGAGATCAGTCAGTATGATGACCCCGCAAAAGTAGCGACAGTCCTTGCCAGCGAGATCAATCTGGATGAAAAGAGTGCAGAGAATATTCTTCTGGCCATGCCTGAAGGTGATACATACTTAATTAACGCACCCTATTTTACAAAAAGGGGTGCTGACAAGGTAGTCGCCGCGATCAACGCTGCCGGTGGAACTGCGAATATGCGTGCCACTGAATGGGGTTCTCATATATCCACCAGGGGCTCCCTCTTTAATTGGATGTTTAGATTTGTATTCACGCCACTTTCGGCCACCATGTTTGCGCTATTAGCATTTTTTGTTGCGTCAGCTTCCTATCGTGCTTTTAAGATCAGGAACTTCGAAGCCACTCTGCTGCTTATCTCTGGTATCATTATCATGCTGGGTCGTGTTCCTATTGGAGGCAATATTTCAGCATGGTTTATCATGTACATCCTGGTGCTAAGCGCTGGTGCAGGTGTGAATAGCTGGTTTAAGAACAGGACCTATACATTGGCGGCTGTGGGTGGGGGACTGCTTATTGTCACCATTGCTGGCTTTATCACTGGCTGGCCTGTAGACCAACCAGCAATATTTTATCTTCCAGTTCTACAGGACTGGATCTATAACAATCCCAATGTAGCAGGAGCACGGGCTATCATGATCGGTATCGGTCTTGGTATTTTTGCCACCTCCATTCGCTACATCCTTGGTATTGAAAAATCATATATCGGAGAATGATCATGGAAAAATTCTTAGATTTTATCGTTCGTGCCGGTAGTCTTGATAGACGATACATTTTTATTGTGATTGCATTTGTGGTTATCATGCCATTGTTTTTCCCTCTGGGCTTGCCCATCAGACCAACTGTGTCTTCTCAAACAATCTATGATGAAGTGGAGAAACTTGAAGCTGGTGACAAAGCCTTGGTATCTTTTGAATATGGTCCCAGTACCAAACCTGAGATCCATCCAATGGCGGTTGGCATTATGAGACATCTTTTCGAAAAAGATGTGAAAATCTACATCACATGTCTATGGCCAGATGGTCAATTCATGGCCATGGAGGCCATTGAGCAGGTCGCGGAAGATCAATACAATAAGACCTATGGAGAAGATTATGTACTCCTTGGCTTCAGGCCAGGGAATGAGGCTGTGATCAAAGGTCTGGTTAGTAATTTCCGGAAGGTCTACACTGTTGATGCTCGGGGAAATTTCCTCGATGATATTCCAATGATGGATGGTATCAATCAGGTCGCCGATTTTGATTATCTCTTCTCTGCCTCAGCCGGATATCCTGGCACCGTTGAATGGGTTCAGTATGCAGCTGATCCAACTGGAATCATTATGGGTACGGGTACGACATCCATTCAGGTGAATGAAGTCATGCCATATGTACAAGCTGGTCAGATCAAGGGTATCCTTGGTGGTATGCCTGGCGCTGCCGAATATGAAAAACTAATCGGCCAGCCTGGGATTGGGACGAGTGGTATGGATGCCCAATCTGTAGCACATGTTGTTATTGTTGCATTTATTATTTTTGGAAACATCTCGTTCTTCGTTGAACGTAGACGTTCCAAGAAATATTAGGAGGTGAATGATGAACGGTTCTGAAATATTTGGAGCTTGGGTTGCGGTTTTCCTAACCCTGGGCATATTCTCCTATCTGTATAAGGACAATCCATTCTATAAGATCGCCGAGCATGTCTTTGTCGGTGTTTCTGCCGGTTATTGGATGTCTATGTTTTTCTGGACCCAGATCCAGCCGAATCTATTTGGAAGATTGTGGCCTGTCCCAGAAGGAACCATCTCAGGCTTCTTTATGAAAGCCTGGTATGGGATCTATAATCTATTTGGATTCATTTTACCCACTGTTTTTCCTGATGGTGGCATTGATAAGGGGCATGGAACCCATCCGCATTTCATTTATATCCTTCCATTCATTCTGGGCGTGATGATGCTTCTGAGTGTGGTCTCCAAATGGAGCTGGCTCGCTAGAATGGGAATTGCCTACACAGTAGGTATGGCAGCAGGATTGAGGGCTTATGCATTTTTGAATTCGAATGTACTCGGACAGCTCAAAGGCTCTGCGGTCTCGTTTGTCGGGCTTCCCTGGTTTAGTCTTACAGATGCAAGTATC
The DNA here is from genome assembly GCA_021734255.1 of Fidelibacterota bacterium. Classification (GTDB taxonomy): domain Bacteria; phylum Fidelibacterota; class UBA8477; order UBA8477; family JABMPR01; genus JABMPR01. The sequence continues at coordinate 54,297 of JAIPJM010000002.1, read as the reverse complement.
TTTAATAATATACTCATCTTAGTTGGTACCATATCAGGATTGCTTTATTTCTACTTTTCCAAAGAGCATTCAGGAAATTTTGGCAAGGTGACCAGAGTTGGTATCTACTTCCTGATGATCAGCTTCGGCGCATCATTTGGATTTGCAGTTATGGGTCGTATATCTCTACTGATCGGTCGCTTTACAGATTTGATCACTTACGGTGGCGAGAATTATTATTATGCTTCTATCTGGGTACTACTATCGATGATCGTCTTGTTGACTATTTGGACGATCAAGGGTGATAATAAGACACCTGTTGAAGAATAATTGTTAAGGGGTAAGGAGATCAGCTAAGGATGGCTGTTTCGATCACACTCAGAAATATCATCAAGAAATATGGTGATAAAACGGCCTTAAATAACGTCACTTTGGGCGTTGAAAAAGGTCACATTCATGCCATAATCGGTACCACTGGCTCGGGTAAATCTACCCTGCTTCGAGTGATCGCTACGCTCAGTGCGCCCAGCCTGGGCTCAGGCTATATAAATGGTCTGAACCTGGGAGCTCGGCAGAATCAGATCAGGCAACAGATCGGTTACATGGCTCAGGATAGTCGCTTTGAAGAATCCCTGACCCTGCTGGAAAACCTGGTGCTTCAAGGCAAGCTACATGGTATCGATCAAGCTGATCTCCTGAACCGAATTTCTGGTTTTGTCACGCGCTTTAATGTTGTGGACCAACTCCATGCCTTTCCATCAGAGGTCAGCCATGGGACACGGCGTAAAATGGAATTCATCAGAGCTGTACTCCATAACCCATCCATTCTTTTGCTGGATGAGCCATCAGCATCATTGGACCTGGAGTGTAAGGAACTGATGGAAACCTTCCTCCATGAACAGAAGCTCAGATTCACAACTGTCCTGGTTTCCAGTAATATCGATCAGGTGGAAAAGATCGCTGATCGGATATCCATACTGGATGACGGAAGGTTAGTAGCAGATGGTACCCTCAAGGAGTTGAAGGAGTCGGAGCAGGAAGACCGAATCCTGGACATCACGCTCTCTGAGACAGATGAAAAGGATATTAATATTCTGGACGCAGCCGAAGGAATAATTTCGTACCGCGCTCGCGGGAATCAATATGAGATCGTTATGGAAAGCTCCGTGAACTCGGAGACTGTCATCGCTCTGTTCAATGGGAGGGTAACAGAAGCCGTACCAAGATTACCGACGCTGGCAGATATCTTCAAGCGCATGGTGAAGGTGGAGGCGATCCATGAATAATATATTTGCTGCACTCTGGCATCGTGAATCCATTATCTATCGGAGACAGTTCTTTACCGTTGGTCTCATGCCGATTCTGACCGGGCTGATCTTCTTTTTTATGTTTTTCCTCCCCTATAAATCTTTACTGAATCCGGTTGAGATGAGCAAAATTACGCCAGCACTTGTTCTGGACTCACTGCTGCTCACACTGCTTATCACACTTTACGAATCTACCGCCAGATTCTATTGGGAAGCAAAGAATCATAACCGGATGGCAAGTATCTACGAGATGGGTCGTTTTCACAGGCAGCCGTCATTCTTTATCGCACAGGCCATCATCAGTCTGGGCAAGGGATTTATACACTTACTTGTGGTCTGGGCCATTCTGATCTTCCTGACAGAGATGTCGCTTTCACAGATCAATTATCAGGCAAGTATCCTGTTCTTGCTCCTGGGTGCGTTCCAGATCGTCGCCTTAAGCAAGATCATCGGTCTCTTTGTAAAACATGTGGAAAGCTTGAGCAAGCTGCTCTATATCGGTTTTTTACCTATAATGATGATCAGTGGGATGTTCCTGGTCAGGGGTGGACCTTTGGCCAAAATTCCCAATATCGCCTTCTATTTGTCACCCTACAATTGGCTGACCGGACTTGATATTGCATTTCTTAATGGAATGATCGATTATGGATTTCTGCTCATTAGCCTGATCGAAACCGTCTTCCTGATCTGGGTCTCAGCTGCATTCTTTCACCTGGATGGTGATAATTGAGAGTATACCTGGCTGGTGCTATTGAAGCGGCTCCTGATGGGGGCACAGCCTGGAGAAGAGACCTCACAACCTTTCTGAATGTCAATCTATCCTGGGATGTGTTCGATCCATCAGTGCACGAGCAGGACCTCCTTACCGCAGAAGAAAAAGACAATTTTCGTCAGTGGAAAAGTACTGATATTAATAGGTTTATGCCTGTTATGAAAAAAATAATGGACCGGGATATTCACCAACTCCTGAAAAAATGTGACAGAATTATTTGTCTCTGGGATTCCCATGTCAAGCAGGGAGGAGGCACGCATGGTGAGCTTACGCTTGCCTACGAACATAAAATGCCCGTTTATCTTGTTTTGGGTATGCCCATTGCTCAGGTTCCCTCCTGGATCATTGGATGTACAACTGAAGTATTCGAAAATTTTGACGATCTGAAGCAATTTTTATTGAAAAAAGCCTGAATTGCTTGAGCGGAATAACTGCTTGACTTTCAAAACTGACCCCTTACCTTTTTAACGTTATCCTAAGATGGATAAGGGTTTGCACCGACTTGAGACATTCTCATGAGAATAGACTCGAGTAACTATATGCAGGAAAAATTCTTTTAAGAAAACAACAAGGAGGAAACACCAATGAACAAAGCTGAATTAATTGCAAAGATGGCAGCCGATGCAGGAATTACAAAAGTGGAGGCTGAGAAAGCACTTGGTGCTTTTACAGGCGCTGTTACTAATTCCCTGAAATCTGGCAACAAACTTGCTCTAGTAGGCTTCGGAACTTTCGACGTATCAGCTCGTGCAGCTAGAGTTGCTCGGAACCCACGTACGGGTGAGCCGATCAATGTACCTGCAATGAACGTTCCTCGTTTTAAAGCTGGTAAGGGTTTAAAAGACTCCGTTAACTAAACACCTTGCTTGTACATCAATAAAAAAAGGGCGTGATTTTTTCACGCCCTTTTTCTATCTGGAGTTGGGATATGGAAGCCATCTGTCAGGTCTCGCTTAAAGCGATCAGCAGCAACTACCAATTTTTTAAAGAACGCATGGGGAAGAGCAAGATCATCCCTGTTGTCAAAGCGAATGCTTATGGCCACGGTGCACTTGAAGTAAGTAAGCACTTACATGAACTGGAAGAGGTTGACCTCTTTGCAGTCGCTACTCTTCAGGAAGCCCGGGAACTGGCTGCCAGCTTACCGGCTGTATCTACACTTATTTTTTCACGGGTTTTTACTTCAGAGCTAGACCAGTTGCCGGAGCGGGCCATTCTCACCCTTGTCTCGATGGAACATGCAGAAGCACTAGGCAATACTGGAAAGACCATTGATGTTCACCTCAATGTGAATACTGGGATGAATCGGTTGGGAGTCAGTCCCGAGGAAGCACGGCTCCTAATAAAGAACAAATACTCAAACCTGAATATCGTTGGTGTTTATAGTCACTTCTCATCGTCAGACACCGCCTCTCACAGGCAATTCGAAAAGCAGCGTGCTTTATTTGAATCCTTTGTCAGCGATATTCGTACGCTTGGCTTTCGTGGTTTAGTCCACATGTCAAACAGTGCCGCCATGCTGCATGATGATTTTAATACTTATGATGCCATGCGCCTCGGAATCGGATTGTACGGCTACGATACGTCTCCCGGAGGTAGCCACCAGGCAGCATTAAGACCGGCAATGCAGGTGATCGCTCCGCTGGTACGCGTAGACCAGGTCAAAGCCGGAGAGCCTGTCAGTTATGCTGAGAAATGGCATGCCGACCGGGACACCAATATCGGCACACTGAGAATTGGCTACGCGGATGGCTACAATCGTTTACTCACGAATAATGGGTCCGTCTCACTGAATGATGAAGAATTTCCAGTGGTGGGTACCGTAACCATGGATCACATTATGATCGACCTGGGGCATAAACGCATTGAGCCAGGCACTTATTTTACCGTGCTGGGTGGTGATAAGCGTCCCGTGAGCATAGCTGATGTGGCTGACCGTCTGGGTACCATACCGTACGAGGTCTGCTGCGGCATCTCCAGGCGTGTGCAAAGAATCCATCTGATCGATTAACTCAATATTAAGAAAAGGTTCCTCACCTTGTGAAGAAAAACATGAGAGAGATACCCGATTACCCCATATCAACAAAAAAGAGTTGAATTTCCTTAAATATTTATTAACTCCATCGCTACATCAGAGCTATGGAAGTGTTGCCTCTGATGAAGAGCTATGTCGACGCTTCCTTGATTATGTGTGCTGAAGGAGTTCCAATCTTGAATATCCTAATGATCAGTGGTGACAAAGACCACGGTGTGACGAACTTTCAAAAGTCTTTTCCAGAGTCCCAGATTGACACCATCGATCCTGATGACCTGACTGCGACAACATTTAGTGAAAAAATTCAAAATTCCGAAGGGGATTCAGTTCTCCTGGTAGATGGGCGAGCCAACAAGGTGGAATTTAAACAAAGTGCCCGGGATCTATATGAGCTGGTTGCGGAGGTCTCAAGCGATTGGTCCATGATCTACGCAGACTATGAAGTAGATGATAACGGTACACGTCATGATGAGCACCTGCTTGATCACCACCTGGGTCGGGTAAGAGATAATACCGATTATGGTAAGGTCTGGCTCATTAATCTAGAAAAAGCACGACAGGTACTCCCTTTAGATGAGACCACAAAACAGCATTTCTTCTACGAGCTCCGTTTACGACTGAGTGAAGTTGGAGAGCTTGTCCACATTGCCAATCGCTATGCAGGATCCCCGTATAAGGTCTATAGCGCAAAGGATGGGCAGAATGTTTTTGATTATCTTATGGCAAGCAAAGATTCCCAGTTGGAATGTGAAGCCATTGTGAGTAGTCATTTAAAACGGATAAACGCTTATCTCGCTCCTGGTGAATTCTATTCCGCTGTTCCCTATGCAGATAAGGATTACGAGCTGACAGCCAGTGTGATCATTCCTGTGAACAATCGACCTGAGTTTATTGGTGATGCGATCGAATCCGTGCTGTCTCAGACGGTGAAAGACGTGGAGGTTATCGTTGTCGTCAACGGTGGGGAAGCCGATCCAACCGTTCCCGCCGTTCAGAAATACTTACCTGGTGGTGAGTTGTATGAAGCAGATAAACCTGAGGTACAGTTGATCATTCTTGATATCAACAATATTGGTCTCTGTATTAATTCTGGCTTAAAGAAAGCCCGAGGCAAATTCTATGTCCAGTTGGATTCAGATGACCAACTCACTGTTGGTGCTGTAGAAGCTATCGCGAAGGTATTTGAAGCTGACCAGAAGATCGGGATGGTGATCGGATCGTACGAAGTCTATGAAAAGGACGAAAAAACTGGAGAAATCCACCGCATGGAGTCCATTCCGGTTGTAACCCATGATGAATGGACTGAGGAAAATGGCAGAAACAATCTCTTGAGGATCAACGGTGCTGGAGCGCCGCGTTCCTTCTACGTGGAGTTAGCCAGAGACCTTGGATATCTCGATATGAACACCACTCCCTTTGCTCGCAATTATGGTGAAGATTATGAATTTGTTTCCCGGATGAGTGAGCATCATCGGATCGGTCGCGTATGGGACCCAGTCTACAAAGTGATCCGCCATGGTGGGGGAACCGATCATAATATTGACCAGGTAACAGTTGATAGAAATAATAACGCCAAGGATGAGATGCGCCGCGAGGCCATCATCAGACGTCAAATAATGAATGAGGTATCACATGGATGATATTACTCTCATTGGAATAGATGGGGGAGCATCCAAAGTTCTTGTCCACAAGGTGGACATCCTTACAAACCCGATGCGGTTTGTTGCTCTTAAACCATTTATCGAAGTCACGTATGAGAGCTCTGATCATTACCGATCTAGTTTCAAACCTATTGTTCTTTCCAGGCAGATCAAGGAACACAATGCCGGTGGGAAGATAGAGCAAACCAAGACTGAAGCTCAACAGGAAAAAGCTGTTCTTGATAGCTTCACCAAAGCCATTAAGACCATTCTGAATGGAAGCAATGGAAATGAAGTCATTATTGGAGTGGGCTTGCCCGGATTGAAGACCAAAGATAAACGGGGCATTTCCGCCATGGCAAATGGACCACGAATGCCTCAGTTTCTGGGCCAACTTGAGAAGCAACTGAAAAAAGAAGGCTTTAAGAACCTGAACAGAATTCACGCCATTGGTAGTGATGCTGATTATTGTGGCTTGGGCGAACGCTGGGGGGACCATGGTGGCATGCGTGGTGTTAACTCTGCGTACTACTTCGGTGGTGGGACTGGTATCGCAGATGCCATGCTCCTGGATAAAGCGATTGTTCCCTTTGATGAATGCAAACAATGGATAGGTAAAACCTGGGAAATGAAGGCCACCGAAAAAGAGACCTATGAGAACCTTCTCTCAGCAAAAGGAATCCAGACGCGCTATGCACACCTGACGGGGACTACCCAGGAGCAACTTCAGTTGAATGAAGTTTACCCCTGGCAGATATTTGAACGAGCATTGGGGGGTGAGGAAGCCGCGGCGGAGATCGTAGAAGAAACAGCTCAGGCCCTGGCCGACCTCCTCTACCATAGGATCCGAACCCTGGCGGTTGGTGCACCGGAAACTCATTTTCTGGATAAAAAACGCGTCCTTGAGACGGAGCATGATCACCTCGGCAAGGTCTTCGAACGGATCGTTATTGGACAACGACTGGGAGATATCTGGGAATTTAAGAAATTTGATTCACTGTTGAATGATCCTGTTAATGAGAAGCTGGGGCGTATGATCCATGCTTCCGATCTTCCCCAGGCGATCAAGGGTGAATACTTGACCAAGACCAATCGATTGAGGGACGACCTCATCATTAATTCTGAATTAAGACACGCACCTGCATTAGGGGCCGCAGTCGATGCCTATCTCGAGTGGATTGAACAGTGATCTGATCCGGGTGGGGATCATCCTGCCTGAGGATGGTATCAAAGAACTTACCCTGCATTGGGCTGAGTCGCTGGATGTAGAGAGTTCAGCCAGTATTCCCCAAAACAGTTGTACGCTGAACCTGTCAGCAGATACAGACTCATTTTCCGTATCGCAGACTGATCAGGTTCTCACTGAACTAATAATCACTGCTTCAGATCAGGTCGATTCACTATCATCACGCTCTGGTATCAAGGTCGACCCAGTCATCGCTGGCCGTGGCTTCCATTGGGAAAAGCAGATCCCGGTCTATCTGCCGGGCCAACTGACGATCACAATTGAGAAGGGCAACTTTAAACTCATCAATACGCTGGATGTGGAAGCCTACGTTGCCTGCGTAGCAACTTCAGAAATGGGTGCTGAGGCACCTGATGATCTACTCGCTGCTCAGACAGTGGTCGCACGCTGCTGGTCCTTGGCACTGGCTGAAGCAAAGCATCTGGACGCCGGCTTTGATGTGTGTAATGATGACTGCTGCCAGCGGTACCAGGGAACGACCTATTTGACTGAGCACTCCCTGAAAGCAGCGCTCGATACCAGAGGTGAAGTGCTGACCTATGAGAATGCGGTCATTGATGCCAGATATTCTAAGAATTGCGGGGGCATGGCTGAGGATTATGATACAGTATGGGAGGGCGGGACAGTCCCTTACCTTACCCATTTCTGGGATGGCCCTGAGCCCCTGGAAGGCCTGGCTGTCGATGATTTTCAACGCCTGTGGAATTATATGGATGCCTACTGCTCCTCAAAGCGATTTGAATCCGTTGATCTGGCTGGTATGCTGGGCAAGGTCGATGTCTCCGGGAGCTATTACCGCTGGGAACAAGTGGTGGAAAAGCAGCTTCTACTGGCTAATCTGAAAAAGTATCACGACCTGAGCTGGACAAAGATCACCGGTCTTCAAGTCGGTGAGCGAGGGGCCAGTGCCAGGGCTAAATATGTTTATTTGCAGGGTCTAGACACACATGGTCATGCAGTTGAACAAAAACTGGTGTCTGAATATGGGATTCGACAGATGCTTAGCGAATCTTTCTTGTATTCATCGGCATTCATTGTCATGAATAGTAAAACACTCGAGTCGGACGATCACATTGCACTCAAAGGCGTCGGTTGGGGACATGGTGTAGGGCTGTGTCAAATGGGCGCATTGGGTATGGCACTGGAGGGGATCAATTACAGGGATATCCTCTCGCACTATTACCCAGGAACTACCCTGGAAAACCTGTAATCGAACAATCTTTCTATATCATCTGATCCGTTCAGGTCTTAATTTTAGGTCATCCTTGCGGCAATCCGTAAATAGTGTTTGTTAAATGTATGTACAAACCTAGTTTACACCAATATAAGGAGTTTTTCCCATGTTTAGGTACACACAGAGTAGAAGCAAATTTCGCTATTTGCTATTACTACCGATGTTATTATTTGTTTTTTCCTGTGCCACCACTCAGGCACCTGTAACGCCCGTCGTCAGGGATTATGAACCTATCGCTCATCCACAGGAGGTGAACGTGCTTTCTGGTCTTGAGGTATTCCTTGCCCAGGATCATAGTGATGACGCACAAAAGTATGGTCTGCTTGCAAATCAAACCTGCGTGGACCACAACCTGATACATGGTATTGATCTGCTCAAGGAGCAGATCGACCTACAATTGCTACTTTCTCCTGAACATGGACTGTTTGGAGCCGAAAATGCCGGTGACGCCATTGGTTCTGAAAAGGATGTTGACTCGGGCATTATCTCCAAGACCACGTACCGGAAAAATCCCAAGGAGATAGCTGAACTGATCGCAGATCTGGATGTAGTCTTATTCGATATTCAGGATATTGGCGTGCGTTCCTATACGTATATCTATTCGATGGCTTACCTCATGGAAGCTGCTGCAATGGCAGGGAAGAAAGTCGTCGTCCTGGACCGACCCAATCCCGTCAATGGTGTCCAGATGGAAGGCAATCTTATCGATGAGGGGATCTCCAGCTTTGTTGGCTTATACCCAATACCTTACAGGCATGCCATGACCATCGGAGAATTGGCTTTATTATTTAATTCGGAATATGATATCAACTGCGATCTGGAAATTGTCAAAATGCAGGGTTGGTCCAGAGGCATGTGGTTCGAGGATACTGGTTTACCGTGGGTGCCAACCTCTCCCCATGTACCGGATGCGGCAACCATTTTACCCATGATCGCAACTGGAACCTATGGCGAACTTCAGATGCTGTCAGAGGGAGTCGGGACCACCGTCCCATTTGAATTTGCAGGTGGTCCCTGGATCACCAATCCCCACGAGTATGCCCGAGCCCTGCAGGCAAAAGCGGGAACGGGTGTGACCTATCGACCTACATTTTTCAAGCCCTATTACGGCAGGCATAAAGGTCAAACCTGTGGTGGTGTCCAGATCCATGTGACAGATCCCGTCAAATTCAACCCATATGTGACCGGGCTGCTTCTCATGTCGGTTCACCAGGAACTATACCCTGAGATCGATCTGTTCGAAAAAGAGAATCGCTGGAGTATGTTCGCCAAGGTTACCGGTAGTGACGCCATCCGTGAAGCCATTCAAGCAGGACAGGATCCGCTGGAAATGCAAAAGTCCTGGCAGGATGAACTGGCTCAGTTCGAGCAACTACGACAGAAATACCTGCTGTATAACTAGATGATCCGTCTCTCGTTTTTACTGCTGGCCATTGGCTCATTGCTGTTCGGTGATGAGGGGAGTATAGCACCACATGAGGAGCACATGCTGCGCTTTGGTGGCCGCGAGATTCCTCAGGAGTTAGAATCAGCTACTGAATTATCCGGGAGCCTTTCGAAACAGGGGCTACGATCTCCCAGTCATGTTGTATTTGGATATCATCCGTACTGGAATGGAACCGCCTGGAATAATTACAATTATCAGGTCCTGACCCATCTGGCATGGTTTGGACTGGCAATGAATGCTTCTGGTGGTATTGATAATGCCCACGGTTGGCCCATACATAGTTTGGTAGACAAGGCCCATGCGAATGGCGTCAAAGTCATTGTCACAGTCACACTTTTTGATGATGCCAGTATTGCCACACTGCTTGGAAGTGCCACCTATCGGCAGACTGCAATTGACAATCTGATCGCTCGGGTTTCTGCTGGGAATGCAGATGGGGTGAATATCGATTTTGAGTTTGTGAAATCTGCTTCCCGGGAACATTTCAATACCTTTATCCATGATCTCACCCAGGCATTTCACGACCAGATCCCCGGATCCGAGGTAAGTATCGCCATGCCATCAGTCGACTGGTGGGGGTCCTACGATTATAACTATCTGTCCGATAATTCAGATGGACTCATGATCATGGCCTATGGGTATTATTATAGTGGGAGTGCGAATGCAGGTCCGCTTTCACCTTTGAATGAGGGACGCTCCAGTTGGCACATCACGCGCACGATCGAGGATTATCTAAGCAAGACAGGTGGCGATGGATCTCAACTCATTCTGGGGCTGCCCTGGTATGGGATTGATTTCCCGGTCACCAGTACTGACAAAGGGGCATCGGTGCTCGCTGATCGAAATGGCTCCTCCGTTTTCTATTATAATGCAGAACCACAAGCCCTGTCAAACGATAAGCAGTATGATAACACAATCCAAGCAGCCTGGTATAATTACAACAATGGCGAGATCCATCAGGTCTGGTATGATGACAGCCTGAGTCTGTCAACCAAGTACAATTATGCCAAAGTGAAGGGTATCAAGGGAATTGGGATATGGGCCCTGGGATATGACGGTGGACGACCTGAGATCTGGGGTGGGCTCCAGGACGCTTTTGGGGCAGATTCACCACCCATAGCTTCGCCCTATTTTTCAGTAGAATACCTGGGGGGTGACAGCGCCCTGATCAATTGTGCACCATCCTCCCACACCGATCAATATGAGATCCATACCAGTACTGATGGCGTCAATTATACCCTGGCTGACAGCTCCGGATTCCCGTCCTTTCCTATAAAGGACCTGCCCACAGGTACCGTGACTTTTCTAAAGGTGCGGAATAGGAACACATATGGCAGCAGCGGTTTTTCAGAAACCCTGGCTCTTGGTATTGGCTCAAAAAGTACCCGCGTACTCATTGTTCAAGGATTTGACAGAAGCAGTGGCACCGTAAATAATCTTGATTATATCATTCAGCATGGGGAAGCCATTCATGCCAATGGCTACAGCTTTAGTTCGACCAGTAACGAAGCGGTGGAATCGGGGAAAGTGAATCTGTCTGAATATGACATCGTGGATTGGATCAGTGGGGAAGAAGCCACAATTAACGAATCGTTTTCAGCGCTGGAGCAAGCCATGGTCATGGATTATCTGGATGGCGGTGGTCGCTTCATGGTTTCCGGATCAGAGATCGGATGGGATCTGGAGCGGTCTGGGGATATCAACGATCAGGCATTCTATCGCGACTATCTGAAGGCTGATTATATTGTTGATGACGCTGCCAGCTATACCATGCAACCATCACCACAGGGGATATTCAACAGTCTTGGACCACTCACCTTTGATGATGGAACCCACGGCACTTACGATGTGGATTATCCGGATGGCATCAAACCCGTTGGGGGCGCTGCCTCCAACCTGACATTCAGTGGCGCCGATTACACCACGAATGGCGGCGCAGGGATCCAGTACACAGGCACGTTTGGCTCGAGCTATATAACGAGTAGCCTGGTTTACTTATCCGTAGGTTTGGAGACCATATACCCTGAAGCATCAAGAACAGCGATCATGGCTCGGGTGTTGGATTACTTTGAGCAGACCGTGGATCGCGTACCTGAAATTGAGATCCCTGAGACTTTTCGCGTATCTCCGGCTTATCCTAACCCATTTAATTCTGCGTTCAGGATTGAGATTCAATCACCAGAGTCGATGCAGGTCAGCTTGAATATTTATAATATGAAGGGCCAACGGGTGTATCATTCTCAAGAAGAATTGCAGGCAGGGAATAACAATCTCTCGCTTCAATCCTTTTCCAATAGCGCTATTAGTTCGGGCCTGTATCTACTTCAGATCACAGGGGGGACGCAACATCACGTGCAACGAATCACCTATCTTAAATAGGAGTAGATCATGAAAAGAAATTTATTATTACTCGTCATACCACTCTTCATCTGGACCTGTGCCTCAACAACAGAGGTGACAGAAACAAAGGGACAACATCAGGAACAGCAAGAGCAGTATGGAGAGACACAGGTAAGCCAGGAGATCGAACACGTCCTGACTGGACTGGATGTGTTGAAGCAGATGAAATTCAGACCACTGATGGGGAAACGTGTTGGCGTTGTGACCAATCATACCGCACTCAGTCGCGATGGTGAACACCTGGTGGATCTACTTTTCAAGGCACCAGATGTTGAATTAAAAGCCATCTATGCACCTGAACACGGCTTTAGGGGGGATGTACAGGGCGGGGATCACATTGATACTGCCATCGATCCAAAAACCCAGGTACCGATATATAGTCTTTATGGGGCAACCCGTCAGCCGGATGAAGAGATGATAGAAGAGATCGATGTCCTCATTTTTGATATCCAGGATGTAGGCGCACGTTTCTATACCTACATTTCCACCATGGGTTATGTGATGCAGGCAGGGGCCCAGTACAATATCCCAGTGATGATCCTTGATCGACCCAATCCCATCGGCAGGGCCATCGGTGGGAATGTTCGTGATGAAGGATTCGAAAGTTTTGTCGGTTTATACCCGATCCCTATTCGCTATGGTCTTACCATTGGTGAACTGGCCCAGATGGTGGTGGGAGAAAAGATGATAGAAGGCGTAGACTCTGTAGAACTGCATGTGGTTCAATGTGACGGCTGGACGGGGACCTATTGGGACCAGACCGACCTGAAGTGGACACCACCCTCACCGAATATGAGAAATACCAACGAAACCCTGACCTATCCAGGGCTGTGTTTATTGGAAGGTGTGGCAATCTCTGAGGGTCGTGGGACCGAATATCCATTTGAGCTGATCGGAACCCCTTATTTTGATTCACAGACGATCATTAACGGATTGCGAAATACCGATATTACGGGATACACCCTAGAACCGGCCGTGTTTACACCAATTGATATGCCTGGCGTTGCCATGAACCCGATCTTTGAGGGCGAACTGGTCAATGGCTTTAGAATTAACGTGACTGACCCGGATGCCTTCAAACCGGTTGAATTTCTTATTCATCTACTGGTCATAGCCAAACAGGAATATCCCAATGATTTTGGATGGCGACGAGCGACTGGTCCTGACAGACTTTGGGGTGGCACTTATCTTCGTGAGATGGTTGATGCAGGTCATGCTGCTCAGGAGATCATCGCCGTTTACCAGGATGAACTACAGGCATATTCAGACCTTCAGCAAAAATATATCATCTATAAATAATTAGGAAGGAAACATACCTATGTCGCAAGCTCCCGATCAGAAGAAACGGAATGGCTGGTTTTGGATCCCATCACTCTACTTTGCTGAGGGCGTGCCATACACAGTGGTTATGCTTATCGCTGTTGTTTTTTACAAGCGGATGGGTATTTCAAACACTGAGATCGCCTTGTATACAAGCTGGCTATATCTTCCGTGGGTGATCAAACCTTTCTGGAGCCCACTGGTAGACATTGTTCGGACCAAACGGTTCTGGATCATCACCATGCAGCTTCTCATCGGTGCTGGACTCGGTGGGGTCGTGCTCACCATTCCTTTACCTTTTTTCTTTCAATTAACGCTTGGTTTCTTCTGGCTGCTGGCCTTCAGTTCGGCGACGCATGATATAGCTGCTGATGGCTTTTACATGATCGGGCTATCCCAACATGAACAAGCCTGGTGGGTGGGCATTCGATCCACCTTCTATCGTTTGGCTATCATTGCTGGACAGGGAGGACTGATCATCTTCGCAGGTATGATCGAGAGTAATACTGGCTTGGAAGACTATAGTTTCGAAGTCCACGCCAGGAAAAATGGCAGCATTACCCACACCGTAGATATGAGCAAGGCTGAGCTGGAAGCGGTGGATGGTGATCTGGGAATCCAGATCCAACCTGCAGAATTGAATATCCACGTGGGATCGCAGACCAATGTTCAGTATGATTCGCTCATCACCATGGCGAATTACTGGAACGCAAACCGACTGAGCATGACTGACAGTACGGATCTGGCTGCACTTGCATTTGCTGACCACCAGGGACCGCCAACTGGTGAGCGCGTTGGTAATGCTGGCTTGGCATATATTGCCTTGAGCGCTCGACCGGAAGTAGATGAGGAGATTGTCGTAACCTTTGGTATCGATTCCGGGGACAAGAGCATCAGGTTGCAGACTGACACCCGCCTGGTCTTTCATCAGGATAACTGGAACATCCCTTATATTGCTGTTATTCAGCTTCATCCGAACTTGAAGACGAACTCAGATGCCTTATTTATTGCACGCTCGGGAAATATCAGACTCGCCTGGACCCTGTCCTTCCTTGTCCTGGCAGGTATGTTCTTGGTCTTCTGTATCTATCATTATTTTGTACTTCCCAAGCCGGCTGAGGACAAAAGGATGGTGGTTGAAAATACAGCCGCTTTTGTTAAAAATTACCTCCATACTTTCGTTTCCTTCTTCACCAAGGAGAAGATCGGTCTGGCTATTACCTTTATCCTGATCTATCGCTTTGGAGAGGCCCAGTTAGTCAAGATCGCACCTCTCTTCATGATCGATAGTATCGAGGCGGGTGGGATTGGATTAACAACTCAACAGTATGGATTTATTTATGGTACCCTGGGAGCGATCATGCTCACGCTGGGTGGCATTCTGGGTGGTATCGTAGCCGCCCGACAGGGATTGAAATTCTGGATCCTATGGATGGCCCTGGCTATGAAATTACCAGATGTTGTTTATGTTTATCTATCCTATGCCCAGCCAGAGAACTTTTACATGGTTGCCACCATGGTTGGCATTGAACAGTTCGGTTACGGCTTTGGTTTCACCGCATATATGCTTTACATGATCACGGTGGCAGAAGGTGAACATAAGACAGCTCACTACGCCATCTGTACCGGCTTTATGGCCCTTGGCATGATGATCCCAGGTATGTTCAGTGGTTGGCTGCAGGAGACCATTGGCTATCAGCTATTCTTCATCTGGGTCCTGATTGCAACGATCCCTGGTTTGGTCATGCTGAAATTCCTGCCTATTGATCCAGAATTTGGAAAGAAGAAGTCAGCATAGCATTCGTATCCACTTGCTCCTGGTGAGCTAGCCCGTGGAACAGAATATTGGCCTCATACAGATACAGATCCTCTTGTATGGGGCCAGTATTCAGGTGTTGGGCCATATGAAAATTGCTTCGCTTCTTAAGAGATTGGCCTATATTGCTCATGAATTCGATTCAAAATTACGGGTGTTTATAACAATACACATTCAGGTTAGCCTTGAATATAGCAACCTGACCTGGAGGACATTTAATGGATAAACCGAAGAAACAAATATGGGGATGGGCCATGTATGATTGGGCCAATTCAGCCTTTGCCACCACCGTTATGGCTGGATTCTTCCCGATCTTTTTCAAGGAGTATTGGAGTGTCGGTACGGATGTGAATGTGAGTACTGCTCAGCTGGGAGTAGCAAATTCGATCGCCAGCCTCATCGTCGCCCTTATGGCACCCATCCTTGGGGCCATTGCTGATAAGGGGTCAGCCAAGAAGAAATTCCTCATTTTCTTCGCATATCTGGGTGCTCTCATGACAGCTGGTCTGTTCCTCGTTCAACAAGGGGATTGGGCCATGGCTGTATTTGTCTATGTCATGGGTATTATTGGATTCTCCGGAGCGAATATATTTTATGATTCTCTGCTCCCCAGCGTAGCAGGAAAACATGAGATCGATCGCGTATCTGGACTCGGATTTGGAATGGGGTACCTGGGTGGTGGTGTTCTGTTCGCCCTGAATGTTGCCATGACGCTCATGCCAGAGACCTTTGGATTGGCAGATGCAAGTGAGGCGGTACGTTATGCCTTTCTCTCAGTTGCACTCTGGTGGGGAGGATTTACTCTATTTACCATCTTTTGGGTAGATGAGGCAAAAAAAACACATTCTATGAATGCTCTGGCCATTGTTAAGGCTGGAATAAAGCAATATTTGGACACCTGGAAGAAGATCAGACACCTGCAGACAGTCTCCCTATTCCTTGCAGCTTATTGGTTCTATATTGATGGTGTGGATACCATTATCCGCATGGCCGTTGACTATGGTATGTCCCTGGGTTTTGAATCTACTGACCTGATCATCGCCCTTCTGATCACCCAGTTCGTCGGCTTTCCAGCTGCGATTATTTTTGGTCGGATGGGAGAGAGATGGGGCGTGCGACGATCTATTTATCTCGCCATCTTTGCCTACATGATCATCACCTTCTGGGGCGTTCTCATGACCAAGCCCATAGAATTCTACTCCCTCGCAATTGCCATTGGACTTGTTCAGGGGGGCATCCAGGCCTTGAGTCGGTCATATTTCTCCAGATTGATCCCCAAGGGTCAGGAGGGTGAATTCTACGGATTCTTTAATATGCTGGGTAAATTTGCCGCCATTCTTGGTCCAATGCTCATTGGTATCGTAGGTCTTACCATTAAAGGAACCCTGGCACCGTTGGCCTCAACGCCCGAAGAGCTGGAGGCTATTGGCCAGATCGCGTCCCGCTGGGGCATCGGTTCTGTGGTGATCCTCTTCGTCGTTGGAGCCGTTCTCTTCAAATTTGTTGATGAAGAAGAAGGCAAGCGTGAAGCAGCATATATTGAAGCACATTCTGATTAGCCAGCTATTACCAAAAATAAAAATCGAAGCCCCGGGATCATTCTGGGGCTTTTCTTTGGTATGCGCCTACCCCAGGAAGGTGTCATTCGGGGCGTAAGCGAAGAATCTCACATTTGAAATGGAACATGCAGGATCAAGATCCTTCGTACCACTCAGGATGATATTATTTTCATAGCCAGGTAGTGACACATCGAATTATATTTATCACCAAAAGAGCAGGACTATGAAAATAAAAGAAATTAAACAGTTCCCCGTCGGGATTGCCATTCGCTGGGAGGATGATGTCGAAATGTTCATCGATCTTCACAAATTACGCGATGCATGCCCCTGTGCCAATTGTTCAGGTGAAAGCGATCTTTTTGGCAATAAGACCTTCGGTCTCCCCATGTTGAAATCGGAAAAAACCTATCAGCTCGATTCGTTCCGTTGGGTGGGACATTATGCCCTCCAATTTGTCTGGGAGGACAGACATGATTCGGGGATATATACTCTGGATCTCCTGAGAAAGCTTGGAACAGAGGAGGATGAAAATGAATGAAAGGCATGAAGCAGATCTTTTTGCCTGGATCGTCATCGCCCTCATCATCATCGCTTCGGCACTGGCTTTAGTCAGGATCGTACCGGTCATTCTGACCCAGGCACCCCTGTCAGCAGGTGGAAAAATATTGTTCGGGTCGAGTCTGCTTGTGGCTGCAGTTGGTGTCGCAATTGTATTGTCGCAAAAATGGAAAAGGGAAGAGAAAGAAACATTCAGGAGGGATAAATGGTAGAGTGGTATACAACTGAAACAGTGGCAGGAAAAGAAATAATTCAGCACCTGGGTGTAGCCATGGGCAGTACAATTCGTGCCAGAAATATTGGACGAGATATCATTGCAGGCTTGCGTACCCTGGTTGGCGGTGAACTGCCAGAGTACACTGAAATGATGGCCCATGCCCGAAACCAGGCCATCGAGAGGATGCAGCAGCGCGCCGAAGAAATGGGAGGCGATGCCATTGTATCCGTTCGGTTTTCAACAGCCATGGTCATGCAGGGGACTGCAGAAGTTATGGCTTACGGAACAGCGGTTAAGTGTCGATAAACCCAAGTTGATCTCAGATGAACATAAGGACCGCCTCCTTCGTCAGATCACCGAAAAGCGCTTATCCACCATCCAGAGGGTTCTGGCCAATCGGCAACGAGACCTCACCGTTGTTATCGAGAACATCCACGATCCACATAATGTAGGTGCAATATTTCGCTCTGCAGATGCTGTTGGGATAGAAGAAGTACAACTCCTTTATACGAAGGAAACATTTCCGGCTTTACATCCGAAGGTAACAGCCTCAGGGGGTAAATGGGTAAAGCAGAATCAATACGATGACCCACTAAAACTGGTTGAGGACCTGAGGGCCAGAAATTATAAGATCTATACTACTCATCTGGATGTTGATTCCGTTCCGATCCACAACATTGATTGGACCCAACCCTCAGCCATTGTCCTGGGAAATGAGAATCGTGGTGTCTCAGCACAAATGACTGAGTTTGCAGATCAGAATATCCTCATCCCCATGTTTGGTATGGTAGAGAGCCTGAATGTGTCTGTCGCCACTGCTGTGATCCTCTTTGAAGCATGTCGGCAACGCCTTGAAGCTGGCGAGTACCCACAATCAAAATTAGATGGCAAGTGGTTTGAGGAAATGGCGGACAAATGGGCCAGGATCAACCACAATAAGTAATAATAGCCTTCAATAAACACCTGTGAACAAGCCTCCGGATAAATTGATAAACTCAAATCATTTTGGAACGCTTATCGCTTGAGAAAGATGGGCCTGAAACTATATTCAACGGCTTTATTTTGTTCACATCTTTTAGGATAGGAATCAGGGATAAATGACAGTCAAAATCGGTATCATGGCTGAGCATAAATCTGGGGAAGGACGAATCCCTCTAACCCCTGCTCAGATAGAGAAATTACAGCAAAAATATCCAGATCTAACCATCACGGTTTCACCCTCAGATCAGCGTAAGTTTGACAACACTGAATTTACCTCACGTGGGATAAAAATGTCCGAAGATCTGCAAGATGAGAACCTGGTGATCGCCGTAAAAGAGATCAAGACCAAGGATATCCGGGGTGGACAGGCCTACCTCTATTTTTCGCATACGATCAAGGGACAGGACTACAACATGCCCATGCTCCAGCATATCCTGGATGTGGGTGCAACCCTCTTGGATTATGAACTGATCGCTGACGAAAATGACAGACGATTGGTCTTCTTTGGCGTGCATGCCGGGTTGGCTGGTATGGTGAACTCATTATGGGCTTATGGTCAAAGAATGCAGGTTCTTGGTCAGGAGACCCCCTTCCTGAAGATCAAACAGGCCAAGGAATACAAGGATCTTTCGCATATTAAGGCAGAACTAAGTGCACTGGGTCCAGAGCTCACATCCTGGTTGGCTGACAAACCAGCGCTTGTTGTTGGTCTAACTGGCTATGGTAATGTCTCAAAAGGGGCACAGGAGATCCTCGATCTCTTGCCACTCGTTGAAATCTCACCCCAGGAACTTCTTCATGCTGAGCTTGGTGCTTACAAGGGAAAACTGGTCAAGGTCGTTTTCGAAGAATCAGATATGTTTCAGCGTCATGATGGTGAGGGTTTTGATCTGAAGGACTATTTTATTAATGCAGGTGAATATGAATCCAAGTTTTACCTCTATCTGGAGCGATTGGATATACTGGTAAATTGTATTTATTGGACAGCTGACTGCCCTCGCCTCATCACTCTGGATGAGATCAGAGCGCACTATAGCCTTGTGCCCAGATTGCAGGTGGTCGGTGATATTACGTGTGATATTGATGGATCCATTCAGTTTAATGTGGGTTCTACACCCAGTTCAGATCCGGTATATGTCTATCAAATAGAGGATGGCGAAGCAATATCTGGATTTCAGGGTAAGGGCCCACTTGTCATGGCAGTAGACAATCTGCCCGCTGAGCTACCAAGAGAGGCTTCAGAAGCCTTTGGTGATGCCCTGGCACCATTCGTATATGCGATGGGAGCTTGCGACTACTCCAAAAAATATGAAGATCTTGATCTGCCCATGGAGGTGAAGAAAGCAGTCATCGCTCACCACGGAAAACTTGCACCGAAATTTGAATATTTATCAATATTTGTTGAGGTATGATTACACATGAGTAAACAAGTACTGGTTCTGGGGGCAGGTCTTGTATCTCAACCCCTTATCGACTATTTGTTTGAAAATACGACCCATGAGCTGGTTGTAGCCGATGTCCAGGCGGAGAATGCCAGGCAGGCGATCAATGGGCATAAGCGGGGCCGGGCAAGCGAGCTGGATGTAACGGATGAAGCAGCCCTGGGTGCACTGATATCGACGTGTGATCTGGTGGTTTCGTTGCTGCCCTACACCCTGCATGCACTTGTTGCCCGTCAGTGTATTCACCACGGTAAATCGATGGTGAATGCATCTTATGTATCGGAGGAACTGCGGTCGCTGGATGCGGAAGCCCGGGAGAAGGGGCTGCTATTCCTCTGTGAAATTGGCCTGGATCCAGGCATTGATCATATGTCCGCCATGCAGATCATCCACGATGTCCAGTCCCGGGGAGGACGGATCAAAGAATTCGTATCCGTATGTGGAGGACTCCCTGCGCCGGATGCCAATGATAATCCATTTGGCTATAAATTTTCCTGGAGTCCCAAAGGAGTACTCCTGGCCGGTAACAATTCAGCCCGTTACATCAGCGAAGGCGATGTGAAAGAGATTAGTGCCGATGAGCTTTTCCATTCGACGACCCCTATGCAGGTTGACTCCTTTGAATTCGAAGCGTATCCCAATAGAGATTCGACCAGTTATGAGCAGGTTTATGGCCTGAATAAGATCGACTTGCTCATGCGTGGAACCCTGCGCTATGCGGGTTGGCATCGATATGTCCTGGCACTTAAATCGCTTAACCTCCTGGTAGAGGAGCCAGTCTCGTCAGAGATCAAGTGCTATGCAGAATTGCTCGCAGCACAAAATGACCTGGATGCTGCAAATATTAAATCCGGAGTGATCGAGACCCTGGGCTTAAGCGCAGAGGCAGATGAGATCAAAGCATTCGATTGGCTGGGTCTGTTCAGTGAAGACACTCAGGATTTTAGCGATAAAACGGTGTTGGATTGTATCGCTGATTTGATGAGTCGCAAGATGGCATTCAAAAAGGGTGAAAGGGATATGGTGGCTTTACAGCATCAATTTACCGCCTCTTTTTCAGACCATACAGAGCTGATCACATCTACTCTGATAGACTATGGTGTCCCCCATGGGGCAAGTTCGATGGCGCGGACGGTCTCATTGCCCATGGCCATTGCTATACGCCTAATACTGGATGGTGCGATCAATTTGACTGGCGTGCAGATCCCCGTTGATCCAATTATTTACGAACCGGTGCTGAAAGAATTAAGGGATGCCGGTATTGTTTTTGAAGAGAAGACTGCCGTAGCATAAATGAATATTTAAAGATAAGATTGTTAATTCAGGAGATAGAATATGGACTTTTTAGAGGAACTGGGCATTCAGGAATTTAATGCTGGAGCCTGTGTTGGAGCCGAGAATTGGCTATCCACAAAGGGTGATGATGTACTGAAATCATATAATCCAGCGACGGGTGAACTCATCGCAAATGTATATCAGTGTGGTGTTGAGGATTATGAAAAAGTGGTGGCAGCTTCCCACGAGGCATTTCTTGAATGGCGAGAGGTCCCGGCTCCTGTGCGCGGTGAGCTTGTGCGCAAAATGGGGGAAGCCTTGAGAGCAAAGAAGGATGCCCTGGGTAGTCTTGTATCCCTGGAAATGGGCAAGATCAAGCAGGAAGGCGATGGAGAAGTTCAGGAAATGATCGATATTGCCGACTTTGCTGTCGGACAATCACGGATGCTGTATGGATCAACCATGCACTCAGAACGATTCCAACATCGTATGTATGATCAGTACCATCCTTTAGGTATTGTCGGCGTCATCTCAGCCTTCAATTTCCCTGTAGCGGTATGGGCCTGGAATTCATTTTTAGCCGCCATTGCTGGTGATACGACCATCTGGAAACCATCATCAACAACGCCACTGTGTGCAGTAGCGGTGCAGAATATCTGTAACCAGGTCCTGGAAGAGAATGGATACAAAGGGATCTTTAACCTGGTCATCGGTAAAGGCTCAACGATCGGTGAACGTCTGATCAATGATAAGCGTATCCCCTTGGTGTCATTCACGGGATCAACTTATATGGGACGTCATGTTGGTGAAGTTGTAAGCAAACGCTTTGGCAAGACCATCCTTGAATTGGGTGGTAATAATGCCATTGTCATTGACGATACAGCTAATCTGGATATGGCTGTTCCCGCCACCGTATTCGGTGCAGTTGGTACAGCGGGCCAGCGTTGCACATCGACCCGCAGGATCATCATTCAGGAAAATATCATGGATGGTTTCGTCGACCGCTTGGTGAAGGCATATGGTCAGGTTCGTATAGGAGATCCTCTGGAAGATGGAACGCTCATGGGTCCGTTGGTCAATGAGGCAGCCGTGTCTGACTACGAACAGGCCATGAAGGAGGTTCATGCAGCTGGCGGTGAGGTGCTATCTGGAGGAAAAGCGATTGAGGGGAAAGCAGGGTTCTTTGTAGAGCCCACCATCGTAAAGGCTGAGAACCATTGGGAGATCGTCCAGAAAGAGACCTTTGCTCCCATTCTTTATATCATTCCCTTCAAGACCATCGATGAAGCCATCGCGCTGCATAACGGTGTACCTCAGGGACTATCCTCAGCCATGTTTACCATGAATGTGCAGCATGCAGAGCAATTCCTGTCCCACACAGGATCAGACTGTGGGATCGCAAACATCAATATCGGTACATCTGGTGCTGAGATCGGTGGTGCATTTGGCGGTGAAAAGGAAACGGGTGGTGGTCGTGAATCTGGATCGGATGCCTGGAAAGCCTACATGCGTCGACAGACCAACACCATCAATTGGAGCAAAGACCTTCCGCTGGCGCAGGGAATTTCATTCGATCTTTAATTCCTATTGGATCAAATTAATGGACACCGGGTACCAGGGGTCAAGAATGCGGCACCCTCATACCCGGTGATCACCATTATTGGAACGGGCCAAAATTACTCACTCTCTAATTAGCAAACGGTTATATTAAACCATGCCAAGCGGTACTTTATATGTGGTATCAACACCCATTGGGAATTTGGGCGATTTCACCTTTCGTGCAGTCGATACCCTGAAAGCAGTTGATCTGATCGCTGCTGAAGATACCCGTGTATCCGGCGTCCTCCTCAAGCATTACAGCATTTCAACCCCCATGCTTCCGTATCATGACCACAATAAGGTTCAGGCTACACCTGGACTTATTCGTAAGCTGGAAAAGGGTGATGATGTGGGTTTGATCACAGATGCAGGTACACCCATGGTCAGCGATCCCGGCTTCTATCTGGTGAGAGAAGCCCTGCGCAATGATATCAGTGTAATTCCCATACCGGGAGCCTCTGCGGTTCTGGCTGGCCTTGTGGCATCCGGTTTGCCATCAGATCGCTTCACTTTTGAGGGATTCCTGCCAAGGAAAAAGGGGCGTCAGAGCCGCTTCAAGCAACTGGCGGAATGTCGAAAGACAATTATCCTGTATGAATCGCCTCACCGGATCGGGAGAACATTGAAGGACATTGCTGAACATCTTGGCGATCGACCCGTAGTGATCGCTCGCGAGATCACCAAGAAGTATGAAGAATTTATTCGGGGGAGTGTCTCGCAGGTAAGGGAACAGTTGGATACTCGCAGCATTAAAGGTGAAGTAGTTATCTTGATAGGAGAACAAAAATGACCTCAGAACCCAACTATGAATATGCCAGAGATGATTTCAATTACCCCAGGTTTATCCAGAACCTGCTTCAGAAAAGTCTGAATAAGGCAATATCCTATGTAGAAAATAGTGATCTTGATAAAAAGACACTGCAGAATATGCGTTATGGGCTCCTGGGTCTGGCTATCCTTGCACTTCTACTCAGTTCCTACTTTTTATCAGCTTTGATCATGGGAGTGTGGATATTCATGGATCAGCTTAACCTGCATCTCAATGTGGATAGGAGTGTTCCTGCCAGTCGTTTCAAA
The DNA here is from genome assembly GCA_021734255.1 of Fidelibacterota bacterium. Taxonomy (GTDB): domain Bacteria; phylum Fidelibacterota; class UBA8477; order UBA8477; family JABMPR01; genus JABMPR01. Next base: position 30,393 of record JAIPJM010000002.1, on the reverse strand, counting down.
CATCTGCTGGAAGAGATCCCGCTCGGGCTAGGTCTCACCATGCATATGTGGTTTGAAGGACATCTGTGGACTGGTCTGGCGGCGCTGATCGGCATCAGTGGGCTTTATCTTCTGACGAACCTTCAGATGAAATACGATCTTTCGGCCATCCATATTCCACAGTTGTATTTTCTGAGATGGGATCGCATGGGGATCATTTTTCTATTTACCCTTCTGGGCGCATGGCCGGGAGAGCGAGCCTATCTATTTGTGGTCCTGCTGGCCTGGTTTCTGGCAGCTCTGACCTACTATGACTATATCTGGATCCTTATTCAATTAGCCAAGAAGAAGAAATGAAACCATTCGCTCCCTTATTTATAAGTTTTGAGGGCATTGACGGCTCTGGGAAATCCACCCAGTGCCAAAAGCTTTATCATGAGCTGCTTGGTAGAGGCTATAAGGTACACCTGTTCAGAGAACCTGGTGGTACGCACATTTCTGAAAAGATAAGGGATATTCTGCTCGACAAAGAACATACTGAGATTAGCCCGATCACTGAGATGCTGCTCTATTTTGCCAGCCGGAATCAGCTGATCACAGAGAAGGTTATCCCAGCCCTGAAAAGAGGAGAAGTGGTTCTTCTGGACCGCTTTGTTGACAGCACCCTTGCGTATCAGGGATACGGGCGAGACCTACCCCTGGAAAGTATACGCCAGGTGGCTGATGTCGCCATCGGTGACGTCATGCCCCACTTGACGATCCTGGTCGACACCCCACTCGAGACTGCAGAAAATCGCATGGATGACCGCGAATTGGATCGTTTGGAAGCGGAAAATAGAGATTTTAAGGAAAACACCCGCAAAGGTTATTTAGAGCTGGCCAAACAGGAACCGGATCGTTGGCTGATTCTGGATGGTCGTGAAAGTATCGAATCTTTGAAAGCACGCGTTATTAATCGGGTGACAAACCTTCTGAATGGCTGATCTAACTCTGACCATGTTGAACAAACTTAAATTATTTCTTGGTCTGGTACTACTTCTTGCGGTACCCCTGTCCTATGCTCAGAACATATCCCCGGACAAACAGGGGCAGGCAGCTATCGAGGAAGCCTATCAGGCTATCCTGGAACGATATGTAGCTGAGATCGATCCCCGTAAACTGTCTGATGCAGCCATTGAGGGCATGCTGAGGGAATTGGATCCCTATTCCGAGTATATCTATGACGGCGAGTCAAACCGGATCGATGATATCACCACGGGTGAGTATGGGGGAGTAGGTATCCATCTGGGCCGAATGAATGATACCCTGATTGCCGTGTCACCCATGGATGGAACGCCCGCATTTTTACAGGGAATCCTGGCAGGTGATCGGATTATCAGAATTGACTCAGTCTGGACAAAAGGTTTGCGCATTGCCGACGCTGCGAAGCTCATGCGGGGACCGGTCGGCAAGCCCGTAACCCTGAGCATTAAGCGCGCAGGTGATCAAGATATCCTGGAATTTGAGTTGATCCGGGAAATGATCAAAGTTCCCGACATTTCATATTCTGGATTGCTTCGTGATAATGTGGGCTATATCCGCCTGGCAAATTTCACTAAATATTCTGGAGAAGACCTGGAGCGGGCCGTTAGAAAATTAAACAAGCTTAATCTCATTGGATTGATCCTCGATGTTCGCGGAAATCCAGGTGGACTGTTGAATGCCTCCCTTATGAGCGCCGACCTGTTCATTGATAAGGGCGAACTCCTTCTGGAGACCAGGGGGCGGGTAACACAGTCGAAGCGACAGTATTATTCTCGACGCAATCCCATCGTTCGCCGGGAACTTCCTGTCGCCATCCTCGTGGATGGTGGCTCAGCTTCAGCTTCAGAGATCCTCTCAGGAATTCTGCAGGACTATGATCGTGCCATTGTTATTGGTGAACCCACCTATGGTAAAGGGTTGGTGCAAACGATTACCAGACTTGGTCCTGAGACCCGCCTGAAACTAACAACGGCCAAATATTACTTACCCAGCGGCAGACTCATACAGAAGCGGCCCATTGCCGAAGCAGTTCTTTACGAGGACCTGCTTGAATCAGATGCCAGTGGAGGTTTCTATTCTGAGAACAATAGAGAGTTTGATTCCGGTATCGGTGTTCAGCCTGATCTTGAGATCGAACCTCTTGCTCTGAGTGATTTTGAACGTGGTATTTGGCGCAAGCGCCTGTTCTATAAATATGCCCTGGACTATAAAACCAAAAACCCCGAATTGATGCTTCCCATCTCCCTGGAGGATGCACAGATCGACAGTTTTTATCAATGGATGGTATCAATAGATGCTTTTCCAACAAGCAGTATGAAGGAGTGGATCGATAACGGACGCGATCTGGTAGATTCGTCCGCAGTCTCTTTTCAAAAACTGGATGAACTCCGGCATCAACTCCTGGCGCTTGCCTTAGAACAGCAAGAGGAGATCCTGGCAGCGAATAGGATCCAGATCATCAACGGTCTGGAGATCGAACTAGCCAATGTTATTGGTGGTACTGGAGCAAGGGTTGCAGCATCCTTGAAATATGATCCCGTGGTCCAGCAAAGCATTGATCTACTGAATTCGCGGGAAGAGGTACTGGAGATCCTGGCAGGAACAGCCAAGCCTTCTGATTACTAAACCGCTGTCTTTTCCTTAAGGGAAAGTGTCAATGAAATTCGAGCGAGAACTTCCTCACCATATTTATCTGGAGCATATACACGAACGGGGATTTGGCGATGCTGACGCTCTCCCGAGGTGATCACTTCATCAATAAGTGCTTGAATGGCTGCCCCGTCTTCGCAGACAAAGTGAGCATGCCCGTCCACTCGCTTTAAAAAGTCTCCCTGCACGTCCTTGAATACCAGTGATAGGCGGTGCCCACTTTTTTGAATCAGGTCCATTCCCAATAAGCCTGCTGCAAGATCAGCGCCCATGATAAGTGTGGCAATGTACATGCTTTTCAGATGATTTCTGGTTCGCCTTCGTAATGGGATCATGATCTCGCAGAAGTCAGCATCGACCCGCATGACCCGTGGTCGAGCATAATAGATCATGGGAACCTTGCTGAAGCCAAAATAGCGCAGAATTAAGGTGTTTTTCCAGTTGATAATTTCCCCCTCGGTTATAGATCACTCCCAATGTAATATAAGGAAACCAGAATATCAGGTGAGTTCATAAATAAGTTCGATAAGGTCTGTCCGTCGAAATGGTTTGGTCAGGAACTCATTACAGCCGACTTCAAAGCATTTCTCCCGATCTGTAGTAAATGCATGGGCGGTCAGTGCAATAATGGGAATAAGCTTGTATGGGGAATCATTTCGAACGTAACGAGCAAGGTCCAATCCATCCTCATTACCTTTCAGTGACAGGTCCAGCAGGATGATCTGTATCTTATTGGACTCCAGAACACATTTGGCATCATAGACAGATTCAGCAAAATAAAGTTCAAAATCTTTCTTGAGGATCAGCTCAGCTAGTTTTTGGGAATTTGGATCGTCTTCAACCACCAACACCCTGGTAGGTTTGTTTTGGTCTTCTTCAGGATATTCGCTAGCTTTTTCTGCAACTGAATGTGCTGGATCTGCCTGGAATTTTGGGAGGCCGGTATCTGCAGGAAATGATATGGTAAAGCTTGTCCCCACATCCTGCTCACTGGTCAGTCGAATATCACTTTCGATCAGCTTGAGATATCGATGGGCCAGGGCAAGTCCCAGTCCTACGCCCTGAAAATGCTTCGTATAGCCTGTGCTCTCTTGAGAAAAGGCATTGAACATCTCATCCTGGTATTCTTTAGACATACCGATACCGGTATCTTCGATCGTTACCTCCGTGGTCTTATCGACCACGGAGAACCTGACCTTTACATGACCTTCATTGGTATATTTAATTGCGTTATCCAGGATATTGGACAGGGCTTGGCTGGTACAATACTCGTCTGCGGCGATCCAGATGGGTTCATCAGGGATCTCTATCTGCAGGTCGATCTGTTTTTCTTCAGCAATTGATGAAAAGGTGCTCTTCAAATCCTTGAGAACGAGGGCCAAGTCAACCGTGACGATCTTAAGTGGGAAGGTGCCTGTTTCGATCTGAGAAATATCCAGGATCTCATGCACCGTATGCCACAATCGCTTTCCACTGGCCCGGATGATGTCAAAGTAGGATCGCAGGTCCTGATCATACTTCTGCTTTACCTCCTCCTCAATGAGCTCAAGGAATCCGAGGATCGAGTTAAGCGGTGTACGGATCTCATGGCTCATATTTGCGAGAAAGAGCGTTTTTACCTGTTCATTCTGAACTGCGATCTGCTGTGCTTCGATCAGCTCCAGCTCCGTATTTTTCTGGGCCGTAATGTCAGTGCCGTAATAGTGTAAAATATTTTGATTTTCGAGGAAAAAAGCAGACCAGAGCAGGTAGCGACCATCCAGAGAGACTTCTCTTGAAGGGATACTGGTATTATTATTTTGGGCGATCTCAATATCTTCTTTGAAGGTAGGCGGGAGGATCAGTGCCACCTGACTCATATCTAAACTCATCCGGTCAAGCAATTGGATTCCAGCAGGGTTGATATAGCTGGGTGTTCCTTCCTTATCGATCTCAACGACGGGCATAGGATTTGTCATGGGAAAGAAGGAAAGCCGCTCGATCTCCTGTTGAGCCTGATGTCTCTCGCTGATGTCCCTGACTGTACCCTGTGCACCAATTACATTGCCCTCTTTATAAATGGGCGCACCGGTTATTTCAAGCTGGTTGGTATTGCCCATGGGTTTCATTGGGGTCAGGCGAAGATTGGTAACCTCCTTTTCATTGGCAATATCAGATAAGGCTCTTACAACTGCTGATAATTGGTTGGTTGGCGTGAATTTCTCATAATGCATGCCGATGAGCTTGGACGGCTCAACCCCGAAGATCGTTTTAATATTGGGGCTGACATAACTGATATACCCCTTTAAGGTGACCTGGTAGGTAATGTCGAGTGATGAATCCGCCAATTTTCTGTATTTTGCCTCACTGCTACGCATATTCTCAAGCAAAACCCTGGTGTGGAGAAAGGGTGAGAATACGCTACAAAAGGATTGTATCTGTTCGTGCAGATCTCTTATGGATCGTACATTATCCTCCTGGTCGGCTGAGAGCAGGAGAGCCGCAAATATCTTACCGTCTTTTACAATTGGACATCCGGACCAAACCTTGGGGATCGAAGCGACAATGGATTTGTCCTGACAATAATCCAGATATTCCAGCGCCGTTACGAGCAGAGGCTCATTTTTTAGCAGGAGGGTTTTAAGGGGAGAGTTGATATCACCAAAAGTTTGAGGTTTCAAACTTTCGTGCATTTTTCGCGAGAAAGGAGCGGTCACTACACCCTTGGCTTCTTCATACAAAACGAGACTCATTTGCTCGATTTTATGGCCAGAAGTAAATATTTCGATGGATTGCTCACAAAATTCTGCCAACGAAAGTGTACTATCAAGCAGGTCAGCTAATTGTGAATGGAGATTGGTAATTTTACTCGAATACTTGGCGGTTCGTGTTCCCATATGCCCTTTTCATTTCCAAAATATAACCCGCACAATATTAGAAAAATTTAGCAAGCAAGCTTAGCAATATTTACTACTATCCTGCTTGTGTGTGAAATAATGCACACGATCCTCTTATCCGATAGTCTTCCTCCGATATACGAAGAAGTAGTAGTAGATCGATCCTGTACTTGTTAATACCAGGCCGATCAGTGAGGGAATAAGAGTGGTCATCAGAGTGATCACGAAAAATACTGCGTAGATCACAAAGACGATAATCAGACTCCAGGGATAGAGCCAGGCCTTATAGGGTCTGTTCACATCAGGATACTTCTTCCTCAGTATCCAGATCGATCCGAAGACCATGAGATTGAATACGGTTGAAGTAGCTGAGAAGAAATCGATAATGGTCTCATAGGAATTTGCAGCCATAACGGCAAAAGTAAGGAGCACGGTTGCCCAGATACCCTGACCGAGGAGAGCATTATTCGGGGTCTTGTGTTTCTTACTCAGTTCAGCAAACTTTTTGAAGAACATTCCATCTCTTGCCATGGATTGCCAGGTACGAGCTTTACAGAGTATTTGTGTGCTCACATTCCCGAACGTATTGAACATGACAGCGATGGAGATGAGGATGCCACCTGTTGCTCCCAGCGCCACTTCCATGGCATCTGTTGCAACCCACTTCGAATCAGCGATCTCACCGGCGGGTATCTGATAGATATAGGCTGCATTGGCTCCCAGATAGAGAACCATCACACCGGCGATACCAATAAAGAGGGAGAGGGGCAGATTACGCCGTGGATTTTTTACTTCCTCGGCAATATAGGTAGCGCCCTCCCAACCACTGAAGGCAAAAAAGGCATATCTCAGGGCCGCGCCTATAGCCAGAAAGGTGGATCCATCGAAGGAATCGGGCCACATGGGGCTGGCGAAATTGCTCAACGACCCAGTTGACCAACTGGTGAAGCTGACACCGATAATGCCGCCTACAGCTACGACCTTGATGGCACCGAACACATTTTGAACTTTACCGCTGAGGCTGACTCCGAACAGGTTGACTACCGTCAGCAGCCAAATGGTGATAAGAGCGATGAAATACAGGGTCATCTGGCTGAAGGAGGCATGAAAAGCAACTTTCCATAGCGCATTAAGGTACTCACCAAAGATCAACGCCACAGCTGCAATGGAGGCAGTTTCTGAGACAAAGAACATGGCCCATCCACGTAAGAATGCCCAGAAAGGACCGTAGGCCATTTTTAAATAGACGTAAGGACCGCCGGAGCGCGGCATCATGGCAGACAGCTCAGCATAGACAACGGCGCCAAATATGGTCACAATACCACCCAGAACCCAGACCAGGCCAAAGAGGGAGGTACAACCAACGAGTGCCATAATGGGGGCAGGTGTTCTGAATATCCCAGACCCAATGATCCTGCCGATGACAATGGAAACCGCCTCAATGATCCCAAGGTCACGTTTATACTCAGTGGAATCCTGAAAATCTTTAATGTCTATAACCGAGTCCCTTGCCATTGAATTTTCTCCCTGGTGAATTAATCCCTTATTTAAGTATTTTTGTGAATGAAACAAGTAGGGATATTAGTAAAAGTTATACTTTAATTAATATTATATAAAAGACTGATAATCAGCTATGTATGCATGTTGCTAATAGCCTTGACTGCTGTATCAATAACCAGGATCCCGGCTGGGTCATGCTACCGAGCATTGGAACGAAGACAGGTAGCTCTAATCAGCACGTCCAGTTGCGTGGAGCGCCAGGAAAAATAAAGCTTCAGCCGTACCATCCAGAGTTGGCTCATTGGTGGAATAATCCCACACGTCATCATGATAAACCACCAGGTCGGATTGGAAGGGCTTCAACTCATCCTCTTTTGACAATCGAATACCCTTTAGCAGTTTAAAGATGTTACCATACACCGGTCCATCATTTAAACCACCGTTGATGGGGTCCGGCCACTGCAATGTTGCGGTGGCATGCGGGTAAAGCGGTGTAATTCCGCCGCTTGATGGGATCCCTACAAATTGACTGACCCCCCAGGGGTTGCGACCCAGGAGCCAGTCCCGATGGTTTGCCATCAGCTGCTGGTAGGATCGATCTCCGCTCATCTTCTCATACAACAGCACCTGGTTTACAAAGGCTGAGGCCAGGTTATTTGAGCACCAGATGAAGGGCGCGCCAAATCCATAGACAAACTGCTGCGCTCGTTTCCCTACAGCTTCTATGCCGGTCCGATAATAAGCGATCAGCGTATCCTGAAAGCTTTCATCAGTCAGGTCGAAGAGGGCATAGTGACCCATATTCATGAAGGGATAGAATTCATAGTGACGGGCGGTATCTGCTCCCATCCAGGGGTCTGAACCAGCCAGGCGGGCAAACCTTTTGGCGTCCTTCAGGTATTGGGTCTCAGTTGTGATCCGATAAAGTTCAGCAGCCCCCCATTCCATATCATCTGCCCAGGTGACCTCATGATAGCGATAAGGCGCCCGATTGGGTGTGCCTTCTTGACAACCAGGCTGCTGTAGCCCCATTTGATAAACCTCTTCGCCAGCTTGTAGACACTGGTCCACAAAATCTGGATCAGCCAGCTCGGATTCCCATATTTGCGCTGCCATGGACATGGCTGCAGCGTAACGACCGGCCAGATTAGCGATTCCAGTCGAGGTATTTTGGTATTTTCCCAGACCCTGGGGCTCTCCTGTAGCATAATAGACGGTCCGATAGCTGCCAGGTCCCCAACCATAATCTGCTGAGTCTGCGAATGGTAGCTTGAAGCCGATATGATCCCTGTCATCTGCAACCTGGTGAAAGAGTTGGTCAGGTTCTGGATGCATTTTGAGCATCCATTCCAACCCCCAGCGCGCCTCATCCAGGATGTCCGGTACACCATTTGACCCAGGATCACCCAGTTCGTTATAGTCATCGCCAAAAATGGAGGGATTCTCACGGTAGGCCAGGAGCAGACGGCAGACCGTATTACCGGAGGTCAAGAGATAGCGCAGGTGATCACCGGCATCATGCCAACCACCGCTAACATCAATGTATGTGCTGTCCGGCATTGGACCGTACGCTGTTTTCCCGTCCTTCTGGTGGCACACTTCACCATAAAAAGGATTGTATCCGCAACGCTGCTGCCGAATGTAGTCAAGCGTCGTAATATGCGCTTTGTCGTAGGCATGCTCGCCTATGGAAAAGGGGAGAGACTCGATCCTTGTCCCTTCGATCTTGATCTTGTAGCGGCCTGGCTTAACCATGGTTGAGAAATCCAGTAGGTGGTGAAAGCCAAAATCGCCATAGCTGCCCTCGCTGGCAGGGATCTTTATGCGGGAAGAGGCTCTTTTGCCTTTATTCGCTGTTACCAGCTGGAATTTCATTCCACTGAGATCCTCGTTGGAAAAAGCGATGGCCTTTTTGAGGTCCTGGGGCAAATAACCCACTTGATTCACTCGTATGTAAATATCCGGGCGGTGTGGTGCGCTGAATCCGATGGAAACAAGCAAAAAGACAAGCAGTACACGTAGGTAAATCGCAGGTTGGGAGGCCATAAGGACTTACCTTCCTTTACAGATTATGTTCAATACTGGCGGGTGGGATACATCCTCAAGACTCGGCTTCACCCTCGGATGGGGGTGCCTCCTTGATATGCACATCACGTTGCGGAAATGGAATAGTGATATTGTTTTCCTTCAACACATCCCAGACTTTGAAATAGATCTCACTTTTGATATTTCCAACGCCATTTTTTGGATCATCAATCCACAATCGGAGCTCCATATCAACAGAACTATCTCCAAATCCTTTGAAAAGACACACCGGTGACGGATCCTTAAGCACGCGTGATACATCCTCCATGGCAGCAAGTACCAATTCGCTCACCTGATGTGGATCCGATTCATATGAAACGCCAAAGGGTACCTGCAACCTTACTTTAGGGTCTGAATAGGACTAGTTGATTACCTGCTGTGTGATCAGGTCCTCATTAGGAATCAGGTATTCATGGCCATCCCTCGTTACCACGCTGACATATCTCCCCCGGAGACTGGATATCCAACCGTAGACAGAGCCGATCTGAATGACATCACCAGGTTTGATAGATCTATCAGACAGAAGGATGATCCCACTCAAGAGATTCGAAATGACCTTTTGTAATCCAAAACCAATACCAACACCAAGCGCACCTCCAAAGACCGCCAGGGCTGTGAAATCAATGCCGATGCTATTGAGGACGATAAGGACAATGATGAAATAGATAAATCCAGTGATCGTCTTGGTTGCAAGGACGCGCACGGATGGGTTCATCTGCGGTATTCGGTGAAGTTGCTTTTCAAGTCGTTGACTCAGCCAGTGACCCAGACGCAGAGCGATCAGGAGCAGGATCGCTGCCTTGATCAGCGAGAGTACGGACAGATGGACGCTTCCCAATGTGAAACCGAGGTTATCCAGAAACCCCAGCATGGGCTTTAAAACACCCAGAATACTTAGGGCAGCCAAGGTCCAGGCTCCAATTGAAATGGTCAGCGATATGAAGCGGTTTATTAAAACAGCCGAGGCGATCTTGATGATGATCCATACCAGGACCAGGGTAAGCATGAGACGCACGATCGCTATCCCACTACCGAACTGAGTCAGGATCAGCGATGCGATCCAGAGTAGGATCATAAAATGGATATTTCCTAACTGATCGAGGAAGGCATTAAAAATATTGATCGACCGGGGATTGAAGTCGAAGAAACGTTTTAATGAGTTATTAATAAGTGGCCGAACAGCTTTTGCCAGGAAATAACTAGCGGTAAAGAGCAAAAGAATGATCAATACCTGGCCGAGATTCTCCCAATTGAGGATGTGAGTGTTTCCCCATGTCAAAATATCTGAGTAAAGTGCTTTTAGATTATTCAGGTCAAAATTATCCATGTCGTGCCCTATTTTATATCACTTTCTGCTATTTGCAAAAAAGCCTAAAAAAACGCCGCTGGTGCCGGGTCCTTTGTGGTACTTAAAATATCCCTCTCCGTTTTTGGGTCAATAAACAATTCTAGCATTGTTTTCAGCGCCATGTGTATTCATTTACGTCAATTCCAGCAATAAGTCGAATAAGCTGAGAGACGGGGATCATAAGCATTCAAAATCGCTATCAAAATTAATTCAACTATTCTTAATTTTGAATTAATATACACCCTGATTCGCTGAATGGGCGATCATATTTTATCCGCCTTCTCCAGCCCCGCAGGATGCGGGGGTGAGAACAGAACACCCTCAGCCGTCGCTCTATCGAGCTATGGCTTGACACGCTGTGTTCACATGGGGATGAATGTAAAGTTAGTCGCTTCGGCGCGATGCATGTCCCATCGAAGCCTCGGCATAGACGGATCACCACCAGTGCCGGGCGGATAACCACGCCGTAGCTGAACCCCGGGACCCCGAAGGAGGCGGTGGCCAACGGCGGCGGGTGGAGCGTAGGCGGGTAATGAATGGGACCCCGGGCTTATCCGGGGGGATCCATTATCACATTTACAAAAGGAATAGGAGCAAAGTGAACGAGAAAAAAGGTGGTCTAAGTACATTTGAAGGTGTCTTTACGCCCACGATCCTAACCATCCTGGGAGTCATCATGTATCTAAGGTTGGGTTGGGTCGTCGGTAATGCCGGCCTGGGTGGAGCCATCCTTATCATCCTGCTGGCGAAGGTCATCACCATTACCACAGGTCTTTCAATAGCCTCGATTGCCACCAATACCAAAGTTGGAGCAGGAGGCTCATACGCCCTTATCTCTCGTTCCCTGGGGTTAGAAGTCGGGAGTGCCGTAGGGGTACCCCTGTTTCTTTCACAGACGCTCGGTGGTGCTATGTATATCACCGGCTTTACCGAAGCGTGGCTGGCACTATTTCCATCCCACCCAGCCCTATTGGTGGGTTTTTCTCTCCTTTTTCTCACAGTGGTGATCAGCCTGATAGGTGCTCAATTTGCCATGCGCTTCCAATTCGTAATCATGGGGGTCATCATTGTGTCACTCGCTTCATTCTTTTTAGGTGATCAACCCGAACAATCGACTATCACCGTTTGGGGGACCTTTGAAACGGCTGGTTTTTGGGTCGTTTTCTCAATTTTCTTCCCAGCGGTGACAGGAATTGAAGCTGGTGCTGCCATGTCAGGGGACCTGAAAGACTCTCGTAAAAGTCTGCCTGCAGGTATGCTTTCAGCCATCGGTATCTCATTGTTTGTATATATCGGAGTAGCATTCTGGCTGGATCACCAGGCGAGTGCAGAGCAACTCGTGTCCAATAACACGATCATGTTTGAGCTTTCCCGCTGGCGTGTGCTGTTGGCAGCCGGTGTGTTGGGCGCAACATTTTCCAGTGCACTTGGGAGCGTGGTAGGGGCACCTCGGACCCTGATGGCAATGGCCCAGGACCGTGCCTTTCCCTTTGATCGAATACTTGGGAAAAAGACCAAAAAAGGTGAACCTGTCCCAGCGATCATCTTTACATCGGTGGCCATCCTGGTTGCCCTTGTTCTCGGTGACTTAAATAGTATCGCACCCCTCCTAACCATGTTCTTCCTCATTACCTATGCAACGATAAACATTGCAGTTGCCATAGAAAAAGGGATCGGTATTCCTTCCTTTCGCCCCCGTTTCAGCAGTCCGATCTGGGTCCCGATCATCGGAGCCCTATGGGCCATCGTTATCATGTTCATGATAGATCCTATCTTTGCAGGTGTGGCCTGGACACTGATCCTCATATTCTATGTCATTCAAATTAAACGGGGTCTCCGTACACCCTGGGGAGACGTCCGGGTCGGCTTAATGAATGCTATTGCGGAATGGGGTGCCCGTAAAGTGGCCCAGATGCCAAAACATCCCAAGACCTGGAAACCAAACCTGATGATCCCTGTGGAAGATCCCACGAATTGGCCACAGTTGATGACATTTTTAAGGGACATCGTGTTTCCTGCAGGGACATTGCGAGTGTTCTCAGTGCGAATCATTGGAGAGGGGGTTCAGGTTGCCATTCGCGGCCTGGCCAGTCAGATATTTGGAAAACGCTATAGAGAAAAGGAACATGTGCATGCTCACGTGGAAGAGGAAGAGACCAGCAAGCTTGAGACCAAGCTAGATGAGCTACTGGCGCCTGTTCGTGATGAGGGGATCCTGGCAACATCAAATGTTGTGGAATGTCATAACTTCCTTGAGGGTATGAGTATCATTACCCAGGTAATGCAGGGGATGCATTTCCCGCCCAATGTGATCTTCCTTACCATGAGTTCTGATCGCAATAAAGATAACCGTCTGGAAGAGATGATCGTTATAGCCATACGTGAGCAATTGGGAATTGTTGTATTATCTCTGCATCCAAAAAATGCGCTTGGCAATCGCAATGTGATCAATGTGTGGTTGCGGCGATCTAGTCCAAACAAGGACCTGGCGGTTCTCATGGCATTACAACTAAAACGCAGTTGGGATGCCAGGCTCCGGTTCATCACGGTAGCTCTAGATGAGCAAACTCAGCAGAAATCTCAAATGGTTCTGGAACGTCTCATTGATAGTACGCGGATGCCTGCAGGTACGGAAGCACGGGCCCTGGTCGGTGATTTTCAGACGTCTCTGGCGGAAGCACCGGCGGCTGATCTGAATGTCTTTGGGCTCAGTAATGACCTGGATGCAGATATCATGCACGATCTTGCAGAGAATATCAATTCATCCTGCATTTTTGTAAAAGACGGGGGTGAGGAGAGTATGTTGGTATAGACCATGTCTCGATTCACATCCAAAATCGTGCTAACGCTTCTCATATTCACGGTTGTACCAGAAGAATTGAGCGCCCAAACACTCATGGAGACCCACGGCTGGATCACTTTCGAGGCTTACACACATGGTCAGGACAAAAAGGCGGCGCTGCAAAGAAGTCACCGGTCTGAATTCCTTGGTATTGTTGATCTATACCGCTGGAGACAGCTGACGCTAACGCTCCTGATCGGCACGACCACTGACATCTCTAATCAGCAGGATGAAACCAAATACCTGGATCGCATTATTTATACTTACACCTATGGAGGTAGAATTGACCTTAAGAAATTGGTCATTCGGGCGGACTATCACCACGACTGCATCCATTTATTGAACCGGCCAGAGATCAATGGGTCCACCTGGTGGAATGCATTTCAGGTGAGAGTTGGTAGTAAGGGGAGCTTCTTTCTGTATGTACCCAGTGACTATCAAAAAGAGCAGAATGGTCTCATCGGAAATCTGGATGCCCGGGTTGGGTTTTCGGCCTTTCGCAAGGCTGGAAGCTCACTGCAAACAGGCCAGAATCATAATTACAAATACGAATGGAGTAATTTAACGCGTCTACATTTAGCCAAATTGGACCGCTGGATCATGTTTGCTGATCAGACCAACAAACTTTGGATCACCTGGGATGGAGAGCGTGAATACAAAGGCGAAATCACTTTAAATGCCATGTACCGAGGAAAGGAACAGTATTTGGGTCTCTTTTATGAATATCATTTCCCCGACAGCTACGAGAAGGATAGGGAAGGCCGATTGGGATCAGTCGGATTACGGATATTGTTTTGATACATAAGCATATTCAACTGACGGTCTGTGTGTCTCTACTCTTTGTTGGGGTGAGCTCTCTGGCCATGCAGGCTCCTGAGTTAGCCATGGACACTCAAGGCTATATCAATCTCATCGATCATGTGCATGGCCAGGAAAGAACCAGTGCCGAAAATCCCGGTTATCGTGTTGAATTTCTTGCGCTCACTGATTTTGTTCGCTGGAACAATATCTACCTCGCCGGTCTGATCTCCAATAAAACCGTTATCAGGGGAGAGTTGAGTCGAGGTGAATTCACCCTTTACCAACTGATGTACAATATCAGGCCAGATATTCGCTATGAGCTGCCCACAGCCATTATTCGGGCAGGTATTAACCATGAGTCCAATCATACTGTAAGTCAAGCAGATCCTGCTGGCTATGTCTGGATGAACAGTTTACAAGTCTCGATCGGAACCAAGGGCTCGAATTACCTATTTATTCGTGAGCAGTTCAAGCCCTATAAGAATCAGTTCATCAATGATTTGGATGGGTATGTATTCCTGGCCAGGTATCGAGATTCTGCAGGGACGATCTGGACGGGTCGGTATCACGATTATGAATGGAAGATTGGTGGCAGACTACGCTTCCAGATCGGCTCTTTCAATAAGTGGGCTTACTTTGCAGGTACGGATGTAACGGCCTGGTTACGGGAGACAGGGGATTGGGAATATCGAACGGTACTCCGTCTGAACCTGTTCCGCAAACAATTGCATAACTTTGCCGGCTTCTACTACGCCTATCATTTGTATGACACCTACTCCTTTGATAATGAGTCCTATCTTGGGTCAGTGGGCTTTCAGGTCATCTTCTAGTGTTTCGAAAAATATTCCTGGGCATACTGTTTCTGGTTCTTCCCTTGTCGTGGGTGCTTGGTGGTGAGAACACTCTGGATGCTAAGCAGATCAGCATCAGCTATTGGAATGACAATCATTTGATTCAGCGACAACTCAGTGCTTTCCGCCTGCCAGGTGATGACGACTATATGACGGCCAGTTTTCGCCTCCAATTCTCCCAGATTGGCCGAATTAATTTAAGGAGCTTTGAATTTTATTATTCCATTTTTACAGACCGCGATCAGGGCTATCGATACGATATGTTCGCATATCGCCTTGCCAGGGAGGGTGTGCATAAGGGTTGGTCATATCGCTATGCGGCAGGTGGCCTGATCCGTGGAGATCTTGGTGGTGATGAGCTCCAGAACGCATACCACAGGGCAAATGGCTATCAATTGGTGGAGCTGGACCAGTTGCCAGGATATCGTCTGGGCGGGATAGGACTGATCAAGCTGAGCCGATCAGTGATCGAGTCCACATGGCTCTCAATTCAGCCCTTTGTCACACTGAATGCCCGCATAGGAGCAGGTCCCAGTGCGATAAGAACGGGTGTGGAGTCTACATTCCCGTGGAGCCTGGGAAATTTAGCGGTGAATGGATCCCTACAGCTTAGATTAGGCTATGTGAACTACCTGGTGGCGAACGATATCATCGAGCCAGCATTTGATAAAGGTCCGGTCTTCGGGATCATGTTGAATATGGCACTGGTCGAAAAACTCGGCATCTCATTCTGGTATACTGAGAACCAATATGGCTTGAATGATCCCCACTATGGATTAACATTACATTTCAGCACAACAGCTCCACGTTTTGGAGGCTTCAGCGCTGTTATGTTTCCATGATTAAGTATAACATTAAATAAAAGCTATAATAAGTTAATAGAAAGCCAGATAAAGGAATAATAAGCGTATGAATATAATTGATGCATTGGGATTTATTGGATTGACCCTGCTGCTTACGGCATTTGTTTTGAATCAGCTGGGCAAGCTGCATGCAAATGCTTTTTGGTATCATATGATGAACGCAGTGGGGGGATACATCCTTACCTGGTATGCTGTCATACTTGAGAACATCCCCTTCATCATTCTGGAATTCGTGTGGGGCTCCGTCGCTCTGTACCGTATCGTTACGTTTAAAAATTCACATGAATCAGAAAGGCTTGAGGAGAAAACGGAATGAAACAGGAGAAAATGAATATTCTTTGGATGAATGCTGATTCCATAACAGCGGAAGAAATGCTATTCAAGTATGTCGTAAATGCGCCTCGACAGGGCTGGTGGGAAGACGTACTGGTCATTATCTGGGGGAGCTCTGCAAATCTGGTGGCCGCTGATCCAAAATTTCAGGATCTGGTTCGTGAAGGGATAGAGGAAGGGGTTCGATTCTCAGCTTGCAAGTCGTGTGCAGATAATCTGGGAGCATCTGAGACCCTGAGGACGCTGGGCGTTGAGGTCGTTTACTGGGGCGAGCGACTGTCCAACCTCCTTAAAGCTGAAGAGAAATTGATCACGATCTGACAAGCATCGCAATGGCATTGATCATCCTATTTCTGAGCCAGAAAGATCAGTAAGGCCGAGTAACCACGGTTGAGCTGTGTCCAGCCTAATATCCAGAAATTATGTTTCATCCGAGTGCAATGTTCAATTATCAGGGAATACAGAGTGGAACGAAGGAAGTTTCTCAGCCTTTTAGTGGGGGCAACGTGGATAGGAGTTAGCGTGAATGAAAAATTATCGCAATTGAAACCCAGACCAGACTCGAAGGGGCGCATGCCCGTCCTATTTGTAGGCCATGGCAGTCCCATGAATGCCATCGAAGACAATGTATTTACTCAGAATATGCGATCGGTAGGAGAATCATTACCCCGGCCAACAGCGATCGTGTGTGTGTCTGCGCACTGGGAAACTATGGGTACTCAAGTCACAGCAATGCAAGATCCGAAAACAATTCATGACTTCTCAGGTTTCCCCAGGGAACTCTACAAGGTTGAATATCCTGCTGCAGGGGACCCGGCACTCGCTATCGAAACTAAAAAGATGCTGAAGAGTACACCGCTTGACCTGGACTATTCCTGGGGACTGGATCACGGGACCTGGAGTGTGCTTGTGCATCTTTTTCCAAAAGCCGATATTCCGGTTATTCAGCTCAGCCTGGATCGGCGCCGATCGTTCAGGGCGCATTACGAATTGGCGCAAGAGTTAAAATATCTGCGCGACAAGGGTGTCTTGATCATCGGTAGTGGGAATATGGTCCACAATCTGCGAATGGTGGCTTGGAATAAACTGGATGTTCCCGGTTTTGGATTCGACTGGGCCCTGGAAGCCGATACGACCATGAAAGCGTTGATCTTAGCAGGAGAGCATGAGCGATTGATCGATCTACCAACGCAGGGTAGAGCCTTTCAATTGGCTATTCCCACGCCAGAACACTACTTGCCGCTGCTATACGCGATCGCCCTCCAAGAGAAGGGCGATCAGGTAAGCTTTTTTAATGAACAGGCTGTGGGTGGTTCATTGACCATGACCTCCGTGAAGATATCATCGACGGTCTGATCGTCCGGACCTTAGATAGGTCTAACGCCTTGAGCGATTGAAATTCCTGGAGTTCCTGCGTTTTCTGTTACCGCTGCCATTACTGTGGTTGACTGCTTTGCTCCCTGAAGTTGTTTGAAGCGCTTCTGGTGAATGAAAAGCATGTTCCAGATCTGCGGTTACTGGATTACCCAGCAGTCGCTCTATATCTCTGAGATAAGATCTTTCCTCTGTACTACAGAAGGAGATGGCATCACCATCGGCTCCCGCTCTACCGGTTCGGCCAATACGATGGACATAGGTCTCAGCTTCTACCGGGAGATCATAGTTGATCACATGCGTAATGTCGTCGACATCCAAGCCTCTAGCAGCCACATCAGTTGCCACGAGGACCTGGAAGTGACCCCGTTTGAAGCCGTTCAATGTCCGTGTTCTGGTAGCCTGGCTCTTATTTCCATGGATAGCCTCACCTTTAAAGCCAGCGTTCTGCAGCTGCTTGGCCACTCGGTTAGCCACATGCTTCATCTGAGTGAAGACAATAGCCTTGTTAATATTGTGCTCATTCATGAGTGAAAGAAGCAGTGCATTCTTATTTTTCTTTCCAACGAACATGACCTTCTGGGTTATTCGGTCCACAGCAGGTTTATCGGGCTCGATACTCACCTGGATTGGATCATTCACCATTGTACTGGCAAGTATGCGCAATTTAGGTGGCATGGTCGCTGAGAAGAACAAGGTCTGACGCTTTGGAGACAGACTTTTGAGTACGTGTTTGATATCTGGGAGGAAACCCATATCCAGCATTCTGTCTACCTCATCGAGAACAAAGATATCAACGGCATCCAGTCGCAGGTGTCCCTGACGCATGAGGTCAAGCAGCCGGCCTGGCGTGGCAACAACTATATCAACGCTGGCCCTGAGTGCTTGAACCTGTGAATGTTGGTTAACACCACCAAAAATGGTTGTATTGCTGATTTTAAGGTACTTTCCGTACCGAGTAAAACTGGCACCGATCTGAGCAGCTAGCTCACGTGTTGGTGAGAGGACGAGACACCGTGGGGCACCTTTTTGGGGCTTCTTAGGATGTTTACTCAAATGTTGGAGAATGGGTAAGGCAAAGGCTGCGGTTTTGCCTGTACCGGTCTGCGCGGTACCGATAAGATCCCGGCCTTCCAGCAGTCGCGGGATGGCTTGTTCCTGGATCGGAGTAGGTGTGGAATAGCCTTCTCTGGTAATTGCCCGCTGTAATTCTGGCATGAGTTGTGCAAAAGCGCCTGTGACAGCAATGGGTGGTACATTTTGATTGTGTGAGTTGTTTTGCGCGTCATTGGCGCGTGTATAATTTTTCATCATTTCCTGGTCCGGGGTCTAACAAATCTCTGCCCGCCGGACACGTGGAAAAGAAAGGGCCGCGATCATCGCGGAGAATGGATCCGTAGATCACACTCGAATCACCTGAATTAAGTGCAAAAGCCACCTGGCTCCTGCGAAAGCGTGACTATATAGCCCGATTACAGGGGATTACCTAATTATTACTGAATTAATCTTTATTACCTGTATATAAGCGTGTTGGTGAAAGCAGGATCATCTCTGTGCTAACAGTGAAATATTGTGGTTTGGAAGCGATTCTTATTTACTTTCAGCCAAGTATATAATTGCGAAAGACATGAATAAAAACAGTGGAGTAAAAATGAAACGATTAGGACTTATGATCCTGGCACTGTCTCTGGGACTTTTGGTCATCCAGTGCGGTGGGGGAGAAAAAGAAAAAGCAAGCGCTGAGTCTGCCGCTCCTGCAGCAGAATCGGCAGCACCAGCTACAGAAAGCAGCATGGCAGCAGATTATGAATACGACCTGGCCAATGGTGAGGCTGTATACAAGAAGTATTGTTTCGCTTGCCACGATGCAGGCTTGGCCGGTGCAGCAAAGCACGCTGACCAGGAACGCTGGGCAGAAAGTGCCGCCAAGGGGATACCAACACTGATCACCCATGCGACTGAGGGTTATCAGGGGCAGTATGGTGTACTGCCACCTATGGGCACTTGCATGGACTGTAGCGAGCAGGATATTATTGACGCTGTACATTACCAGCTATCAATGGGCGGTGCGCTCTAAGTGTATCGTACTCATTTGCTCGATTTTAAACCCCTGGTATTGCCGGGGGTTTTTTGTTTCAAGGGATACAGCTGCAGTCGCCTAGCCCTGCTTACAGAGCCGTAGCCATACCAGCCCTTTTGGCCAGGGCGAACGTAGGTTGGTCCCAAAGCTGAATCAATATTTCACTATAGGTAAAAAATGCATAGACCCGTATGCACGATATGCACTTTATGTCGAGATGGAGAAATCATAAAATCCTCTAAGAGCAATAATAACAGTATATAAAGCCCATATTAAAAGGGTGGCATAGAGATTGAATCTACTCATACGAGAGTGGAGGGTCACAAAATGACAAACTCACATGAAGATACTTATTACCCAGGTGAACAAAAAGTCGTTCTGATTGTCGATGACAAGGTTGAGGTGCGTGAACTTTTGAATGTAGTTTTAACCATGTATGGATACCTATGTATTGAGGCCGGTAATGGTTGTGAAGCTGAATTGATCTATAAAACGACCCCTGTGGATTTGATAATTACAGATGTCTACATGCCGGAAAAGGATGGTCTTTCCCTGATTAGTGATTTACGGGAAATAGACCCTGACGTAAAAATTGTAGCGATGTCCGGTAGCGGCGGAACTTACCTTCCTGAATGTTTGGAATGGGCGAAATCCTTGGGGGCAAAAGATTCTTTTGTCAAACCGTTTAGCCACGTTGATTTCGTGAATGTTATTAATTCAGTCATGCACTCAGAGAAACATCAATACCAAACCATAATACCCGAATAAAAATTTCGGGCCCCAACTTTAAATCAATTCCCTTTCTATCTATGTGCCACCTAATGGCAGGCCTTAGTACGGATAAATAGGGTTTCAGTAGGTTGAAGTTAGGGTCCAATAGGGGACTTCACGAACCTGGTAATATGGCATCCTTCAAGGCCCTTCGGACGTATTCCGCAGTCACAATATGCTCAGGAGCGGCTATGTACGAAAGTGAGCGTGGTTCTTCAAGCTCAACCCTAAACATATTTTGACTCAATATGGGATTGATTTCTACGTATTCATGCACAATAAGGAATATGGATACTGCTTTGAGCGGATGAAGCTTTCGATCTGAATATAGTTTTGGTTTGGTGTAAGCGTTTGAATGTAAAAATAGATCAATGAAGAGAGGGACCGGAGTATTTGGCCCCTCTCTCGTTTCCTACGTATGAGGAATGCAGGATCATGATGCGATCCTGTTTTATTCCTCAACCCTCATTTGTTGGAAGAAATACATAAAATACAGTCCCCGTGTGCACAGAGGATTCAAACCACACACGACCTTCAAGGTATTCTTCGACAAATAGCTTGACGCTATACGTTCCTATGCCGCGGCCCTCACCTTTTGTAGAGTAGGATCTTTGAAAGATCTGATGTTGAACATCAAGGGGAATATATGTTGGATTGTGGATGGATATGGTAACACCGCCTGCAGAGTCGAAGCAGCCGACTGAAACCGCCTCATCATGATTGGACGCTTCCAGGGCATTTTTTACCAGGTTGAGAAGCACTCTTCCAAAAATCACCGGATCAGATTCGACAACGGCACTTGATAGGAATTCATCAGTAATCAGCGTTTTTCCCTTGGAAATCGGATTGTATTCAAGGTCTTTCACAACTTCGACAATTTTGGACTTTGGACTGAAGAGGGTCATGTGGGGAGTCAGGTCACCATTCTCTGCCTGTAAAAGGAGTCGATGAGATTTGATCTCTTCGATCAGGTTTAGAGAGCTTCGCGTGATCATGTCCATAAATGTCTGATTTTTGCTCTCATCTCCATTAAGTAGTTTCGATGCAGAATGAATAACGCCAGCAGTGTTCAAAATATCGTGGAAAAAGGTTCTCTCCAGTGCCTTCCTGCGCTTCTCACTACTGATATCACGTAAGGTCAAAATGGTGAATTGTTCATAGTCAAACTCAAAGTGCTCCGCCTTAACCTCCAGTTCAAGTGCACGACCACCCTTTGCTCTGATCCTGCATTCTCTTCTACTTTGGCCGCGATTCTGTGCCAGTTGAATTGTTTTTCGCAGCTCACAATCGTTACAGAATTCCGTTGATCCACAACCTCCACCCATCGGATCGGTGTGCACACAATTCAGAATGTCACTTGTTTTTGCACCATGGACCGCAGTATCATTTATTCCAAGTATTTCCAAAAGTTTATTATTTGTATAGACCGATTGATCGTTGCCATCAACAATGATGATAGCATCGGATATTAAACTGGTC
Source organism: Fidelibacterota bacterium (assembly GCA_021734255.1). Lineage (GTDB taxonomy): Bacteria > Fidelibacterota > UBA8477 > UBA8477 > JABMPR01 > JABMPR01. The sequence goes on along the minus strand of JAIPJM010000002.1, from coordinate 8,538 downwards.
AGCACATTCTTCCAGATTTCAGGGCGTTTTTGCTGTAAACTCCCGATAAAATTTTTAGGGTCCGTAGGGAAGGGAGTAATTTCTTGCTCGAGGTATGAATCGATATGAAGTTCCATAATATACTCCTGGCTAACAATGAGGGTTTTTTGCTTTATTTGTCAGCTTTTCACATCCTTAAAATGCCAATTGTGTACCGCTATCCCAAAAAGGCATCCAAAATCAATAATAATAATTAATTATAAAATAATACATGCGGGCCAGGACTGTAGAAAATGCATATAATGCATGCTTGGTTTGAAAAATATGCATAGCGCAAAACTCATTTGCAGATATTTCACTGTAATACGTGCAGGAAGTTCTGCAATTCATTCCAGGCTACCCAGGAGGAGAATCGGAAGTGTGAGATCTGGGACTAAATACGTGGCGTGTGGGATGTGACGGAGCTTATCCACCCAGCTGTTCTGCTAAGGCTGGCGGTGGAGTAGCATAGGGATTTGGTCGTGTATTATTGAAGAGCGCTAGATTATCCACTTTACGAACATCCAGTTGTTCTTTCCTACGCGAATTAGATCGAACAAATGTTGCCTTCAGACTACTTATTTCCAGGACTGCGCAAGCGATGCGCTCACCATTATTTGTAACCAACAAGTCCTTGGCTACGATTGGTGTACTGAAATCACCGAGGGAAATGTCGAGATTGAATTCGATGACAAGGACCTCATCCCAATCAAGGATGTGGTCAACCTGTTCAGCTATATCATGACCATATACATATTCGTCGTCAAACCTGATGAATGAAAAATAGAGCGTATCGTTGGACAGAAGCACAACGCGCGAGCTCACCGTGTCCTCGCTTTGATATTCAAACGGAAGGTAGGAGAAGAATTGGCCCAGGAGCATAATGGGTAAGAAGGACAATATGACCAGTCGTCTCAGCATGCTGCACGCTCGCTTACCCAGGGTGAACCCAAGAGACATGGTATTGGATCATAACTGAAGCGTTTCAGTGAGTGGTCATGTATGCTGATGGCAAGGATTTTCATATCATCATCTCTACAACATACTATGGAGATAATCATGCCAGTTTGATGAATGAGATATAACATTAATATAAACATATAGATATATTAGTGTGACAGTCGATCGAGAACTCACCGTTTTGCACGATATGCATGCCGGGTTTGAATATTATTCATACCATTCCCGCCATTAATACAGGAGGTGCTGGAGGCGGAAATAGTGATTGATCTGATGTGATTGGTGGGTACTGGTCGCTTGATCACTACGTCGGAGCGAGACCATGCAAATTATGCAAAACGCCTTGCATAATCTGCAAAAAGGATTATTATAACCTAAGGTAAGACGACCTTAACACTAATATATACTAGTAGATAACGATTGAATGTGGCTTGGCATCATGCTTGTAGATAATGCAGAGGATGAACACCAGAAATTAATTAGATGAAGACCTGAAAGAGCCTAACATGGATGATATCAAAGCCAACAGCCAGATCCTGGACCTCATACTCCAGAATAGTACAGCTTCCATTATGATTACGGATTCTGAGGGGAGCATAGAATATGTGAATCCCAAATTTGTGGAACTTACAGGATATTCTGAATCAGAATTACTGGGGGCAAACGCCCGGATGCTCCAATCAGGTCGCCAATCGAAAGACTTCTACAAGGATATGTGGGAGACCATCACCTCTGGAAACGTGTGGCATGGACTTTTTCAAAATAAAAAGAAAGATGGTGAGCTCTACACTGAAAGTGCCCAGATCATTCCTGTCAGAGATAACAAGAACCAGATAAGTCATTATCTGGCCATTAAAGAGCACCTGACTACATCAGGTGATATGGCCTTAGAATTGGAGGCATTCGCAGGCATAATTGGTAAGATACCCATTGAGTTGTACATTGTTGATATTCAAGATTTGATCTACCTCTTTAATAACAGCGCGGCGCAGCAGGCCAATCAAGGGGGCGGGATAGTTGGATTGCACGTACGGGAAATCCGCGATGAGAGCTACGAGGAAAAACTTAAGCGTTCGATCAAGACGCTATTTTCAGGTTCACGCGATCGTCTCTGGGAGCGACATAATTATAAAAATGCTGCTGGAGAGAAATACCCAGTTCAAGAAATAATTATTCCGGTTAGCTATCAGCAGAAAGATGCTGTACTTATCTGTGCAACTGACATCTCTAAACTCGTTCGGATTGAGGATGAGCTTAAAACACAGAAACAGGAACTGGAGCAGTATTTTGATCTGGCGTCAGAGATCATCCTGTTGCTGGATGGGACTGGCAAGGTTAGAAAGATAAATACGTCTGGATCAAAACTTCTGGGTTACCCGACAAGTGATCTAATCGGTAAGGACTGGATTACTACCTGTATCCCGGGCTATAAACAGAACGCAGTGAGACAATCATTAAAAGACGTGATGGAATCCGGCGAGGATGAACCTATCATAACTGAATCTCCAGTGCTTACAAAAAGTGGTGACCTGCGAATTATTGAATGGCGGAGCTCAGCACACAAGAACACGAATGAAGAATTGGTGACAATACTGTCGACGGGTACGGATATTACCGAGCGGAAAGTTACAGAAGAACAGAAAACGCTCATTGCTGAGTTGGTTGAACAATCGGATGATATCATCACGCTTATATCGTTAGATTTTAAGTATGAGAGTACCAATACAGCCTATAATAAAGCATTCAATAGGGAAGGCGAGAATTTGGCTGGAAAATCACTGAGGGAAGTTCTCGGCATAGAAACTTTTGACTCCATTGAGCAAAAATTGATCAGCTGCCGTGAGGGAAACGTTGTGAACTTCAGTGAATGGGTCACCCTTCCGCAGAAGGGCAGAAGGCTGCTCAGGGTCAAGTATACACCCATGCTCGATAATAAAGGCAAGGTGCGTGGTATTATCGCAGTGTCCCGGGATGAGACTGAGCGGGCTTTGCTGGAAGAAAAACAAGCTGAGCTGACCAATCAGCTGCATCAATCTCAAAGATTAGAGGCGATCGGGCGTTTGGCTGGTGGCATTGGCCATGAATTCAATAATATTCTGCAGGTGCAAAGTTTGAACCTGGGGCTCATGAAAGGATATCTATCTGAGGATGATGAGCTATATGAGAATTACCTGCAAATAGAAAAGGTAAGGGAGCGTGCCTCCCAGTTGGTAAGACAGATATTAACATTTAGCCGACATAACAAACCACAAATCCAGCGGGTACGTAGTCAGGCAATTATTAGCGAAGTACTGAAACTGATCAGCGCCACAGCTCCAAAAGCCATAAAAATTGAACAGTCGATCAACAAAGAGGTTAAGATGATCCAGTGTGATCCCACTTACATTGATCAAATAGTGTTGTGCCTCTGCGAGAATGCTGTGCAGGCAATGGAGGATATTGAGGGTAGAGATAAGATCCTGAGAATCCATTACGATTATGCCGACGCAAAAGCGCTGGAGTTATTTGAAGTACCAGCAGGGAATGATTACCTGGAGTTGAAGATCTGTGACACCGGCCAGGGCATGGATGAAGAAACAGCCAAACACATGTACGATCCATTTTTTACAAAGAGATCATCAGGTCAGGGTACCGGTCTGGGATTGTCTGTAGCCTACGGTATGATCACAGATATGGGCGGTGCAATAAGGGTCGACACGGAGTTGGATAGAGGAACTTGTTTTCATGTTCTATTCCCAATTACGGAGGGCGAAGAAAAAGAAGAAGACGGACAAACTGAAATGGAGGACTTGGTGGACAGGACTGACTTGAACATTCTATTCATCGACGATGAAGAAATAATAAGGTCTGCTGCTGAGAAAATATTAGTCAGGAAGGGTCATAAGATCCAGGCGTACGAAACCGCTGAAGAGGCATTGGATATTTTATTGAAAGACCACACGGTTTTTGATCTGATCATTTGTGATCTCGCGCTGCCAGGAATGTCAGGACTCGAATTCATCGAGGTCGTTCGTAAAAAAGAGATCGATACCCACATCATCATCAGTAGTGGGAACATTGAACTTGATGTGGAAGAGAGCATAGATAAACTACCAAATACCAGTTATTTAAGAAAACCGTGGGATAAGGATCAATTGCTTATTAAGGTAAACCTGGCGATGAGCAATCAAGATGATGAACCTAAATAATAGGTCGGAGGTATATTGTGGAAGATTATAAAATCCTGATTGTAGACGATGAAGAAGGGATTCGTAAAGGTCTTAAGAAGGTGCTTACTTCGGAGGGATATGACGTTGATACGGCTCAGGATGGCAAGGAAGCACTGCAGATGTTCAATGATGCCTCCTATGAACTGATATTTTCAGATATCATGATGCCGTCCATGACAGGTCTTGATCTTACAACAGAGATAAGGAAAAAATCTGAAGATACGTATATCGTACTATTCACCGGGTACTCGTCTATTGAGACCGCTGTGGAAGCCATTAAGACGGGTGCAGATGAATATCTGGTGAAACCAGTCTCAAACGAAGAACTATTAAAGATCGCCAAAAAGATCCACAATGTTTACAAGATCAGGCTTAACAATAAAGCCTTGCGTCAGGCGATCTCTGGAAGCGAATCTACCGTCATTATCGGTAATTCGTCTGGTATTCGAAAAGTTAAATCTGATATTGAGCAAGTGAGCCAATCGGATATCGCTGTCCTGATCACTGGTAAAACGGGTACCGGTAAGGAACTCGTTGCCAGATCCATTCATGAAAAGGGGAAAAGGAAAGATCATCCCTTTGTGGCCATCAATTGTGCGGCAATACCGCACGACCTCCTGGAAAGTGAATTATTCGGACATGAACGAGGCGCCTTTTCCGGAGCAAATGCAAGAAAATACGGTCTTTTTGAAGTCGCCAATAAAGGGACGATCCTGCTTGACGAAATTGGGGAGATGGATGAGAGACTTCAGGCCAAGCTACTCAGAACCTTAGAATCCGGGCAATTTCGAAGAGTGGGTGGACACAAGGAATTGGAATCGGATTTCCGCGTCCTCACCTCCACAAATCGGGACTTAAAGAGTATGGTGGGATCTGGTAGCTTTAGAGAAGATCTGTTTTATCGGCTCAGTCCGTTCATCATAGATGTGCCACCCTTAAGCAAGCGGAAATCAGATATTCCCAAACTGGTTGAATACGTCTGTACGAAAAAGGGTTTGGAAGGTGTCAGGTATGATAGTGAGTCTGAATTTATTCAAAGGCTCATGAATTATAGTTGGCCGGGCAATGTGAGGGAACTGCAAAATGCCTTAGAACGGGTCTTGCTCCTATCCGGTGGTAAGGATCTTAAAATTGAAAAACTGCCGCCCGAGATTCTACAGGTGAGCGAAAATATCGACAATAGTTATCAGGGAGAGTCAGATATCCTACCCCTTGAGGAGATTGAAAGGGAACATATCCTGAAAGCTTATCACGAATTGGGGGGTAATAAATCCCAGGTAGCACGTGTGCTTGGGATCAGCCTGCGTACGCTTTATAATCGTCTGGAGAAGTATGATATCTAGATCCTGACACTAAAAAAGATGAGCACAAGCAAGCCCCATCTCAGCATGGGGCTTGCTCTTTTCAGTCTCAGCGTATGTTTTGGGAAAGGGAGTAAGTCTGAATGCCGGACCTCTGGAGCCTGCCTCTTATAGACGATGTTGGGAGGTGTATAGGGGCAGGCACAGAGTAAGATCGGATCCTAAGGTAAGTTAGCCGCTAAATCCGAATCCAGGGATTGTGTGATATGGATTGAGTCGGAATAGTAATAATAGGCTTCCAGCTCATGGGCGATGTAGCCTTTGCCATCCCAGAACACAAGTGTGCCCGGGTGTGTTGGGTGATTCAATACCAGGGCTTCCACCGAAGACCCATAACGTGAACGGCGCACGGTATACGAGTCTATCTTCCACTGGTTCAACCAATCAAAATTGTCCCCAAGATCACCCATTTTTACACCAGCTCCAATGACGTGCAGAAAGGAATCATTGGCATGCATAATGAGAATACCGCGTTTCCCAGTCTTTTTTGCACGAATTTGAACGGCAAAATCTATTGCACCATCCCCATTGAAATCTCCGCGTTGATACATGGGGTTGACCTCAGTGCATAACTCGTATTCTGCAAACCATCCGATCTTGCTGAGTTCCGAGTAGATCCCTTTGGGAAGTATATTCATACAATTATTGGCGTCATTAGCGAGAGCGCTTCCTGTGAAAAGGATGGTAGAAAGGATCAGAATATTCAGGACTCGTTGCTTCATCTTTACCTCCTGGAATCCCTGCTGTTTTAGGGGCGATTCCTGGTCTTCGTTCATTGATTACCAAATTATTACACTTCATATTATGAAAGAACCATACCAACGCTTGTATGTCTATATAAAATAATAATAATTAATATCTTATAAATATTGCCTTAAGGTCAATTGTGTTCGGATATGTAGTAATTTCATGGCCCAATTTCAGAAATTGCACACTTATCAGACCCATGCCTGCAGCTCTTTGGACCTCAGAACAGAGGGCCATTCGGAGTAAGTCCTGATTGGCCATGATCGCGTAAACTGGAAAGTGCAAGACTGGAATTGATGGATTCAATTATAACTGTTTACAGACAAGAGCGCTGACAGCATATCTGCCATCTCCTCCTGCATACGATCATCCCGTTCATTGCCGTTTGGAATGCCAATGAATCGTTCCTGCAAATGATCGATCATGATCTTTCTACTGTAGTTGATGTCGTTGAGTCCACTGATCAACTTATCTGCAATGATAATTGATATGGGCAGGTCCCGGCATAGTGAGTGGGTACCACTGGATTTGTCGGTTGCTATCGTTTGAAAGCCATAGATCTTCAGTAGATTCGATGTCATCTGAGATGTTTCAGGGTTGGTATCAACGATGAGGATAAGCCCCTCTTCATTTTCTCGTATGTTGCGATCGATATTATATTCCACGTGTTATTCCTTTATTTTCATGTTTTCTGCATAAGTATACCCAAAATATATGCCAACACGGAATTAAGGCTGTAAGTCACAAAGAAATATATAGATACAAATTAAGGGCGTCATATGATCAAGGCGACGAATTGAATAAAAGTGCATCCAACCATGCAAAAAATGCATGATCAGCAGGACAGCTAAACCCAGCAGTCTTCCAGGTTACCTAACCCACCATTTCATTTGGCTCTGTCACGAACACTGTACCCTCGGATCCAGGATGCCTGGGAACAGTTATTAGCACTACACACCACACAGGGTTTTGGCTGTGTCTGAATCTTGTCAATTACCGCATGACTTGGATAAGTAACAATCTTTGTTAAATTCTAGAAAATTATGAAATATGAAACGAGACCAACATCACAGCAATTGATTTGGTATTCTGGTAATTGAGGAAGGATCGCGATGGAACACAATCATCAACTGGTACCTTTGGGGATCGTAAATGAACAAGTGCCACCGGGAACACATATCTGTCAGCTCTATTCTGATCATGAAGAACAGGATAAAGCGCTCTTGGATTATCTGGTAAGCGGTATAAATGGGGACGAGCGTATTGCCTGCTTTTCTGACCGCTTGAATGATGATCTCATTGAGAAGCGTTTCCTGGCAGAAAATATTTCTTATGCAGACTGTAGAGCAAAAGGGATCTTAAACCTGGCAGGTATTCGGGAAACTTACTTAAAGGAAAATGTCTTCGATATCGAGCGCTCCATCGGGGAATTGAAGGCATTTTATCAAGAAACTCAGGAACTGGGATTTCCCTTTGCCCGGATCATTGGCGAGATGACAGCTGATATCATGCAGGCTGTGGGCGGGGACAGGCTGCTGGAGTACGAGTCCAAAGTCACCATGCTGCTTGAAAAGCATCCCATGTTGACCGTATGCCAGTATAACATTAATTCCCTCGATGGTGCTACCCTCATGAACATTTTAAGCGTTCATCCGAAGACAATTGTTAATGGAAGTATTCTGAATAATCCCTTTCACATTCCACCCGAAACATATCTAGCGCATGCCTCCAAAAACTGAAGCAGGATCACTTTCTGCCCAGGTATTGGGACAGATCACCCTTATGCAGGGTATGATCACAAGTATGCAAGGGACAGATCAGATCTCTGATCTTATTTGCAGTGGGCTGATCGAGGTTCCTGGTATTTCTAAGGTTGAGTTCGATACTGCAGACCTTGGGTCATCAAAACAGAGCGCTCCTGAAACCAGTTATTCTGAGTTTACATTTCCACTGACCTACAGGGATATTAGCCATGGGAAGCTCCACCTGACAATATCCAGTGAGCGGGAATTCTCACCTTATCGACCCTTCATCGAGAATCTGGTCAATATGGTGGCCGTGGTCCTCTCAGAACGACAACAAAATCAGTTTCGCACTATTTTTGCATACCTGTCCAAAACGATTGAATATCTGGCTTTAATAAAATAGAATAGCCCCGCAACTAGAGGGCAGGGCTATAAGGAGTGTCTCTGCCATTCTGTAACCCAACAATAGCGGAGGCGAGATGAATGTAACCCTGTTCA